>CAIJQQ010000012.1 GCA_903822825.1 uncultured Burkholderiales bacterium | reverse complement strand
GCGAAAAGATTTGTCTCAACCCTGCGGGCTATCGGCGGCGGCCCGAGCTGTCTGATGACTTGCGCTCATGCGCGCATGGCAACTACGTGATCTTTTTTGAGTCCACGACAGAGCAGGTCACCATCGTTCGCATATTGCACGGCGCACGCGATATTCCTGAGGTCTTGAACCCCACGTAAAGTGACTCAGTTTTGTAGCGGCTCAGCGTTGCCGATGCTTTTCTCAGCGGCCCTTAATTCCCTTTTTTGTCGATCGAGAAAGCGGATCGCGCCTTGGGCGAGGATGGCACCAATGATGGCCATGGGACTTGGCTCGGACTTTGAGTCGATTCGTTCTTGTGGGTGATATTGCATGCTGCGGGCTCCTTTGGTTTGATGAAGCCGCATGTTTTGCTGGGCACAGACACTGTTTCTGGTTTGACGCAAACTTACGAAAACGCCGCAGTTGGAAGTAACAAAACAATCAACGTCAGCTCTTACACGATCGCTGATCGAAACGCTGGGGCCAATTACCAAGTGAACTTGGTCAAAAGTGACGCAGGCGTGATCAATGCCGTCCCTGTGGCCGTTACGGCGCCTGCCGTGACGCTGCCCGTCAGTGCGACGGTCGTTCCTCCCATCGGAACGGCTGCTTTGGTGGTTCCAACTGCTTTGACACCTGTGACTGCAGTGCCAGTGGCTTCGGTGTCAGTCGCGCCAGCTGCAACCACCGGCAATTCGGGCATCACAATCACGACAGTCAATACCCCTGGACAATCCACGACAGGGTTGATCACGGTCACTGTCCCTCAAAGTACCGCAGTATCAGGGACTGGCTTGACCATTCCTTTGCCTGAGTCTGTGACTGGGACAGCGGGAGCACAAAATACAAGCTCGCTCGTGGTCACACTCAGCAACAACGAGCCCTTGCCCAGTTGGATCAGCTTTGACCCTGCAACCAAATCACTCGTGACAAGTGCCGTCCCCAGTGGCGCTTTGCCCTTGTCTGTTGCGGTCACCGTTGGAGGGATCAGGACTGTGATCGAAATATCTGAATCTCAGAACAAATGATGGGACGCTTCTTTAGCCCATTGTTTTCTCTGGATTGAGTGCTCGCCGATTCATGCCGATGTCAGGGCCCAACGCTATGGGCATGTTGTTGCGCCCTGCTTGTGAGGCTTGAGCTCGGGTGTGCATGTGCTTGTTGGCCAGACAGTGAATTCAAAATTGTTGGGAAGTCCATTTTGAGCGTGTTTTTGCAGACCCAATTCCTTTTGGGTATGCTTGAGTCTCAAAGTTTTTTGCACTAGCCTTCCAAGACCACAAAATGAAATTCACTGCACTCTTCATCACAGCAGCCTTCCTGCAAGGCTGCACTTTGCTGGCCGTGGCAGATGCGGCAGGATCAGCGGCCGTGTATGCGGTCAAAACCACAGTCAACGTGATCGATGCAGTGACGCCGGACATCGTCAACAAGAAAAAGTAGGCGGCGATCGTGTTGGCAAAGAAAAGGGGCCTTCAAGGCCCCTTTGTCATGGCGTGGCTCAAAAGCTCAGATGCTCAACCAGCCGTTGGTGCGCGCAAAGTGCAGCGCCTGGGTGCGGCTGTTCACGCCCAAGCGGCGGAACAAACGCCAAAAATGGACTTTGACCGTGTGCTCGCTGATGTCGAGTTTTTCGGCGATGTCGCGGTTGGACAGGCCCTGGTCCAGCATCAGGATGAGTTGTTTTTGACGTTTTGAGAGCTTTGTCGGTGCGGGTGTACCGTTGGCGTTTTCATCTTCTGCCGCTGTCATTTCTGGTGTGACGAGCAGTTCACGCAAGCTGGCAATGATTTGGGTCGGGTTGTTCGACTTTTCGATGAAAGCGTCGGCACCGGCTTGCATGCAGCGCTCTTCGAATTCGCTGGCATCCGAGCTGGTCACCACAGCGAGTGAGACGTCGGGGTACTTGGCCTTGATCGTGTGAACGCCCGACAAGCCCAATGTGTCTGGCAACTGAAGGTCCAGGCAAAAGAGCTCTGCAGGACCGTTTTTGTCCACGGCTGTGTCGAGCAAGTTCATTTTGGGCACTGAAACCACTTTGAGGCCCGGGCGTACCCGGTGAATCAGCATGGTCAATGCATCCCGCATCAGAGGATGATCGTCGATGACATATACAGTCATGGTTTGTATTCTTTTGGTAATCTGAAAGTACAAGGATAACCTGAGCAGATCGATTTGGCAATACTACTTAAACAGGGATTTCATTTATTTTTTATCTAAATTGACAGATTTGGCCATTTTAATGAGTTCGGTCAGTACCACCGCCAAGCCATCGGGCGTACTGGGTTGAAATAAGTGGGCCAATGCATCCAGCGCCGCAGCGCCTTCGCTTTGGAGCCTGCCAATCGCTTGGCCTGCTTCCTTTGGCGCTTCAAAGCCCAGGCTTTGCAGCAAAGTCTGCCCTTGCGGCGACACCAGCTTGAAGTAAAACAGGCCGTCTTTTTCGCGGTACTGCTTGAAGCTCGAGAGCGCCACTTTGTCTTCTTTGACCGCCTGTGCGGTGACACCAGACGACAAGGCGCGCAGGCCCACGGCATGGCGCAATTCGCGTATGAAGGGGGTTGCGAGGCTGCGGGCCTTTTCAGCACCCACCAGCAGCAGGCGGTCCAGTTCAGCGGGGTTGTTGATCAGGGCCTGGTATTGCTCTCGCATGGGCGCCACTTCGCGGTCGATGCGCTCGAACAGCACCTGTTTGGCGTCGCCCCAACCAATTCCCTGTGCATAGGCTTGGGCCAATGCGGTGGTTTCTTCGGTGCTGGCAAAGGCCTGGTAAATCTGAAACAAGGCCGAGCCCTCTGTGGCCTTGGGTTCGCCGGGCGCTTTGGAGTCGGTCACGATGCCCGCGATTTGTTGGCGCATCTGAGCGGCGGGGGCAAAGAGCGGGATGGTGTTGTCGTAGCTCTTGCTCATCTTTCGGCCATCCAGACCGGGCAGCAGGGACACGGACGCTTCGATCACTGCCTCAGGCAGCACGAAATGCTCGCCGTACAGGTGGTTGAAGCTTGAGGCCATGTCGCGCGCCATCTCGATGTGTTGGATTTGGTCGCGGCCCACAGGCACTTTGTGCGCCTTGAACATTAAGATGTCCGCGCCCATCAGCACCGGGTACATGAACAGGCCCGCGGTCACATCGGCGTCGGTGTCTTTGCCTGCTTCGTGGTTCTTGTCAACAGCCGCCTTGTAGGCGTGTGCGCGGTTGAGCAGGCCTTTGCCTGTGACGCAGGTCAGCAACCAGGTCAGCTCGGGGATTTCGGGGATGTCCGACTGGCGGTAGAAAGTGACTTTGTCGGGGTTGAGGCCAGATGCGATCCAACTGGCCGCGATCTCCATGGTTGAGCGCTGGATGCGGGCGGGTTCATCGCACTTGATGAGCGCATGGTAGTCGGCCAAAAAGTAAAAGCCATCGGTGCTGGCGTCGCGGCTGGCTTGCACGGTGGGGCGTATGGCGCCCACATAGTTGCCCAGATGCGGTGTGCCTGTGGTGGTGATGCCGGTGAGAACGCGGGTGCGGGCAGCAGAAGTCATAAGTCGGTCAACGGATCAAAAAAGACAGCGGGCTCAAGGCCAGCTTGATGAGGGCGAAGGTCAGGTCCATCAGGGGCTGCATCCACAGCGCACTGACCACCCCGGAAATCACCAGCGCCATGACGATGAAAAAGCCCCACGGCTCGATGCGCGAGAACTGCAAGGCTTGGCGCATGGGCAGCAAGCCCACCACGATGCGGCCACCGTCGAGTGGCGGCAATGGAAAGAGATTGAAAGCGAACATGACCACGTTGGCCAGCAGACCTGCCTTGCACATTTCGAGGAAAAACCGTTCGGTGACCCCACTGCCTGCGAGCGCGTACAACAGCGCGCCCCACACCAGGGCCTGCAGCAGGTTGGACGCCGGGCCGGCCAAAGCCACCCAGACCATGTCGCGTTTGGGGTGGCGAAGGCGGTCGAAGCGCACGGGGACCGGCTTGGCATAGCCGAACAGGAATGCGCCTCCGGTGCTGAAGTACAGCAGCAGGGGCATCAGGATGGTGCCGATGGGGTCGATGTGCGGAAAAGGGTTGAGTGTGACGCGGCCCATCATGGCCGCAGTGGGGTCGCCCAAGCGCTGGGCGGCGTAGCCGTGCGCCGCCTCATGCAGGGTGATGGCAAAGATCACCGGCAAGGCGTAGATCAGGACGGTCTGGATGAGTTGAGTGGTTTCCACGCCCTGATTGTCTCAGACCGTGAGGGGGACTGCGGCGTGCCGCTTTAGAGGCCCAAGCGCTTCGGGTCGCCGCGGCCCAAGCGGATCACCTCGGGCGTGTCGGTGCTCATGTCGACCACGGTGGTGGGCTCAAGCGCACAGGCCCCTGCATCGATCACGGCGCCGATCTGGTGCTCCAGGCGTTCGCGGATGGTTTCCGGATCGTTGAGAGGGCCTTCATCGCCAGGCAGGATCAAGGTGGCGGCGATCAACGGAGCGCCGTGCAGGCTCAAAAGTTCTTGCAGCACCGTGTGCTCGGGCACGCGCAGGCCAATGGTTTTGCGCTGTGGGTGGCTCAGGCGACGGGGCACCTCCTTGGTTGCTTCCAAAATGAAAGTGTAGGGGCCTGGCGTGGCCTGCTTGATCAGGCGAAACTGCTTGTTGTCCACCCTGGCGAAGTTGGCCAGCTCGCTCAGGTCGCGGCACAGCAGTGTCAGGTGGTGCTTGTCGTCCACACCACGAATGCGCCGCAGTTGATCGACGGCGCTTTTGTCGTCTACATGGCAGACCAGGGCATAACTGGAATCGGTGGGCACCGCCAGCACCTGGCTTTGGGTGAGCAGTTGTACGGCTTGCTTGAGCAAGCGGGCTTGGGGGTTGACGGGGTGGACTGAAAAATACTGGGCCATGGATCAGGATTCTGGCAGTTCCACTTTCACGCGGCTTTCGTGCAATGTGAGCCAGGCCCCCAAAGCCCCACACACGGTCACCATGCCCATGCCCGCCAGCGTCCATTGGTCTGGCATGTGCCCAAACACCAGCCATCCCCCAAGCACAGCAAAGCCGATTTGCGCGTACATGTAGGGCATGAGTGTGGCTGTTGGCGCACGGCCGAAGGCCTTGATCAGGAAGAAATGGCCCAAGGTGGCCATCAGGCCCATGATGAACAGTTGCAGCCAGATCACCGCATCTTGCGGTGTTTCCCAAACAAAGGGCAGAACGCAAGAGGCCAGCACGGTGCCCGTCCAGCCCGTCAAAACGTGCGTGGTCATTGGGTCTTCCTCAGCATGGGCCAGTTTGCTGGTGAGCACTTGAAAGCCGGAGTTGGTCAGCACCAGCAGCAAAGGCAGCAGCAGGTGCCAGTCAAAGTGCTGGGTGTTGGGTCGGATGATGACGAGCGTGCCAGCAAAGCCGCCGAGCACCAAGGCCCAGCGCTGGGCGCTGACGTGTTCCTTCAGTTGCCAAGCAGCCAGCAGCGTCACGGCCAATGGTGCCATCAGTGCGATGGCGGTGAACTCGCCCACAGGCATGTACTTGAGGCTGAAAAAAGCCAACAGGCTGCTGCCAAACAAGAGCATGCCCCGAGCCATTTGGTAGCGGGGGTGCCGGGTCATCAGCAGCTGACGGCCGCGCCCTTTCCATGCCACAACGGTGGTGCTGACAGCCTGGAAGGTGTAGCGAAACCACAGGGCCGCCAGAAGAGGGAAAGTCGCACTGACGTGCTTGGTGGTGGTGTCCAACGTGGCAAAGCAGGCCACGGCGAGCACCGCAAAACCGATGCCCGAAAGTACATGGGGCGCGGGCTGCTTCACTGGATGCGATGGGCCAGCAGTTCCCAGACTGGGGTGAGCTGGCCGGGCAGCATCGGCAAGGTGCCCAGGTCAATGCGGCTTTCCGTGGGGCTGTGGAAGTCGCTGCCGCGGGAGGCTGCGAGGTCGAATTCCAGAGCGGTCTCGGTGTAGCGCACGGCATCCTGGCTGGAGTGGCTGCCGGTCACAACTTCCACGCCGCGCCCTCCGTGAGTCTTGAATTCGCTGAAGAGGGCGAACTCTTCGTTGGGGGTGAATCCGTACCGGGCCGGGTGGGCGATCACGGCCATGCCGCCCGCCTCGGTCACCCACTGCACGGCGTCTTGCAGGCGAGCCCAGCGGTGGGGCACATAGCCGGGTTTGCCTTCGGTCAGGTATTTGCGGAACACTTCGGACGTGTCCTGGCATGCGCCGGTTTCTACCAGGAAGCGGGCAAAGTGGGTGCGCGAAATCAGTTCTGGGTTGCCCACGTATTTGAGCGCCCCTTCGTATGCGCCATGAATGCCGACTTTGGCCAAGCCGTCTGACATTTCGAGGGCACGCTCGCGGCGACCACCCCGTGTGCGGCGAAGGCCCTCGGCCAGCGCCGTGTTGCCCGCATCAAAGCCCAGGCCCACGATGTGCACGGTTTTGTTGGCGAAGGTGACGGAGATTTCTGTGCCTGTGAGGTAGTGCATGCCTTGGGCGCGGGCGGCGGCCAGTGCACGGGCCTGGCCATCGATCTCGTCGTGGTCGGTCAGGGCCCAAAGTTCCACACCATTGGCCTTGGCGCGTTCGGCCAGGGCTTCGGGCGTGAGTGTGCCGTCAGACACGACAGAGTGGCAGTGCAGATCGGCGTTGAGGATTGCGTTCACCGCTTCATTTTAGGGTGCTTTGCAAGACCAGGCTGGCTGATCGAATAATGTCCGGGCGATGGGGCACGGGCTTGCGCGCCCTCGGGGATAATGGGTGCCGCACGTTCAAAGTGGCAAGAGGATAAAACATGGCATTGATGATCACCGATGAATGCATCAACTGCGATGTGTGCGAGCCCGAATGCCCCAATCAAGCGATTTATTTGGGGCCCGAGATTTACGAAATTGACCCGAGCAAATGCACCGAATGTGTGGGTCACTTCGAGGAGCCTCAGTGCGTGCAGGTCTGCCCTGTGGCTTGTATTCCGGTCAATCCGGCACACGTCGAAGCCCAAGAAAGCCTCTGGGCCAAATACCGCCGTTTGCAAGGCGGGGCTGCCGCCTGACCCGCTGCTTCAGGCCTCAGGCCGATGCGCAGGCGCTTCTGGTTGGGGCGGTTTGGGGCGCTGTGGCTTGCTGGTGTGAATCTTGGCCATCGCCTTTTCCATGTCACCTGCCAGCAACAGGGGCAGGGCCAGCACGGCCCGGTCGATGCTCGCGTGAATCGATTCGCGGTGCTCGGCCATGGGTTTTTTGAGCACCCAACTCACCACTTCAGACTTGACGCCAGGGTGTCCCACGCCAATGCGCAGTCGCCAGTAATCGGCCGTACCCAGTTGGGCGTGGATGTCGCGCAAGCCGTTGTGTCCTGCATGTGATCCGCTCAGTTTGAGTTTGGCTTCGCCTGGCGTGATGTCCATTTCGTCATGGGCGACCAAAATTTCTTGTGGCTGAATTTTGAAAAAACGCGCCAACGAAGCCACCGATTTGCCAGACAGGTTCATGAAAGTCTGTGGCTCCAGCAGCCAGACGTTGTGACCGTTCACGCTGGTGCGGGCCACAAGGCCGTGGTAACTGCGTTCGGGCACCAGCGAAACTTTCAATTCGCGTGCCACTGCCTCGATGAACCAGAAGCCGGCGTTGTGCCTTGTGTCATCGTATTCCGGGCCCGGGTTGCCCAAGCCTACAAGCAGTTTGATCATGGTGGGATTATCGTTTGGGGGCAATGCCATGAAAAAGGCCCACCCTGTGACTCACGGGGCGGGCCTTGATCAGATCGTTCAGAAGATTACTTCTTGCCTTTGCCTTTGGCTGGGGCTTCAGCAGCAGGAGCGGCTGGCGCTGCTTCCACTTCTTCGGCAGGCGCCGTCACGGACACGAGGACCGGGTTGGGCTTGCCATGGGTGACGGCTTTGACACCGTTGGGCAGTGTGATGTCGTTCAGGTGCAAGGACACGCCCTTTTTCAGACCGGACAGGTCCACACTGATGAACTCGGGCAGGTTGGCAGGAATGCAAGCCACTTCGATGTCGTTCACAACGTGGTTGACCAGGCACTTGTCGGTCTTCACAGCTTCAGAGTCTTGCTCGCCGCTGTAGTGCAGTGGCACTTTCATGTGCAAGGTGGTGTTGGCTTCCACGCGCTGGAAGTCGATGTGCAACACCAGTTGCTTGAATGGGTGCATCTGGTAGTCGCGCAGCAAAACTTTGCTGGTTTGACCGTTCAGTTCCATGTCCAGGATGGTGGCGTGGAAAGCTTCTTTTTTCAGGGCATGCCACAGTGCGTTGTGGTCCAGCTCGATCAGCTTGGCCTCGCCTGTACCACCGTAAACGATGCCAGGTGTTTTGCCCGAATTGCGCAGACGGCGGCTCGCACCCGTACCCTGCTTGGCGCGCTCAAAAGCGACGAATTGCATAATTTTCTCCTAAGAGGACTCACCGCGACCAGTGTCGTCCTGACTTTAAAAAGCCTGCCAACCCTTCAAAAAGGAGGCAAGCCACATGGCAGCCCGATGTGATCAGCTTTGATCCGCAAACAGGCTCATCACCGACTCCCCTTTGGCGATGCGCTGGATCGTTTCTGCGATCAGCGGGCCGACGGAGAGTTGGCGAATCTTGGTGCATGCCGACGCATGGGCCGACAGCGGAATGGTGTTGGTGACCACCACCTCATCGAGGGCATCGCCTTTGGCAATGCGGTCGATGGCGGGGCCGGAAAAAATCGGATGAGTGCAATAGGCATAAACCTTTTTGGCACCACGTTCCTTGAGGACTTCGGCCGCTTTGACCAAAGTACCCGCTGTGTCGATCATGTCGTCCATGATCACGCAGTTGCGGCCTTCGATCTCACCGATGACGTGCATCACCTCGCTCACGTTCGCCTTTGGGCGCCGCTTGTCGATGATGGCCAGGTCACAGCCCAGTTGTTTGGCCAGGGCGCGCGCACGGACCACGCCGCCCACATCGGGGGAGACGACGATCAGGTCTTCGTAGTTTTTTTGGCGCAGTTCACCCAGAAGCACGGGTGAGGCGTAAATGTTGTCCACGGGAATGTCAAAGAACCCTTGGATTTGGTCGGCGTGCAAGTCCATGGTCAATACGCGGTTGACGCCCACAGCTTGCAGCATGTTGGCCACTACTTTGGCTGAGATCGGAACACGGGTAGAGCGTGGACGGCGATCCTGGCGTGCGTAACCGAAATAAGGGATGACGGCGGTGATGCGTTCGGCCGAGGCGCGCTTGAGCGCATCGACCATGATCAGCAGTTCCATCAGGTTTTCATTGGTGGGTGCGCAGGTGGATTGCACCACGAACACATCGCGGGCACGCACGTTTTGCTTGAGCTCAACGGTGACCTCGCCGTCAGAGAAACGGCCAACGTCGGCAGCGCCGAGCACTGTGCCCAAGTTGACGGCAATTTCGGACGCCAATGCCGGATTGGCATTGCCGGTGAATATCATGAAATCGGGGGTAGAAGCAGGATGCATGAACGTTCCAGCGATCAGAAAACAGGACTGAACGGTTGAATGGTTTGGCAGGGGAGAAAGGATTCGAACCTTTGCATGCCGGAATCAAAATCCGGTGCCTTAACCAACTTGGCGACTCCCCTACACAGGCGGGCGGCTTTGCAGCTGCCTACCGATCAATTGTCGCTGGACGCCCAACCCACAAGGGGATGAACTTCCAAATTGCTGCATTCCTGTACCAGCCAATGCTCAGGAACCTGAACCAAGTTGGACTGACTTGGTCCATGACAGAGCGAGAAAACTGCGCTGCCGGAACCCGTCATCTTTCCGTTCATTCCTGCGTTGCTCATGCACCGAAGTGCTTGAGCAACCTCAGGGCAAAGAACTTCTGCCACGGGTTGCAGATCGTTGTGACCGAAGCCATAGTGGTCTGCAGCAAAGTCTGAAATTGTAGCAGGGTTTGTGGCCCGGTTCAGGAGAGGATCTCTAAAAATTTGCGCCGTTTCAAGGCCAGCGGAGGGCTTGATGACGCAGAAGCGGGCTGGCGGCAGGGCAACAGGTGTGATCTGCTCACCAACGCCCTCGACCCAGGCATTGTGGCCTCTCAAGAAAAACGGGACATCTGCGCCCAGCTGCAAACCCAGTTGCTCCAAAGTTGGCAGTGACAGCTTCAAGTCCCACAGGCGGTTGAGTGCCAGCAGGCAGCTGGCGGCATCGGACGAGCCGCCACCCATGCCGGCTTGCGCCGGAATGCGCTTTTCAATGGCGATGGCAACGCCTTCCGTGCAGCCTGTGTGCTTTTGCAAGAGTCGCGCGGCGCGGGTGATCAGGTCATCGGCGGGCAATTTCACGCTCAGGTCCTGGCGCAGGACTTGACCATCGCTGCGGCGTTCAAAATGCAGCGTGTCGCACCAGTCGATCAGCATGAAGACCGATTGCAGCATGTGGTAGCCGTCGTCGCGGCGACCCGTCACATGCAGGAACAGGTTCAATTTAGCGGGGGCAGGGACGTCGTACAACGCTTTCATGCGCAGATTATCGTCTTACACAGCGTTGCCTCAGCGCTCCAACACCACTTTGAGCAGGACTTGGGGCGCAGGGCTTTGGCGCTCGGCCTGAATGCGTCCTTGCGCAAGCTGAGACAGGTCCACACGCCAGCCAGCAGGCGTGGTGGACTTTCCGGCCAGCCAGTCAAACAAGGCTGGAACGGGCAAGGCGGTGCCCGTGAGCAGTGTGGTCAGTTCATCGAGGCGGGTGCTTGACCATTGGCGCTCGCCTTGCTTGAGCTCGGCTGATTGAGGCGTCCAATTCAATTGCGCCAATGTGCTTCCAATGGGGCTGAGCAGCAGCAACTCACCTCGCTCTGCCGAGCCTTGCAATTCGAAGGCGGCGCTCAGGTTTTGGGCGGGTTGAGACTGTATTTGCAATCCCATGCGTCCTGACCAGAAAGCTGCAGCTGGGGTGGATTGGCGGGCTGGCGATGCACAGCCTGCCAGAAGCGATGCTCCCACAAGCAGGGCCAGAAGCTGGAATCGCCAGACCGTGTTCATGGCTTGAACTGGAAGCGCTGGATGGTGTCCACCAAGGTTTCGTTGTCGGGCTTGAGCAGCAGGCCTTCGCGCCAGAGGGTCCCTGCTTCCTGTATTTTCCCGAGAGTCCAAAGCACTTCGCCCAGGTGGGCCGCAATTTCAGCGTCGGGCTTGGTTTTGTAGGCGGCTTGCAGTATCCGCAGGGCATCTTGGTGATTGCCCAACCTGAATTCAACCCAGCCCAAACTGTCTTGAATGTAAGGGTCTTCGGGTGCAAGTTGAACGGCTTGTGCAACCAGTTTTCGAGCTTCTTCCAGCCGCAATTTGCGGTCGGCCAGCGAGTACCCCAAGGCATTGAAGGCGTGAGGGTCTTTTGGATGAGCACTCATCAAACTGCGAAGCACCGATTCCATTTCGTCAAAGCGTTTGAGCTTTTCGGCGATCAAGGACAACTCGGTCAGTAACTCCTGGTTGTCCGGGTGGTTTGCCACAGCTTGCTTGATCACTTCATATGCTGAGGCGACTTGTTTGTGCTCGCGCAGCCACTGCGCCAGCACCAGGGCTTTGCGGCGGGACTGTTCAGGTGTTGCAGTTTTGATTTGGCTCAGTACCTGACGTGCGTCTTCGGTCCGCCCTTGCTGAACCAGCAACTCGGCCCGGCGGCTGCCCAGCCGAATGGGGTCCACACTGACAGGGATCTGGCTGAGCCATTCGTTGGCCTGAGCCAATTGGCCTTTTTGTTGTGCCATTTGCGACAAGGCAAGAAGGGCTTCACCGCGGCCTGCTTCCTGTTCGGGTTCTTTGTTGTCTTTGCTCACATCCAGATAGCGGATGAGGTGTTGCTCCGCTTGCAAAACTTGCCCCATGTCCTGCTGAATCAAGCCCAACATCAACCAGCCTTGGGTCAATTCCGGGTGCAGTTGGGTCAGTTGTTGCAGCTGAAGCAAAGCGTCGCGATAGCTGCGTTGACCGATGAGTGTTCGCGCATAGGCCAAGCGCAAATCGGCTGAGACAGGCCCTCGCATGGCTTCGTCGAGCATCGTTTTCAGGCTGGGTGTGGCGCTGCTCAGCAAGCTCAAAGCCAGAATCAGCGGGCCCTGAGAAGTCTTGTCTGACGCGTGCCCCTTCAGGGCGGCGTCGATCGCCTGCGGCATCTGATCGGCCTCGCGGTGCATGCGGCCAATGGTGGTCCAAGCGGTAGCCGTCAAAGCGGGGCGCTTCAGAAATTGGCTCAGTGCTTTTTCAACCACTTGCGCAGCTTGGGCTTTGTCGTTGACTTTGGAAAAGACCCGAGGAATCGAGATGATGGCGCCGATCTGCTCGTCCTCAGGCAATTCATTCAACGAGGTGGCCAGAGATTGACCTGCTTCTGGAACGCGGTTCAGCGCCAACTGGATTTGCAAGATGTAGCGGTTGGGGTCTTGTGCGCCGGGCAATTCCCTTTTCCAGGTCTGCGCGGCTTGAAGTGCTGCCTCACCAGAGCGGGTTTGCAGGGCGATGTCGATGGCCCGCTGAAAAAGCAGCGGATCACGCGTTTTGCGCGCAGTGTCCAGAACCATTGAAAAGCCCAGGCCGGGAGACCCTTCACGCACATTCATTTCACCAAGGAGCAGCTGGTAAAACAGCATGCCATCCAATGCAGATTGACGAGGTGCCTTGTCTTTGCTCGCTTCAGCGGGCTGGGCCAAACAACCCATCACACAGCAGGACAAAACGGCCAAGCGGAACCAGAATTTCATTCGACCATGATAATCCAGTGTCTATCCAGAGGCTGGCCGGTGTGTCAAAGCCTTGCCAGTCCAAAGTTTTCAATGCCCGAGTTGCCCGAAGTTGAAGTTACCCGCCAGAGTTTTGCCAACCGCATTGCGGGCGCGAGCATCCGTGAATTGCGCATGGGCAAACCGCTGCGTTGGCCGTTGGCCTGTGAGCCACAAAGCTTGTGCGGACAACGCATCCACGGTGTGCGCCGTCGTGGCAAGTACCTTCTGGTGGATTTGGATGACGGTTTGCTGCTTTTGCATTTGGGGATGTCTGGCAGTCTGAATTTTTCGCCTACACAACCGCCCGCCGGCCCGCACGACCACATGGACCTGTTGACCGATCGGGGCGTGCTGCGCTTGCACGATCCGCGCCGTTTTGGCGCCGTGGTCTGGGCGCCGTCAGAGGCTTGTGATCAAGCGCAAAAATTGTTGGGTCGCTTGGGTGTTGAACCCCTCGAAGGGGGCTTCGAAGCGCTTGCATTTCATGCCGCCTTGCGTCAGCGCTCTTCACCCATCAAGCAGGTGCTGCTGGCAGGGGATACCGTCGTTGGTGTGGGCAACATCTACGCCTCTGAAGCCCTGTTCATGGCAGGCATCCGGCCCACATTGCGGGCCAACAAGGTCTCGCGCCCACGCTCTGACCGGCTGCACGCGGCCATCATCGAGGTGTTGGCCCGGGCGGTGCGCCAGGGCGGCAGCAGTTTGCGCGACTTTGTCAGTGCCGAAGGCAAAACGGGTTATTTCCAGCTCGAGGCCGCCGTGTATGGCCGCGCCGGGCAGCCTTGCCGGGTGTGCAGCACGCCTATCCGCTCCATCGTGCAAGGACAGCGCACCACGTTCTTTTGCCCTAAATGTCAGAAAAACTGAAGCCAGTAAAACTGAATCTGCCCCCCGGGTTTGCACGCCGCATGGTGGACTGGCAGCGGCAGCACGGTCGCCAAAGCTTGCCTTGGCAGAACACCCGTGACCCTTACTGCGTCTGGCTGTCCGAGATCATGCTGCAGCAGACCCAGGTCAGCACCGTGCTCGATTACTACCCGCGTTTTTTACAACGTTTCCCCGATGTTTCCAGTCTGGCGGCAGCACCGCTGGACGACGTTTTGGGCCTGTGGAGCGGGCTGGGCTACTACAGCCGTGCCCGCAACTTGCACCGCTGCGCGCAGGACGTGATGGCGCGCTTTGGCGGCGCTTTCCCGTCCATGGCCGAGCAGCTGGTCACTTTGCCCGGCATCGGGCGATCCACCGCTGCGGCCATTGCGGCGTTTTGCTTTCATGAGCGCGCGGCGATTTTGGACGGCAACGTCAAGCGCGTGCTCACCCGCGTGCTGGGCTACGGCGAAGATTTGGCGCTGGCCGCGAGCGAGCGCACCCTTTGGGCGCTGGCCGAGCAATTGCTGCCGAGCGAATCGGCCGACATGCCGGCCTATACCCAGTCGCTGATGGACCTGGGTGCTACCGTGTGCCTGCCGCGCAAGGTGCAGTGCGAAGCCTGTCCCGCAGCGGGGCAGTGCCAGGCGCTCGAGCAGGCACAGCCGCTGGCCTATCCGGTCAAAACCCGCAAGCTCAAGCGCAGCAGTGCCACACTGTGGTTGCTGTGGGCTGTCAATGCCCAAGGGCAGGTCTGGCTGCACAAACGCCCGGCCCGGGGCATCTGGGCGGGTCTTTTCAGTCTGCCTGTGTTTGATGATGAAGTCGCATTGCTGGCCAGTTGTGGTGGTTCTGGGTCACCACGTTTCATCGGGCCGTGGAAGCATGTGCTCACCCACCGCGATCTGCACCTGCACCCGGTGCATGTGCAAGTCCAATCCTCGCCGCAGTGCGAGGGCCAGTGGGTGGATGCGCAGGACTGGCCACGGCTGGGTCTGCCTGCGCCCATCCGCTTGCTGCTGGAAGGGCAAAAAGACTGAGTTGAGGCCTTAAATCAGGGCGCAGGCCCTGGTAAAGGGTTGTCAGAGTTCGGTGCGCAGTGACCAGATTTCGGGGAACAACACCACATCCAGCATCTTGCGCAGGTAACTCACACCGCCTGTGCCGCCCGTGCCGCGCTTGAAGCCGATCACGCGCTCCACCGTGGTGACATGCCGAAAGCGCCAGAGGCGAAACGCGTCTTCCAGATCGGTCAGTTCTTCGCCCAGTTGATACAGGTCCCAATGTTGGGTTGGATCGCGGTAGGCGGTGAGCCAGGCTTGTTGAACACCGGGGTCGGCGGCGTAGGGCATACGCCAATCGCGCTCGGTGTGCGTGGCGGGCACCGCCAGGCCCCGGCGCGCCAGCAGGCGCAGGCACTCGTCGTACAGCGAAGGCGCTTCGTAGGCGGTTTGCACTGTGGCTGACAAGTCTGGGCGGTGCGCATGGGGCTGCAACATGGCCGCGTTCTTGTTGCCCATCGAAAACTCGATGCAACGGTACTGCCAGCTCTGAAAACCACTGGACTGTGCCAGGTAGGGGCGAATGGCGCTGTACTCGGGCGGCGTCATGGTGGCCAACACATCCCAGGCGTGAACCAGCTGCTCCATGATGCGGCTGATGCGGGCGAGTTTTTTGAAGGCATCAGGCAACTGGTCGTTTGCTATGCCGTGCATGGCCGCTTGCAGTTCATGCAGCATCAACTTCATCCACAACTCGCTGGTTTGGTGCTGCACGATGAACAGCATCTCGTTGTGGTCGGGGGAGAGCGGTTGTTGCGCGTTCAGAATGGCATCGAGCTGCAGGTAGTCGCCGTAGCTCATGCGGCCATCAAAGTCGAGCTGGGCTTTTTCTTCGTGCACGATGCGCTCGCCTGGCGCTGTGATGGTGCTGGCCCTGTTGGGGGAGAAAGGGCAGGAACTCATGGCGAGCCTTTCAGGTCACGGCCTGTTTCTGGGCGAAGCGGGCGCTCTGCCATTCGCCGCTGGCCATCACCTGGCACAACTGCTCGGCGGCGTTCCACACGTCGGCATAGCCGATGTACAGCGGCGTGAAACCAAAGCGCAGGATGTCTGGGTGCTGACCGCCGTCGCCTGCACGGAAGTCGCCGATCACACCGCGTGCGATCAAAGCTTGCACGATGGCATAAGCGCCTTCGGTGCGGGTCAGGCTGACCTGTGAGCCACGCTGGTTTTCTTGTGCAGGGGTGGCGATGCCAAAGCCGTGGCCGTGCAGGCGTGTGCGCACCAGCTGGATGAACAGCCCTGTGAGCGCCAACGACTTTTGGCGCAGCGCGGCCATGCCGCCTAGGTTGTCTGCGGCCAGCATGGTGTCCAGGCCGCAGTCGAGCGCGGTGAGGCTCAAGATGGGTTGTGTGCCGCACTGGTAGCGGGTGATGCCGGGGGCCGGGCGGTAGTCGGGCGTGAATTCAAACGGCGTGGCGTGGCCCCACCAGCCTGCCAGCGGTTGCCAAAAACGTTCGGTGTGGCGCGGGTGGACCCACACAAAGGCGGGCGCACCGGGGCCGCCGTTGAGGTATTTGTAGCCGCAACCGACAGCGAAGTCGGCTTGCGCCGCGTGCAAGTCCACGGGCACGGCGCCTGCGCTGTGGGCCAGGTCCCATACGGTGAGCGTACCTTGTGCATGGGCTTGCGCTGTGATGGCCTGCATGTCGTGCATGGCCCCAGTGCGGTAGTTCACATGGGTGAGCATGAGCACGGCCGCATCGCCTTGCAAGGCGGTGGCGATGTCCTCGGCCTCCACCAACTTCAGGGTGAAGCCGCGCTCCTTGCACAGCGCCTCGGCAATGTAGAGGTCCGTCGGAAAGTTGCTGCGCTCGCTGACGATGGTCCTCTTGTGCGGCTGGTCGGCTGCGGCGATGTGCAGCGCTGCCGAGAGCACTTTGTAGAGGTTGATCGAGGTGCTGTCGGCGGCCACCACTTCACCGGCTTGCGCGCCGATGACGCGGGCGATTTTGTCGCCCACACGCTGGGGCAGGGTGAACCAGCCTGCGCTGTTCCAGCTCTTGATCAGGTCGGTGCCCCACTCGTGCGTGACAGCCAGGGCCACGCGGGCGGGGGTGGCTTTGGGCAGCACGCCCAGGGAGTTGCCATCGAGGTAGATCACGCCGGGTGGTAAATCGAACTGCGCGCGCAAGTTGCGCAAGGGGTCTTGCTGGTCCAGCAGTTCGCAGTCCTGCAGTGTGGGGGTGAGGTTCATCATGTTGGCGGTTTCCTGAATCGTTATGGCAGTTGGCGCAGCACGGCCCGCACGGGGCTGGCATCGGCGCTCATGAGTTTGAGGGGCAGGGCGATCAGCTCGTAATCGCCCTCGGGCACGTCGTCGAGCAGCAGGTTCTCCAGCACCCGCAAGCCGCGTTGGCGGATCACCTGGTGGCTGGGCAGCTGCTTGCTGTCTGCTGGGTCGATGCTGGCGCTGTCGGTGCCGATCAACAGCACGCCCAGGTCGGCCAGTTGCTGCACGGTGTCTGGGTCAAAGGCGGTGAGCTGGGTGTCAAAGCGGTCCAGCGGCATCTGGCGGCAGGTGCGCACCAGCACACGCTCGGGCAGGTCGTGCAGCGCATGCTGCAGGTGCGCGGTGGTGATCAGTGGCCCTGCATCGATGGCGTGTACCACACGGCAGCGGCCGAGAAACGGCTTCAAGTCGAGAGCACCCACGGCCGCGCCTTGCGGGTCGTAATGCAACGGGGCATCGGCGTGTGCGCCCACATGGGGCGACAAGGTGATGGCGCTGACGTTGACGGGGCAATCCTCGGTCAGCTTGGCGACCCATTGCTGGGTGTAGGGGGTGTCGCCCGGAAACACGGGGCTGCGCGCGTCAACAGGCGGGGAAATGTCCCAGAGTTTGTCCCAGAGTTTTTTCATGGTGTGCGAAGGTAGCACCTGCGAAAAACCGTGGTGTCGGTTATTTCCAACAATTGTAAAAAAATGAATTCAGCTTTTCAGTACAGGCAGCCCATGCCGCTGGCGTGCGCGCTGGCAGGCATCGCTGCCTTCCTCGAATTCACGACAAGGCGATGGACGCCATTCGTAAATGCCGCAAGTGGCTTTCTCTCCAATGCGGCCATACAGCGCTGCGCAGCGCGGCGGGCTGTTGTCGGTGCCGCGCATGCGGCAGGTGCTCTCGGTGATGGGCGAGGCCAGCCCGGCAGGCACATCGCCGCCGCCTTCTTCGTATTCGCAGACAGAAAAATCCACCCGAAAGCTGGCGCAGCAAGCGCCGCAGGAGGTGCAGGTGGACATGTCAAGCGTTGACGCGGCCCAAGAGCAAAAACTCCATGAGTGCCTTTTGCACATGCATGCGGTTCTCGGCTTCGTCCCACACGACCGATTGCGGGCCGTCGATGACATCGGCGCTGACTTCTTCGCCGCGGTGGGCGGGCAGGCAGTGCATGAACAAGGCGTCGGGTTTGGCCGCCTGCATCATGGCTTCGTCCACGCACCAGTCAGCAAAGGCTTTCTTGCGCGCTTCGTTTTCGGCCTCATACCCCATGCTGGTCCACACATCGGTGGTCACCAGGTCGGCGCCCCGGCAAGCGTCTTCGGGGTCTTTGAAGATTTTGTAGCTGTCGGCACTGCGCAAACCGGCCACGGCCTGGTCCACTTCGTAGCCGCTGGGCGTGCTCAGGTGCACTTTGAAGCCCAACAACTCGGCCGCTTGAAGCCAGGTGTTGGCCATGTTGTTGCCGTCGCCTACCCAAGCCACTGTCTTGCCTCTGATGTCACCCCGGTGCTCGATGTAGGTGAAGATGTCGGCCAGGATCTGGCAGGGGTGGAATTCGTTTGTGAGGCCGTTGATGACGGGCACGCGTGAATGCGAAGCAAAACGCTCGATTTTGTCTTGGCCATAGGTGCGGATCATGACGAGGTCGGTCATGCGGCTGATCACGCGGGCGCTGTCTTCGATCGGCTCGGACCGGCCCAGCTGGCTGTCACCCGTGGTCAGGTGCACCACCGAGCCGCCCAACTGGTACATGCCCGCTTCAAAGCTCACACGCGTGCGGGTGCTGGCCTTTTCAAAAATCATGGCCAGCGTGCGGTCGGCCAGCGGGTGGTATTTTTCGTAGGCCTTGAATTTGCGCTTGATGTCGGTGGCACGCACAAACAGGTGCGCGTATTCATCGGCGCTGAGGTCGGTGAATTGCAGGTAATGCCGGATGTTGTTGGGCTGTTGCGTGATCATGCTTGTTCTGCCAAAAACGCTTTGATCAGCGGCAAGAGGATGCCCAGCACCTCGTCTGCTTCTGCGGTGGTCATGATCAGTGGCGGTAACAGGCGCACCACAGTGTCTGCGGTCACGTTGATGATCAGACCCGCGTCGGCGGCTTGTTTGAGCAGGACGCCGCAAGGACGATCGAATTCGATGCCGATCATCAGGCCTTGGCCACGGATTTCCTTGACGCCTTGAAGGCCGCTCAGTGCGGCGACCAGTTTGTCGTGGAAGTGAGCGCCCAAGCGTGCTGCGTTGCCCAACAGGTCGTCTTTTTCCATGATGCGGATGGTTTCCACGCCCGCCCGCATGGCCAGCGGGTTGCCGCCAAAGGTGGTGCCGTGGTTGCCGGGCTGGAAAATATTAGCGGCCTTGGGACCAGCCACCACAGCGCCAATCGGCACGCCCGAGCCCAGTCCTTTGGCCAAGGGCATGACGTCTGGCACGATGCCCGCCCACTGGTGGGCAAACCATTTGCCGGTGCGGCCAATGCCGCACTGCACTTCGTCGATCATCAAGAGCCAGTCCTGCTGGTCGCACAGGGCGCGCACGCCTTGCAGGTAGTCGGCGCGCATCGGGTTGATGCCGCCTTCGCCCTGGATGGTTTCAAAGAACACAGCCACGACATCGGGGTCGTTGACGGCGGCTTTTTTCAGGGCCTCGATGTCGTTAAGCGGCACGCGCACAAAGCCTTCGAGCATGGGGCCAAAGCCCTGCTGCAGTTTCACGTTGGCCGTGGCGCTGAGCGTGGCGATGCTGCGGCCGTGGAAGGCCTTTTCGTAAACGACTATTTTGGGGTTTGTGATGCCCTTGTCGTGGCCGAACTTGCGTGCCAATTTGATGGCCGCTTCGTTGGCTTCCAAGCCTGAGTTGCAGAAAAACACATTGGTCATGCCCGACAACTCGACCAACTTGGCGGCGAGTATTTCGGCGTTGGGCACATGGAAATAGTTGCATGTGTGGATGATCTTGCCGATCTGGTCTTGCAGCGCGGGGGCGAACTCGGGGTGGTTGTGCCCCAGCGTGTTCACGGCGATGCCTGCAAGGGCGTCGAGGTACTCTTTGCCATTGACGTCCCAGACTCGGCAACCCTGGCCATGGCTGAGTGCAATAGGCAGTCGGCCATAGGTGTTCATGGTGTGCGGTGAGGCGGCTTCAATGAAAGCGGTCATGCGTGAACTCCAGAAATAAAAATCGGCCCAACGATGGGGGCCGCTGAGACGAGATTTTAGAGGCAGAAAGCGCTTCTCATTCGACAGCGCCATGACAAGCGCGCTGGCATTGGGTGAGTGGCTTCAGGTCTTATATAAGATACAATACACGGGTAAACCACAGGGCGGTGATCCCGAGCTCTGGGGCGTCCCTCATAACCCCTCTGTCCGATGGTCTCCAACTCCGCCAAAGAATTCGTCATCCTGGGTGTCACCCAGGATGGCAGAACCTTCCGCCCCAGCGACTGGGCGGAGCGTTTGGCGGGTGTCATGAGCCAATTTCGCCCGGGCGGCGCGATTCCCGGCAGTCACCTGAGTTATTCCCCTTGGTGCATTCCGACCACCATGGGCCGTGACAAGTGCGTGGTGGTTCAGCATGAATTGCGTGACCACGATGTCATGGCCTGGGACTTTGTGATGAATTTCGCTAAAGACAACAATCTGCAGGTCTCCGCACCAAAAGACCAAAAATGAAAAAACCGCCCGAAGGCGGTTTGGTTTCGCTGACAGCGCACCCGTTTCAAACGGCGGCCAGGGGAGCCCGGCCGGGCTGTTGATCTTTAAAAGCGGATCAGGCTGCGGCCAGAGCCAAAGTCTTGACTTTGGCGCTCAGGCGGCTCTTGTCGCGAGCGGCCTTGTTCTTGTGGAAAATGCCCTTGTCGGCAATGGTGTCCACAACGCCTTGCATTTTGGCAAACAGTTCGGTGGCCTTGGTCTTGTCGCCGGCCAGAACAGCCTTTTCAACGTTCTTGACAGCGGTGCGGTATTTCGAACGCAGCGATGAATTGGCAGCGTTGATCTTGATGTCTTGGCGGACGCGTTTACGGCCGGAAGCAAGACGGGGGTTCTTTTTCTTGGGTTTGGCGGATGCCATGGTGATTTCCTTTGGGGTTTGAGGATGTTGTCAGCGAACCGAACATTCTAGCAGAATCTGAGGCAATACCCCGCCTCGGGGCGAGCGCTTTTGCTGTGTCCGATCAGAGTCGTGCTTCGAGGGCAAGATCGCTACACTTGCCCACTGTGAGCCTTCTTCGATCCGCCTCCATCGTTTCCGTTTTCACTCTGGCCTCGCGGGTCACGGGGCTGGCACGGGAGCTCCTGATCGCTTCAATGTTCGGTGCGAGCGCGTTGACCGACGCCTTTAATGTGGCGTTCCGCATTCCCAATTTGTTTCGCCGTTTGTTTGCTGAAGGGGCGTTCAGTCAGGCCTTTGTGCCTGTGCTGGCGGCCACCCGGGCAGAGCAGGGCGACGACGCCACACGTCAAGCCATTGACCACGTGGCCACGGCCCTGGCTTGGGTGCTGCTGGTGGTGTCTGTGCTGGGTGTTTTGCTTGCACCTTGGCTGGTCTGGGCTTTGGCCAGCGGCCTTCAGCAAGAGGGCAAGGGTTTTGACGCTGCGGTCCAGATGACGCGGTGGATGTTTCCGTACATCGCCTTCATGTCATTGGTGGCCTTATCGGCCGGCATTTTGAACACTTGGAAGCGCTTCGCTGTGCCTGCTGTCACGCCCGTATTGCTCAATGTGAGCGTCATCGCCGCGGCCTTGGCGCTGGCGCCATGGCTCCGAGGTCGTGGGGTGGAGCCCATTTATGCTTTGCCTGCGGGGGTCATGCTCGGTGGATTGCTTCAATTGGCCGTTCAAATTCCTGCTCTCTATCGCTTGGGCTTGCTGCCCAGGTTGGGTTTGGGGCCTGTTGCCATGCGTGCGGCTTGGCGCGACGGCGCCACGCGCCGCATTTTGCGGCTCATGGGGCCTGCTTTGCTGGGTGTGGGGGTGGCGCAAATTTCTTTGCTGATCAATACGCAAATTGCATCGCACTTGGTGGCGGGCAGCGTGAGTTGGCTCAGTTATGCCGATCGCTTGATGGAATTCCCAACGGCCATGCTGGGGGTGGCGCTGGGCGCGGTGTTGATGCCTCAATTGGCGGCAGCCCAAGCTTGCGGCGACATGAACCGGTATGCGCAGATGCTCGATTGGGGCTTGCGACTGGTGTTGCTTTTGGCGCTGCCTTGCGCCGCCGCTTTGTTGGTGTTTTCCGAGCCTTTGGTGACTGTGCTCTACCACTATGGGGCGTTCACGGAGCGCGACGTTCAGCAGACCACGTTGTCACTCACCGGCTATGGTGTGGGTTTGTTGGGGTTGGTGGCCATCAAAGTGCTGGCGCCGGGCTACTACGCCAGCCAAGACATCCGCACGCCTGTGAAGATTGCTGTGGTGGTTTTGCTCATCACGCAACTCTTGAACCTCTTGTTTGTCCCCTGGATTGCGCATGCAGGACTTGCCCTTTCGATCGGATTGGGTGCCTTGGTCAATGCCCTTTGGTTGCTGATGGGCTTGCTGCGCCGGGGCACTTACAGACCCCAACCCGGCTGGGGGCGCTTTGCGCTGAAAGTCGTGATGGCGAGCATGCTGGTGAGTGCGGTGCTGTGGTTTGCCGCCCACGCGCTGCCTTGGGTGGCCCTGAGGCAAAACGCGTGGCAGCGCATCGGCTGGATGGCCATGGTGCTCACGGCGACGGCTGCGCTTTATTTTGGCAGCTTGTGGGCCATGGGGCTTCGCTTCAAGACTTTCCTCAAACGCTGATTTGCCAACCATGAATCTACCGTTTGACCATGATCCGACACCGCTGGCGTACTATTCCAGCCTGGTTCAAAGTGATGCCCATTTCCCCTTGCTTGAGGCGGCTGCGACGCTGGCCCATGACGAAGAGCCTGATCTGGATGTGCAGCAGGTGCTGGACGACGTGGCGCGTATCCTTCATCGCGTCAAAGCCCGATTGCCAAAGGGCGCTGACGATTTGACGCGACTGGCCACCCTGAACCAGGTTTTTTACAGGAACATGGGCTTTGCACCGAATCCCAACGATTACTACGCCCCAGAAAACAGCCACGTGCACGAGGTGATCAGAACACGGAGGGGCATTCCGGTGTCATTGGCTGTGGTTTGGCTGGAGTTGGCGCAGGGCTTGGGCTTGCGGGCCCAAGGCATCTCTTTCCCTGGACACTTTTTGGTCAAAGTGGCGCTGGAAGGCGGACTGGTGGTGATGGACCCGGTCTCAGGCGAGTCCCTTGGTGTAGAGCAGTTGGCGCAGATGCTGGCGCCTTTCCGGGACGATGCTGATCTTTTGGCCGGGGCGGACTTGGACGAAGGCGAAACGCCGCTGGGCTTGTATTTACAGACATGCCCGCCCCGAGATGTGCTGGCGCGGATGCTGCGCAACCTCAAGGAAATTCACCGGGCCCAGGAGGACTGGCCTCGGCTGCTGGCGGTGCTCGATCGCTTGGTGATCCTGCTACCCGATGTCCTCAGTGAGCGCCGAGACCGTGGCTTGGTGCACGCAGAGCTGGGCCATGCGGGCCAGGCCTTGTCTGACCTGCAGGCCTATTTGGAGGCCGAGCCGCTGGCGCCTGACCACGGGGTTCTGAGAGCGCGCATGAAGACGCTGGAGAGCGATTGAGCAGTCAGGCAACGACGACTTGTTCGCCACCGCCTTGGGACTCAATGGTGCCGATCGTGTAGACCTGCTCGCCCAATGCGCGCAGTGTGGCTGCACAGCTTTCGGCCTCGGTGGCGTCCACCACCACCACCATGCCGATGCCATTGTTGAAGGTGCGGTTCATCTCGGTGTCGTCAATTCCGGCCGTGTTTTGCAGCCAAGCAAACAACTCTGTTTGGGGCCAACTGCCTTTTTTCAGGTGTGCGGACAACCCGTCGGGTAAAACCCTGGGAATGTTCTCAAGCAAGCCTCCCCCCGTGATGTGGGCCAGTGCCTTGATACCGGAAGACGCCCCTGCTGTCGTGGGGTGCTTGCCCAGAACTGTCAGCACGTTGAGTACGTACAGTCGGGTTGGCTCCATCAAGGCTTGCTTGAAGGGTTTGCCGTCCAAAGTTTCGGGGGCATTGGCGCCAGCGCGTTCGATGCATTTGCGGACCAAAGAAAAGCCATTGGAATGCACTCCGCTCGACGCCAGGCCCAGCACCACATCGCCCGCCTTGACGTTTTGGCCGGTGAGGATTTTGGATTTTTCGACCGCACCGACCGCAAAACCGGCCAGGTCGTATTCGCCCGCAGGGTACATGCCGGGCATTTCTGCCGTTTCGCCCCCAATCAGGGCGCAGCCCGACAACTCGCAACCTTTGGCAATGCCGCCCACCACGGCCGCTGCCGTGTCCACATCGAGTTTGCCGCACGCAAAGTAGTCGAGGAAGAAAAGGGGCTCGGCACCCTGCACCAACACATCATTCACGCTCATGGCCACCAGGTCGATGCCCACGGTGTCGTGCATGTTCCATTCAAACGCCAGCTTGAGTTTGGTGCCCACGCCGTCGGTGCCACTCACCAGCACTGGTTCTTTGTAGCGCTTGGGCACTTCAAACAGGGCACCAAAAGCCGCCGATGCCGGCCAGCACACCTTCGCGCATGGTTTTTTTGGCCAGGGGTTTGATGCGCTCGACCAGCGCGTCGCCGGCAACGATGTCAACGCCTGCGTCTTTGTAGGAAAGGGGAGTTTGGCTCATGGTTCTGGCCCAAAACTGGGCTTTCAAGGGAATAGAGGGGCCCAATAAACGACGGGCAGACTAAAATCAGAGTCAATTTTAAGGGTTCCCCCTCGCCCTTTGTTTCTTTCCCAAGGATTTGAGGCCGATTTGAATGCTCCAACGCCCCTTTTGCTGAACCGTCTGGCCTCTTGGTTGGGGGTATTGCTGTTGTGCCTGACCGTGTTCTGGTTGCTGGCGCCTGTGCTGGCGCCATTTGTAATTGCTGCGGTGCTGGCCTATGTGCTTCATCCTTTGGTTTTGCGCCTGGAGGGCTGGGGGCGAGGCCGCTTGCCCCGTACCTTGGCGGTGGTCCTCGTAGAAACTTTGGCTTTGCTGGCATTGGTGGGTTTGTTTTTGTTGTTGGTGCCTGTGGTGTGGCGCGAATGGCCCTTGATCAAGCAGCAACTGCCCTTGCTGCTCGATCGGTTTGACGCCTCGCTGCGCCCTTGGCTGGCGCAATGGGGCGTGGATGTGTCGCTGGACCTGGGCCAAATCAAGGCCCAGTTCAAGGAATACCTCACCGCCAACCGAGAAGACTGGATGGCGCCTTTGCTGTCCTCCCTGAAACTGGGCGGCAGCGTGGCGCTGGCGTTGGCGGGCTACGCTGTGCTCGTGCCTGTGGCACTTTTTTTCATGCTGCACGACTGGACGCGCATGGTGCGCTCTTGCGTCGAGTTGGTGCCACCCAGGTTGCGCACCCGATTTGACAGTTTCATGCTCGACTGCGACACCGTACTGGGCGAATACTTGCGCGGTCAGCTGCTGGTGATGCTGGCGCTGGCTGTGTTTTATGCGGTGGGCTTGAGTTTGTTTGGGCTTGACTTGGCTTTCCCAATCGGCGTGTTCACTGGCTTGGCGGTTTTTGTGCCTTACCTTGGTTATGGGCTGGGATTGGTGCTGGCCTTGCTGGCCGGTTTGTTGCAATTTTCGCCGGGCCACGCCCTGTTGGTGGTGGCGGTGGTTTATGGCCTTGGCCAGATGGTGGAGAGCTTTGTGTTGACTCCTCGCTTGGTGGGCGAGCGCATTGGCCTGCACCCGCTGGCGGTCATCCTGGCCTTGATGGCGTTTGGCCAGTTGCTGGGTTTTGTGGGGGTTTTGATTGCCTTGCCCGCCAGTGCGGTCTTGTTGGTTGCCCTTCGTCGTTTGCGTGAGCAGTATGTACTCAGTCAGTTGTACAGCGCGCACGACGAGGGCTCGCAACGCCCATGAAGCAATTGGCACTCGACATCGGGTTGGCGACAGCGCCCTCGCTGGGCAGTTTTTTTGCTGGCCCCAACGAAGCTGCCATCAGTCACCTCAAGTTATGGACATCGGGGCACACCCGCGCACCGGTCCCCACTTATCTTTGGGGCGAGGCCGGTTCAGGCAAAACCCACCTTGTGCAGGCAGTGCACCATGCACTGGCCGAGCAAGGTCAGGCTGTGGGTTGGCTGGACGCGCACACCATGAATCCGCCGCAGTTTCAGGACGAGTGGGTGGCGGTGCTGATGGACGATGTGCATCTTTACAACGCCGAGCAGCAGCACTCGGCCTTCAACTGGTTTGTGAACGCGCTCACACCCGTCACGGGCGCGCCCCGCTGGGTGTTGGCGGCTGGCGCCTTGCCACCTGCTGACCTCAAGTTGCGAGACGATCTGCGCACCCGCCTGGGTTGGGGCCATGTCTATGGCTTGCAGGTGCTGGGTGAGGCCGAGCGCCGTGCTGTGCTGCGCCAGGAGGCCGATGCCCGAGGCCTGTTTCTGAGTGATGAGGTTATGACCTACATGCTCAACCGCTTTTCGCGCGATTTGGGCAGTTTGATGCACTTGCTCGAACACCTGGACCACTATGCCTTGCAGACGCAGCGCGCTTTGACCATTCCCTTGGTGCGTGCCATGCTGGAAAACGAATGAAACTTGCGCTTTTTGACTTGGACCACACCCTGCTGCCGATCGATTCGGACCACACCTGGGGCGAGTTCACCACCGAACTGGGCTGGAACGATTTGGCTAATTTTCGGCAGCGCAACGACGAGTTTTATGCCCATTACCAGGCGGGCACGCTCGATATCCACGACTATGTGCGCTTTGCCACTTGTGCTGCGCGCGAGCGTGGCGCCACAGCGGCTGCGCACGCCCATGCCCGATACATGGAGGAAGTGATCCGTCCTCGCATCACGCCCGAGGCGCTGGCACTGGTACGATCACACCAACACGCGGGCGACACGGTGATGATCGTGACGGCCACCAACGAGTTTGTGACCCGCCCAATTGCGCAGGCTTTTGGGGTGAACGAACTGATTGCTGTAGAGCTCGAACGTGACGCCAGCGGCTGGATCACAGGTGAGATCAAAGGCACACCGTCCTTTCGCGAGGGCAAAGTCATCCGGGTCGAGCACTGGCTGGCAGCCAAGGGGCTTTCTTGGGCCGATGTCCATATGAGCTTTTACTCCGACTCGATGAACGACCTGCCGCTGCTGGAAAAAGCCCAGTATCCGGTGGCCACCAACCCTGACAAACGACTGCGACAATTGGCCACTGAACGTGGCTGGCGCATCCTGGACCTCTTTCAAGAATGATCAAAAAATTCATCACCAAACTGCTGGGCAAGCCGGCAAGCGGCAAGCCCGATTTCGGTCGCCGCACCGAAGTGCCTGCCAGCGCGCACGGCATCGACCCGAACCTGGTGGATGAGCGTGCGGTCAACGTGGTGCGCACCCTCCAGCAAGCGGGCTTTGAGGCCTACATCGTTGGTGGTGCCGTGCGTGACCTTTTGCTGGGCTTGCGTCCCAAGGACTTCGATGTGGCTACGGACGCCACACCCGAACAGGTCAAGGGCTTGTTTCGCAGGGCATTCATCATCGGGCGGCGCTTTCGCATCGTCCACGTCGTGTACGGCCGTGGTCGTGAGCACGAGGTGATCGAAGTCTCCACCTTTCGAGCACACCTTGACAACGCCGCGGCCGAACAGGTCAAGGGCAATGAACGCACCAGCAAGCGCCAACTCGAAGGCATGCAGCACGCTGTGGATTCGAGCGGCCGTGTGCTGCGCGACAACGTCTGGGGGCCGCAGGACGAAGATGCCACGCGGCGTGACTTCACCGTCAACGCAATGTACTACGACCCGCAAACGCAGATCGTGGTGGACTACCACGGCGGTATTCAGGACGCCAAAAAGCACACCCTGCGCATGATCGGTGACCCTGCCGCCCGCTACCGCGAAGACCCGGTGCGCATCATCCGCGCAGTGCGTTTTGCGGCCAAGCTCAGCCAGTTGGGTTTCAAGCTGGAATCCAAAACAGCCAAACCACTGGTCCAAGCCAAAACGCTGTTGGCCGATGTGCCGCAAAGCCGCTTGTTTGATGAAATGCTCAAGCTTTTGCAAACCGGCCACGCGCTGGCATCGATTGCACAGCTCCAACACCTGGGGCTGGCCCAAGGCATTTACCCTTTGCTCGATGTGGTGGTGGAGCGCGCTGGCAGCAGTTTCGTGCAAGCGGCACTGGCCGACACCGACCGCCGTGTCGGTGAGGGCAAGCCTGTCGCGCCCAGCTTTTTGCTCGCGTGCGTGCTCTGGGCCGATGTGCGAGATGGCTGGGCCCAGCGACTGGCGCGCAAAGAGCATTCATTCCCGGCGCTGCAAAACGCGATTGACGAAGTGTTCGATGCCCGCATTGGCGATGTGTCGGGTCGCGGCAAACTGGCGGCCGATATGCGCGAAATCTGGATGATGCAGCCGCGTTTTGAAAAACGCGTAGGCAGCACGCCGTTTGGCATGGTGGAGCAACCCCGCTTTCGTGCAGGTTTTGACTTCTTGCGTTTGCGTGCAGATGTCCAGGAAATTGACCTGGCAGTGGCCGACTGGTGGCAAGAGTTCAGCATGGCGGACGACGCCACGCGCGAAGATCTCGTGCAGCAAGTGCGCGCGGAGCAGCAAGTCAAGCCGCGCGTTCGCCGTGCCCCCAAGCCGGCTGCAAGCGAGCCACTTGCAGCACAGCCCGTGCCTGTGAGTGCTATCGACAGCGCTTCTGAAACAGATGGCGATGCGGCCGCACCCAAAAAACGACGCCGCCGTCGCCGCAAGCCCGGTGCAGGTGACGCCAACGAAGGCGCTGCCGAATAAGCCATATGCCACGCGAGCCCGTTACCGCCTTTGTGTCGCTGGGCGCCAACTTGGGCGATGCCTTGGAAACGGTGCTGGCGGCAGTCCAAGATGTGGCGCGTTTGCCTGACACTGAATTGACCGGTTGCTCGCGGTTTTACCGCACTGCGCCTCATGAAGCCTCAGGGCCGGACTTCATCAATGCGGTGGTTTGCCTGGCCACCCGCTTGACGGCCCCGCACCTTTTGCAAGCCTTGCAGCAGTTGGAGTTGGAGGCTGGGCGCGAGCGCCCTTATGTGAACGCCCCTCGCACTCTCGATCTGGACGTCTTGCTCTATGGCGAGTCGTGCATTGACAGCCCGCGGCTGACGGTCCCCCATCCCCGCATGTGGGCGCGGGCCTTCGTGCTTTATCCCTTGGCCGACTTGGCTCCCGAACGCGTTTCTGCCGAAATATTGGCCTCAATGGCCAATCAGCCTGTTCAACCCCTGGCACTTGCTTGACCTTCTCTTTACGAGTCTGCACTGCACATGGGTTCATGGAACGTCATTGGCTGATTTTTTGTGCTTCTTCGATCTGGTACTCAAAGTACCTCTGAAAACTGAATGCCAAACTGGACATCAGCACGGTGGTGCCAATCAACAGTGACACCACAACACCTCCAATGGTGAGCCAGTTGGTTTGGCCTGCGGGCGCTTGCGGTGCGGCACTGGGGTTGTACCGTGCATTCCATTTTTCAGGGGTCATGAGTCCGAAAACAATGGCATTGAGGCCGCAAGCGGCGATGTTGAAGCCCAACAAAGGAATCAGCCACCAGCTTGTTTGATCGTCCAGGCCGATTTGTTGGGCCCGCTCCATGCCGTAAAGCCCCATGGCGGTGGGGATGGGCAGCAACCAGCCCAACATGTCGCCCAGGCCATTCAAATAAAAGCGATGAAGACCCAAGGGACCCCCAAAAAAGGTCAGCCAAGTCGCCAGAGTTTTGTTTTTCATGGGCTTGATTATTGCGGAGGACGGGTATCCCCTGCGCCAAGCACCTTTTCCATGAAAACCATGTCGAGCCAGCGTTCAAATTTCCAGCCGCAGGCGGCCACCACCCCGGTGTGGGTGAACCCGATGCTTCGATGCACGCCGATGGAGCCGGCATTGGCCGAGTCGCCGATCACCGCGATCATTTTTCGAATACCTGCTCGTTCGGCCTGCCCGCACAATTCCGTCAGCAACGCTCGACCGAGCCCTTGCCTATGGGTGCCAGGGGACATGTAAATGGAGTCTTCGGCGGAGAACCTGAAGGCGGCTCGTGGCCTGAACCAGTTGCAGTAGGCAAACCCCACCACCTGCTGGTTAACTTCGGCAACAAGGTAGGGCAGGCCCTTGGCCAGCACATCGTTGCGCCGACCAACCATGTCCAATTCGCTGGGCGGATCGATCTCAAAAGTGCCTGTGCCGGTCAGCACATGGTGCCGGTAAATGGCGGTGATGGCCACGATATCTTTGTCTTCGCTCGGACGGATCAAACTCATGGTTCCAGCTCCCGCTATAATGGTGGGCTTTTCAGTGTGTCACTGGCCGGGTGGCCAGTTGCGTGTCTCAAACGCTGAAAGAAAACGGGCATCCCGGCATTTGTTCCGGAGAGGCCCAACCACCCAAGGATAAATCATGGTTGTTATTCGTCTGAACCGCGGCGGCTCTAAAGCACGTCCTTTCTTCAACATCGTTGTCGCCGACAAGCGCGTGCGCCGTGATGGCCGCTTCCTGGAGCGCATCGGTTTTTACAACCCCACAGCCCGTGGTGGCGAAGAAGGTCTGCGCATTGCACAAGACCGTTTGACCCACTGGAAGAGCGTTGGCGCTCAGGCTTCTCCCACTGTGGAACGTCTGATCCGTCAAGCTGGTAAAGCCGCAGCCTGATTGGCAATTTTGGCCATGCGTCCTGCTTTGGAAACGGCTGCTTTGCCAGCCGACGCCATCGAAGTTGGACGGATTGCCGATGCCTGGGGCATCAAAGGCTGGTTCAAAGTCTTGCCCCACAGCGCCTCGCCCGAGGCGCTTTTTTCTTCCAAGCGCTGGTTTTTGTTGCCGCCCGATCGGCCCATGAAACCCAGCAGGGTGGCCGAGGCTGCCGCACCCAAAACCGATCAGGCTTGGACCGAACCTGTGATGCTGCGCATCAAGGAGTCCAAGGACCATTCCGGCGCGATCGTGGCCAGTGGTCACGACATCGATGATCGAAATGCCGCTGAAGCTCTGCGCGGTGCGCGCATTTTTGTTCCCCGTTCGAGCTTTCCGACTGCAGCAGATGGCGAGTATTACTGGGTCGACCTGATCGGTTTGCAAGTCATCAACCGCGAAGGCGTTGACTTGGGCCAGGTGCGCGACCTGATGTCGACCGGGCCGCAGACGGTGCTGGTGCTCGAATCTGTGCCCGCGTCCGAAGGCGGTAAATCGGTCGAGCGGATGATCCCCTTTGTGTCGGCTTTTGTGGACGGCGTGGATTTGCCAGCCAAGCGCATCACCGTCGACTGGCAGCCCGATTACTGACGGTCCATGGCCGTGGAGGGCCATCCATGCGCTTTGACATCATCACGCTTTTCCCCGAGCTGTTTGAGCCGTTGCTGACGAGCGGCATCACCCGACGTGCCTATGAAAGCCGCATCGTGGATGTGCGCCTGTGGAACCCGCGTGAGTACGCCGAGGGCAATTACCGCAGAGTCGATGACCGTCCATTCGGCGGCGGCCCCGGCATGGTGATGCTGGCCGAACCTCTCGAGAGGTGCCTGCAGGCCATTCGTGCAGATCGGGGAGAGGCGCTGTGTGCCCCCTTGGTGCTTTTTTCTCCGATTGGACAGCAACTGACCCATACGGCCGTACAAGGCTGGTCCGAAAGTCAGGGAGCCGTGCTGCTGTGTGGTCGCTACGAAGGGATCGATCAGCGTTTCATTGACACCCATGTCGCGGCCCAGATCAGTCTGGGAGACTTTGTACTCTCCGGCGGTGAAATCGCCGCCATGGCCTTGCTCGATGCCGTGGCGCGCTTGCAGCCCGGTGTGCTCAATGACGAGGGCAGCCATCAGTTTGACAGCTTCAACCCGGCGCTCGATGGCCTGCTGGACAGTCCGCACTACACCCGCCCGGAGGTCTGGCAGGGGCAAGCCGTGCCAGAGTCCTTGTTGTCTGGGCATCACGCCAAGATCGAGCGCTGGCGCCGAGAGCAAAGCCTCGCGCTGACCGCCAAGCATCGTCCTGAGTTGCTGGTTCAGGCGCGCTCAGCAGGGGGGTTGAGCCAGTCAGATGAGGCCTTTTTGAGCCGGCTGCCTGAAAAAGGCCTCTCCGAAAGCTGAAAAAAAGCTATAATCCAATGTTTTCCGGTCCTCTACCTGCCGCGATCCGGACCTTGCAGATTTTCTTTGCAGATGCTGTCATGCATTCCATGACGACCGGAGCGCCCCTAGTGCAGCAGGCATGAACGAGTGAAATGTCGGAGTTTCAAATGAACCTGATTCAGACCCTTGAGCAAGAAGAAATTGCTCGCCTTGGCAAAATCATCCCTGAGTTCGCCCCCGGCGACACCGTGATCGTGAGCGTGAATGTGGTTGAAGGCAGCCGCAAGCGTGTTCAGGCTTACGAAGGTGTGGTGATTGCCAAGCGCAACCGTGGCCTCAACAGCGGCTTCACCGTGCGCAAGATCTCCAATGGCGAAGGCGTGGAGCGTACGTTCCAGACTTACAGCCCCCTGATCGCCAGCATCGAAGTCAAGCGTCGTGGTGACGTTCGCCGTGCCAAGTTGTATTACCTGCGCGAGCGCAGTGGCAAGTCGGCGCGCATCAAGGAAAAGCTGCCGCAGCGCAAAGTGGTCGCAGCCACTGCTGCATAAGCCTCACTGGCAACAAGAAAACCGCCTGCGGCGCAAGCCCCGGCGGTTTTTTAACGTCTCCCGCTTACGTGTAAGGCCCTGATGTTTGGATTGGCGCTCTGTACCCTCGAAAAAAAACCGCTCAGGGCAATTGCCGTGAGCGGTTTGGAGCCTGACAAACCGTCAGGCAGAGGCTTGAGCGTCAGCCGCGTGTGATTTTCAACACCTTGGTTCCGGTGCTGCGCTTGGCCGGGCCTGCAGCAGTGTGGGGCTTGAAGGTGTTGGCACCAAACTGCTTGGGGCCACGGGGTGCAAACTTGTCACCTGCTACGCCGCGCGGGGCATGGCGGCTGTCACGCTCGCCACCACCACGGGCATCTTGGCGTGGAGCACCGCGACTTTCACTGCGTTCCCAAGGCGCGCTCTGAGGTGCGCGCTGGGGTTCAAAGCGAGTTTCCTGACGGCCATCAAAGCGGACACCGCTGTCCTTGCGAGGATCAAAGCGCTGCTCGAAGCGCGGTTGCTCTTCACGGGAATTTTCACGAGGACCCCGGTTGTCGAAACGCTCGCCTTGCGGACGGGCACGGCCGCCAAAGCCACCGCGGTCGTTGAACCCACTGCGGTCAGCGTAGCCACCTCGGTCACCGCCGCGGTCACTGAACCCACCACGTGATGGGCCTTTGCCGAAGGGTTTGCGTGGAGCGTCGAAGCGCTGCTTGGGCTCCATGCCCGGAATCACTTCGGCCTTGAAGGGCTGGCGTGTGTAGGACTCGATGTCACCGATTTTTCGGCGGTCACGGACCTCAGCAAAGGTCACAGCCAAGCCATCGCGCCCTGCACGGCCTGTGCGGCCAATGCGGTGGGTGTAATCCTCGGCCTTCATTGGCAAACCGAAGTTGAACACGTGGGTGATGGTGGGCACGTCGATGCCGCGCGCGGCGACATCGGTGGCGACCAGAATTTGGACTTGACCGTTGCGCAGTGCCATCAGGCGGCGGTTGCGCAAGCCCTGGCTCAGAGCGCCATGAAGGGCCACGGCCGAGAAACCTTCTTGCTGCAGGTCGGCAGCCAGACCATCGCACTCGATTTGGGTGCTGGAGAACACGATCGCTTGGTCAATGGTGGTGTCACGCAACCAATGGTCGAGCAATTGGCGCTTGTGTTGGGCGTTGTCTGCCCAGAACAAGACTTGCTTGATGTTGTTGTGCTTTTCTTGGGGATTGTCGATCTGGATTTTCTGGACCGAAGATCCGCCGTCGTGCATCACGCGCATGGCCAGTTGCTGAATGCGCGGCGCAAAGGTGGCGCTGAACATCATGGTCTGGCGACGCTGGCTGGTCATGTCGTTGATGTCGGCCAAATCGTCCGAGAAGCCCAAGTCAAGCATCCGGTCGGCTTCGTCCACCACCAAAAATTGCACTTGGTCCAGCTTGATTTGCATGGAGCGTTGCAGGTCGAGCAAACGGCCAGGTGTGGCCACAACCAAGTTGGCGTTTTGCAGCTTGGCGATTTGCAATTGGTAAGGAATGCCGCCGACCACGTTGGCCACGCGCAAACCGCGTGTGTGCTTGACCAACTCAATGGCGTCTTGCGCCACCTGTTGGGCCAATTCACGCGTGGGGCACACGATCAGGGCGCCGGGGGCGGGGGCCTTGAAGTTGCGTGGGTTGGTGGGGTCCTTGCGCTTGGCGCGCTTGGGAGCGGGCTCGCCTTTGGCGACTGCATCGGCACAAGCTTGGTCGAATTCAGCGCGTTCAGCGGCTTCTTGTTCCGCCATTTGCTGGATCAATGTGTGCAGCACGGGCAGCAAGAAAGCGGCGGTTTTACCGCTGCCTGTCTGGCTTGAGACCATCAGGTCGGTGTAGCCATTGGACTTGCCGTCTTTGGAGCCGCCAGCCGTGGGCAATGCGAGAGGGATGGCACGCAATTGCACGGCTGTGGGCTGGGTGTAGCCTAGGTCGGCCACGGCTTGCACCAGTTCGGGTGCCAGACCCAGTTCTACGAATCCGTTGGGCACATCGGCAACCGCTTCTTGGGCCGCCACGTGTTCAGCGGCAAACGCCTCGATGGCGGCGTCGCTTTCTGTGGTCAATTCGTTCATGGGTGCCAAATTAGCGGGTGTGGAAATGTTTTCGGCAGGCGACAAGTCGTCCTGCACTGTGATCAAAGTGTCAGTCATGTATGTATAAAACTCGCACGGAACAACAGCAGCAATTTTTTTGCTCTGGCCATTGGCACCGCAAGGTTGAAAAAACATCAACCATCAAACGGTGCTCGCGAGTGGCGCTTGGCGTGGAGCCTGGCCGCTGTGAGTGACCCTATCGTTGGGTCAAGGCATGAAGGGAGATGTGAGAAACGCATCACAGGGTGTGAAGCGCAGCGTGCGATTATGGCACGGAAAGAAAAGAAGCGCTAGGGTTTTCCCTGAAAACATTCACATCTTGATGAAATGCTCGCGGTAATGCACCAATTCGTCGATGGATTCATGCACATCGGCCAGCGCGGTGTGCTTTTGCTGCTTCTTGAAAGACGCATACACCTCGGGTTTCCAGCGGCGTGACAGTTCCTTGAGTGTGCTGACGTCCAAGTTGCGGTAATGGAAATACGCTTCGAGTTTGGGCATGAACTTCACCAGAAAGCGGCGATCCTGGCTGATGGTATTGCCACACAGGGGTGAACTGGCTTTGGGTAGGTAGGTTTTGAGGAAGTTGAGGATCTGCTCTTCTGCCTGCGCTTCACTCACTGTGGAGGCCTTGACTTTGTCGATCAGGCCGCTTTTGCCGTGGGTGCCCTTGTTCCAGGCGTCCATTTTGTCCAACAGCTCGTCGCTTTGGTGGATCACCAAGACGGGGCCTTCGATGCGGGGGCTCAGGTCTGGGCCTGTGACGATCACGGCGATTTCGAGCAGCCGCTCTTTTTCAGGATCCAAGCCGGTCATTTCGCAATCGATCCAGACCAGGTTCTGGTCGGATTTTGTCAATTCTGGGGAGGGGGTGGCGTTCGGTTCAGACATGGGGAGATTGTCGCCGATGACCGCTGTGGCGCTGGCGTGTTCAATCTGCCCTACACTTTGCCCCCATGAACGCGTCCTTGAATTTGACCCTCACTTTGGCCTTGGCTTTGGTGGCCCATGTGGCCCTCAAGCTGTGGCTCAATGCCCGCCAAGTGCGCCATGTGGCGGCACACCGCAGTGAGGTCCCGGCCGCACACGCCCAGACCATTGGCCTGGTCGACCACCAAAAAGCGGCAGATTACACCTTGGCCAAAGCCAAGCTGTCGCAGGTCGACATTTTGCTCGACGGCGCGGTTCTGGTCGGTTGGACCTTGCTGGGCGGGCTCGATGCGCTCAACCAAATGCTGCTGGGTCTGATCGGGCCGGGCATGGCGCAGCAAGTCGCTTTGATCGTGGCTTTCATGGTGATTGGCGGCGTCATCGGTCTGCCCCTTTCACTGGTGCAGACTTTTGGCCTGGAGCAGCGTTTTGGCTTCAACAAAATGACACCTGCACTGTGGATCAGCGACCTGCTCAAGGGCTTGGTGTTGGGCGCGGCGCTGGGATTGCCCCTTTTGTGGCTGGTGCTGTGGCTGATGGAGTCGGGCGGCAGCCTCTGGTGGCTTTGGACCTGGGGTGCTTTGGTGTTCTGGCAGCTTTTTTTGATGGCGATCGCTCCCAACGTGATCATGCCGATCTTCAACAAGTTCACCCCACTCGAAGACGAGTCGCTCAAGGCCCGCGTGCAGGCCTTGATGCAGCGGGCCGGTTTCAAGGCCAAAGGTTTTTTTGTGATGGATGGCAGCCGTCGGTCGGCACACTCCAATGCTTTTTTCACCGGCTTTGGTGCCAGCAAGCGGGTGGTCTTTTTTGACACCTTGCTCAAGCAATTGAGCCCCTCTGAAATGGAGGCTGTATTGGCCCATGAGTTGGGGCACTTCAAGCACAGGCACATCCTCAAGATGATGGCGGTGAGTTTCACCACCACGCTGGTGGGCCTGGCCCTGCTGGGTTGGCTGGTGCAGCAGGTCTGGTTTTTCACGGGATTGGGCGTTGCGCCGAGCATGGTGGGCGGCAACAACGCGTTGGCGTTGGTGCTGTTCATGCTGGTGGTGCCAGTGTTCACATTCTTCATGGCACCACTGAGTTCGTGGCGTTCCCGCCAGCAGGAATTTGAAGCCGATGCCTATGCAATGGCACAAACACCGGGAGATGATTTGGCCTCTGCCTTGCTTAAGCTGTACCAGGACAATGCGTCCACACTGACCCCTGATCCCTTGTTTGTGAAGTTTTACTATTCTCATCCGCCAGCCAGCGAACGCTTGGCAAGGATGCGAATGGCATGAGCAAACCCAAAGCCCGCGATGAGACACCTTCGGTAGACCTCAAGCCTGGCTTGGTGGTGGCAGCATATGGCCGGCACAGTCTGGTGGAAACGCCCGATGGGCAGCGGCTGATTTGTCACCCCAGAGGCAAAAAGAACCAGGCTGTGGTGGGTGACCATGTGCTTTGGCAAGCCACTGGCGACGAGGGCAGCATCGAGCGTCTGCAAGAGCGCCGCAACCTGTTTTACCGGCAAGACGAAATCCGAACCAAATCCTTTGCAGCCAATCTGGACAGGGTGCTGATCCTGATCGCTGCAGAACCCGAGTTTTCGGAAAGCCAGCTCGCGCGCGCTTTGGTGGCAGCGGAGGCTGAAAAAATCAAGCCTATCATCGCGCTCAACAAGAGCGACTTGGCCACACCTTTTGCGCAGGCCTGGGAGCGTTTGGCCCCTTACCGCACCATGGGTTACCTGGTCTTGCCCTTGAGCCTGAGTCCGCGCTCTGCGCTGATCCAGAGCGATGGTGTGGACGCCTTGTGCGACCAATTGCGAGGCCACACCACCCTGGTGCTGGGCCCCTCTGGCAGTGGCAAAAGCACCTTGATCAACCGCTTGTTGCCAGGGGCACAAGTGGAGACTGGCGAAATTTCGCAAGCGCTCAACTCGGGCAAGCACACCACCACCAACACGCGTTGGTATTGGGTGCCCGAGCTCGACCAAGGCATGCAGCACACCGCCTTGATCGATTCGCCTGGTTTCCAGGAGTTTGGTCTCAACCACATCGAGCCGACACGTCTGGCCCAGTGCATGCCTGACTTGCGCCAGTACCTGGGGCAATGCAAGTTTTACAACTGCACGCATTTGCACGAGCCAGGATGTGCTGTGCTGGCCCAGGTGAGCTCAGAAACGACAACGGGCACCATCAGTGCCCGCCGCCACCGCATTTACGCGCAACTGTTTGATGAATTGAGCCAGCAGCGCTGGTGAGGTTCTAACCCAGCAGTTTGGCCATGGTGAGCAAAGCCACCAGCACCAGCCACATCACCACGGTGCGCCAAACCAAGCCCACCACCTGCGCGAAGTGTGCCACTTCGGCAGGGCGCCCGGGGGTGCTGGTACTGCCCATGGCGTCGTTCAAGTCCCCCTCTTCGCCGTCGCCTGCAGGCGCGCTGCGCAGAGCGGCGCCACCCAGCTGGATGTTGATGGCCCCGGCCGTGGCGGCCAGGATCACGCCGTCGTTGTCTTCGGGAAATTTTTGGGCGTGGTTGCGCCAGCCGTCCATGGCGTCTTCAAAGCTGCCGACGATGGCAAAGCCCAAAGCAGTGGCGCGCGAAGGCAGCCAGTCGATGGCACGCCAGGCGTGTTGGGAGACTTCGCTCAGTGCAGTGCTGACCTGGGCGCCATCGGCCTGTGGACGATGCCAACAGGCCCGAGCGTATTCGGTGATGCGGTAAACCACTGCGCCTGCTGGACCCAGGCCAATGATGGACAACACTGCGTACCAAAAGAAGACCCCAAACACATGGCGGTGCGCTGCGATCACCGAGTACTCAATGGCGTGGCGCACGATTTCACTGCGAGGAATATCGCCTACCTTGACCTGCTGCCAGGCGGCCAACAATTCACGGGCCGTGGCTTCCTCGCCGTCTTCAAGGGCAGCCCGTATGGCAGTGAAATGGTGGCTGAATTGGCGAAAGCCCAGTGTGACGTACAAAAGCGCCACATTCCAAACCACGCCTGCAAGCCAACCCAAGCTCAATACAAGCAGCCACTGCACCAGCATCACCAGCGCCGCAGGGGCAATCACGGTCATGCCCCAAGCCACCCATGCTTGGTGGCGCAGGCCCGCATCCAAGGTGCGTGCCACCCACTCAGCCCAACTGGCCACGGTTTTGAAGACACGGCTTTGCGCCGTCATGGGATGGGCTTGCTCCAGTGCCAGTGCTAAAAGAATTGCAAAAAAACTCATCGCACCTCCAAGACTGAGTTTTCGGCCAGCAAGAAACGGTAGAAATTCCTCAACATGCCTGCTGTCGCCCCCCAAATGTAGCGCTCGACAGGCGCGCTTTTTCCTTGGTCATCGGATTTGTATTCGGTGTAGGGCATCGAAAACCACTCCCTTTGCCCACCTTGCCAGTCCACAGTGTGGCGACGGTGGTGGGCTGGGTTCATCAAAAAGGCCAATGGCACTTCAAACACATCGGCCACTTCGCCGGGGTTGGGTGTCAGTTCAAAATTGGGCATCACCAGGCCCACCACAGGCGTCACCAAAAAAGCGCTGCCTGTCTCGTACTGAGGCAACTCACCCAGCACTTGCACAAGGTGTGGCATCAGGCCAACTTCTTCATGCGCCTCACGCAAGGCTGCAGCCTGTACAGTCGGGTCTTGCTCGTCCACTTTGCCGCCCGGAAAAGCAATTTGCCCCGAATGCGTGGACAGGTGGGCGCTGCGCTGCGTCAACAAAATCGTCGGGCCTCCGTCTACTGCATCTCTGAGCACAATCGGAATCAAGACGGCCGCTTGTGCGGGCACACGCTCACCAAAGCGCGGTTCGCGGACAATTTCTGGCGCCCATTCGGGAGGGAATGCAAAACGTTGGCGCAATGCGGCTGGTTGCAAGTTGGCGTGGGGCACGGGCGGCAGATGGCTGTCCACACGGGATACAGGAACTTGGCGGGGGTCAAAGGACAAGGGTTTGGACACAGCCATGATTTATACCTGTCTTTGAAAGGGGTGCGTGGTGCAGGGGGTCATCCAGGTGTCTGCGCGGGTTCGCAATCGACCTGGATCAAGCGGTGTTGCTGCGTTTTCAGGTCCAGCAACAGCGCACTGAGACAACCGCCCCAAACGCAACCGGAGTCCATTGCCCAGACGTCGGTGCGCCCCAGCCAGCCCAAGGTTGACCAGTGCCCAAAGGCGATCACCGCGCTGGCCGTTTGCCGGTTTGGCACGTCAAACCAGGGCATGCAGCCTGTGGGCGCCGCCAAGGCGCCGTCCTTGGTGTCGAATTCCATGACCCCTTCGGGCGTGCAAAAGCGCAGGCGTGTGAGCGCGTTGACGATGACCCTGAGGCGATCCATGCCCAGCAAACCGTCATCCCAAGCAGCAGATTGGTTGCCATACATTTGTTGTAAAAAACCCCGCCAGCCTTGGCCCTGCAAGGCCGCCTCCACCTCGGCGGCCAAGCTCAAGGTTTGCGCGGCTGACCAACTGGGCAGGACACCCGCGTGCACCATCAGAACACCGTGGGCTTGAATGGCCATGCGCTGGTGGCGCAGCCAATCGAGCAAGGTGCCGCTGTCCGGGGCTTGCAGCAGGTCTTGCAGGGTGTCCATGCGGCTGCTCTTGCGCGAACCCGTGGCCACGGCCAGCGCATGCAAGTCGTGGTTGCCCAGCACGCAGCGTGCCGAGTGGCCCAAAGCCATCAATCGGCGCAGCACCCCGGCGGAGTCGGGGCCTCGGTTGACCAGGTCACCCAGCACAAACAACTCATCCCGGCTTGGTGAAAAATCGACCTTGCGCAGCAAACGTTCCAGCGCTGCGCCGCACCCTTGGATGTCGCCCAACAAATACACTGCCATAAACACCCCTTTGCGTGGATTGTCCCAAATTGACGGCATGTGCACCGTGCGCTGGTGTTGTGCAAGGCAAGCTCTCGCACTTCCTTGGCACAATGGCGTCATGGATTTCTTGCTGATAGCCTTTCTGATTTTGCTCAATGGCCTGTTCGCCATGTCCGAGATGGCCTTGGCCTCCAGTCGAAAAGCACGCTTGGCCGCGCTCGATGAAGCGGGTGACAAGGGCGCTCGAGTGGCCATCACGCTCTTGGAGCACCCCACCCAGTTTTTGTCCACTGTGCAAGTGGGCATCACCTCGATCGGCGTGCTCAATGGGATCGTTGGAGAGGCCGCTTTCAGCGGCGGTCTGGCAAAGTATCTGACCGCTCAGGGCCTGAGCGATGCGGCGGCAGCGTTGTCAGCCACCGCCATCGTGGTCACCCTGATCACTTTCACCACCATCATCTTCGGCGAATTGGTGCCCAAGCGCATTGGTCAGTTGTACCCGGAGCCCGTGGCACTTTGGGTTTCCCGTCCCATGGCTTGGTTGGCTCGGGCGGCAGGGCCATTTGTGAAAATGCTGGCTCTGACGACGCAAGGCGTGCTCAAGCTCATGCGCATCAGCAGCAAGGGCAGCCAGGAAGTGACGGAAGAGGAAATCACCGCCAGCTTGGCCGAAGGCGTCCATGCCGGACTGATTGAGGAGCACGAGCACCAGATGGTGCGCAACGTGTTTCATCTGGACGATCGGCCCTTGACGTCGATGATGACGCCCAGAGGCGATGTCCAGTGGCTCGACGCTGCATTGGCGCGGCCCGAAGCCATGGCCCGGATCAATGCCATGCGTGAACAAGGGCACCATTCTTGGTATCCCGTTTGCCGTGATGGCCTGGAGCATGTGCTTGGGGTCATCAGCGTGTCTCAGCTGCTGGCGCTGCCGCCTGCCGAGACGCGTCCCATAGAGCACTTTGCGCAGCCAGCGCACTTTGTCCCTGAAACGCTCAGCGGCATGGAGCTGCTGGAGCATTTGCGAGACCAATCCAGCCGAATGCTGTTTGTCGTTGACGAGTATGGCGAGGTGCAAGGCTTGCTCACGCCTTTGGATTTGCTGGAAGCCATCACTGGAGAGCTCAAGCCCGAGACCCAGACCGAGGCTTGGGCCACACAGCGCGATGATGGCTCATGGCTTTTGGATGGCTTGATGCCGATCAATGAGCTCAAGGCCCGACTGGAGATCAAAGAGCTGCCATCTGAAGACCGCGGCCGCTACAACACGTTGGCGGGTTTGCTCCTTTTTGTATTGGGTCAATTGCCCCAGACTGGAGAATTGATTGAGTTGGAAGGCTGGCGCTTTGAAATTGTGCGCCTTGATGGTCGGCGCATTGACAAAGTATGGGCTTGTCCGATTGAAATGGCCATAACGGGCGAAGGGTGACTGCCTTCATATGGATAATGGAATTCAGGTAACGCAGTTATTCAGATTTATGGTATATTCACTCCATTATTTTTTTTAATGGAGTTAATCAATGAGTCAGTCGTACAAAGAATTGTTAGAGCAGCGCGTAGCCCTTGAAAAAGCCATTGAGCAGGCCCGCCAAAATGAAATTGCGGGTGCCGTGGCCAAAGCCCGTGCCTTGGTGGCCGAGTTCGGTCTGACCGCGCAAGATGTTTTCCCTGGACGTGGGGCCAAAGCAGGCAAGCCCACCGGCAAGGTGGCTCCGAAATACCGTGATGCTGCAACAGGTCAAACCTGGACTGGACGCGGTAAGGCCCCGAAATGGATCGATGGAAAGGACCGCAGCCAGTTCATGATTGGCTGAATCGATTCACTGGATTGAGAATTAAAACCCCGCTGAGCGGGGTTTTTTTATGTCTTCAGGGTTTAAAAATGGGTCAAGGTATTCAAGAAATGCGACAAGCTGCCGATTCATACTAAGTTATCTGGAGTGAGTATTCAAGATGGTGTGCAGTTCGCAGCCTCACCATGGGTTAACACAATTGACAAGGTTTTAAAATTCGGCGATGGTCTTATTTTGGAAAAATTAAAAAAAACGTGAAAAATATAAATACAGAAGTGAAGCCCACTTCCGGTATGCCCAATGTCATGGATCAACTCTTTGGGGTGATGCTGCTCGGTGTGATTGTGTTTGTCTCTTGGGTGGGCTATTTGTCTTACCAAGAAGGTTTGAAAATTGAAACCAGCAAGCGTTCTGGCGAAGCTTGGTTACAGTGGTTGGGCAACGCTTCTGCGAACAGACTCACAGCTGGTTTTCAACCTGCCCCTTGTGCCAGTCAGGCCCTTGCCGTGGCCACTGCTTCCGAGGCTTCTTCAGCCCAGGACGTTGGCAATGCAGTGCCAGTGCCGGCCACTGCCGCGACAGGCCCCGGATGGGGGGCTTGCTTCAAGGCTTTGACCCAGGCCAATGGGCCTTGGGCCTCACACATCAATCCTTTTTCAGGCGCGCAGGTTCGGCTGGTGCCCAAATGCGACAAAACCGACCTCACAGTGGCGGGCAATTTTGTGCTCGAAAAACTCACGCCCACGCCGCCGGGATCGACAGTCCCCGTGGTGGCCTCCTTGCTGAGCGATGGCGAAATGTTGAGCCAGAAGATCCAGTTGCGCCTGACGCTTTGCGACAAGGGCGGTGATCCAATTCGCGTTGGTGAAATTGAATTCTGAAAGTGGGATGCATGAAACCATCCATCGACCCCCACTTCAGCCTGAGCGAACCCAAGGTTCACATCCCATCCGATTTGCCGATGCGCAAATGGCTGTACAGCTGGTTACTTGACCCGCACCTGCAAGGCAATTACCACAAGGCCATTGACCAATGGGTGGGTTTGCTTATTGTGGCCAATTTGATGGCCTTGATGCTGGAGCAAGTACCCGCTGTATTCAATCCGTACAAGGCATGGTTTCATGCCTTTGATGTTTTTTCAGTGGCGATTTTTACCGTTGAATACCTTGTGCGCTTGTATCTGGCGCCTGAAGACCATGAATTCGTACAAGCCCGTCACAAGCGATGGAGCTATGTCAAAAGCCCGTTTGCCCTGATTGACTTTCTGGCTGTCGCGCCGTTTTATTTGCAGGCATTTGTGCCTGTTGATTTGCGCGTTTTGCGGTTTTTGCGGTTGCTGCGAATCCTCAAATTGTTCCGTGTCCTGATTCCTGCCTGGCATGAGTTTGTGGAGGTCAACCGGGGCCGCACTTTCCGCCAGAGAGTCCATGCGGTGGTCTATCCGAGTGCATTTGGCGGCACCCTGCACCACATTTTTGACACCTTCATCGTGGTGTGGGTGATCGTGTCTGTCATTGCGGTGGTGCTGGAGTCGGTGCAGAGCTTGCACTACATCTTCAACATGGAGTTCATCATATTGGATGCTGTGGCGGTGGGCATTTTCACTGTGGAGTATTGCCTGCGCTTGTATTGCTGTGTGGAGAACCCTGGCTTTGCCAATTCGGTTTGGGGGCGCATTCGGCATGCCAAGAGCGCCAGTGCCATTGTTGACTTGCTGGCCGTGCTGCCGTTCTTTTTGGAAGCCTTCCTGCACCATTTGTTTGACCTGCGTTTCCTGCGGGTGTTTCGTTTGCTGCGATTGCTCAAGCTCACCCGGTACACCGGTGCGACCGCCACACTGACCCGGGTGATTGCCCGCGAGTGGCCCGTGTTGGCTGCATCGGCCTTCGTCATGCTGCTGCTGGTGATCATGACCGCCAGCCTAGGCTATTTGTTTGAGCATGAAGCCCAGCCTGACAAGTTCGAAAACATACCTCAATCGATTTATTGGGCAGTCATCACCTTGGCTTCGGTGGGCTACGGCGATATTTCTCCGGTCACACCGATGGGTCGTTTGATGACGATCATCCTGGCCTTGTTGGGGATCGGTATCTTTGCCATCCCTGCGGCCTTGCTGTCTTCGGCCTTCAGTGACCAGCTTCGAATTGAGCGGGAAACCCTCAAGAATGAGTTGTACGAAATGCTGGCCGATGGCGTGTTGGACGAGGATGAGCGCGATCAGATCAAGCGCGAAGCCAAGCGCTTGCACTTGAGTGAAGAAGAGGTCGATCGACTGATCGTCAAAGCCCGCAAAGAGCGTGAACTCAAGGAGGATGTCTCTGTCTTGCCTTTGCACAAAATCGCTGAAAATGCCGCACACGCCGTGGAGCATTACAAGGTGCTGATTGCCCAGATAAGGCAATTGGGCATCATGACTCACGCGGGTCGATTCGAGAAAGTTGCCACGCAGCAAAGGCGCTTGAGTCCTGAGGAGATGCACCTGTGGAAGCAAATACAGAGTGCAAGCGTCGACATCCAAACTGCAGGCGTGAAATCAACTGCGAGAAAGTCAGTTCCCGCGAAGGCGGTGTTGCCTGTTCAAAAAGCCATGGTGGTGAAAAAGCCAGCGCCCTTGAAGACCACAAAACCTGGCAAGACCGTCGTGGTGGCCAAAACGCGTGCAACTTCCCAGAAATCCGAGGCTGTGAAAGAGCCAAAGGCGGTCAAGAAAACGGCCACCAAAAAAACAAGCAGCCCGAAAACCAAAGCCGCTCCCAAGGCCGAGTGATCACCCGCTCAGTCCTGCCCCTCGGTGAGTGTGTCCAACTGAAAACGCCCGCTCTTGTCCCAAAGCCACACATCGGTGTAGGTGACTTGCCCCAACTTCACGGGCACAGGAAAAGGGGCTGCGCCGTGGACCATGCGCTCGATCTCGGCCACCACTTCAGGGGCATGCGTTGGGGCGCGTGCCCACTTGATGGCCTTGATCTGACCTTGTCGGTCAATGTCCACATTCAGTACCCCTACCGCATACAGCATGGGGGGCATGCGTCCTTTGAAAACACGCTCACTTTGACTGGCATACACATGGTGTGCAGCATCCTTTCGGTAGTCTTTGGCACTGGGTGCCAGCGAGGTGCTGGCTGAAGGAGCAGCAAGCACGGCTGACTTGTCCAGGGGCGCGGTTGTTGGCAAATTTGCGGCTGGCGTGGTGATGGGCGTTTGCGCACCGTTGGGGGCGGCACATCCGCCGAAAAAAAGCGGGCTCAGCGAGCACATGCTCAACAGGCTTGCGCTTGCCAGACGGTCCAGACTTTTCCATCGGCTGCAAATGAGGGGCTTCATCTTGTTCACTCCTTGGCATACTCTGTTCATAGAGCCATTGTGGCATTGCACTCAAGCCGTCTAGGGCTTTTTTAGAGAATTGGACACCCACTGTGAATTGGATTGAACAAGCCCTGCAAAGATTGGCGCTCGGCCCTGCTGTTTGCGTGACGGTGAAATCCACACGTGGCTCGGTCCCGCGGGGTGCTGGCACCTCCATGGTGGTGTTCAAAGAAGGCGAATGCGGCACCATCGGCGGTGGGCATCTGGAATTCCAAGCCATTGCCCACGCCCGCCAACTGCTCGCGGATCAGACGCAAGTGCTGTCCTTGCAGCATGTCCTGGGGCCCAGCCTGGGCCAGTGCTGCGGCGGCTCTGTGGAGCTGAACTTCAGCCTCAAGGACGCCCGCGATGTGAGCGACTTGCAAGCCCAACTGGCGCCTTCGCGAGCCCCGTTGGCACTGTTTGGCGGGGGGCATGTTGGCAAAGCGCTGGTGACAGTGCTCTCACCTTTGCCATTTGCAGTGCGATGGATCGATAGCCGAGACGAGATTTTTCCTTCTGATGTCCCGCCTCAGGTGGTGTGCGAGCACTCCAGCCCGGTGCACATGGCCGTGAACGAGCTGCCATCGGGCAGCCGCGTTCTGATCATGAGCTTCAGCCATGCCGAAGACCTCGATGTGGTGATCGCTTGCCTCAGGCGGCTGCGGGAGCGGGATGACTTGCCCTTTGTGGGGCTCATTGGCAGCAAGACCAAATGGGCCACATTCAGGCACCGGCTCGAAGCTCGGGGTTTTGCTGAGGCAGAAATCAAGCGCATCACATGCCCCATTGGCGTCAGCGGCATTGAAGGCAAAGAGCCTGAGGTCATTGCAGTGTCTGTGGCGGCACAACTGTTGCGAAAGCTCTGAAGCCAGTGCTCTGGTTTCCCCCATCCCTTTGCGGGTGGGCAGCTGGATTCAGAGCTCAAAACTGTATACACTTCGGTGCACTGGTCGCAGCGGCGCAAGAAACCCACAGGCTTCATGTTCGCGACCGAATGACCGCTCACAGAGTCCGCGGTGGTGAGCTGGTTGGAGATCCTTCATGGAAACGTATCTGTTGGAGTGGGCCAATCTGTTGTTGCGCTGGGTGCACGTCATCACCGCCATCGCCTGGATTGGTTCCTCGTTTTATTTTGTCTTTCTCGATAACAACTTGCAAAAACCCAACTCTCCAGACTTGCTCGAAAAGGGCGTAGGTGGTGCGATGTGGGCAGTGCATGGCGGTGGTTTTTACAACCCGCAAAAGTACATGGTGGCCCCGAAAGTCATCCACACCAAGCTGCACTGGTTTTATTGGGAAAGCTATTCCACTTGGCTCAGTGGCTTTGCGCTGTTCACCGTGCTCTACCTCTGGAATGCTGGAACTTTCCTGATTGACAAATCATTGATGGACTGGACCCCTGTGGTGGCTGGAGCCGCTGCATTGGGTTTTTTGGTGGCGTTCTGGTTTGTTTACGACGCCATTTGCCGCCTGTTTGGTTTTCGCAACAACGGCGAGTTGATCGTCGCGTGCTTGATGATCTTGGTGATTGCCTTCGCATCGTGGTTGGCCAATCAGTTGTTTGCTGGACGAGCGGCCTTTTTGTTGGTGGGGGCCATGATCGCCACCAGCATGAGCGCCAACGTGTTTTTCTGGATCATTCCTGGCCAGCGCAAAGTTGTGGCGGCCATGACCAGTGGTCAAGCGTATGACGCCAACGCCTTGGCCATCCACGGCAAGCGCGGCAAGCAGCGCAGCGTGCACAACACCTATTTCACGCTGCCTGTGATCTTTGCGATGCTGTCCAACCATTACAGCTTTTTGTACACCCACGAACAACGCTGGGTGCTGCTGTTCGTGATGATGTTTGCGGGCGCATTGATCCGCCAGTTCTTTGTACAACGCCATGGCTACCACTTGGGCCGTGCCAAGAACCCTTTGCCTTTTGCGGTGGTGGGAGGCTTGCTGATTTTGGGCGTGATCGTGGCTCTCAGGCCTGCGGCCCCTTCGAGCGCTGCGCCTAATGGGCAGGCCCCCGTGGCCTTTGCCGAAGTCAAGGCCGTCATCGAGCAGCGGTGCTACTCATGCCACGGCGCCGCGGTACAGATGAAGAACGTTCGGCTGGACAGCGCCGAGGGCATCCAAACCCATGCGCAGGGTATTTACCAGCAAGTGGTGGTGAGCCGCCAAATGCCCATGAACAACGCCACGGGCATCACCGACGCCGAGCGTGAGCTGGTGGGCCGCTGGTTCAAGGGCGGCGCCAAGGTCGACTGAAAACCGTCTGGCGCCTCGGGTGGGCGCCAGTGTGATCGCAGGTTTTAGCCTGCAAGTCCCACAAAGACGTTTTGCACGTCGTCGTTGTTGTCGATGGCACCCAAAAAGGCTTCGACCTCTTCGAGTTGTTCGGCGCTCAGGTTGGCTGGATCAATCGGGTTTTTGGGCTTGTAGCCCAGCTTGGCCGCCACCAAATGAAAACCATGCGCTGGCAGGGCGCGGCTGACCAGGTCCAGGTCGGTGGGTTCGGTGATGAACACCGTCACACCGTCTTCGTCCGCAGGCTCAAAGTCTTGCGCGCCCGCTTCGATGGCGGCCAATTCGGGGTCTGCCCCGGCTTGCGCAGGTTCTGCCTCGATCATGCCCACATGGTCAAAGTCCCAAGACACCGAACCCGATGAGCCCTGCTGGCCCTTGCGGAACAGCACCCGCATTTCAGACGCTGTGCGGTTCACGTTGTCGGTCAGCACCTCGATCATCACGGCCACTTGGTGTGGCGCAAAGCCTTCGTAAATCACGCGCTCAAAGCTCACGGTGTCGCCCAGCAGGCCCGCGCCTTTTTTGATGGCGCGCTCCAGCGTTTCTTTGGGCATGGACACCTTGCGGGCCTGCTCCACCACCAGACGCAAACGGGAGTTGGCCGCAGGGTCAGCGCCGTTGCGGGCGGCAATCATGATGTCCTTGGCCAAGCGACCAAAGAGTTTGCCTCTGGCATCTGCTGCCTGTGCTTTGCCTTTTGCTTTCCACTGCGCGCCCATGATGGTTCCTTCAGTTGCTTGCGCAGCCAGGCGCAAATGGGGTGTCTAGAGCCTCTGATTATCGAGGCATTTAAGGCGTTGGCCCCCATGGCGCAGACAGCATCAACTTGTTTTCCTGCGATTGCAGCAGGGGCCGCAGTTTGCCTGCAAAGGCCATGAAATCGGCATCTGAAAACACGCTCGCCCAAAAAGCCCGGCGGTCCGCATCGTCATCGAATTTCCAAACGTGGATCAGCTGGTTCAGCGCACCAATGTCGCCTGTGAAATAGCCCACCAGCTTTTGCGGGTGTTTGGCGAGGGCTGGCCAGCCTTCGTTTTTGTAAAGCGAGACGACTTCGGCCATTTTGCCGACCGTCACGTTGTAAGTTCTCAATTCATATACGGCCATGTTTGCTCCTCAGGTGTGGTGTGGAGCCCATGCTAAGGGAATCATCCAGGCCTGCCTGGCTCCTTGGTGACGGTCAATCCGTCCATGGCGTTTGGCGAGTTCTCTTTGCAGCTCAAGGTTTGTTCAATTCAGACCAAGCGGCCGCGGTGTCGTGCGATCTGCAGCCTCACTTGAGCTGGCGCAGTGCCCCCCAAGGTGTTGCGGGCGTTGAGTGACCCTTGCAAACTGAGCGGCCCAAACACTTCAGCTTCGATGCGGCTGTCGAACTTTTGCAGGGTTTCGAGTGGCAGCTCCGACAGGTCTACGCCCAGGCCTTGGGCGGTCTTGACGGCGTGGGCCACCACCTCGTGCGCATCGCGGAAGGGCAAGCCCTTCTTGACCAGGTAGTCGGCCAAGTCGGTGGCGGTGGCGTAACCCTTCTTCACAGCCGCTTCCATGGCGGCGGCGTTGACGGTGATGCCGCCTTCTTTCTGGCCAGTGGCGGGGTTGACCTGGCCGCCGACCATTTCGCTGAAGATGCGCAGGGTGTCTTTGAGCGTGTCCACGGTGTCGAAAAGCGGCTCTTTGTCTTCCTGGTTGTCCTTGTTGTAGGCCAGGGGCTGGCCCTTCATCAGGGTGATCAGCCCCATCAGGTGACCGACCACGCGCCCGGTTTTGCCGCGTGCCAGTTCGGGCACGTCGGGGTTTTTCTTCTGCGGCATGATGGAACTGCCCGTTGTGAAACGGTCGGCAATGCGCACAAAGCCAAAGTTCTGGCTCATCCACAAGATCAACTCTTCAGAGAAGCGGCTGATGTGCACCATGCACAGGCTGGCCGCAGCGGTAAATTCAATCGCAAAGTCGCGGTCGCTCACACCGTCCAGGCTGTTTTGACAGACCTGTGGGTTGCCGTGTTCATCGACCATGCCCAAGGTGCGGGCCACGCGTTCGCGGTCCAGCGGGTAGGTGGTACCGGCCAAAGCGGCGCTGCCCAGCGGCAGGCGGTTGGTGCGGCGGCGCACATCGCTCATGCGCTCGGCATCCCGACTGAACATTTCCACATAAGCCAGCAGGTGGTGCGCAAAGCTCACGGGCTGGGCCACTTGCAGGTGGGTGAAGCCGGGCATGATGACTTCGACGTTTTGCTCGGCCACGTCAACCAAGGACTTTTGCAGGTCGACCAACAGGTCGATGATCAGGTCCATTTCGCTGCGCAGCCACAGGCGCACGTCGGTGGCCACTTGGTCGTTGCGGCTGCGGCCTGTGTGCAAGCGTTTGCCCGCGTCGCCCACCAGTTGGGTCAGGCGCGCTTCGATGTTCAGGTGCACGTCTTCCAGGTCCAGCTTCCATTCAAAAGCGCCGGATTCGATCTCTTGGGTGATTTGCGCCATGCCGCGTTGGATGTCTGCCAAGTCGCTGGCGCCGATGATGTTTTGCGCGGCCAGCATGTCGGCGTGGGCCAGAGAGCCTTGGATGTCTGCTTGCCACAAGCGCTTGTCAAAGAACACGCTGGCGGTGTAGCGCTTGACCAACTCGCTCATGGGTTCAGAAAAAAGCGCGGACCAGGCTTGGGATTTTTTGTCGAGTTGGTTTGTCATAGGTGGGTGATTTTATCGGGCGCGGGCCGCCGCTGCCCGCGCCGGTTCACATCAGGCTGGCCGCAATGTTGATGGTCAGCGCCAGCACCGTGGTGTTGTAGAAGTAGGCCAGCACGCAGTGCACCAAGCCCGTTCGGCGCATGGCCTTGGAGGTGAAAGACACATCGGCCGTCTGGCCCGAGGTGCCGATCACCGCTGAAAAATACAAAAAATCCCAGTAGTCCGGCATGGGTTCCTGCGGGAAGGACAGACCGGGTTCGCGCCCGTGCCGCCCGCTCAGGTAGTAGTCGTGGGCGTAGTGCATGGCAAACATCAGGTGCATGAACACCCAGGAACTCGCCACTGTCGCGCCCGTGAGGCCAATGTGCAACAACTTGTCGCTGCCGCTGAGCGACTTGATGGTGGACAGCTCGGCCACGATGGCCACTAGGCTGGCCAGCACCGCCCCAATGGTCAGCAGCAAAATGGTTTTTTGGCCTTCGTCTTGGCGGTAAGCCCGTTGGCGCATGTGCTCCACATCGGATTGGCGCATGACCCACAGCGCCATCAGCAGGTACAGCGCGACTGCGGCGTTCCAGCAAAGCAGCACGCGCGTTGTCGGCGAGGACGGCCAGTCATTGGGCAGCGAAAGATGCAGGGCCATGCCAAAGGTGGATGCGCTGACCAGGCGAATGCGGGCGCGCAGCTGCCGGAGCAATGTGAACAGGGGGCGATTCATGCCCTCATGCTAGCATCACACACCCCCCTCAAAGGCCAGTGGTTTTCACGTTTGGGAGGCCAATTTGAAAGCCTTACTTTGTCAGCATCCCCCGCCACTTCCGTTGTCATCGCCACCCGTGAGAGCCGCTTGGCGCTGTGGCAGGCCGAGCATGTCAAGGCTTTGTTGCAGTCTTTGGGTGCGCAGGTCACGCTGCTGGGCATGACCACCCAGGGCGACCAAATCCTCGACCGCAGCCTGTCCAAGGTGGGCGGCAAGGGCCTGTTCGTCAAGGAACTGGAAGTCGCACTCGAGGAGGGCCGCGCTGACATCGCCGTGCATTCGCTCAAGGATGTGCCGATGGACTTGCCCGAAGGCTTTGAGCTGGCCTGCGTGATGGAGCGTGAAGACCCGCGCGACGCCTGGGTGTCCTCGCAATACGCGCGACTCGAAGATTTGCCCCCAGGTGCCGTGGTGGGCACATCGAGCCTGCGCCGCACCGTCTTGTTGCTTGCTCTGCGCCCGGACCTCAAGATCGAGCCACTGCGCGGCAACCTCGATACCCGACTGCGAAAGCTGGACGACGGCCTGTACGCGGGCATCGTGCTGGCGGCAGCGGGCCTCAAGCGCTTGGGCCTGTCTTCGCGAATTCGCCATATTTTTGAGACCGAACAAATGTTGCCCGCTGCAGGCCAGGGCGCGCTGGGCATCGAGGTCCGTGCTGGGCGCGAGGACCTCAAGTCCTTGCTGGCCCCGCTGGCCGACATGAACACTTGGCTGCGTGTGGCCGCCGAGCGTGCGGTCAGCCGCGCCATGGGGGGCAGTTGCTCCATGCCACTTGCTGCACATGCCGTCCTGGAAAGCGGGGAGCTGAAGCTGCGTGCTGCCTGGGGTGACCCGCAATGCAGGGCCGAATTGGTGCAAGCATGGGCGCAAACGTCTGTGCTCGACTTGGGTTCGGCCGAGGGCTTGGGGCTGAGGGTGGCGCAGGCCCTGCGCGAGGGCGGTGCGACTTGAAACACGCTGCATGAGCGCCTTTGCCAACCCTCAACCGCGTGTGCTCGTTACACGCCCTGAGCGCGAAGCGCAAGTGTGGGCGCAGGCCTTGCAGACGCAGGGTCTGGATGCGCAAGCCTTTCCCTTGATTGACATCGTGCCGCTGCCTGATCCGGTGGAACTTGCCTTGGCTTGGCAACAGCTGAGCAGGCACTCAGCAGTGATGTTCGTCAGTGCCAATGCTGTGCGGTTTTTCATGGCGGCCCGACCTTTGACGACGCGCCTTCCTGAAATTCAGGCCTGGGGCACAGGCCCCGGCACCGAGGCGGCTTTGTTGGAAGCTGGTTGGCCTGCGGCGTTGATCCGCTGTCCGGGTGCCGATGCGCTCCAATTTGATTCCGAAGCCCTCTGGGCGCTGGTTTTGGCCGATGTCGAGCGCTGGCAAATGGATGGACGGGCGCATTCCGCGCTGATTGTGCGGGGCGCCGATGCCCAAGGCCAAACGGCTGGACGCGACTGGTTGGCCCTGCAAATGGCCGATGCAGGCCTGCAAGTGGCGCAATGCACGGCCTATGCCCGTTTGGCGCCCAAGCTTGACGCCAAGCAACTGGATTTGGCCCGCCAATCGCTGGTGGGGTGTTGCTGCTGGTTGTTCAGCAGTTCTGAAGCTGCGATGCACCTGCGCGAGGCCCTGCCTGGCGCCGACTTTTCTCAGGCTTGCGCCCTGGCAACCCACCCCCGAATTGCCGAGCGCTTGCGGCATTGGGGCTGGGGGCGGGTGCTTGTGGTGCCTGCCACGCTGTCTGCCCAGGCCCTGTCTATAAAATCAATCGAATGAACCTTCAATCCGACCCTGCCAAGGCCTCTGAGGCCTCCGCGTCGTCTTCTGGCCGATGGATGACCTTTGTGGCTCTGGGTGTCTCCGTTTTGGCTTTGTTGGCGGCCGCGCAGGTCTGGCAAAAAATGTCCCGACTTCAGGAGCAGTTGGCCAAACAAAGCGCTGAGGCCGGTCAGCAGTCTCTCGAAGCCAAGGCTTGGGCCAAGCAAGCACAAGACACGGTGAAAGACAGCGCTGCCCGTCTGGGCCTGGTTGAAAGCCGCCTGGGTGAGGTGGCGCTGCAACGAAGCCAACTCGAAGAGTTGATTCAGAGCCTGTCCCGCTCACGCGATGAAACCCTGGTGGTGGACATCGAGGCCGCTTTACGCATGGCGCAGCAGCAAGCCCAGCTGACGGGCAGCCTGGAGCCGCTGCTGGGGGCGCTCAAAAGCGCACAGCAACGCGTGCAGCGTGCGGCTCAGCCCAGGCTGGCCCCGGTGCAACGCGCCATCGAAAAAGACCTGGAACGCTTGCGCACGCAGCAGGCCTTCGATTTGCCGGGCCTGCTGATTCGCTTGGACGAAGGCGTGGCCCTAGCCGATGGTCTGGTGTTCGCCAACCAGGCGCCTGTGGTGGCCACTGCGCCGCGCATTGCAGGCTCTGAGGCCGCAGCGCCTCCCCCTTGGTGGGTTCCCGGCTTGAAGCAGATTGGCGAGCAGCTGATGGGCTTGGTGCGCATCAGTCGCATCGATGCGCCCGAGGCGATGCTGTTGTCGCCCGAGCAGATTTTCTTTGTGCGTGAAAACATCAAACTCAAGCTGCTCAATGCCCGCCTGGGGCTGCTGGCGCGTCAGTACGATGCGGCCCGCAGCGACATGGTCCATGTGACAGGCGCAGTGCGCCGCTACGCTGACCCGCAGTCGCGCAAGACCCAGCAAATGTTGGCCTTGCTGGAGCAGGCTCTGCAGCAGACCAAAGCGGGTGAAGTGCCACGGCTGGACGCTTCGCTGGCAGCATTGGCCACCGCGGCTGCAGGAAGGTAAACCCCATGCGTGCAGCACTTTGGCTGATGGGTCTCTTTGCGCTTGCGGTGGCAGGTGCTTGGCTGGCGGGCAACAACCAAGGCACGGTGGCTGTGTTCCTGTCACCCTACCGATTGGACGTGTCGCTCAATCTGGTGTTGCTGTGTTTGGGCGGCTTGATGTTTGTGCTGCTGCTGGCGCAGAGGGCGCTGTCGGCGCTGCTGTCTTTGCCACGAGAGGCGCGTCGTTGGCGCTTGCAGCAAAAAGAGCGTGCCGCGCATGCGGCTTTGCTCGACGCCATGGGCTACTTCATGGCCGGACGCTTCTTGCGCGCACGCAAGTCGGCCGAGGCGGTTTTGGATCGCGAAGCGTCTTTGAGCGCCGCGGACCAAAAGTTGGCCCATTCGGTGTCCTTGCGCGCATTGGCCCATGTGATGGCTGCTGAGTCGGCCCATGCGCTGCAAGACAAGGCGTTGCGAGAGATCCACCTGGCCCAGGCTTTGAAGGAGGTCGAGCAAGCCTCAGTCGCTGACCGCCAGACATTGCTCGAAGGTATTCCTTTGCGCGCAGCGCGCTGGTTGATTGACGACCGCGACGCCAACGCCAGTTTGGACCAATTGCGCCAGTTGCCGGCTTCAGTGAGTCGCCGTACGGTGGCGATGCGCTTGCAATTGAAGGCCGCCCGCTTGGCAGGTCAGCCTGAGCAAGCCCTCGACACTGCCTTGCTGCTCGCCAAGCACCGCGCGTTCAGCCCGACGGCATCGCACAGCCTGGTGCGCGGTTTGGTGCTCGAACTGATTGTCCGCACCCATGACGAAAAAGCGATGGAGAAACTCTGGCTGTCCTTGCCGCTGGCGCAGCGCGCCATGCCCGAGGTGGCCACAGAAGCGGCCATGCGGCTGGTGCATTTGCGCGGAAGTGCTGTGCAGGCGCGTCAATGGCTGCTGCCCGTGTGGGACAGTATGAAAGCCGCTCAGAACGCTTGGGATGCCGTGGCCATGCAGCGCTTGGTGCGCAGTGTTCACGTCACCATGGTCGATGTGCTCTCAACCGATGCCCGTCCCTGGCTGGCCCGCATCGAGGCGGCTCAACAAGCCCGGCCATCAGAGCCGCATTTGCAATTCCTGGCGGGTATGGCGTGCCACCACCACCAGTTGTGGGGCAAGGCCCAAACCTTGCTGTCCCAAGCGGCCAAAAACTTGCAAGACCCGTCCATGCAACGCCAGGCCTGGTGTGCTTTGGCTGAACTGGCCGAGCAGCGCCAAGACGCTGCAGCCGCCCTGCAAGCTTGGAAGCAGGCCGCGCAAGCGCGGTAACTCCTGCGTCGACAGACATGAAAAAACCGGACGCAAGGTCCGGTTTTTTCATGGGCGTTGACCGAAGTCAGCGCCGGGTGCACGGCCTGTCTCAGAAAGGCAGGTTCATGTCTTTCAGGTCTTTGCGTGTTTCCACCAGAACCAGTGGGCCTTCGGTGATGACCAATGCGGGTGGACGCTCGCGGGGAACATGCACAGGCTTGGACTCTGCCGCAATGGCCGCTTGCACAGCCTCGATTTTGCTGGCGTCAGAGTTGATCCATTGCAAGCCGGAGTTGCTGGCAATCTGGTTCAGCGACTCGATGGGCAGATCGAACCCGCCCACGCGGGGCATGCCTGATGCAGCAGCCGGTGTCGCGGCTGTTGGCACTGCGGGTGCCGCAACCGGGGCCGCAACTGGTGCAGATGCCACTCCTGCTGGCGCTGTCACTGGCTCTGCAGCCAAAGGTGTTGGCACTGGCGCTGCGGGAGCAGATGCCCAAAGTGCCGGTGCTGCAACTGCAGGTTCAGCCGTGGTTTCGGCAGAGACTTCGGCCGTGACCGCAGAGGCGTTGTCAGTTGAGGCCGCTTGGGCCGCGCGCTCAAAGTAAGAGCGTTGTGGGCGGTCGTTGTCTGCTGCTTCGGTGCTTGGCTCATTCGAACTGGCTTGCGCCGCGCTACCTTCGGTGTGCGTCACTTCGTCGCGGGGCTCGCCTGCGCGTTCGCGGCGGTCGCGGCCATAGCGGTCGCGTGAACGCCGCTCGCGGCGCTCGCCGTTGTTGTCGGGTGCATTGTTGTTGTCGGTCATTGCCGGTTCTTGACCTTCAACGTTCACCTGATTTTCTGCGCTTGAGGCGTCAGCGGGTGCACGTTCCGGGCGACGCTCGCCACGTTCGCGGCGACCGCCTTCTCCACGCTCGCCGCGGCTGGCATCGGTGCGCTCGCGGCGACCACTTTCGCTGCGCTCGCCCCGCGCGGGACGTTCGTTGCGTTCGGTGTTGTCTGCTGGCGCGTCGTTGCCAAGGCCTTCGCGTGCTTCACCACGTGGCTCTTGGCGGCGACCGCCGCGCTCGCCGCGTGGCGCGCGTTGCTCGCCTTCGGCTCTGTCGCCACGGCCTTCGCTACCTTGGCGGCGGCCGCTGCGGGCTTCAACGCCCTCACCACGGTCAGCGCGTTCTGCGCGTTCACCGCGACCGCCTCGGCGGCCGTCACGGCCCCCTTCACGAGCGCCATCTCGGCCACTTTCACGACCACCTTCACGGCGGCCATTGCGGCCTTCGCGCTTTTCTTCTTTTTTCTCAGGCGCAGCGGGGCTGGTCTTGCTGTTGCCGCCCAGCAGGTTTTTGAGCCAACCGAAGAAGCTGCCGCTCTTGGCGACTGGCGCTGGGGCGGCTGCCGGCTTGGCCTTCGCTGCGACGGGCACAGCTTCTGGCTTGGGTGGCGCCACAGGTGCGGGTGCATCGGGCAGCACCCCTTTGATCACGGGTGTTTGCTTGTTGGTGGGCTCTTGTGAGCGGCGCGTCACCGTGGTCGGATCTTCGATCTCTTCGGCCATCTTGTAACTGGCTTCGATGCGGTCCAGACGCGGGTCGTCGTGCTTCAAGCGCTCGAGTTTGTAGTGCGGGGTTTCCAGCGACTTGTTGGGCACCAGCAGCACGTTGATGCGTTGCTGTAACTCGATCTTGGCGATCTCTGAGCGCTTTTCGTTGAGGAGGAAAGACGCGACTTCGACGGGCACTTGCGCGTGCACGGCGGCGCTGTTGTCCTTCATGGACTCTTCCTGGATGATGCGCAAAATTTGCAGTGCCGAGCTTTCGGTGTCACGGATGTGGCCAGCGCCGCCGCAACGTGGGCAGGGGATGGACGCACCTTCTGACAAGGCGGGCTTCAAGCGCTGGCGGCTCATTTCCATCAGGCCAAACTTGCTGATGGTGCCGAACTGCACGCGGGCGCGGTCTTGGCGCAGCGCGTCGCGCAGGCGGTTTTCAACTTCGCGGCGGTTTTTCGACTCTTCCATGTCGATGAAGTCGATCACGATCAGGCCACCCAGATCGCGCAGGCGCATCTGGCGGGCCACTTCGTCAGCGGCTTCCAGGTTGGTGCGGGTGGCGGTTTCTTCGATGTCACCGCCCTTGATGGCGCGGGCCGAGTTCACGTCCACCGACACCAAGGCTTCGGTGTGGTCGATCACGATGGCGCCGCCCGAAGGCAACTGCACTGTGCGGGCATAGGCCGACTCGATTTGGTGCTCGATCTGGAACCGGCTGAACAGCGGTGCGTCGTCGCGGTAGCGCTTCACGCGCGGAGCGAACTCAGGCATCACGTGGCTCATGAACTGCTGAGCCTGGTCGTAGATGTCGTCGGTGTCGATCAGGATGTCGCCGATGTCGTTGTTGAAGTAGTCACGAATCGCGCGAATGACGAGCGAGGATTCCTGATAGATCAGGAATGCGCCTTTGCCCTGGGTGGCGCCGTCAATGGCGGTCCAGAGTTTGAGCAGGTAGTTCAGGTCCCACTGCAGCTCGGGTGCGGAGCGACCGATGCCTGCAGTGCGGGCGATGATGGACATGCCCTTGGGGTATTCCAGTTGGTCCATCGCCTCTTTGAGTTCGGCGCGGTCATCGCCCTCGATGCGGCGGCTGACGCCACCGCCCCGGGGGTTGTTGGGCATGAGCACCACGTAGCGGCCAGCCAGGCTGACGAATGTGGTGAGCGCTGCGCCCTTGTTGCCGCGCTCTTCCTTTTCGACCTGCACCAAAAGGGATTGGCCTTCTTTGATCACGTCCTGGATGCGGGCCTGGCTGACGGACACACCTTCAGCAAAGTACTGGCGCGAGATTTCTTTGAAAGGCAAAAAGCCGTGGCGGTCTTCGCCATAGTCCACGAAGCAGGCTTCGAGCGAGGGCTCGACGCGGGTCACAATGGCCTTGTAGATGTTGCCCTTGCGCTGCTCGCGCCCTTCGATTTCGATTTCGTAGTCGAGGAGTTTTTGTCCATCGACGATGGCCAGGCGCCGCTCTTCAGCTTGCGTGGCGTTGATCAGCATCCGTTTCATGATGCGTTCCTTCTTTATCAGTGTCGGCTGAGCGAAGCTGCTTCATGCAGCGTGCGCGCAGCACGGTTTACAAGCGACCCATTGACGGGTCCACGTTGCCAAAGCTGACACCGAGAAACGAAGGGAATTGCCGGAGGCGAACGCCGCTCAGCAGAGCAAAGGCTCTGGAGTGGGGTTCAGGGCGCGTGGATGGGGCGAGGTCAGGGGGGTGTTCAGGCCTGTCCACTGCCGCAGACGTTCTGCGGTGCCCAGGACAGGTTCGGCAACGCAGGGCGTGACGATGGCCTGTGGCTTCATGAGCCACTCCAGCCAGGTCAGCAAGGTTCCAAACAACACAACCATCTCGCTTTGATCCGCTGGGCAGCTCCTCCACTTTGGATGAGCTGCCCAGCTTGGGTATTCCGTATCAGTGTTTCAGGGCGTCGGCCCAACCTCCGGGATGCTTTGCCACTGCGGGCTCTGGGCCTTCAGTCTGCAAAATGTGCCGAGGGTGGCATCGACCTTCTGGTGAAGCTTGCAGTGGTGGGTGGACTAAACTCCTGTCCTCAGGAATTCATTTCCATTCAAATCAACCACTTACAGCCAAAAGCCAGTGAATCACATTATAGGGGCCAAGCCGGGTGTTTCGGCACCGGCGGTCAAATGGCTGGTCGTGGACGAGGATTCGGCCGGGCAGCGGTTGGACAACTTCCTCATGCGCCACCTCAAAGGGGTGCCCAAAACCCACGTCTACCGCATCATCCGCAGCGGCGAGGTGCGCATCAACAAAGGTCGGGCTTCTGCCGAGACGCGGGTGGAGGCGGGCGACGAGGTGCGTTTGCCGCCTGTTCGGATCTCGGAAAAAGTCGCCGAAAAGGCTGACCGGCCTGCGCCGGGGCGGGAGTTCCCAGTTTTACACGAAGACGACTGCCTGATGGCCATCGACAAGCCCGCGGGGGTGGCGGTGCATGGCGGCTCGGGTGTCAGTTTTGGGGTCATCGAGCAACTGCGCCAGGCCAGGCCCCAGGCCAAGCTGCTGGAGTTGGTGCACCGTCTCGATCGTGACACCAGCGGTATTTTGCTGGTGGCTAAGAAACGCAGCGCCCTCAAGCATCTGCAAGACCAGTTTCGCGAACGCGAAACAGGCAAGACCTACCTGGCGCTGGTGCAGGGTGTCTGGCCTGACAAGCTCAAGGTCATTGACCAGCCTTTGCACAAGTTCCTTTTGCCCGACGGCGAGCGGCGCGTGAAAGTGACCACGCCCGAAGACCCGGACGGCATGCGTTCCATCACGCTGGTCAAGGTGGCCGAGCGCCTGCCGGGCGTGACATTGCTGGAAGTCACGATCAAAACTGGACGCACCCACCAGATACGTGTGCACTTGGCCAGCAACGGCCACCCGATCGCGGGCGACGACAAATACGGCGACTTTGAATGGAACAAGGCACTGCAAAAGCAGGGTCACAAGCGCATGTTTTTGCACGCCTGGCGTTTACAGTTCAACCACCCGGTCACGGCCGAGCGCGTGGCGCTGCTGGCCCAATTGCCGCCGGAACTTCAACAGCACATTGACCAGATTCGCCCCCATGACTGAATTTCGACCCCGCCAGTTTGACCTGATCGCTTTCGATTGGGACGGCACTTTGTTCGACTCGACCGCCCTCATCACGAGCTGCATCCAGCGCGCGGTGGTGGATGTCGGTGGCGCTTTGCCCACACGAGAGGCCGCTTCGTATGTGATCGGCTTGGCCTTGATGCCTGCGCTGGCGCATGCCGCGCCTGATGTGCCCAAGGACAAATACCCCCAGCTGGGCGAGCGTTACCGCCACCACTACTTGGCGCACCACAATGACATCAGCCTGTTCGATGGCGTGTTGCCCTTGCTGAGCGACTTGAAAGCCCGGCACCACTGGCTCACTGTGGCCACGGGCAAGAGCCGGGCCGGGCTCAATGAAGCCTTGCATACGGTGGCGTTGCGCGATGTCTTTGATGGTTCACGCACGGCCGACGAGACGGCGGGCAAACCCAGCCCTTTGATGCTGCACGAGTTGATGCGCGAGTTTGGCGTGTCGCCCGAGCGCACCTTGATGGTTGGCGACACCACACACGACTTGCAAATGGCCTTGAATGCCGGTTGTGCCAGTGTGGGCGTGAGTTACGGTGCCCATGAGCCGAAGGCATTTCATTCCTTGCAGCCCCGCCATGTGGCGCACTCCGTGGCCGATTTGCATGCTTGGCTGCTGGCCAACGCTTGACGTCAGGACAAGCTCATGGATGACGTGATCCCCTTGTGCAACGCGGTTGACTTGGTCGACTCAGGCCTTGCCGTGCCTTTTGATGTGGTTTATGCTGGGCAGACTTGCCGCGCTTTTGCCATCCGTTTTGAGGGGCAGGTGCACGCTTACATCAACCGTTGCACCCATGTGGCGATGGAATTGGATTTCCAGCCCGATCGTTTTTTTGATGCCACGGGCCGCTGGCTCATTTGCGCCACGCACGGCGCCACGCACCGGCCAGACACCGGGGCTTGTGCGGGTGGCCCTTGCCGGGGCGGCTTGATCAAGATTGACCTGACTGAGCAAGGGGGAGTGGTGCACTGGCATACTGCCTACAACCTGAAACCCGTTGAATTTTGAGCATGCAAGACACACAGGCCCCGCAGGGCCAGCAGACCGCACCCACAGCACCAGCAGCCACTCACGACCCCCAATGGGAGAGGCAGACGCTGGAGCGCTTGGCTTTGGCCAATTTGACCGAGCAGCAGGCGGCGCGTCGGTGGAAAAACGGTCTTCGCTTGGCGTGGCTGGTTTTCATTGTGGTGGCAGCCGGTGTGCTCTTCAGTCGCAGCACCCCCAGCACCGATCCGAGCCAACCGCACACCGCGATGGTCACGATCAAAGGCGAGATCGGTTCAGAGGGCGAGGCCAGTGCTGAAAACGTGATGGCCGCCATGCGCTCAGCCATGGAGGATTTGGGTTCACAAGGGCTGGTGATTTTGATCAATTCGCCCGGTGGCAGCCCTGTGCAAGCGGGCATGATCAACGATGAAATTCACCGCTTGAAAAAACTGCACAACAAGCCTGTCTATGCGGTGGTGGAAGAATCTTGTGCTTCCGCGGCTTACTACATTGCCGCTGCGGCGGACAAAATCTATGTTGACAAGGCCAGCATCGTGGGCAGCATCGGCGTGTTGATGGATGGCTTCGGTTTCACGGGGCTGATGGACAAACTGGGTGTGGAGCGCCGACTGATGACTGCGGGCGAGAACAAGGGGTTCATGGACCCGTTCAGCCCGCAGACCGAGGCGCAGCGCAAGCACGCCCAGGCCATGCTCAACCAGATCCACCAGCAGTTCATTGCGGTGGTCAAGCAAGGCCGGGGCGATCGCCTGAAGGAAACACCGGACATGTTCTCTGGCCTCTTTTGGACTGGCCAGCAGGCGGTGGACATGGGGCTGGCCGACGCTTTGGGCAGCATGGACAGTGTGGCCCGTGATGTGCTCAAGGCCGAAGACGTGATCGACTACAGCCGCCACGAAAACGTGGCTGAGCGCTTGGCCAAGCGCTTTGGCGCGGCGCTGGGTGAGGGCGCAGTCCAGGCCATGCGTCGCGTGCCTGGTCTGCGCTGAGGTCTCGGCCTCAGGGGCCGATGGCGTACACCGCTGGCGTTTGCCCGTTGGGTCCGGTGACCCCTTTTTTCCAGGCGGCCACCGTGTGGCTTTGCACCCGGGCGCTGGGCAAGGTCAGGCCGCTGGCCACCGACAGCCGAGTGCCCGGCTGCAGGGCCTGCAGCAGGCCGCCGAGCATGGCGGCGTTGCGGTAAGGCGTTTCAATCCACAGCTGGGTCTGTCCGGTTTTTTGCGCCAGAGCCTCCAGTTGCTTGAGCCGCGCCGCGCGTTCCGCAGCGTCTTGGGGCAGGTAGCCCACAAAAGCAAATTTCTGCCCATTCAGGCCGCTGGCCGCCAAGGCCAGCAGCAGTGACACGGGCCCGACCAGAGGGACGACCTCCACACCCAAATCGTGTGCAGCGCGGACCACCGAGCTGCCCGGGTCGGCCACGGTGGGCATGCCCGCTTCGCTCACCAGCCCGATGTCATGTCCTTGCAGCGCTGCGGCCAGCAAGGGGCGTGCATCAAAGCCGCCTTGTGCTGTGGACACATGGTGGTCCCCCTTTTTGTGGACCTCGCGGGGCAGCTCGGTGATCAGTTGTGCTTGGATGGGTGTGCCCAAAGCATGGACTTCGCCCACACGTTTGAGAAAGGCGCGCGTCGATTTGGCGTTTTCGGTGATCCAGTTCTGCAGGCTACTGGCGCAGCGCAGCGTGGCCTCTGGCAGGGTGTCCTGAATCGGGGCTTGCTCGGCGCAGCCAAAGTCCAATGGGGTGGGCACCAGAAAAAGGCGGCCAAGCGGTGAGCGGGCAGGGGCGTTCACAGCAGTTTCACTCCAGCAGCGCGCAGCATGCGGGCGGTGCGGATCAGGGGCAAGCCCACCAGGGCTGTTGGGTCATCGTTCTCGATGGATTCGAGCAGAGCAATGCCCAGGCCCTCGCTTTTGGCGCTGCCAGCGCAGTCATACGGCTTTTCGGCTTGCAGGTAGTTTTCAATCTCGCTGTCACTCAGGTCACGAAACAGCACTTTGACGGACGCGATGTCGACCTGTTCGAAGCCGGTGGCCAAGCAGACCACGGCCAGAGCGGTCTGGAACACCACCACTTGACCGCGCATTTGGCGCAGCTGCTGCACGGCGCGACTGTGCTCGCCCGGTTTTCCCAAAGGCTGCCCCCCCAGGTCGGCGACCTGGTCAGAGCCGATCACCACCGCTTGCGGAAAGCGCTGGGCCACGGCATGGGCCTTGGCCAGCGCCAGGCGAAGCGCCAAATCCCGCGGGGATTCGCCTGCGTGCGGGCTTTCATCCACATCCGGGGCGGCCATTTCAAAAGGCAAATTCAGGCGTGACAGCAGCTCGCGCCTGTAACGGGAGGTGGAGCCCAACACCACGGTGCGTTGGAAAGGGGAGGAGGCGTTCTCGGTCATGGGGTGATTCTCTTACACTCGCTGGATGGAGAAAAAATTCACGCCATCACATCTGGACATCAAAGCCTTTGCCCAGGGCTCAGGCGAGCTGAGCGGTGTTTCGCCGCTGGCCGACTGGTCTCGTTTGAGTCAGGAACAGTTTGCGGGTCTGGAGTCCAGCCCTGTTCGCTGGCGGTTGCATGGCCGCACGGAGCCGATTTCGGGTGCTGGCGATGAAACCTGGCTCGATCTGGAGGCTGAACTGGGGCTGCCCATGCAGTGCCAGCGATGCCTCAAACCCGTGCTGAGCGAGGTGTTCGCCGAGCGGTCTTTCCGATTTGTCTCCGACGAAGCCACCGCTGCTGCATTGGACGATGAGGCCGAAGAGGATATTTTGGTGCTCAGCCGCGACTTTGATGCTTTGGCTTTGGTTGAGGACGAGCTGCTCATGGCTTTACCGCTGGTGCCGCGCCACGTGGTCTGCCCAGAAGAAGTGACCTTGTCGTTCAGCGACCCAGCTGTGGAAGCTGCCCAAGAGCGGCCGAATCCTTTTGCGGCTTTGGCCAATCTCAAAAAGCCGCCCACTTCCTGAATGCCTCTCTTTGGGCGTGCTTGGCCCTCGGCTTAGGCTATAATCTGTGGCTTCGCTTGTGGATGCCTTTTATCCTGGCGATCCTGTCATCAATCAGAAGCTGCGTCCCTTTTTCTAAAAAGCGCGGCGTCACCGCTTTCAAGGAGCCACCATGGCTGTTCAACAAAACAAAAAATCGCCTTCCAAGCGCGGTATGCACCGTTCGCACAATGCCCTGAATGTGCCGGGCATTGCAGTGGAGCCCACCACCGGTGAAACCCACCTGCGTCACCACATCAGCCCCAACGGTTTTTACCGCGGCCGCCAAGTGCTGAAAAACAAATCCGAAGCCTGATCGGCACCAGCCCTCAAGCCTGCACGGGCCCGGCGCTACTTTTTAAGTAGCATCGGGCTTTTGTATTTGTGGCTTTTGTTTTGTCTTGTCCGGTTTTAAGCCCAAGGATTCCATGACCCCCCCCACTCCGATCACTGTTGCTGTCGATTGCATGGGCGGGGACCACGGTCCTCGCGTCACACTCGCGGCCTGCCGTCGTTTCTTGTCCACCCATCCCGATGCGCGCCTATTGTTGGTCGGCCGTTCTGAAGCATTGACCGGTTTTACGGACCCTCGTGCCGAGGTGGTGGCGGCCTCTGAAGTGGTCGAGATGGATGATCCGCTCGACGTGGCGCTGCGCAAGAAAAAAGACTCGTCCATGCGGGTGGCCATCGAGTTGGTTCGCGACGGCAAGGCTGGCGCAGCCGTGTCTGCGGGCAATACGGGGGCTTTGATGGCCATTGCCCGTTATGTGCTCAAAACCATGGACGGCATAGATCGCCCGGCCATCGCAGGACAGATGCCTAACTTCAAGGGGGGGGGCACCACCATGCTCGACTTGGGGGCCAATGTGGACTGCACGCCAGAGCATTTGTTGCAGTTTGCAGTCATGGGCTCTGCTTTGGTGTCGGTCCTGCAAAACAAGGATCAGCCATCGGTGGGCTTGCTCAATATTGGCGAAGAAGCCATCAAGGGCAATGAAATCATCAAAAAAGCCGGGGAATTGTTGCGATCTGCAGCCAGTTCGGGCGATTTGAACTTCCACGGCAACGTGGAGGGCAACGACATCTTCAAAGGCACAGTCGACATCGTGGTGTGTGACGGGTTTGTTGGCAACGTGGCTTTGAAAGCCAGCGAAGGCCTCGCCAGCATGGTTGTGGGGTTCCTCAAAGCTGAATTTTCACGAAGCATCTTCACCAAAATAGCCGCTTTTTTCGCTTATCCGGTGCTATCTGCATTTAAAAATCGGGTAGACCACCGTCGGTACAACGGCGCAGCCCTTTTGGGTTTGCGCGGCTTGGTGTTCAAGAGCCACGGTTCGGCCGACGAGATCGCTTTCGAGACGGCCTTGGCCCGGGCTTATGATGCAAGCCGAAATCAATTGCTGGACCGCGTTCGTGAACGCATCGCGCATGCCGCCCCCTTGTTGAGGGGTTCGCTGGGCGAGCGGGCAGAACAGGTCAACTCTGTATGAGAATTTACTCCCGAATTTTGGGCACTGGCAGTTACTTGCCAGAAAATCGCCTGACCAATGCCGACCTGGCGGCCGAACTGGCGCAGCAAGGCGTTGAAACTTCTGACGAATGGATCGTCGAACGCACGGGTATCCGTGCCCGTCATTTTGCGTCTGATGCCCAAGGCAGCAGCGATCTGGCAACCGAAGCCGCGCGCAAGGCGCTGACCGCTGCTGGCATCTCTGCCGACGACCTTGACCTGATCATTGTGGCCACATCGACCCCCGACATGGTGTTTCCGTCGGTCGCGACCATGGTTCAACACAATTTGGGCACCGCAGGCTGTCCGGCGTTTGACGTGCAGGCCGTGTGCAGCGGTTTTATTTATGCGCTGACGATCGCAGACTCGATGATCCAGTCGGGATCTGCCAAGCGCGCATTGGTGATCGGTGCAGAAATTTTCAGCCGTATTCTTGATTTCAAAGACCGCACGACCTGCGTGTTGTTTGGTGACGGGGCTGGCGCTGTCGTGCTCGAAGCGTCTGAACAGCCCGGTATTTTGGCCACCGATTTGCATGCGGACGGCAAATACAAAGACATTTTGTGTGTGCCAGGGCACGTCAACCGAGGCGGCATTTTGGGCGACCCTGTGCTCAAAATGGATGGGCAAGCGGTTTTCAAGTTGGCCGTCGGTGTGCTCGAAGACACCGCTCGCGCCAGCCTGGCCAAGGCCAATATGAGTGATGCAGACATCGACTGGTTGATCCCGCATCAGGCCAACATCCGCATCATGCAAAGTACGGCCAAGAAACTCAAGATGAGCGCTGACAAGGTGGTGGTGACGGTGGATCAGCACGGCAACACTTCTGCCGCCTCGATTCCGCTGGCACTCGACACCGCCGTGCGCGACGGGCGCATACAGCGTGGCCAGACCCTCATGCTCGAAGGCGTGGGTGGTGGCTTCACTTGGGGCTCGGTGCTCTTGCGTTATTGATTCGCTTTTGATTTGACAGGCTCGGGTCAGTGATGCGCAGCACGCTCACCCGTATTCTTTCCAGAGACCCCATTTGCACATGACCTCATTTGCTTTTGTTTTTCCCGGCCAAGGCTCCCAATCGGTGGGCATGCTGGACGCCTGGGGTGACCACCCCGTGGTGCTCGAAACCCTCCAAGAAGCCTCTGACGCCTTGAGCGAAGACTTGGCCCAGCTGATCCACGGTGGCCCCAAAGAAGCGCTGGCCATGACCACCAACACCCAACCGGTGATGCTGGTGTCGGCCGTGGCAGCTTACCGCGCTTGGCTGGCCGAAGGCGGCGCCAAGCCATCGGTGGTGGCTGGACATTCATTGGGTGAGTACAGCGCCCTGGTGGCTTCGGGTGTGTTGACACTGGCGCAAGCCGCGCCCTTGGTGCGCCTTCGCGCGGCAGCCATGCAAGAGGCGGTGCCTGTGGGCGTCGGGGCCATGGCCGCCATTTTGGGTTTGGCCTCGAACCAAGTCATCGCCGGTTGCCAACAAGCACAAGCCACTTTCCCGGCAGGCAGCCCAGAAGTGGTGGAAGCAGCGAATTTCAACGACGCGGCGCAAACCGTGATTGCCGGCAGCAAAGCCGCCGTGGACAAAGCCTGCGAAGTGCTCAAGGGCATGGGCGCCAAGCGCGCGCTGATCTTGCCCGTGTCAGCGCCGTTCCACTCGAGCCTGATGAAGCCCGCCGCAGAAAAACTGCGCGAAAAGCTCGCTGAGCTGATTTTGGGTGCGCCGCAAATTCCGGTGCTCAACAACATCGATGTGGCCATCGAAACCGATGCCGACCGCATCCGCGATGCGCTGTACCGCCAGGCCTTTGGACCTGTGCGCTGGGTCGAGTGCGTGCAGGCCATCAAGGCCCGTGGCGTGAGTACCCTGGTCGAATGCGGCCCCGGCAAGGTGCTGGCGGGCATGACCAAGCGCATCGACGCTGAATTGAACGGTGTGGCGCTGTACGACCCTACTACTTTGTCTGAAGTGAAAGGAATCCTGGCATGAGCGAAGCACAACAACAAATTGCACTGGTCACGGGCGCTTCGCGCGGCATCGGTGCATCGATTGCTCTGCATCTGGCCCAACAGGGCTTTGTGGTGATTGGCACTGCCACCAGCGATGAGGGTGCGGCCAAGATCAGCCATGCCTTGTCGGCTTTCCCTGGCAGTCGGGGCGCCAACTTGAACGTGAACGACGCCGACGCTGGCGCAGCGCTGATCGACACCATCGTCAAAGAGCACGGCGGCTTGCAAGTGCTGGTCAACAATGCCGGCATCACCCGCGACACTTTGGCCATGCGCATGAAGGACGACGATTGGGACGCGGTGCTCGACACCAACCTCAAGGCGGTGTTTCGCATGAGCCGCGCCGTGATGCGCCCCATGATGAAGCAGCGCTATGGCCGCATCATCAGCATCACCAGCGTGGTGGGTGCCTCCGGCAACCCAGGTCAAGCCAATTACGCCGCTGCCAAGGCGGGTGTCGCGGGCATGACCCGTGCGTTGGCCCGCGAACTGGGCAGCCGTGGCATCACGGTCAACTGCGTGGCTCCTGGTTTCATCGAAACCGACATGACCGCCAGCTTGCCCGAAGAACAACAAAAAGCCTTGCTGGGCCAGATTCCTCTGGGCCATCTGGGCCAACCCGATGACATCGCGCATGCCGTGGCCTATTTGGCCGGAACGCATGCCGGCTATGTCACCGGGCAAGAATTGCATGTCAATGGTGGCATGTTCATGGCCTGATTTTCGGAAACCCCTTCCGTACAGGTAAAATCTCCATTTTTCACAACCCTTAGAGGGACCCCATGAGCGATATCGAAGCACGTGTCAAAAAAATCATTGCTGAACAACTCGGCGTTGAAGAGTCACAAGTCACCAACGAAAAAGCCTTTGTGGCCGATCTGGGTGCCGACTCCCTTGACACGGTGGAATTGGTGATGGCACTCGAAGACGAGTTCGGCATTGAAATTCCTGATGAAGACGCAGAAAAAATCACCACGGTGCAAGCTGCGATCGACTACGCCCAAAGCAAGAAGGCCTGATCGACGATGACCCGGCGCCGCGTTGTTGTCACGGGTTTGGGATGCATCAGCCCCGTGGGCAACACGGTGTCGGATGCATGGTCCAACCTGATTGCCGGTCAATCCGGCATTGGCCCGATCACACGTTTTGATGCTTCTGCCATCGCCTGCCGGTTTGCGGGCGAAGTCAAAAATTTTGATCTCGAGTCCTACATCAGCGCCAAAGAGGCGCGGACAATGGACCGCTTCATTCACTTTGGCATCGCTGCCGCAGCCCAAGCCATCCAAGATGCTGGGTTGCCCACTGGTGAAGCATTGAGTGAAGAAGAGGCCTGCCGCACGGGTGTGGTGATTGGTTCGGGCATTGGCGGCCTACCGCTGATCGAAGACACGCACACCGAGTACACGGCGCGCGGTGCACGTCGCATCTCTCCGTTTTTTGTGCCTGCCTCGATCATCAACATGATCTCGGGGCATGTGTCTATGCGTGGTGGTTTCAAAGGGCCTAATTTGGCCGTTGTGACCGCCTGCACCACAGGTTTGCACAGCATTGGCGAAGCCGGTCGTTTGATCGAATACGGTGATGCGGATGTGATGGTCGCCGGGGGCTCGGAAGCTTGCGTGTCACCACTGGGTGTGGGTGGTTTTGCCGCCATGCGCGCCTTGTCGACCCGCAACGACGACCCTGCGGCTGCATCGCGTCCTTGGGACAAAGACCGCGACGGTTTTGTGCTGGGTGAAGGCGCTGGCGTGATGGTGCTCGAAGAGTACGAACACGCCAAAGCCCGTGGCGCCAAAATTTACGCTGAATTGGGTGGGTATGGCATGAGCGCTGACGCCGGTCACATGACCGCGCCCAGCATGGACGGCCCACGTCGCGCCATGATCAACGCCATGCGCAATGCGGGTGTCAATGCCGATCAGATCGATTATCTGAACGCCCACGGCACATCGACCCCCTTGGGTGACATCAATGAAACCAATGCCATCAAAGCGGCTTTGGGTGACCACGCCTACAAGACCGTGGTCAGTTCCACCAAGTCCATGACCGGACACCTCTTGGGTGGGGCGGGCGGGATCGAGAGCGTGTTCACTGTGCTGGCGTTGCACCATCAAAAGGTGCCGCCCACCATCAATTTGGCCAATCCCGACCCCGAGTGCGATCTGGACTACTGTGCCAACACGGCACGCGACATGAAAATCGAAGTGGCTCTGAAAAATAACTTCGGTTTCGGCGGCACCAACGGCTCTCTGGTGTTCAAACGCATCTGACGACCCCGAGGTCAGGTTCCCGCCATGCACAACGCCCCACCTGTGGTTTTCCCGGTGGGGCGTTTTGTTTGGGGTCCACCGCTGGCCTTTGCGCTGGCGGCTTTGACCATTTGTGCTTTGGCGGTCTGGCTGGTTTGGGCTGACGCATCTGCATCCAAGTGTGCCTGGGCATTGGGGGGCTGGTTGACAGCATCGGTTTGCGCTGCCCGGTGGACACCGAGAGAATTCTTTCAAGAAGGCGAACTGGCTTGGGACGGTGAAGCTTGGCACTGCGAAACTCAAGAGGGTCATGGTGGGCCGGTTGAATTGGCGTTGACGCTCGATGGCGGCTCCTTCATGGTGGTCTCACTGCGTTCCTTAAGACGCCCCCGCCAACCATCGCTGTTTCAATTCGCCTGCTTGCACAGTTCAGACATGCCCTCACGCTGGCACGGTTTTCGTTGCGCGGTATATTCGCGCCCAGCGGCTGAGGTGCGCATGACATGATCTTGTGCGGAACGCCTTTATTTCTTGAAGTTGGAAGTTGGAAAACAAGGAGGACTGAGTGCTTTCAAAGACAACCCAAAAAATCACTGCAGCCTTGATGCTGGGCTTGGCCACCAGTGCGCTGATGGTGCCACCCGCCCTAGCGCAAGCTGCAGCCGTTCGAGGTCTGCCAGATTTCACCGAACTGGTGGAGCAGGTGGGCCCATCGGTCGTGAACATCCGCACCACTGAGAAAGTGCGTGCAGCCGCGCCCGGACAGGGCTCGGACGAGGAGATGCAAGAGTTGTTCAAGCGTTTTTTCGGCATGCCCATGCCTAACGCGCCACGCCAGTCACCTCGTCAGAACCGGCCTCAGTCCGAAGAGTCTCAGCCCAAGGGACAGGGGTCGGGCTTTGTGTTGACTTCAGACGGCTTCATCATGACCAATGCCCACGTTGTGGAAGGCGCAGATGAAGTGCTGGTCACTTTGACCGACAAACGTGAATTCAAGGCCAAGATCGTTGGCGCAGACAAGCGCACCGATGTGGCGGTGGTCAAGATCGCGGCCACGGGCTTGCCCGCGGTGAAGGTGGGTGATGTGGGTCGACTGAAGGTTGGCGAATGGGTCATGGCGATTGGTTCGCCTTTTGGCCTGGAAAACTCTGTCACTGCGGGCATCGTGAGTGCCAAACAACGCGATACGGGAGACTATCTTCCGTTCATTCAGACCGATGTGGCCATCAACCCCGGCAATTCGGGCGGCCCGCTGATCAACATGCGCGGTGAAGTGGTCGGCATCAACAGCCAGATTTATTCGCGCTCGGGGGGTTACATGGGCATTGCCTTCGCCATTCCCATGGATGAGGCCATTCGAGTGAGTGACCAATTGCGCACCAGCGGGCGCGTCAGCCGAGGCCGCATCGGTGTGCAAATCGACCTGGTCACCAAAGAAGTGGCCGAGTCGCTGGGCTTGGGCAAAGCGCAAGGGGTACTGGTGCGCGGCGTCGAAGAAAGCTCACCCGCTGACAAAGCAGGCCTGGAGGCAGGCGACATCATCTTGCGTTTTGATGGCAAGGTGCTTGAAAAAGCCGCCGACTTGCAACGCATGGTGGGCAACACCAAGCCAGGCACTCGTGTGGGCCTGACTGTGTTTCGCAGAGGATCGAACAAGGAGTTGAACATCACAGTGGCAGAAGTTGAAGCTGAGAAACCCATAGCCCAGCGCAGCACAGACAAAAAAGCCACACCGGCGACCGGCGAGCATTTGGGTCTGACCGTGGTCGATTTGAGCGATGCGCAGAAGAAGGAATTGCGCGTTCGTGGCGGTGTGCGGGTCGAATCTGCGGCAGAACCGGCCACGCGAGTGGGCTTGCGGGAGGGGGATGTGATCCTGGCCATTGCCAATCAAGAGGTCCTGTCGGCAAAAGATTTCGAGTCCATCATGACGCGGGTGGACAAATTACGCCCGGTGAGCCTGCTGATTCGCAGGGGGGCAACAGCGCAATATGTGCTGATCCAGCCGACAAAATGAACTGTTCAGACTTGTCAAGAGCCCCCCAGCGATTCGGGGGCATTGGTGGCCAGAAGGGGCATGGATGCAACAGATGAAATTTTTTTATTCATTTTTTTCTGCACCTCGGAAGTCTGCGGTTACTTACTTTTCGAAGTGTTCATGACGAATTTCGTTAAAATCAGGTGTCTTGAACCATCATTCATGGCATAAAGCGCAGGTCTGGATTCACGATGCGGGATGTTCAACAACAGTCCACCCGTGATCCACAAGTAGCCCACAAGTTGTTCAATCAGATATCCCTTGAATTGTGAACAAGCTGTGGACAATATTGATGTTGCATCACCGCAACGACCTGCCAAGCCGGTTTTCGGGGCTGTGCGAACGGGGCAATTTGCCTACAATGAAGTTCCAACTATCGCAGTTGCCATTGATTGTTGGTTCAGGGCGCGTCACCACTCGACGCGCCCTTTTTTCTTGTGTGGATCGTTGATCCTCAACTACTTGCAGACCGTCCTTGATGAATCACATCAGAAATTTTTCGATCATTGCGCACATTGACCACGGCAAATCCACGCTGGCCGATCGTTTGATTCAACGCTGTGGGGGAATTGAAGCCCGTGACATGGAAGCCCAAGTGCTCGACTCGATGGACATCGAGAAAGAGCGCGGCATCACCATCAAAGCGCAAACGGCTGCGCTGCAATACAAAGCCAAAGACGGGCAGGTCTACAACCTCAACCTGATCGACACACCTGGCCATGTGGACTTCTCTTATGAAGTGTCGCGATCACTGTCGGCCTGCGAAGGCGCCTTGCTGGTGGTGGACGCCAGTCAGGGCGTGGAAGCACAAACCGTGGCCAACTGCTATACCGCACTCGACCTGGGTGTAGAAGTGGTGCCCGTGCTCAACAAGATGGATCTGCCCAACGCCGATCCTGACAACGCCCGAAGCGAAGTCGAAGACGTGATCGGCATTGACGCCACCGATGCGATCCCGTGTTCTGCCAAAACCGGCATGGGCATTGATGAAATTCTCGAGGCCGTGGTCGCACGCATTCCGCCGCCCAAAGGCAACCCCGACGCACCCCTGCGCGCCATGATCATCGACAGTTGGTTTGACAGCTATGTCGGCGTGGTCATGCTGGTGCGCGTGGTTGACGGCCAGTTGCTCAAAAACGAACGCATCAAGATGATGGCCAGCCATGCCGTCTACGAAGCGGGCAGCCTGGGTGTTTTCACCCCCGCCAACGAACCGCGCCAGATGCTCAGAGCGGGCGAGGTGGGTTACATCATCGCGGGCATCAAGGAGTTGCAAGCCGCCAAGGTGGGCGACACCGTGACGCTGGAAAAGAAGCTGCCCAACAATTTGGGGCCTGCCGCTCAAGCGCTGCCCGGTTTCAAAGAAATCCAGCCCCAGGTGTTTGCCGGCTTGTACCCCACCGAAGCCAACCAATACGACGGCCTGCGCGATGCGCTGGAAAAGCTCAAGCTCAACGATGCGTCTTTGCATTACGAACCTGAAGTCTCGCAAGCGCTGGGTTTTGGCTTTCGTTGCTGCTTTTTGGGTTTGTTGCACATGGAAATCGTGCAAGAGCGGCTGGAGCGCGAATTTGACCAAGACCTGATCACCACCGCGCCGAGCGTGGTCTACCAAGTGGTCCAGCCAGGTGGCGAAGTTGTCATGGTGGAAAACCCCTCCAAGATGCCTGATCAGGGCAAGCTGCAAGAAATCCGCGAGCCCATTGTCACAGTGCATTTGTACATGCCGCAAGACTATGTGGGCCCGGTCATGACACTGGCCAACCAAAAACGCGGTGTGCAGATGAACATGGCCTACCACGGCCGTCAGGTCATGCTGACCTACGAGATGCCGCTGGGCGAGATCGTGCTGGACTTTTTTGACAAGCTCAAATCGGTCAGCCGGGGTTACGCCTCGATGGACTATGAATTCAAAGAGTTCCGTGCTTCGGACGTGGTCAAGGTCGATATTTTGCTCAACGGCGAGAAGGTCGATGCGCTGTCCATCATCGTGCACCGCTCACAGTCCCAGTACCGTGGCCGTGCGGTGGTGGCCAAGATGCGCGAGATCATCAGCCGCCAGATGTTCGATGTGGCGATTCAGGCAGCCATTGGTGCCAATATCATTGCCCGTGAAAGCATCAAGGCTTTGCGCAAGAACGTGCTGGCCAAGTGCTATGGTGGCGATATTTCGCGCAAGCGCAAACTGCTGGAAAAGCAAAAAGCGGGTAAAAAGCGCATGAAACAGATTGGTTCGGTCGAGGTGCCTCAAGAAGCTTTCCTCGCCATTTTGCAGGTGGAAGATTGATGCAATTTTTGACGTCTTTGGTGTTGGCTGCGTTTGTGGGCTATGCAGGGTCCTGGTATCTGGGTTACATCGAGGGCAATTTTGCGTTGCTCTTGTTGCTGGCCACGGTGGTGACCGGCATTTACTGGTTGGCCGAGCGCTTTTATTTTTTACCCCAACGCGAAGCCGCGGCCGCTCGCCTGGAAGAAGCCGCGACCCAGCGCCGCAGCGAACTCACGCGCTTGGGCATCGAGAAAATCGACACCGACACGACCCAAGCCCGCGACAAGCTGCTCATGCAGCCTTGGTGGCTGGACTGGACTGCTGGGCTCTTTCCCGTGATCGTGGTGGTGTTTGTCTTGCGCTCATTCCTGTTCGAGCCATTCAAAATCCCCTCAGGCTCAATGATCCCGACTTTGCAGATCGGTGACCTGATTCTGGTCAACAAATTCCATTACGGTATCCGCTTGCCCGTGGCCAACATCAAGCTCACCGAAGGCACCCCGGTGCAGCGCGGTGACGTGATGGTTTTCCGCTTCCCACCACGCCCCAGCCAAGACTACATCAAGCGCGTGGTCGGCATTCCGGGGGACGAAGTGGCCTACCTGAACAAGAAGCTGACGATCAACGGCCAAGCTGTGGCCAGCGAGAACTTGCCGGACTACTTTGACGACTCGGTGATGCGCTACTTCAAGCACCAGAGCGAGAACTTGCCGGGCAAAACACACCAGCTCATCATCGACAGCGAGCGCCCTGCATTCATCCCGGGTGCAGACGAATTCCCGTTCCGGGACCAGTGCCGTTACAGCGTCGAAGGCGTGGTTTGCAAAGTCCCTGCCGGTCACTACTTCATGATGGGCGACAACCGCGACAACTCGCTCGACTCGCGCTATTGGGGCTTTGTGCCCGATGCCAACATCGTGGGCCGAGCTTTCTTCGTCTGGATGAACTTTGGCAACCTCAAGCGCATCGGCGCTTTCGATTGACGTGAGCGACCTTCTTTCTGAACTGCAAGTCCGACTGGGCTACGCTTTCAAGCAGCGGCCCTTGCTGCAACAAGCGGTCACGCACCGCAGCTTCAGCGCCGACCACAACGAGCGGCTCGAATTTTTGGGCGACTCTGTGCTCAACCTGGCGGTGGCGCACATGCTCTACACCCAACTGAGCGACTTGCCCGAAGGCGATCTCTCGCGTGTGCGGGCCAACCTCGTCAAACAAGACACGCTGCACCAGCTGGCGCAGCAGATGGATTTGCCTGCTGTCTTGCGTCTGGGCGAAGGCGAGCTGCGCTCGGGCGGACAAAAGCGCCCGTCCATCTTGGCCGATGCGCTCGAAGCCGTGATCGGTGCGGTCTATCTGGACGGTGGCTACGCCGCTGCTCAGTCCCTGGTGGAGCGCTTGTTCCAGAAAGTGGACATCAACCCCACCATGCAGGCGGCCGCCAAAGACCCCAAGACCGAACTCCAGGAGTGGCTGCAAGGCCGCAAGCTGGCACTGCCGCAATACACCGTGGTGGAAACCTCCGGTGCAGCCCACCGCCAGACCTTTGAAGTGGCCTGTGAAGTGCCCCAACTGCGCCAGTCCCAACGCGGGCTGGGTCCCTCACGCCGAGCTGCCGAACAAGCCGCAGCCCAGGCCCTGCTCGACATCCTCAAAAATACCGCATGAACGCCAAAACCACACCCGACGACGCTGACATTCCCGCCCATGTGGACGTGTCCGCCAAGATGGCGCGCCGCAGCATCGACATTCCCGGGGTGAACGTCGAGCCACGTTCGGGGGCCGAAGCACAAGCAGCAGGTCTGCCCACCGATGCGCCTGTGTCTGCAGAGGGCCAGCGTTGCGGCCTGGTGGCCATCGTGGGCAAGCCCAACGTGGGCAAATCCACCTTGCTCAACGCGCTCGTGGGGCAAAAGATCAGCATCACCTCGCGCAAAGCGCAAACCACGCGCCACCGCATCACAGGCATCCGCAACCTCCAGCAGACCCAGTTCGTGTTTGTGGACACCCCGGGCTTCCAGACTCGCCACGGCACCGCGCTCAACAAGTCGCTCAACAAGACCGTGGTCGGCGCTGTCGGTGATGTGGACCTGGTGTTGTTTGTGGTTGAAGCGGGCAGCTTCAACCAAGCCGACGCCAAAGTGCTGTCGCTGCTCAAGCCCGGCATTCCGGTGCTGCTGATCGCCAACAAACTCGACATGGTCAACCGCCGCGCTGAGATCGCCCCTTGGTTGCAGGGCATGCAAGAGCGCCACCCGTTTGCCGAGTTCGTGCCGATGTCGGCCAAGCAGCCCAAAGACATCGAACGCCTTTTGGGCATTTGCGAGAAATACCTGCCGGAGCAGGGCTGGTGGTACACCAACGACGAGTTGACCGACCGCAGCGAAAAATTCCTCGCCAGCGAAATGGTGCGCGAAAAACTGTTTCGCCTGACGGGTGACGAGTTGCCCTACACCTCCACGGTGGTGATCGACAAGTTCGAAGAAGAAGCCGGTCGCACCTCCAAGCGCATGCTGCGCATCGCCGCCACCATCGTGGTCGAGCGCGATGGGCACAAAGCCATGGTCATTGGCGACAAGGGCGAAAAGCTCAAGCGCATTGGCACCGAAACCCGCGTCGAGCTGGAAAAACTGCTCGACGCCAAGGTCTTCATCGAGTTGTGGGTCAAGGTGCGCTCAGGCTGGGCCGACGACGAGGCGCGTGTGCGCTCCTTCGGTTACGAATAAGCGCCGCTGTCCATGGCCACCCAGCGGATCGCGGACGAACCCGCCTATGTGCTGCACCGCTACGACTGGAGCGAAACCAGCCTGATCCTCGAAGTCTTCACCTGTCACCACGGGCGTGTGGCTTTGGTGGCCAAAGGGGCCAAACGGCCCACGTCCAGCTTTCGCCCGGTGCTCTTGCCTTTGCAGCCTTTGTCGCTGGCTTTCGGGGGAGACGGCGACATCCGCACCCTCAAGTCGGCCGAATGGGTGGGCGGACACGTCATGCCCACGGGCGAGGCTTTGTTGTCCGGCTATTACATCAATGAATTGCTGATGCGCCTGACGGCCCGTGACGACCCTCACCCTGAGCTGTTCGATGTGTACGCCGCAGTCGTGCGCTTGCTGGCCAGCGGCGACCCCGACGCTTTGCAATGGGCTTTGCGAGGGTTTGAGCTGCTGCTGCTCAAAGACATGGGTTTGTTGCCCGCACTCGATGTGCAAACCCTGACCCTCAAACCGCTGCTGCCCACCGAGCATTACGCCTTGGTGCCTGAAGCGGGCTTGCAGTGGGTGAGTGGCGACACCCGCAGCGCTTTTCGCGGCGTGCAATGGCAAGCGCTGCACACGGCCTTGGCGTCGACCAACCCGCTGGCTGCTTTGCTGCGCGAGTGCTCCGACCTGCTGGTGCTACTGCAACGCCCTTTGCGCCTCATGCTCAACTACCATTGCGGCGTGGGTGCTTTGCGCACCCGCCAAATGATGCTGGACTTGCAAACCCTATGACCACCACCTCTGAACGCGTTGCCCTGTCGGTCAACGTCAACAAAGTCGCGCTGCTGCGCAACTCCCGCCACCTGGGCATCCCCAGCGTCACGCGCGCGGCCGAGCTATGCCTGCAAGCGGGTGCGCAGGGCATCACCATCCACCCTCGGCCCGATGAGCGCCACATCCGCGAAAGCGACGTGCCCGAACTCACCGCCTTGATGCAAGCCTGGCCCGAGCGCGAGTTCAACATCGAAGGCAACCCCTTTCACAACCTGATGGACCACGTGCGCGCCGTGCGCCCACACCAAGTGACCTTTGTGCCCGACAGCGAAGGCCAGTTCACCAGCGACCATGGCTGGACGTTTCCGCAAGATGCCGAGCGCCTGAAACCCCTGATCGACGAATGCAAAGCCCTGGGCGTGCGCGTGAGCCTGTTCATGGACCCCATCCCCGAACAAATGGCCGCCGCCCGCGCCGTGGGCGCCGACCGTGTGGAGCTCTACACCGAGCCCTTCGCCGCCAGCTGGGGCACGCCAGACAACGCCAACCAGTTGCAGCGCTACGCCGATGCCGCCGTGGCGGCTTTGCAGGCAGGCCTGGGTGTGAACGCCGGGCATGACCTCAACCGCGACAACCTGCCCGCCTTTGTGGCGGCCGTCAAAGGCCTGCAAGAAGTCTCGATCGGCCACGCCTTCATGGCCGATGCCCTGGAGATGGGCTACAGCGCCACGGTGCAGGCCTACCTCGCTTGCCTGAAAAAATGATTTACGGCATCGGCACCGACATTTGCGACATCCGGCGCATCCAAGCCAGCTTGGATCGCCACGGCGAGCGCTTTGCCGCCAAGGTGCTGTCTGATGCCGAAATGGTCACCTGGAAAGCCCGCAGTGCCCGCTGGCCCGAGCGCGGTGTGCGCTACTTGGCCACCCGCTTTTCGGCCAAAGAAGCCTTCAGCAAAGCCATTGGCCTGGGCATGCGCATGCCCATGACCTGGCGCTTGTGCGAGATCGGCAAACTGCCCAGCGGTCAGCCGGTCGTTGTGCTGCACGGTGTTTTGAAAGAGTGGTTTGAAGCCAAGCAGCTCAGCGCTCACATCACCGTGACCGACGAATCCGAATACGCCGCCAGTTTTTGCGTGGTGGAGACCCAAGGCCCACCGCACCCTTGATTTGCCGCGCTGGCGCACCACATTGAATGGACTCCCCATGACACAGCACGCCCCCCTGATCATCGACATTGCCGGCACCACATTGACCGACGTGGACCGCCGCCGTCTGGCGCATCCGCTCGTGGGGGGCATGATTTTGTTTGGCCGCAACTGGCACAGCCGTGCGCAGCTGACCGCGCTGTGTGCCGACATCAAAAGCCTCCGTGCTGATCTGCTGATCGCGGTGGACCACGAAGGCGGCCGTGTGCAGCGCTTTCGCACCGACGGCTTCACCCATTTGCCCCCCATGCGTGCTTTGGGCGAGCTTTGGTCGCAAGACGACAAGGGGCAACCCGGCTCGGGCGTGCTCAAGGCCTGCGAAGCGGCCACGTCGGCAGGCTTTGTGTTGGCCAGTGAGCTGCGCGCCTGTGGCGTCGATTTCAGCTTCACCCCTGTGCTCGATTTGGATCACGGCGAGAGCGGCGTCATTGGCGATCGCGCCTTTGCCCGCGACCCGCGTGTGGTGAGCTTGCTCGCCCGCAGCCTGATGCAAGGCCTGCTGCAAGCGGGCATGGGCAATTGCGGCAAACATTTCCCCGGGCACGGTGCCGTCAAGGCCGACTCGCATGTGGCGCTGCCGGTGGACAAACGCGGTCTGAAAACCATCCTGGCCGACGACGCGCAGCCTTATCGCTGGCTGGGCAGCGTGCTCACGGCCGTGATGCCCGCCCATGTGATTTACAGCAAGGTCGACAGCCGTCCGGCAGGCTTTTCGCCGCGCTGGCTGCAAGACATCTTGCGTGACCAGCTTGGCTTTCGGGGCGTGGTCTGCACCGACGATTTGTCAATGGCTGCCGCACGCCAGATGGACGGCCGCACCCTCAGCTACACCGAAGCGGTGATCACTGCGCTGCAAGCCGGGTGCGACTTGGCGCTGCTGTGCAACCGCTCAGCGGTGAACGACGGCGCAGAGCTGGACGAGGTGCTCGACCAGCTGGCCCAAGCCCAACTCAAAGGCCACTGGACACCCAGCGACATCAGCGAGGAGCGGCGATTGAACCTCTTGCCCCGATCGCCCGCCCGCCCCTGGGGCGAGCTGGTGCGCTCTGCCGACTACATGCAGGCGCTTGACCGCCTGCCTTGACCTGAACAGGACACCTGAATGAACTGGATTGCACGCATCATCATGGGCCTGCTCGGACTGGGTTTCCTGGCGGCCTTGCTCTTTGGTTTGCTTTGCTACATCGTCTTTGCAACGCTCCGTTGGTTGTTGACAGGCCGCAAGCCCCAGGTGGTGATGGTCTGGCAGCAGTTCAGCGAATTGCGCAAAGGCGCACGTTTCGGCGGTCAGCGTGGTTTTGGATCGGCTGGTCCATCCGGTTTCGAATCACAACGCCAGGACGACATCGTCGATGTGGAAGTGCGCGAGGTGGTGGAGGACGCGCCCCGTTTGCAACCTGGGCGTAAATCCTAGAAATTAAAAATGGTAATAATTTAAAATAATCTAAAATGTTTATTTTAGTTTTTTAATTTTGAGCAAATTGATTTGTTGATTAAAATATCGAGAATTAAATTTTTTTAGCTAATAATTTTAGAACATGGAAAAAACAAAAAATCTTCTATGTACAAATTTTGTGCATAATAGTTGTC
>CAIJQQ010000011.1 GCA_903822825.1 uncultured Burkholderiales bacterium | reverse complement strand
TGGGTGGGTAAAACACACAGCATCATTATTGACGGGAATATTTGTCGTGCATCAGTGGGTGTTACTCACCTGAAACCCACGCGGTCCAGCATTTGCTGCACCTTGATTTGGTTCATGCCCACCGCGCTAATCGGGATCACTTCACTTTTAAAGTTACCGCCGGTCATGGCATTGAGGGCGGGGTTGTCCAGCTTCAAGCCTTTGACCACGGGCCACTCGTTGTTGCCGTTGGCAAAGTGGTTTTGTGCTTCGGGGCTGACAAGGTATTCCAAAAACTTCACAGCGTTCGCTTGGTTCTTGGCATAACGCGCCACCGCGCCACCGGCCACGTTCACATGCGTGCCCCAGCTATCTTGGTTTGGAAACACCACGCCCACCCGTTCGACAAGCGCTTTGTCGGCGGGGTTGGTGGAGCGCATCAGGCGCGCCAAATAATAGGTGTTGGTCACGGCAATGCCGCACTCGCCGCTGGCCACGGCTTTGATTTGGTCGGTGTCGCCGCCCTTGGGTGCGCGGGCCATGTTGTCGACCATGCCTTTGAGCCACGCCTCAGTCGCCGCAGGGCCGAGGTGTTCGGTCATCGCGCCAAACAGGCTCAGGTTGTAGGGATGCGAGCCGGAGCGGATGCACAACTGGCCTTTGTTTTTGGGGTCGCCCAACTCTTCGTAGGTGTCCACATCGGCCTTGTTGATCTTGAGCTTGTCGTAGACCACCACGCGCGCGCGGGTCGATAAACCAAACCAGGCTGTGCCGTCGTCGGTGGGTTTAGAGCGCAACTGCGCGGGAACCGCTGTTTCCAAGGTTTTGGACTTGATGGGTAAAAACATGCCATCGACTTCGCCTTTCCACAAGCGTGCTGCGTCTACTAGCAAGATAAGGTCCGCTGGCGATGCACTTCCCTCCGCCTTCAGGCGGGCGATGATGCCGGCGTCGTCGGAATCGACGCGGTTGATTTTGATGCCGGTGGCTTTGGTGAAGTCGCTGTAGAGCGCTTCGTCTGTCGGGTAGTGGCGGGCTGAGTACAAGTTGAGAACTTGCTCGTCGGCCAAGACCGGCGTGCTGAACAAGCCAGCGGTGAGGGCAGAAACAGCCAATGACAAAACGGTGAGGGTGCGGCGCATGAAACGGCTCCAGGTAACAAAACTTGGGAGCAGTATAGCTCAAATGCGAATCATTATCATTTGATAAATGTCAAATTTCCCTGCCGGAGGGGCGATTTTTGTCCATGCGTCTCAGTGTCGGCGCAGTGTGCGGCTGAGCAAAATGACGGGTAGCAGCCCAACCAAAACCAAGGCCAGCGAGGGCAAAGCGGCTTCGCCCAGGCGTTCGTCGCGGGCCAGTTGGTAGGCCATGACGGCCAAGGTGTCGGTGTTGAATGGGCGCAGCACCAAGGTGGCGGGCAGCTCTTTCATCACATCGACCAGCACCAGCAGCGTCGCGGTGGCTACCGGTTTTTTCAGCAAAGGCCAATGCACGCGGCGCACCAGTGAAAAGCCGGATGTGCCCAACATGCGCGCACTGTCGTCCAGCGAAGCCGGCACACGCGCATAGCCGCTTTGCACCGATTGCAAAGCCACGGCCACAAAGCGCACCAGGTACGCCCACACCAAACCCAACACCGTGGCAGTGAGCCAGAAGCCCACGCCCGACTGTGGCCAAGTGGCTTGCACCCAACCCACAGGCAAGAGCAAGCCCACCACAATGACCGCGCCCGGCACGGCATAACCCAAGCTGACCACGCCGGTGACTTGGCGCGTCAGCCAGTTGGGGTGCAAGCGGGCTTGCGCGGCCAGTAGCAAAGCCGCGCCCACAGCCAACAGCGCCGTTACGCCACCCAGCGACAAGCTGTTGATGGACCATTGCATAAAGCGTGACCACGGCAAATCCAGCATGCCATCGCCTTGCAACAAGGCGCGGAACATGAAGAGCACGGGCAAGACAAATCCACACAAGACAGGCAGCATGCAAATCGTCCACATCAATGCGGCAGAAACG
>CAIJQQ010000010.1 GCA_903822825.1 uncultured Burkholderiales bacterium | reverse complement strand
CATGCCTTCGCCGTTGGCGTAGGCGTGGGCAAATTGGAACGTGTTGTACCAGTTGATGTGGATACCCGCCAAGGTGATGAACTGGTACTTGTAGCCCAAAGCCGACAGGTCTTCTTGGAAAGAAGCGATCTGGCTGTCGTTGAGGTTTTTCTTCCAGTTGAAAGAAGGCGAGCAGTTGTAAGACAACAGCTTGCCTGGACAAGCCGCGTGCACAGCTTGGGCAAATTCACGGGCAAAACCGATGTCTGGCACGCCTGTTTCACACCACACCAAGTCAGCATAAGGCGCGTATGCCACGCCTCGGCTGATGGCTTGCTCCAGACCGTTTTTGACGCGGTAAAAACCCTCTTGGGTGCGCTCGCCGGTCAAGAAAGGCTTGTCGTTGGCGTCGTGGTCAGACGTGATCAGGTTGGCGGCTTCGGCATCGGTGCGGGCCAACACGATGGTGGATGTGCCCATCACGTCCGCTGCAAAACGCGCAGAGATCAATTTCTCGCAAGCTTCGTGTGTAGGCACCAAGACTTTGCCACCCATGTGACCGCATTTCTTGACAGCCGCCAATTGGTCTTCAAAGTGAACGCCAGCGGCACCCGCGGCAATCATGTTCTTCATCAGCTCGAATGCATTGAGAACGCCGCCAAAACCGGCTTCCGCGTCGGCCACGATGGGCAGGAAGTAGTCGATGAATTCCTTGTCACCGGGGTTCACACCACGGCCCCACTGGATTTCGTCAGCGCGTTTGAACGTGTTGTTGATGCGGCGAACCATCGTGGGCACCGAGTCGTAGGCATAAAGCGACTGGTCTGGGTACATGGTCTCGGACGAATTGCCGTCGGCAGCGACTTGCCAGCCCGACAAGTAAACGGCCTCCAGGCCGGCTTTGGCTTGTTGCATGGCCTGGCCAGCGCTGATGGCACCGAATGAATTGACGTAGCCTTTCTTGGCGCCGCCGTTGACTTTATCCCAGAGCTTTTCTGCGCCGCGCTTGGCCAGCGTGTGCTCGATAGGCATGCTGCCGCGCAAACGCACAACGTCGGCCGCGGAGTAACCGCGCTTGACGCCTTTCCAGCGCGGATTAGTCGCCCAGTCTTTTTCGAGGGCAGCGATTTGCTGTTCACGGCTCAGTTGTTCGGTCAGGTTTTGTGGCATTTGATGGCTCCATGGGTCAAGTTGAAAACGCAGGCAAGAAACTTCAGTCTCGCTGCCATGGTCATGATCTTAACTCTTATACAAGACTTAAAACTTGTCTTCTGTCTTATATAAGACATATTTTTAATTGTTTAAAATCAATGGGTTACGATTAACATTTTGCATTAAGGAATTTTATTTCTCATATTGAGAAAATGAATGCAGTGCAAGTCCATTGAGCAAGCCATTGCAAGGTGAAAAGGGCATCTGCTGAAATCAAGCCGTCTGCATGCACTCCTGTTGCACCAAGATGCTCAAATTGTCTGCACCAAGCACTGAACAAAAAGATCACAAAGCTTTATGCACAACATGGACAGGCCCGTTTACCCAGCCACCCACCCTCAGGAAAAGACCACTTTTGCCACCGCGATCTTGACTTTTACAAAATCAGCGGGCATTGGGAAATCATCTCTCGGCCTTGAATGAAAAGACCGCATTGGCAGTCTCACAACTGCCGCTGATCACAGCAAGGTGACCACGTGCACCCAGCAGCCTTCATATCCGACAAATCGACACGAATACGCAACAAACCTCGTGTTTTTTTCATTGTTTAGCTAGGAAAGACGGATTTTCTCCAGTAGCATGTCAATAGCCGGGAAAGACCGTTCCTCGGCTGTGAACCAACTTCCGATCAAAGGAATTTCGACATGGCAACTGCAAAAAAACCCCCGGCTAAAAAAGCTGCTCCCGCTAAAAAAGCGGCTCCAGCGAAAAAGGCTGCTCCTGCTAAAAAAGCAGCTGCTCCAGCTAAGAAAGTAGCCGTCAAGGCTGCGCCGGCCAAGAAGGCCGCCCCCGCCAAAAAAGCGGCTCCTGCCAAAAAGCGCACGCCCAATGCGGCGTTCATGAAAGCGCTGACACCCAGCGCCGCTTTGGCCGCTGTCGTCGGCGCAACACCTCTGGCACGTACAGAGGTGGTGAGCAAAATGTGGACTTACATCAAAAAGCACGGCCTGCAAGACAGTGTCAACAAGCGCAACATCAATGCGGATGACAAACTCAAAGCAGTCTTTGGCAAAGCACAAGTGACCATGTTTGAATTGGCTGGCCTGATCGGCAAGCACCTCAAATAAGCGTTTCAAGCGCCATGAAAAAGCCCGCTGACGCGGGCTTTTTCATTGGGCAAAAGGTTTCAAGAGTGCGCTTGCTTGCGCAAAGCAGTTTCCCGAATGACACTCAATGTGCCGCGTGTCGTGATCACATCAGGCAGCATCATCAATTCAATCAACACCCCTTTGTCACTGGCCAATGCTTTGTGCAGCAAAGGCTCGAACTCATCGGTCTTGTGCACACGGTAAGCATCGTATCCATAAGCCTTGGCCAAGCCCACAAAGTCGGGGTTAGAGAGGGCTGAACCGCTGACATGCGTAGGGTATTCGCGCTCTTGATGCATGCGGATCGTGCCGTACATGCCGTTGTTCAGCAGCAGGATGATGGAACGTCCGCCGTGCTGCACTGCCGTGGCCAACTCTTGACCGTTCATCAGAAAGTCACCATCACCCGCGATGGTGAAAGCCAAGCGGCCAGTGACAAGGTTGGCTGCAATGCCTGCAGGCACCCCATAGCCCATGGCGCCAACGGTCGGGGCCAACTGGGTCTTGTGACCTTTGACCAAGCCGTGATGGCGAAAGAAACGGTGCATCCAACTGGCAAAGTTGCCAGCGCCATTGGTGAGCGCGGCATCCTCGGGCAAGTATTTTTGCAAAAGCGCCATGATGGCCGGCATGTCAATGTCACCGGGCAGCGCTTGTGGCACAAGATTGGATAAATAGTCCTGGTGCGCGGACAGGGTCCATGCCGTCCAAGGCACCTCAAGGGGTGCTGTTAAGACTTCCAAACTGCGGGCAGCTGCATTCATCGTGGAACACATCGCCAGGTCCGCTTGGTAAACCCGGTTCAGTTCTTCGGCACTGGCGTGAATGTGGATCAGTTTTTGCTTCGGGCGGGGGGCTTCAATGAGGGTGTAACCACCGGTTGTCATCTCGCCCAGGCGCGGGCCAATGGCCACAATCAGATCGCTGTCTCGGATGCGTTGGGCCAGTGCCGGGTTCAAGCCAATGCCGACATCTCCCACATACAAGGGATGGTGGTTGTCGAATGTGTCCTGAAACCTGAAGGCATTGCCCACGGGCAATTGCCAGTTCTCGGCGAATCGTTGCAAAGCCTGTGCAGACTGGGGGGTCCAACCTGAGCCCCCGGCAATCACCAGCGGCTTTTTCGAAGCCAAAAGCATCTCGCGCATCTCGCGCAGCGCACCCGGATCACACCATGCAGCCACGGCCTCCACTTTCGGCAAGGGCTGCAAGGTGTCGGCCACGGGCTGTGTGAGCATGTCTTCAGGCAGCACCAGAACCACTGGGCCAGGGCGCCCATTCATCGCGGTGGCAAAAGCCCGTGCAACGTATTCGGGGACTCGGGTCGGATCATCGATGCGTTCGACCCGCTTGGCCATGCCTTTGGTGGAAGGCCCAAAAAAATGGGTGTAATCGACCTCTTGAAAAGCCTCCCGGTCACGCGTTTCACTGGCCACATCGCCCACAAACAAAACCATTGGAGTCGAGTCCTGGAATGCGGTGTGAACCCCGATGGAAGCGTTCGTGGCGCCTGGCCCGCGCGTCACGAAACACACGCCCGGTCGCCCGGTCAGTTTGCCGTGGGCTTCGGCCATGAAGGCCGCGCCGCCTTCTTGGCGGCAGGTGATGAAGCGCAAGCTGTCGCGGTGCAAATGCAAACCATCGAGCACGGCCAGGTAACTCTCGCCTGGCACGCCAAACGCATGGGTAACGCCCTGGGCCAGAAGGCATTCAACGAGAAGATGGCCCGCAATTCTTGCTGTCATGCATGCATTGTGCCGACTGTGTCAGCGACACGATGTCGCGTGCGTGCCGCGCCCGGCTTGAGCGGTTAAAACTCAGGCCGTGCGTGTGCGCTGCCCGACGCCCAGAGCCGCGCCTACGCTGAACAGCAAAATGACTGCTGCGCTCAGCAGCGTGGCGGTGTACCAACCTTGGTCCATGAAGTAACCAAAGCCCATCGGCGCAATCGCAAAGCCCACATCCAGCCCGGAATAAACCAGACCATAGACGCGCCCAGTGGCGCCTTTGGGCGTGGCCTTCTTGATCATCATGTCGCGACTCGGGCCGCCCACACCGACTGCCAATCCAGTCGCGGCCAACACCACCAAGGTGCCCGTCTGGCCAAATAGGCCGCTCGCGCACAGTGCCATGCAAACAGCGGCCACGGTCAAACACATGGCCACAACACGGTCACTGTGCGCCGGGTAACGCGCCGCCACAAACCCGCCCACCAGCATACCCACCGCGCCGCACAGCATGTAGGCTGTGAGGGTCATGGAAGCGAGCTCCAATGGAATGCCATGCAGGGCCTTGAGGATGGGCACCGAGAAGTTTTGAACCACCGCCAGCGTCATGGTCGACAGCAGAAAGAAAGCAAAACACCACCAAACCACCGGCAAGCGCGTGAACGCCATATCGGACTCGGTAGGCTTATCACCTGAAGTCTTGCGCTCTGGCGTGGTCAAGAGATGCTCTTTTTGAAGCACCAGCAACACCAAAATGGCCGCATACAATCCTGCCGCCGCCAGATAGGCGGTGCGCCAGTCTGCTGCTGCCGTCCAGAATGTCAGAAACACCGGCGCAGCCGCCCAGCCCAAATTGCCCGTGAGGCCATGCACACTGAAGGCATAACCCAGCCGCGGGGTGGAAACCCGTTGGTTCAAGATGGTGAAGTCCACAGGGTGAAAAGCGCAGTTGCCCATGCCCGCCAAAACAGCGGCCAGCAGCATGGCCGGGTAACTGTCCGCATGCGCTGCGGCCAAGCAAGCCAATACAAACAACAGCACCGAACCCCACATCACAGGCCTCGCACCCAGACGGTCCACGACAAAGCCTGCTGCGGCTTGCCCCACGCCTGAGACCACAAAAAATGCCGTGGACAGCAAGCCCAATTCGGAAAAAGACCAACCAAACTCTTTCATGAACACAGGGAACATGACGGGCAAAAGCAGGTGCGAAAAATGCGAACTCGCATGGGCCAGCCCCACCAAACCCATGACAGAAGCATCGGACCTGAGGGACTCAGAGGGGGCGGAAAAGGCAGCGGTGTTCATGGGCATTGGGCGGCAAAAAGCCAGCAGTTTGGCGGGCGATCATACGATCAAACCCGCCAGACTGCTGGCTTGCATGGGTCAGCGACCCTGCTGGTCAGGCTCTAGGCTCAGTCCAGAGGTGCTTGCGCCGTGAACTCGAAGATGCCAGGTTGGCGCACCGGATCGACACTGACCACGATGCGGCTCTTGGGCAAGAAGCGGCCTTCGAGCAACTGGCGCGACAAGGGGTTTTCCAAGCGCTGCTGAATGGCCCGCTTGAGTGGCCGGGCTCCAAACACGGGATCAAACCCCACTTTGGCCAGCTCAAGGAGTGCCGCTTCAGACACTTCCAAGTCCAAATCTACACGAGCCAAGCGTTCGCGCAGAGACTGCAACTGGATGCGGGCAATGGACGCGATGTTGGCGGCATCCAGGCCATGGAACACCACAGTCTCGTCGATGCGGTTGAGAAACTCGGGGCGGAAATGGCTCTTGAGCTCGTCCCACACCGCGTCTTTGATGTCCTCATAAGGCTGGCCCACCATGGCCTGGATCTGGTGTGAGCCGATGTTGGACGTCATCACAATCACCGTGTTTTTGAAGTCAACGGTGCGGCCCTGGCCGTCTGTCAAACGGCCATCGTCCAGCACCTGCAGCAAGATGTTGAACACATCCGGGTGCGCTTTCTCGACCTCGTCCAGCAAGATCACGCTGTAAGGCTTGCGTCGAACAGCTTCGGTCAGGTAACCGCCCTCTTCGTAACCCACATAACCTGGCGGCGCGCCGATCAAACGAGCCACCGAGTGTTTTTCCATGAACTCGCTCATGTCGATGCGAATCAAGTGCTCGGCTGAATCGAACAAGAAGCTCGCCAGCGCCTTGCACAGCTCGGTCTTGCCCACCCCTGTGGGGCCGAGGAACAAGAACGAGCCGGTGGGCCGATTGGGGTCGGACAAGCCAGAGCGTGAGCGGCGAATCGCATTGGACACGGCCGCAATGGCTTCGTCTTGGCCAACAACACGTTCGTGCAATTTACCTTCCATCTGGAGCAGCTTTTCGCGCTCACCCTGCATCATCTTGGAAACCGGGATGCCCGTGGCACGCGAGACGACTTCAGCGATTTCTTCGGCACCCACCTGGGTGCGCAGCAAACGGTGTTGTGCGTTCTGGCCTGGGGCCGACTCTTTGGCAGCGGCTTCTTTGAGCCGTTTTTCAAGCTCAGGCAATTTGCCGTATTGCAACTCGGCAACTTTGTTGAAATCGCCTTTGCGCGTGAGTTCTTCGATCTGCTGGCGCAGCAAATCAATTTCTTCACGCACATGTTTGCTGCCTTGGGCCTGCGCTTTTTCTGCGTGCCAGATTTCTTCCAGGTCTGCAGCTTCCTTTTGCAGCTTGACGATTTCTTCTTCGATCAAGCCAAAACGCTTTTGTGAGGCCTCGTCGGTCTCTTTGCGCACGGCTTCACGCTCGATTTGCAACTGAATCAAACGGCGATCAAGTTTGTCAATGACCTCGGGCTTGGAGTCGATTTCGATCTTGATCTTGGCTGCGGCTTCATCGATCAGGTCGATCGCCTTGTCAGGCAGGAATCGGTCTGTGATGTAGCGGTGGCTGAGCTCGGCCGCAGCCACGATGGCCGGATCGGTGATGTCCACGCCGTGGTGCACTTCGTACTTCTCCTGCAAGCCGCGCAGGATCGCGATCGTGGCTTCAACTGAGGGTTCGTTGACGATGATTTTCTGGAAGCGGCGTTCGAGCGCCGCGTCTTTTTCAATGTACTTGCGGTATTCGTCCAGCGTCGTAGCGCCCACGCAGTGCAACTCGCCGCGCGCCAAAGCAGGCTTGAGCATGTTGCCCGCGTCCATGGCGCCTTCGGCTTTGCCAGCGCCCACCATGGTGTGCAATTCGTCGATGAAGACGATGGTTTGGCCTTCGTCTTTGGCCAGTTCATTGAGCACGTTTTTCAGGCGCTCTTCGAACTCACCACGGAATTTCGCGCCTGCGAGCAAAGCCGCCATGTCGAGCGACAACACCCGCTTGCCTTTGAGTGAATCGGGCACCTCGCCCGCCACGATGCGCTGTGCCAGTCCTTCGACAATCGCGGTTTTTCCCACCCCAGGCTCGCCAATAAGCACCGGGTTATTTTTGGTACGGCGCTGCAGCACCTGAATGGCGCGGCGAATTTCATCATCGCGGCCAATCACCGGGTCGAGCTTGCCTAGGCGGGCGCGTTCAGTCAGGTCAAGGCAGTACTTTTTCAGCGCCTCGCGCTGGCCTTCGGCGTCAGCGCTGCCCACGTTTTGACCACCGCGCACCGCATCAATGGCGGTCTCGAGGTTTCTGCGATTGAGACCATGCTCTTTGGCCAAACGGCCTGCTTCGCCTTTGCTGTCGGTCACCGCCAGTAAAAACAATTCGCTGGCAATGAAAGCATCACCGCGCTTGATGGATTCTTTTTCAGCCGCCTGCATGAGCTTGACCAATTCGGGGCCGACCTGCACTTGGTCTTGCCCGCTCACCTGTGGCAAGCGTTTGATGGCCGTCTCAGCAGCGGCCGCCAGTGCGTCCACCTGCACGCCCGCGCGTTGCAGCAGGGCGCGAGGCCCCTCGTCCTGGCGCAGCATGGCTGCCAGCACATGGACGGGCTCAATGTAAGCATGGTCGTTGCCCAGGGCCAAGCTTTGGGCGTCGGACAAGGCTTCCTGAAATTTGGTCGTGAGTTTGTCAATCCGCATAAAAATCTCCTGTTATTCATCACCTTGGGCTGACCCGCCTGATTTCAAGGTCTGGGGGACTACCTGCTTTTGCCTAAAATCAAGGCATGAGCATCCAACAGTTGTCAGTCAGTCACGATGAGCGCCAGGACCGTCTGCTTTGGCGCCTGAACACCTCTGACGGCCAAGAGTTTCAATTTTGGCTCACCCGTCGCATGTTGACCCGCTTACTCCCCGCGCTGAACCAGTCCATGCTCAAACTCCACGCCAGCGAACCGGGCCTGGCCGCATCTGACAAGGTCTCCTTGCAAATGCTCAGGGACTTCAAACGCGAAAACCTGATGGCGCATGCCGACTTCAAAACCCCGTTTGCTGCAGGTACCAAGGGCACACCTCTGGGTCAGACGCCCTTGCTGGTGACCGATGCGCATTTGACTCTGGACGCACAGAGCGGCCTCAGCCTGGTTCTGGAGCAAAAGGTGGATGACAGCGCGCAAACGTGCCAATTGAGTTTGTCTGGCGATCTGGTCGAAGGTTTGCTGATGCTGACCCATCAGGCTTTGCACAGTGCCGACTGGGCTTTGCCCCCAGTGGATGGAGAAAGCCACGCACATTCGTCCAACCCAGAGGGGCGTGCTGCGAACGCGCAGCCCTACAAGCACTGAAGTGTTCAGGCGTTAGAAGCCTTGATCCCCCAACGCGCCAAGGCGGTATCGTCGCTGACGCGCGCATCAACCCAATGGGCCCCCTGAGGGGTTTCCTCTTTTTTCCAAAACGGCGCTTGGGTTTTGAGGTAGTCCATGAGGAACTCGCAGGCCTTGAAGCTTTCACCCCGGTGCGCCGAAGTCACTGCCACCAACACGATCTGGTCAGCTGGTCGCAAAAGCCCGATGCGGTGGATCACCAAAGCCTGGTAAAAGTCAAATCGGCGGTGCGCCTCTTCGACCATGGCCTCGATGGCTTTTTCAGTCATGCCGGGGTAGTGCTCTAGCTCCATGGTGCGGATTTCATCGCCAACATCGCCGGTGATGGCCCGTGTGTCGCGCACCGTGCCCACAAAGCTGCACACAGCCCCCACACGCCAATCACCCTCCCTCAGCTGGGCCAATTCGTCTGAGAGGTTGAAGTCTTCGTGCTGAATACGGACCTGTGCCATCTCAGCCTCCGGTTACTGGAGGGAAAAACCCGACCTCGGCCCCTGCTGGCAAGGTCGTGGAAGATGTGGCCATGACCTGGTTGACCGCCACACGCACGGGGCGACCGTCGGCCAACACCTCGGCGTAAACCCCGCCGCGCGCGCGCAGCTCGGAGAGCAGCCCCGCCACATCGCTTGCGGCGGTTTCGACCGCTTCGCTGGCCTGGCCCAGGGCTTCGCGGATCGAGGCGAAGTAACGCACTTGAATGTTCATGACAGCCACTCTGCAAAAGGCAGAAATTGAACCACATCGCCGTGCGCAATGGTTTTTCCTGCTGGGTTGTCTACCACACCATCGCCCCAGACGACCGATGTCAGTACACCCGAGCTTTGGTTGGGAAAGAGGTCGAGCCCGCCTTGGGCATTGCGCTGAACGCGCAAAAACTCACGGCGTTTGTCGCCCTTGGGCCAATCAAAATGGGCCGCCAAAGGCGTGGCGGGCACAGCAAGACAGCTTGCGCCTTGCAGCTTCAACAGCAAGGGGCGCACCATCAACAAAAAAGTGATGTAGCTCGATACTGGGTTGCCGGGCAAGCCCACAAAATGGGCCAAACCGGGCCGGCTGCTGCGGCGGACCTGACCATAGGCCAGGGGTTTGCCGGGCTTCATCGAAATTTGCCAAAGGTCCAACTGGCCCAAGGCCTGCACAGCGGGTTTGACATGGTCTTCTTCGCCCACCGAGACGCCACCGCTGGTGAGGATCAGATCATGGTGGTCGGCCGCCGTCTTGAGCGCGGCCACCGTGGCTTCACGCTGGTCGGGCACGATACCCAGGTCACTGACCTCGCAGCCCATGCGGTGCAACAAGGCCTTCAGGAAAAAGCGGTTGGAGTTGTAAATCGCGCCAGGAGGCAAGGCATCAGGGAGCACGTCACCGGGCATGACCAGCTCGTCACCCGTCGAGAAAAGTGCCACCCTGGGGCGCTTGGCCACCGCCACGTGTGCCAGCCCCAGACTGGCTGCCAGTCCCAGCTCAGCCGGGCCCAAACGGGTCCCTGCAGCCAACACCGTGGCACCACGCTGGACATCTTCACCGCTTTGCCGCACCCACTGCCCTGCACGGGCTGCGCTGGACAAGCGAACCTCGGTCAGGCCATCTGGCTGTGGCGGCAAGACTTCGGCCTCTTCTTGCATGACGACCGCGTCGGCACCAGGGGGCACAGGCGCGCCTGTGAAGATGCGAGCGGCTTCACCCGCTTGCAGGGCTTGCCCCATGTGACCTGCGGCAATGCGCTGGGTGACCTTGAGCACCATGCCTGGCGTTTGGGCATCGGCGCTGCGCACGGCGTAACCATCCATGGCGGAGTTGTCGAAAGCTGGCACCTGCAAGGCGGACACGATGTCCGTGCCCAGCACTCGGCCATCGGCGTCAAACGTGGCCACAGACTCGGTGCCCGCCATGGGCGAAATGTTCGCCAGCAAACGTGCCAGCGCTTCATCCAAAGGCATCAGCGGGGCACGGGGTGCGTTCATTGTCAGGTCCTCAATCGCAATGCGCCTGAATGTAGGCTTTGACCAAATTCACGTCGGCGGCCATCACCTGCACGCGTTTGGGCAACAACTCAATGCCCTCGAACTGTGGTGGACGACTGGGCTCGAGGCCCAAGGCCTCGACCAAGGTAGCGGCAAACTTGATCGGCAAGGCGGTTTCAAGCACCAGCATGGGAACACCCGCCGTGAGGTGCTCACGCGCCACTTTGACGCCATCGGCGGTGTGGGTGTCGATCATCACGCCGTACTGGGCGAAGACCTGACGGATGGTGTCCAGCCGGTTGGCGTGGGTGCTTTTGCCGCTGTCAAAACCATAGCGCGTAGCGGCTTGGTCAAAGCAGGCGTCGTCACTCAAGTCGAAGTGCCCTGTGCGGGCCAGGCCTTCGCCAAACAACTGCTTGTTGCGCTCACCATCGCGACCGATGAGGTCGAAGACGAAACGCTCGAAGTTGCTGGCCTTGGAGATGTCCATCGACGGGCTGGAAGTTTCGTGCGTGTCGGCGGTGCCGCGCACGCGGTACACCCCCGTGCGGAAGAACTCGTCGAGCACATCGTTTTCGTTGGTGGCCACCACCAAGCGGTCAACAGGCAAACCCATCATGCGGGCCACATGGCCTGCGCAGACGTTACCGAAGTTGCCACTGGGCACAGTGAACCTGACCTTCTGGTCGTTGGTCTGTGTGGCCTGGAAGTAACCTGCAAAGTAGTACACCACTTGGGCCAGCAAACGGGCCCAATTGATGGAGTTGACAGTACCAATTTTGTATTTGCGCTTGAACGCCAGGTCGTTGGAGACCGCCTTGACGATGTCCTGGCAGTCGTCGAACACCCCGTTGATGGCGATGTTGTGGATGTTGGCATCCAGCAGGCTGAACATCTGCGCCTGCTGAAACGGGCTCATGCGGCCATTCGGGCTGGTCATGAAAACGCGCACGCCTTTTTTGCCACGCATGGCGTATTCGGCCGCGCTGCCCGTGTCACCTGATGTGGCGCCAAGGATGTTCAGCTCTTCGCCTCGGCGGGCCAGTTCATACTCAAACAAATTGCCCAGCAGTTGCATGGCCATGTCCTTGAAGGCCAAGGTGGGGCCGTTGGACAAAGCTTGGAGATACAACTCTGGGGCACTGGCACCTTTGGCTTGTAAAGGCTTGAGCGGAACGATTTCATCCGTACCAAACACAGCGCGGGTGTACGTCTTGTCGCACAGGGCTTTCAGATCGGCGGCGGGGATGTCGTCGATGTAGAGAGACAGGATCTCGAAAGCCAGCGCAGCATAGCCTTGGCTCGACCACACCTGGCGCAATCGTGTGAGCGCCAGGGCATCAAGCTGAGGGTAATGCTCAGGCAAGTACAAGCCGCCGTCTGGCGCCAGGCCTTCGAGCAGGATTTCACAAAAGCGCTTGCGGTCGGCATGACCGCGGGTCGACAGGTATCGCATCAGGCCAACTCTTCTTTTCGGATACGGACAATCGGCGCCAGCACGGTGGGCAGCGCCTGCATCTGGGCCAGAACACCATTCATGGTGCCCTCTTTGGTGTCATGGGTCAGGATGATGACATCGGTCTGGTTCTCACCAGCTTGGCTGACCTGATCCGCCTCTCGTTGCAGGATGGCATCGATGCTGATGCCCGCACCAGCCAGCAAGCCAGTCAACTGGGCCAACACGCCCGCTTGGTCTGCAACGCGCAGACGCAAGTAGTAACTGGTTACCACTTCGCTCATGGGCAATACGAGCAAGTTGCTCATGGCGTCCGGCTGGAAAGCCAGGTGCGGCACGCGGTTCTGCGGGTCAGCTGTGTGAAGACGGGTGATGTCCACCAGGTCAGCGATCACCGCGCTGGCGGTAGGCTCAGAGCCTGCACCCTTGCCATAGTAAAGCGTGGTGCCGACGGCATCGCCCTGCACCATCACGGCGTTCATCGCGCCTTCGACGTTGGCGATCAGGCGCTGGGCAGGAACCAGGCTGGGGTGCACGCGCAGCTCCACACCGTGTGCTGTGCGCTTGGTGATGCCCAGCAGCTTGATGCGGTAGCCAAGTTGCTCGGCATACTTGATGTCAGCCGCGCCCAGTTGGGCGATGCCTTCAACGTAAGCCTTTTCAAACTGAACGGGGATACCGAATGCGATCGCACTCATCAAAGTGACTTTGTGCGCAGCATCAACGCCTTCTATATCAAAGGTGGGGTCGGCTTCGGCATAGCCCAGACGCTGGGCTTGCTCAAGGACGACCGCAAAATCGAGACCCTTGTCGCGCATTTCGGACAAGATGAAGTTGGTCGTGCCGTTGATGATGCCCGCCACCCACTGGATGCTGTTGGCCGTCAGACCTTCGCGCAGCGCCTTGATGATAGGGATCCCCCCGGCCACTGCTGCTTCAAAAGCGACCATCACACCTTTGGCGTGAGCGGCCGCAAAAATCTCGGTGCCATGCACAGCCAGCAGTGCCTTGTTGGCGGTCACCACATGTTTGCCAGCCGCAATGGCTTCGAGCACAAGCGCCTTGGCAATGCCGTAGCCACCGATGAGCTCGACCACGATGTCGATCTCGGGGTTTGCAAGCACCTCGCGGGCATCGCTCACCACTTGGACACCCGGACCTACGGCCGCTTGCGCGCGTGCGATGTCGAGGTCAGCGACCATCGTGATGTCAATGCCACGGCCAGCACGGCGCTGAATTTCTTCTTGGTTGCGCTGGAGCACATTGAAAGTACCGCTGCCAACGGTGCCGATGCCCAATAGGCCTACTTGAATGGATTTCATGTTGTTCATTGTTGTGGGTTCATCTGGCACGACGGGCCGGGTCAAAACGGTCAATTCAGGCGCTCAGGTGTTCTGTGCCAAAGCGTTTTCTGGCACTTTCAAGGAAACGAGCCATGCGCGTGATGGCTTCGCGCAAATCGTCCAGATGCGGCAAAAACACAATTCGAAAATGGTCAGACTCTGGCCAGTTGAAGCCCGTGCCCTGAACCAACATGACCTTGGTTTCTTCCAGCATTTGCAGGAAAAACTGCTGGTCGTCCTGGATCGGGTAAATCTCAGGGTCAAGGCGGGGGAACATGTACAAGGCGGCTTGGGGCTTGACACAACTCACCCCCGGAATCGCAGTGATGAGTTCGAAGGCCAGATCGCGCTGCTTGCGCAAGCGACCACCCTCGCCCACCAACTCGTTGATGCTTTGATGCCCGCCCAAAGCCGTCTGGATCGCCCACTGGCCTGGCACGTTGGCACACAGGCGCATGTTCGAGAGCATGTTCAAGCCTTCGATGTAATCTTTGGCCGGCTTCTTGTTGCCAGAGACAACCATCCAGCCCGCACGGTAACCACAAGAGCGGTAGCTCTTGGACAGCGAGTTGAAGGTCAGGGTCAGCACGTCTTCCGACAAGCTGCCGATGGGGGTGTGCTGTACGTTGTCGTACAAAACCTTGTCGTAAACTTCATCGGCAAAAATAACAAGACCATGCTCGCGCGCAATGACCACGATGCCCTGCAGCAATTCACGCGAATAGAGGGCACCGGTCGGGTTGTTGGGGTTGATGACCACTATGCCCTTGGTGCGGGGCGTGATGCGGGCCCGGATGTCTTGCAAGTCAGGCATCCAACCGTTCGACTCCTGGCACGTGTAATGAACAGGCGTGCCACCGGAAAGGCTGGCCGCGGCTGTCCACAAAGGGTAGTCGGGTGCGGGAAGCAGCAATTCATCTCCGTTGTCCAGCAACGCATTGGTGGCCATGACAATCAGTTCACTGGCACCGTTCCCCAAATAAATGTCGTCAAGTGTGACACCCTTGATGCCCTGTTTTTGGGTCTCATGCATCACAGCCTTGCGGGCTGCAAAAATGCCTTTGCTGTCCGAGTAACCTGCCGAATTGGGCAAGTTGCGAATCATGTCCTGCTGAATTTCTTCAGGCGCATCAAAACCAAAAACTGCCAAGTTACCGATGTTCAGCTTGATGATCTTTTGGCCATCCTCCTCCATCTGACGCGCTCGGTCCATGATGGGGCCTCGAATGTCATAACAAACGTTGGCGAGCTTGGCAGATTTCTGAATGGGTTTCAAAGTCACTCCGGACGCCGAGTGGATCAGCGAAAACCTATAATTTGACCACAGATCAAGCCCATTTCAGGCCCCTCTTGCCCCATGAAAGGCAAAAGTCTGCACTCCGACCCAGAACACCCCTGACTCAGCCCCAACACATGAAACTGCAACCCGATAAATCCAACGCCCCCATGGTGCGCGCTTACGGCAGCGGCTGGATTGAGGTCGACAACAACAAACACACCCAATCCGTTCTGGTCAGCAGTTTGGCCGAGATGCCCACCCGAGACTGGCCGCCTAAGAAGTTTGAGGACCTCCAGGCCCTTCACCTGGCCCCATTGGCTGAATGCGGAGCAGAGTTGGTGATTCTGGGAACCGGTGCACGATTGCGATTCACTCCGGCCGCTTGGCTCAGAGCCTTTGCAGAGCACCGCGTGGGGCTTGAAATCATGGACACTGCGGCTGCTTGTCGAACTTACAACATCCTGGCCAGCGAAGGGCGCAAGGTCATTGCAGCCTTGTTGATTGAACCCAATAGTACAAACCGTGCAGATTGATACTTGAAATTACAGCGTATCGGGTTGAGGCAAGTCCCTCTGTTTCGCGTTAAAATACCGCTTTTACCAGTGCTTACCCTGAAAACGACCCAGTTGCCGTTTTTGTTTTTAAGCGTGCATAACCTGTCAAGTGAGATCAAGTTTTCATGGCGATCGTTCTCAACAAACCCATTCCAGAATTTGAATCAACCGCTACAGGGGGTCTGAAAGT
>CAIJQQ010000009.1 GCA_903822825.1 uncultured Burkholderiales bacterium | reverse complement strand
TTCCAACTCGTGCTCGGCTTTCTTTGCAAAGAAAACTGAATTTCACTAACTGAAAGAGGAATTAACAATGGCTTCTATCCCAACAAGTACGCTCGTCGTACAACGCTTCGCTGCCGCCCTGTACGGCGTGCAAGTGGGCACCACCACCATGGCTGCTGTCAACCGTGACATCACCAGCCTGGGCCTGACAACAACATTGAACAGCTACTACGCTGCTTCTTTTGGCACCATGTCCAACAGCGATGTGGCCACCATGCTGGTTGCCAACCTGGGCATCACTGGTGCACCAGCAACCAACGCTGCCGCTTACGTTGTGGGTCAGCTGAACGGCGTGGCTACCGCTGCCAAAGGCGCTGTGATCGCCAACATCCTGGCTGCCTTCTCTGGCCTGACCGCTGACGCCACATACGGCGCTGCAGCTACTGCCTGGAACACCAACGTTGACGCTGCCGCTGCCTACACTGGCGCTACAGACGTGGCTGTTGGCTCCGTTATCAGCACTTTCACACTCACTACGGGCGTGGATACCCTGACAGGCACATCTGGCAGCGACACATTCGTGGCCAACCCAGGTGCATCCAACGCAGCCACTTTCACTTCCTTCGACAGCATCGATGGCGGCGCAGGCACAAACGATGCTTTCAACATCGTCTCGATCGGTGCATTCACCATTCCTACCACTGCTTCTGTCAAGAACATTGAAACTGCGACCATCAGTGGCGACAACACAGTCACTGCCAATGTGTCTGGTTGGACTGGTCTGACATCCGTCAAATCTTCCAGCACAGGCGGCGCCACTGTCACCGCTGCTGCAACCACAGCGGTGTCCGTTGCCAACACAACAGGCGCTGTAGTTGTTACCGGTGGTTCCTCGCAAACAGTCACAACCTCCGCCACTGCCGCCAGTACGGTGACTTTGAGCGGTACCAAAGGTGCCGTGTCTCTGACCGGTGTTGTCTCTGGTACAGGCGCCTTGACTGGCGGTTCGATCTCTGTGACCGGTGGTTCCACTGTGACTGTGAACCAGACACAAAAGCAAGACACAGTGAACACCACCACAACGGCTGGTTTCGTTACTGTCACGGGCACTGCTGACACGACAGTTGTTTCGGTGACCAACACCAAGGCTGTGGCTGCATCAAAGACTGTTGCTGGTATCGCCAACAACGGAGTGGTTGTCACGGACGTCAACTATTTGTCTGACACCAAAGCAGGCACGATCACTTCCGTCACTGCAAGCGGCTACACCTCGCTGAACATCAACGACAACGCTTTGACAAGTTTGAGCGTGACCAACGGTTCTGGCAACATCATCATTGACAACTCTGGCTTGACAACCGCCACCAACAAGACTTTGGCAGTGACTGCCGATGGCCTGACAGGCGGCACGCTGGACGATGCTGACATCTACACCACGCTGAACGTCACAACTGCCAACAACAACTCGACACTGGCCAACATCACCTTCGGTGGCGTGACAGCGCTGACTGTTGCGGGTACCAAAGGCTTGACGCTGACTTCTGCTGCTGGTTTGTCCGCTCTGAAAACCGTGACAGTGTCTGGCAGCGCCGGCATCACTGCCGACGTGAGTGGTGCAACTGTGACATCTGTTGACACTTCTGGCACCACCGGCGCTTCGACCGTCACTGTGGACGCCACCAAAGCCACCTTCACCGGCGGCGCAGGTGCTGACAAGGTCACTTCTTCGGGCAACGTGTCCAAGGCCATCACACTGGGTGACGGCAACGACACCATGGTGCTGGGTGCCAACACCACGACTGCTGCCATCGGTGGCGGTGCAGGTACAGACACCCTGTCGATCGGCGCTGCTGCTGCTGCGACAGCCTCTGGCAGTGCAACTTTTGCAGGTCTGGTCACTGGCTTTGAATCGTTGATTCTGACGGGCGCCACCAACCAAACCATCGACCTGGCCGTGTTGGGCAACTACAGCGCTGTTTCCACTTCGGCTGGCAACGGCTTGACATTGAACAACTTGCCTAGCGGCGGCACCCTGACCCTGACCGGTGCTGGTACTGCTTACACGGTGGCCAACAGCGCCTTCACCGCCGGCACGAACGACGTCTTGAACGTGGCTCTGACCGACGGCTCTGGTGCTGCTGTTTCTTTCGCTGCCACCGGCATCACTGCCACCAGCGTTGAAACCATTGCCATCACAACAGCAGACACACAGACAACACCTACGAATCCTACGGATTTGTTGACTGTCTTGGGCAACTCTGCAGCCACCATCACCGTTGCTGGTAATGCAGGCCTGAACCTGACTGCTGCCTCCACAGCCCTGACCTCGTTGGATGCGACTGGCATCACCAAGGGTGCTTTCACCTTCACCTCTGGCGCTCTGACTGCTGCTGCTGTCATCAAAGGCACGACCGCTGCAACCAACACCGTGACGTTCTCTGCAGCTACCAAAGCAGTGACCTACACCGGTGGTACAGGCGCCGACGCGATCACTGCCGCCAACGGCAAAAACAACGTGATCACTTTGGGCGACGGTACCAACAGCGTGACTGGCTTAGGTGGTAACAACACCATCACTGGCGGCAAAGACGCTGACACCGTGACTTTGACCACCGGCAACAACGTGGTGAACCTGGGCAACGGCGCCAACGCGTTCACAGCCACAACAGGCAACAACACGTATACCGGCGGTACAGGTGTGGACACGATCACGGTTGGCGCTGGTGTGAACACCATCACCACCGGTACAGGTGCTGACGTGGTGACCCTCACCACAGCGGGTGCCAACGTGAACACGTACACCACGATCACCGACGCACACGCAGGTATGCAAATCGCCTTCACCGACTTGGGCACCGAGACTTTTGTCACCGCCAAGGCGACACTGGCTGGCACCGCTGTGTTCCAGGATTACGCCAACGCCGTGGTTGCTGGCGCTACGCAAGCTGACCACAGCGCTGACGGCGCATTTGGCTGGTTCCAGTATGGTGGCAACACCTTCTTGGTTGAAGTAAAGCACACCACAGCTGGCGGCATCAACCAGACTTTCGTGAACGGCGTCGACCAGATCGTTAGCCTGACAGGTTTGATCGACCTGAGCACTGCCACCGGCGGTACAACCAACATCCTGACATTGGTTTAATTGTCAGTGCGCTGAATGTGCCTCGGCTTGCTGGGGTGCATTCAAAAAGCTCTGAATCCCTGCCACTGCAAAGTGGTGGGGTTTTTTTTTGAAGTTGGAGAAGAATGATGAGCGACTGGACCGCTGGCTACGTGGCCGACATTGGCTACACATTTGGCTATTACCCAGAACTGAACCCCCAACGTGTCAAGCTGGCCTTTATCAACCAAGGGCTGGTGTTTCCTGAATTTGGGGCGGCCTGTGAGCTGGGCTTCGGTCAGGGTATGTCGGCCAACATCCATGCGGCTGCATCGGTGACGCAATGGCATGGCACCGACTTCAACCCCAGTCAGGCTGGCTTTGCGCAAGAGCTAGCGGCGGCCTCAGCGACAGGCGCCAAGCTGTACGACGAAGCCTTTGATGAGTTTTGCAACCGCCCCGATTTGCCAGACTTTGACTACATTGGCATGCATGGCATCTGGAGCTGGATCAGCGACGAGAACCGCCAAGTCATCGTCGACTTCATCCGCAAGAAGCTCAAGGTGGGTGGTGTGCTCTACATCAGCTACAACACGCTGCCGGGCTGGGCCGCTTTTGCCCCTATGCGGCACTTGATGACGGAGCACGCCGAAGTGCTGGGCTCCGAAGGCGGTGGCATTGTCCGCCGCATTGATGGCGCGCTGGATTTTGCCGAAAAGTTGTTGGCCACCAACCCGGCCTTTAGCCGCGACAACCCGCTGGTGGGGGATCGGCTGACAAAGATGAAAGAGCACAACCGCCACTATTTGGCACACGAGTATTTCAACCGCGACTGGCACCCCATGCACTTTGCCACCATGGCCGAGTGGCTGGAGGGGGCCAAGGTGCAGTTTGCGTGTTCGGCCCACTATTTGGATGCCATTGATGAGGTCAATCTGACGGCAGAGCAGCAAGCCTTCCTTAAAGTAATTCCAGACCCGATGTTCCGCCAAACGACCCGAGACTTCATGGTGAACCAGCAGTTCCGCAAAGACTATTGGGTAAAAGGCGTGCGCAAGTTGTCTGCGCTTGAGCAAGCTGAAACCTTGAGGGCTCAGAAAGTCTTGCTGACCACGCACCGCGCCGACGTGAGCCTCAAGGTGGCTGGTGCCTTGGGGGAGGCCAATCTGAGCGAAACGGTCTACACGCCCATTCTGGACTTTTTGGCAGACCACAAAGTCAAAACGCTGGGCCAGATTGAGCTGGCGATCACAGACAAGGGCGTGACCTTTGCTCAACTCACGCAGGCCATGTTGCTGCTCACAGGCGCGGGGCACTTGGGCTTGGTGCAAGACGAGAACGTGATCACCAAGGCCAAGAAGCAAACCGACAAACTCAATGCCCATCTGTGTCAAAAGGCTCGCGGCAGCAACGAACTGAGCTACTTGGCCAGCCCAGTGACCGGGGGTGGCGTGACTGTTAACCGCTTCCAGCAGTTGTTCCTCATCAGCATTGCCCAAAGCAATAAGCAGCCCGCCGAATGGGCGCAAGCCGCGTGGCAAGTGTTGGCTTCCCAAGGCCAAAAGCTGGTCAAAGAAGGCAAGACGCTCGAGACCCCCGAAGAGAACCTGGCAGAACTCACTTCTCAGGCGCAGACCTTTGCTGAAAAGCAGTTGCCCATTATGAAGGCGCTGCAAATAGCTTGACCGTCCATGAACTCAGCCCGCCCAATGCGGCCCCTCAAAGTCACCGTGCTCTGCGACTCCCCAGCTCAGCGCGATTTGGATGTCGCTGCATTGCATCAAAACGGGTACGAGGCCACAGGCATGGCTAGCGCGGCCGAGTTGGACATCTGCGGCCCTGACGTGGTGCTCATCAACCTCAGTGGCATGGATGGCGATCCATTCGCCTTGGTTCAAACCTTCTCCAAACATCACCTCAAGTGGGCGTGTTGCTGGTCATCTCCGCAGACAACGAAGACGACAAGACGCGGGCATACCAATCGGGTGCCGACAACTACTTGGTCAGGCCTTATGAGTCAGGCGAGTTAGTGGCCGTTGTGAAGAGCCTGTCGCGCCGTCTTCAAAGGGCTTTGAATGTCTGAGGTGCTGGTGGTGGGTGTGCCGCAGGCGGGAGATGCGGTGTTGCTGATGGTCCATGCGCTGTCGTAATCTATCTGTGGCTCTAAGCAGCCGGAATATGCAGCCTTGCAGTCGGATTGCAAAAAATACTGAAACTTGTATACTATGACCATGAAACCCGTTGAGTTCCGTGGAAGTTCTCTGGACGACCTGAGATCGTTCCCTGAGCCAGCCATGCGTGAGGCGGGGTACCAAATCGACCGCATCCAGAATGGCTTGCTGCCAGATGACTTCAAGCCCATGTCCAGCGTGGGCAGTGCCGTTGCTGAGATTCGTATTTGGGACGAGGCGGGTACGTTTCGGGTGATCTATGTCGCCAAGTTTGAGGATGCTGTCTACGTTTTGCACTGCTTCCAGAAAAAGACGCAGAAGACATCCAAGAAAGACATAGACCTTGCCGCAAAGCGATACAAGGATTTGATCAAGGAGATCGCATCATGAAGAGCCAAAAATTCACCAGCATTTGGGATGCCATCGAAGACACCCCACAGGCCGCTGCCAGCATGAAAGCACGCTCCACTTTGCTCATGGAGTTGTCTAACGTCATCCAAAAGCGGGGAATGACGCAAGCCGAGGCGGCTGAGTTGTTCGGGGTGACTCAGCCCCGTATTTCTGACTTGATGCGCGGCAAGATCAACTTGTTTTCTTTGGACATGCTGATGAACATGGCTGCTACTGCTGGGATGTCCCCCATCGTGAAGTTGTCCAAGCCCAAGGCCCTGCCTGTCAAACGCACCGCAAAAACACGGGTCGCATTGGCTGCTTGACATAACGCCAGACATGGGAAACGTCCGCGCAGCCCTGAAAAGGCTGCAAACCTTCTCCAAACATCACCTCAAGTAGGTGTGTTGCTGGTCATCTCCGCAGACCCAGTACCGCTTGACGGGATTGGAGCCGTGCCCAATGGTGGAGCCGGGCTCCACGATGCTCAGTGCGCCACCATCTGGATGACCAGCTTCATCCCACAAGCGTCCGCGTACCTGCGCAAGGTGTTGAGCGAAGGTGAGTGATCTTTCTTGCCCAAGCTGGACTCAATTCGTGCCACAACAGGCTGAGATACGCCCATCCGTGATGCCACCTCGGCTTGGGTTAACCCAGCAGCCGCACGCGCTTTGAGCAGGGCTGCCAAGGCAGCGAATTCGTCTTCCAGTGCGTCGTAGGCCACAGCGAACTTGGCATCTGTTTTGCGACGTTTGGTGGCATAGCCTTTTGGATCAAAGGCCACGGGGCTGAACTTGTTTGCGTCAGTCATGTTTGAAGGCCAATGCCCTCTGCTCCCTTTGCACGGATTTCGAATAACCCATCACCGAATGGCCGGGTGTACGGCATCCCAAGATTGGGGCCTGAGACAACCATTTGTTCGGCAATTCGGACAAAGCTGGCGCTGATTCCAGTGGGCCATGCCTCAATGGCTCCTTGAACCTTCGAGTTGTAGAACTGGAGTTGATAACTCATGAGGAGGAATATAACACGCATGCTATTACAGATCAAGTGATTAAACATGTCCGAACTGGTGCGGTAAAGTCTAAAGATTCAGTACTCCCTTGTTTTTGAATTTTTCCCAATGCTCAAATTTGTTTCTCGTCACTGCGCCAGTCGGGTACTGGCATCGTCCCTGCTTTTGTTGCTGTCTGCCTGCGGCGGCGGTGCGTCAGACTTCCCGCCCGTGGTGACCGGGTTCAAGGTCCAGTCAGCCCAGTACAGCCGCACAGCGGTGATCTACATCGGTGGCAACGACCTGCGCAGCAGCATGACCGTGGACACCGGTGGTGCGTGCACCAACCCCAGCTTTTCGTCGAACAGCAGCACCAGTTTGTTGGTCTTGAACTGCACCTTGGTCAAGGTGGGGGAGGTGCCTGTCACCGTCAAAGACGGCAACGGCAATGTCGTGTACCAAACCACTGTGACCGTGCCCAAGCCGCAAGTGACTGTGGCTACCAGCAGCGGCGACATCACGCTGGAACTGGACCCGACAGCGGCCCCGATCACCGTCACTAACTTTTTGAACTACGTGCACAGCGGTTACTACACCAGCACGCTGTTCCACCGCGTGATCGCAGGCTTTGTGGTTCAAGGCGGCGGGTACACCACGGGCCTGCTTAAAAAACCAGGCCAAACAGCCCCGATCGTGCTGGAGAGCAACAAAGGCCTGTCCAACCTGCGCGGCACCATTGCCATGGCGCGCCTGGGTGACGACCCCAATGACCCTGTGGGTTCGGCCAATTCGGCCACGTCCGAGTTCTTCATCAACTTGGCGGACAACACCTATTTGGACTACCAAACCGCCAAAGCCCCTGGCTATGCCGTGTTTGGCACGGTGCTTCAGGGCATGACAGTGGTCGATGACATCGCCACGCAGCCCACAGGCACCGTGGGTTTGGCCAAGAACGTGCCCCTGACAGACGTGACCATCACATCGGCCACGCAAATCAAATGAAGCCCGTCACTGGTCCAGCATCCGAAGCCCTTGATGCCAACACAGAGGCCGACTTCTGGCGTGAACTGGCCCAGATCGAGGCCGAGTCCATTGGCTGGTACGCGATCGATGAAGGCTGCTATCTGCATGTGGGGTCAGATGCCCCGGTGATCGAAGTGGTGGGCATTGCCACTGCCGCCATGGCCGGGGCCAATGTGCTTTGGCTGACTTAGTGTGTGCATCTGAATGCGTCAGCAATTTGAGGTCTGCAAGCCCTCAATAGCCAACATTGGGACGATCAAGCTTGGGGGGCTGTTGCGCTGCGCTAAGGCCAAGTTGCGTGGAAAGGGAGACACGCGGAACCAACGGGAATTGGCCAGCGTAAGCTCGGCACTGACCCGTGTGTGTGCCCAGTTGGTCAAAAGTCACGACATTTGAAGCAATTGACAACATACGCAACCTGTTTGCTGAGATTTCCGAGGGCTTTGATGCTCTGGCTAAGCAGCGCCTTGGTAAAACCACTCTTCGCACTGTGGAGGTGGAGGCCAAGCCAGCGCCAGAGATGAGTGCCGAAGAGCTCAGGGCCATCCGCGAGAAGCTCAAGCTCTCCCGCCCAGTCTTTGCTCATTACCTGCGTACCAACCCCAGAACGCTAGAGAACTGGGAGCAAGGCCGTGCCAAGCCTAACGCCCAAGCTGCGCTGCTGATCCATTTGGTTGATCGGTATCCGGACACCGTTAAGCGGCTGGCGGCGGTTTAACCTTTTGAAAAGACCGCACAGGTGACAATGAGCCCAGCTGCTCATCCACCAACAACACCGCCGCCCCCGCCTGCGGCACACCCACCACCAGCACCTCAGATAGTCCTTGCCCATTCAAGACGGCGCGACAAGCTCTTCACAACGGCCACCAACTCGCCCGACTCATAAGGCCTGACCAAGTAGTTGTCAGCACCCGATTGGTATGCCCGCGTCTTGTCGTTTTCGTCGTCTGGGGAGATGACCAGCAACACACCCACTTGAGGTGCTGTTTTGACAACGGTTTGAACCAAGGCGAATGGATCGACGTCCATGCCACTGAGGTTGATGAGCACCACATCAGGGCCGTAGATGTCCAACTCGGCCGCGCTCGCCATGCCTGTGGCCTCGCACCCGTATTGATGCAGTGCAGCGACATCGACCACGCGCTGAGTTGTAGAGTCGCAAACCACCGTGACTTTGAGGGGCCGCATTGGGCGGGGATGCTGTGGAGTTGCCATACAGACTTTCGCTGAAGCCGTGGGACTGTGGATGCCTTCAATAAAAAACCCCACTGCCTTGTGAGCGGTGGGGTTTGGAAAGAGTCTAACTTGACCCCTTGCTTGCGCTTGGGGTGGTTAGTTCTTTGGGGTGGCTTGTTAGGAGACGGTAATATCGGCAAAAGCCAAGTTTGTAACGCCGGTCAGCTTGATTACAGAGTCAGTTGCAGCCAATGTAGAACCCGCTGTGTAGTCAGCAACAACGTAAGTATCGCCACCGTATGTGCCGTATGCAATCAATTGAGCACCAGCACCACCAACACCAGCTGCCAACAAATTCAGCGCATCTGCAAGTGACGCAGCAGAAGTCAGGCTCGTTGGGGCAGCATTGACAATAGCACCAGTTGTAAACTTGATAGTCAAGTTGTCGGCAATAACAGCAGCATTTGCTGTATGAGCTGCAGCAGTAGCAAAGTCAGTGATCGTGATTTGACTTGTAGCAGTTCCTGCACGTGCACCAGATATTACGAATGTATCAAGTGCGGTCGTATCACCACCGGTTAGCGTATCCAAACCGCCGCCAGTAGTGATGATATCTGCACCAGCACCGCCTGTGATAGTGTCTGCACCAGTGCTACCCGTCAAAGCATCAGCGCCAGCGCCACCTTTCAATGTACCTGCTGCACCTAAAGTTGCGGTCAAAGTACCAGCAGACAAAGCGCTACCATCAATAGTTTTAACAGTTGAAGTTTGAGCTCCAATTGCGTATGAGCCTGCACCTGTCAGAGTCAACGTTGCCAACGAACCACCAACGATTGAGTTTGAGATAGTTGCTGTCTTGCCTGTAGCTTCAGACAAAGTCAACGATGTCGCCGCGGCATCAAGGTTCAATGTAGTCACTGTCAAGTCAGTGCTGAATGCAAGTGTCTGCGCTGTACCACTGTCTGCGTTCAGGCTGACAGAAGCGAACGCATTTGTACCCGCCAGTGCAACGACTTGACCAGCCTTCACATGGTTCAGCACAATAATATCGGTTGCGTCACCAGCAGCAAATGAGATTGACGTAACGTTAGACACATTACGCAGATCAAACGTTTCTGTGTCTTGAGCATTAGCATGAGTTGTCACTGCAACTGTTTTGAAGTTGCTGAGTGCCAAGATACCTGCATTTTGAGCAGATGTTGCTGCAACAGTAATCGTGTTGTCACCAGCACCACCGTCGTAGCTAAAGCCTTGAGCCAAAGTACCAGCACCCAATGTCAGCGCATCAACACCTGCACCACCCTTGAAGGTAGTTGTTGCAGAAGTTAAAGTAGCTGTCAAAGTACCGGCAGTCATTGCCGACGCATCAACGGTACCAGCGGCTTTGGTTGTGATCGTTCCCGCATTCAATGCAGCAGCGCCACTGATGTTCACGTTGCCAGAAGAAGCAGTGATGTTAACAACAGCGTTGGTGTTCAATGCAGTGTCTTTTTGCGTCGTGATGTTCAGTGTTTCGTAGCTGGTAGCTGTCAATGCACCAGCCAAGGTTGTACCGTCTAACACAACATTCAGAACGTCGGCTGAAGTATTGGTTCCGATAGTTGCAGTAATTGCATTTGCGTTTGTCTTGACGGTTAAGGTGGATGCAGCCGCAGTACCTGTGATCACCAAACTGTCCGCAGCGTCAGCGCTCCAAACGAAGTTGCTGATTGCGAGCTTATTGATATCCATCGCCAAAGTTTCAACACGAGCAAGAGTATTGTCAGAAATAACTTCAAGCGTCCCAAAACCCACATATTTTGCAGAAAGGTCAGCATTTTGTGTGCCGGCAGTGTCAGCAAAATTTACTTGCAACGTAGCAGCACTGTTACCAGTGACGGTGTAATTGTTAGTTACTGCAAACTGGGTTGCGCTCAACACCTTAACAACGTCAGCACCTGCAGAAGCATTAACTGTTACGAAGTCAGCAGCATCTGATGCGCCGATATTGATCGTATCTGCAGCAGAAGTACCTTTAACAGTCAAACCTGCGGCAGTAGATGTTCCAGCAGCAGTATTGCCCGTTACGATTTTCACGCCACCGGTGTTTGCCGAAGCATCCACCAAAGCAACGGTAGACATCAATGCACCTGCACTGATATCAACAGCACCGGCACCAGTAACTACCACGGATGTAGCGGCATCAGCAGTAGTTTGTGTAATGGCACCAGTGGTCAATGCTGTGGTTGCATTGATTGTCAAAGCACCGGTTTCTGAGGCTGCCATAACAACTGCGCCAACGATGTTAGCGGCACCAGTAGAGTTAATTGTCGTAGACAACAAACCTGTACCAGTTTGAGTAATCGTGCCAGTGGAGGCAGTGCCACCAGAAACGTTGATGGTTGCGGCAGTTGCAGCGGGTGCGTAGCCAACACCCAAGGCACCGAGGGTTACGACAGCGTTACCGATTGCGCCGAAAGTTGCGCCAGTAGCAAGATTAGTTACGCTAAACGCGCCAGTGCCACGATCGGCGTTAACTGCTGTAGCACCAACAGTTTGCGATGCATCTAGAGCAACTGGAGCGCCAGTACCAACTGCACGTACATTGATAATCTCAATACCTGATATATCAGCACCATTCGCGGTGGCAGTTGCATTGCTGTCAACAGTGATGTTCAGCGTGTCTGTACCAGCGCCGCCAACCAGCTTGTCAGTTGCTGACAGAGTTGTTGTAGTACCAACTGCACCATTGAATGTGTCGTTACCAGCAGTGCCTGTGAAGGCTGCACCGGAGTCAATACCAGTAGTGAGTGTGAAAGTCTTGCAACAAAGAGGCTTTGTTTTAAAAGGGGAATCAAATTTATATAAAAGAATTAACGGTGCGCTAACGACAATGCACCGTCCCGAGGTCGTTGAATCAATAACTGTATTAATAATGCTCGGAAATTTCGTAAATAAAAGGATCTAGGGCCTGAATGAGTGTTAACAAACAGATGATTTTGCTGCGGCTGGCGACACTACATCGAGCTCGAAAAATCATGAATAACGGATGCACCGTATGAGCGTTGTTCGCTTGAGCGAAGCTGTAGTTCAGCAATTGTGTTGTCCGCCAGGGCGCAGTCATTTGGAGGTTTTTGACTTGCATATCCGTGGCCTGTACGTTGATGTGCAGCGCAGTGGACATATGGCCTACAGGTTGCGTTACACAAGAGATAAAGTCAAACGGCATATCACGCTTGGCGATGCTCGACTGATCACTTTGGACGAGGCCCGTCAAGAAGCTCGATCTCGATTGCGGCAGTTGCGTGTTGGCAGTGATCAGGAATCCGAATTGTTGGAGCCCAACGCTTTGACGGTCGGAGAGTTTTTTGTGGACCAGTATTTGCCGTATGTTAAAACTTACAAGCGCAGCTGGGGTACTGACGAGAGCATGATTCGCAACCACATCCTGCCAGTATTAGGGGGTCAAGCTTTGTCTGCAGTTCGAGCCCCAGATATTGCGCGAATGGTGCAAACGATGAAGGAAAAGAAATTTGCACCGGGCACGATCAACCGGATGCTGGTTTTGCTGCGCTATGGCTACAAGCTGGCCCTGCGTTGGAAAGTCGAAGGGTTGGAGGTCAATCCGGCGTACGAATTGAAGAACATCAAGGATGACAACAAGATTGAGCGCTATCTGACGCCCGATCAGACCGTGGCCCTTATGGCGGCTGTGCGAGCCAGTGAAAATAAGATGCTTCAGCACATAGTTCCTTTTTTAATCTACACCGGAGCTCGAAAGCGTGAAGCGCTCGATGCGAGATGGGCTGATATAGATTGGTTGCAGTCTTCTTGGCGTATTCCCAAAACCAAGTCTGGCAAGATCAGGCATGTGCCTTTGTCAGCAGGTGCGACGGCCGTGCTTGAAAAGTTGCGGCCTTGGCCGTTGGTGAGGAGGTTAGATTCGGACTACATCTTTTCCAACCCGCGCACAGGCTTGCCGTTTGTGTCGATCTATTACAGCTGGGACACGGCGCGCAAGCAGGCGGGCGTGCCCGAGCTGCGTATCCACGATCTGCGCCACAGTTTTGCCAGCTTTTTGGTCAACGCCGGACGCAGCCTGTATGAGGTGCAAGAGCTGTTGGGCCACGCCGACATCCGCACCACCAGCCGCTATGCCCACCTCAAGCGCGACCGCTTGATGGAGGCGGTGCAGGTGATCAAGTTGGGTTGAGTTGAAGTTTGTTGAACATCATTGGATATTGGGATATACTCATGCCATATACAAGAGGTGTTCCATGAGCTTATCCTCCGTTTTTACAAATAACCGAACACAAGCCGTTCGTTTACCAGCAGATTTGCGATTGCCAGACAACGTCAAGCGCGTGCAGGTCAGGGCATTGGGGCATGACCGCATCATTTCTCCGCTCAACAGCACCTGGGACTCGTTCTTTCTGAGTGGCGCCGAGGTCACCGACGACTTTCTGCCCGAGCGGGCGAGCCAAACGCAAGCTGACCGCGAAAGCCTTTGATGCTTCGCTACCTGCTGGACACCAACATCGTGATCTACGTCATCAAGCGCCGACCACTGGAGGTGCTTGATGTTTTCAATCGCCATGCAGGTCAGATGGCCATTTCCAGCATCACGCTGGCCGAGTTGATGCATGGTGCCGAAAAAAGCGCCAAGGTGGATGACAACCTGAATGTGGTCGAGGACTTTGTCAGTCGGCTGGACGTATTGCCCTACACCGCCAAGGCTGCGCAGCATTACGGCAGCATCAGGGCCACGTTGGAGAAGGCGGGCACCCCGATTGGTGTGAACGATTTGCACATCGCCGCGCATGCCCGAAGCGAGGGCCTTGTTTTGGTGACCAACAACATGGGCGAGTTTTCCCGTGTCCCGGCATTGCAAGTTCAAAACTGGATTGCGGGCAGCTTGCCCACTTGACTGGTCACGCACAACCAGTTGCAAACCCAAGGCCCCAGCAGCGGGCACCTTGTGCCTGTTGGCACCAACTTATGCAGGCGGAGTTGGCTCATCAATCCATGGTGGAGTGACATATTTGACGATATTATTATTAAAATGAAACTCGGTTGAAGTAACTCCCCGGAGAAGTGTGTGAGCAAACTGCGATTTTTCTTCTTCGGCGGTGCCGCATTGCTCGCAGCCTGTAGCGGCGACCCCGGTGGCGGGGGCTTTCTCAACTCCAACGGGCAGGTGACGGTGGTCACCCCGTCGCCCACCAACGTGTCGGCCTATGCAGCTGCGCGTTTTCTAGAGCAAGCCTCTTGGGGGCCTACACCGCAAAGCGTGCAAGAAGTGCAGAGCTTGGGCATGGCCGGCTGGATCGATCAGCAGTTCAAAATGCCTGCGTCCATCGCTGTTGCGCCCAGTTACGTCATTGATTACGACAGCGACAACCGCGCGGCTTCCGACAAGGCGTATCAGTTCTTCCCGCGTTCGTTTTATGACTTCGCGTTGGGCGGCTCAGACCAATTGCGCCAGCGCGTGAGCTGGTCGCTTTACAACTTCATCGTGGTGGGCAACACAGGCAACGCCCTGGGCAAGGTCGAATACTTCAACACCCTACAGCGTGACTCGCTTGGCAAGTTCCCAGACTTGATCCGCAGCGTCACGCTGAATCCGCTGATGGGCGAGTTCCTCAACAACAACCAGAACAAAGCCAATCAACCCAACGAAAACTACGCCCGTGAGCTGATGCAGCTGTTCACTGTCGGACTGGTCAAACTCAACGCCGACGGCTCGGTGCAGCGCGACAGCGCTGGCAAAGCACTTGAGACCTACACCCAGCAAGACGTGATTCAAGCGACCAAGGCCTTGTCAGGCTGGGAGAGCGACTTCAATCCGTTTCTGCCTAAAACCAACCGATCCAACTATGGCAAACCCATGGTGGCCGCGCCATGGAACGGCGCACATGACTTCACGAGCAAAACCGTGCTCGGCTCCTTCATCTCGGGCGATCAATCGGCTTCGCAAGACCTTGATGCGCTGATCCGAATCTTGACCACGCACCCGAATTCGGCGCCCTTTGTAGCCCGCAGGTTGATTCAAAACCTGGTCAGCAGCGACCCGTCACCTGCCTATCTGAGCCGTGTTTCTGCTGTGTTCAAAAGCTCAGGTGGTGACTTGCCGCAAGTGGTCAAGGCCATCTTGCTCGACCCTGAAGCCCGTGCTGGCGATGACCCCGCGCTGCAAATTGCCCGCAACGGCAAGATCAAGGAGCCTATTTTGGTTCATACCAACTTCTTGCGCTCCTTGGGTTGTACTTCTGCGGTGCCGGATCGCTTTTCCAGCAATGGTGGCGTTTATGGCGCGTGGACCCAAAACCCCTACAGCGCACCCAACGTGTTTGGTTACTTTGCGCCCAACCATTTGGCGCCGGAGTCTTTGGTGCCCGCACCCGAGCAAAAACTCATCACCTCAGACGAAGTGCGCCGCCGTGCCAGCGACATCACCTACCGCATGGAGCAGACCACTGACTTCACCAAGGTGGGGTGTGAAGTGGACCTGTTCGTCAAAGCCGCCGCCACCTCCGAAGACGCGCTCATCGCCCTCATCAGCGAACGCTTTTTCAAAGGCGCCATGCCTGCGCCCTTGCGCCAAGGCGCCAAAAACCTGTTGACCAAAGACCTGGCCAATCAGGCCCCACTGCGCAAGTTCACGGAACTCATGCAAATCCTCATCAGCACGCCCACCTATGGAGTCGTGAAATGACCGACCGCCGACACTTTTTGAAGCAAGCCTCTCGTTGGGGCCTGGGTGCTTTGGGCTCCACACTCGGTCTGTATTCGGTCAACGGCCACTCGGCTGCGCCCACGGGCTACAAAGCACTGGTGGTGGTGCACCTCAATGGCGGCTGTGACAGCAACGACATCTTGGTGCCGCTCGACGGCGGCTTCACCGACTACGCCAAGGCCCGCCCCAGCATTGCGCTCACACGCGACCAAATCAGCAGCCTGCCTGGCACGCACTTGGGGCACACCATGGGCCTGAACAAAGCCATGGCCAGCCTGCTGCCTCTGTTCACCAACCAGCGGTTGGCTTTTGTGGTCAACGCGGGGGCGCTGGTCAAACCCACCACCACGGCCGATGTGCTCAACGGCCATGCCACCTTGCCCCCGTTTTTGTACTCGCACCCCGAGCAAACGCAGTTTGTGCAAGGCTGGCTGGGCGACTCGGATCCCAGCGGCTGGGGCGGTCGCGCCATCGAGGCCATTGACCCCAACCGCAGCCTCAAGGCCCCGCTGTTCTCAGTCAACTCCAACGACAACACCCTGGTGCTGGGCCAGCGCAGCCGCATGGTCATGGCCAACTCGGGTGGCTCCAAATGGTTGGGTGCAGCCGACCTGACCAATCCCGCCAACCACTGGACGCAAACCCTCGCTTCGCTGGGCCGCTTGCAGTCGGCCAACCATGTGGAAGCCGAATTTGCACGCACCTTCAAAGGCGTGTTTTCAGACGCGCAAGAAATCGCCATCGCCGATGGCGCTGCGCCTGACCCCCAAGGCAACTTTGGCACCAGCGAGATCGACAAACGACTGCAATTCATTGCCAAAATCCTGCCTTACTACAAGTCGACAGGGGCTTCGCGCCAGATTTACCACACGCAGTGGGGCAGTTTTGACACCCACGCCAACCAGCGCAACACCACCAACACCAGTGGCAACGATGACCTGGACACCCAACTGGGCCAGTTGGCCAGCGCCATGGCAGCCTTTGACCAAGCCATGAGTGCCGCTGGCTTGGGCCGCGAAGTGGCCGTGCTCGTCATCAGCGAGTTTGGCCGCACCATCGACCCGGCATCGGGCAACGGCTCCGACCATGCCTGGGGTGGCCACTGGATGGTCATGGGTCAAAGCGTGGGCGGCGGTCAGCTCTATGGTCAAAAATTCCCCAGCCCGGTGCTGGGCGGTCAAGACGACGCCCACAACGGCAAGCGCGGCTACTTTGTGCCGCAGTGGTCTTCAGACCAGGTGGCAGCAGACCTGCTCTCTTGGCTGGGCTTGCCCGCCAGTGATCTCGCCACCGTGCTCCCCAATCTGGCCAACTTCTCGCAGAAGTCGGTGGGGTTCATGAATGGCTGACATCCTGCTCACCGACAAAGACGACAACTACACCGTTCCCAAGGGTGCGCCATGGGCCACCATCAAGGCGCTGGCAGGCAATGACACCATCACGCTGCAGGGGGGCGCTACCGTGCTCGGGGGGCCGGGCAACGACACCATCATTGACCAAACGGGTGGAAACTACGCCTCTTCTGTGTACTGGGACTCTCCCAGCGCCATCGATGTCAACCTGCAAACTGGCGTTGCCAAAGACGGCTGGGGCACCACCGATACCTTGGTCGATATCCACAACATCAACACTTCAGGCCGCGACGGTGACCGTGTCATCGGCTCCAGCAAAGACGATGTCGTCTGGGTCAATGGCTTTTGGATGAGTGGCACGGCCACCATTGACTTGGGGGGCGGCTACGACAGCGTTTCCTTTGGGGGTAACCTTGCTGACTTCCAGTTGCTAGTTGCAGTCGATGGTCGCACCATCACCGTCAGCAAGAACCGTTACACCGTTTCGCTTTACAACGTAGAAGCGCTTCAGTTTTCGTTCAACAACAGCGCACAGCAATTCACCGTGGCCGACCTGATCGACTTCTCCAAAGTCGGAGCGAGCACGCTCATCCAGGCCCCCGCTGGTGCGTGGAGCAGCAAAGCCAAAGGCATCACGCTCAGCTACAGCTTCATGAGCAGCCTGCCCACCTATGGTGGTGCAGAAGGTGGCACCAGCCCTGCCGTGCCCAGCGCCAGTTACCAAGCGGCAGTGCGCAGCATCCTCACGCACCTGAGCCAAGACACCGGGCTCACCTTCAATGAGGTGCCCGACACCAGCACCGCCTTTGGCCAGCTGCGCTTTGGCACCAACCAGCAAACCGGCACCAAGGGTTACTCGTTCAGCGCCGACAGCGCCAACGGCCAAAAAGCCGGCGACGTCTGGATGGACGTGGAGAGCGTAGCCATGCTCACCGAAGGCAGCGAAGGCTGGCAAGCCCTGTTGCACGAAATCGGCCATGCGCTGGGCCTGAGCCACCCCTTGGCCACCAGCGACACGTCAGGCAAAGCCGTGCTGCTCGACCGCTGGAACAACAACGCCTACACCGTCATGTCCGAAACGCAGTCGGCCAGTGCCTTGTGGCAATCGTGGTACGGCGTACTCGACCTGCAAGCCCTGCGCTCGCTCTATGGCGCAGGTAACACAGCGGCGCACACGGGCAACGACACCTACGCCCTGACCGACGCTCAGGGCCTGCAATTGAGCACACTCAGCGACACCGCTGGCCGCGACACGCTCGACTTGTCCAAGCTCTCGCAAGGGGCGTATGTCGACCTCACACCCGGCACCTTCAACTCGGTCGGCGTCTCGCCCAAGGGCGGCGCGGCACTCAGCAACCTCTACATCGACGGCGCCACGGTGATCGAAGACCTTGTGGGCACCGCTTATGACGACGTGCTGATTGGCAACAGCGCCGACAACACCATCAGCCCAGGCAAGGGCAACGACATGGTGGACGGGGCAGGGGGCTTCAACACCCTGCGCATGAGCGCGGCGCGCTCGGCCTACACCTTGGGCAAAGACGCCGCCACGGGCCATGTGCTGATGCAGTCGGTGGACGGCGCATCGGGCGGCGATGAACTGCAAAACATCCAGCGTGTGGTCTTCAGCGACTGCGCGGTCGCACTCGACATGGACGCCAAAGGCAGCACCGTGGCCAAAGTGTTGGGCGCTGTGTTTGGCAAAGAGGCCATCACCAACCGGGTATTCGCAGGCATTGGCATGGGCTTCATGGACCAAGGCTACACCCCCGAACGGCTCATGGACTTGGCACTCGAATTCAAGCTGGGCAAAGGCTATACCGCCACCAGCGAAGTCAACCTCTTCTTTGGCACCCTGATTGGCCGTGCACCCAGCAGCGACGAGCTGAACTTCTACACGGGTCTCGTCAGCAGCGGGCAATTGAGCTTCAACGGTTTGGCCTGGATGGCGGCCAACACCAGTCTGAACACGGACAACATCAAGCTCACGGGTTTGATGCAAACAGGGTTGGACTATGTGCCTGGATGACGACCGGGGATGGCCCCGCAGTGTGCTGCGCTGGTGTGTGGTGGCTGCGCTGGTGTGGCCCTTGATGGGCTGCATCACCATCGAGCCCGTGCAACCCTGGGAAAAAGGCACCTTGGCCAAACCCGAGATGACCTTTGACAGCGACCCGCTCGACAAAGGCATCAAAGAACACATCTACAGCAGCAAAGAGTCCGCCTCGGGCGGCTCCGGCGTGGGCGGAGGCGGCTGTGGCTGCAACTGATTTCAACCCCGCACTGCTCACCGCCGCCCTGGCCCTGCCGGGCCTGGGCCTTGTGGCCTTGGACGCCCATGCCGAAACCGCGCCCGAGCGCGGCTATATGGCCCTCAAAGCGCTCGACTACCTCGACAGCCAGCCCGGCGCAGACCGCATCCGCGTCAAGGCCCCAGCCCTCTCGGCCCTGGTGCCTCTGGGCGACCAATGGTCCATGACCGGCACGCTCATCACCGACAGCATCTCGGGCGCTTCACCGGCTTACTACAACGCGGCCATCACGCCCATGCACGACTTTCGCCGGGCCTATGACGCCTCTGTCACCCGCTACCTGCCGCAAGGCACCTGGTCGTTGGGCGCGTCGCACTCCAAAGAGTCCGACTACCTCTCGCGCAGTGTGTATGGCACCGTCACCCGATCTGACGAAAGCAAAAACACCACCTGGAACCTGTCCAGCGGTTTAACCCGTGACCTCATCAACCCCAACAACCGTGTGGTCGAGAACGAGACCAAACAAACCGTCGACCTGCTCGCGGGGGTGACCCAGGTCATGGGCATCAGCGACATCGTGCAGATCAACCTCGGCTGGTCGCAAAGCCAGGGCTACTTGTCTGACCCCTACAAGCTGTTTGACGAACGCCCCCGATTGCGCACGCGCCAGACAGTGCAAACCCGCTGGAACCACCATGTGGACAGCCTGGGCAGCACCGAGCGGCTGGCGTATCGGTACTTTCAAGACAGCTGGGGCATCCGCGCCCACACCTTTGACCTGGAACACGTTCACCCCCTGGGCGAGCAGTGGAAGGCCACCGCCGCATTGCGTTACCACAGCCAAAACGCCGCCCGCTTTTATGTCGAGTCAGACGGCAGTGCAGTCGGCCCCTTTGGCCCCAACATCCCGCAGGGCGCCGCGTATTACGCGCTCGACCAGCGCCTGTCGGCCTATGGCGCCGTCACCTACGGACTCAAGCTCACCCACCAGTGGGACAGCTTGACGGCCATCGACTTCAAGTTTGAAAACTACGAGCAACGCGGCAGCTGGGCGCTGGGCACGGCGGGCAGCACCCACCTGCTGCCCTTCAAGGCCCGCAGCTTGCAGTGGGGCCTGACCCGCTGGTTTTGACGCCGCACTGCAGCCTGGATCAACGCGTGTCCGACCACCATCCCGTTCACCACGTCCCATTCCAAGCCATGGCCTGCACCTGCGAAGTGGTGCTGTGCGCCCCCACGCTCGCCGACGCGCAGCGCTTGGCCCAGCCCGGCATCGACGAGGTGCTGCGCATCGAACGCACTTACTCGCGCTACCGCCCGGACAGCATCGTCGCCCGCATCAACGCCGCTGCAGGTGCTGACTGGGTGGACTGCGACGCCGAAACGCTGTCGCTGCTGAACTTTGCCGACCAGCTGCACCAGCAAAGCGGCGGCCTGTTTGACATCACCTCGGGCGTGCTGCGCCGCGCCTGGAACTTTGCGCAGGCCAAAGACCAGGCCCGACTGCCCACGGCCGAACAGATCGCTGCACTGCTGCCCCTGATCGGCTGGGTGCAAGTGCAGCGCGAGGGCACACGCATCCGCCTGCCCCGCGCGGGCATGGAGCTCGACTTTGGCGGCTTTGGCAAAGAGTACGCCGCCGACCGCGCCGCCGCGCTGCTGCAACGCACGGGCGTGCTGCATGGCTACGTCAACCTGGGCGGCGACATGCGCCTCATGGGCCCCAAGCCCGACGGCGCGCCCTGGGTCATGGGCATCCAGCACCCGCGTGAGCGCGGCCAACTTCTGGCCACCCAACAGCTCACCACCGGAGGCCTGGCCACCAGTGGCGATTACGAACGCTTCATCGTGGTGGGCGGCCAACGCTACTGCCACCTGCTGAACCCCCGCACCGGTTGGCCCGTGCGCCACTGGCGCACCGTCAGCGTGACCGCGCCGCTGGCCGTGGTGGCCGGGTGCACCGCCACCATCGCCATGCTGCAAGGCCCACCGGGGCTAGACTACCTGCGGCAAAGCGGCCACCCCTTTGTGGCCATGGCGCACGACGGGCAAATCCACACCCAGTGATGCATGAGCGGCGCCCCTCTAAAAATGCAGGAGCGGCGCCCTCGCCGCGATGCAGTGCATAATTTTCCGAAACTTGCCAACTGAGACGCGCTATGCCCAGTACTTTTTACGGCACCAACAAAAACGACAGCGAGGTCATCAAGAACCCGATGACCTTCGTGTACGACGCGCTCGATGGCATTGATACCATTTCTTTGGGCACATCCAAGCAGCATGAATACACCATTGCACATGCTGCAGACGGCGCTTACCACGTAGATTCGGTCTCGGGCGCCAGCGGCATCTTGAAGGCCACGTTCTACAACGTCGAACGCCTCATCTTCAGCGACCAAAAACTCGCGCTCGACCTGAACGGCAACGCCGGCAGCGTGGCCAAGATTCTGGGCGCGGTGTTTGGCGCCGCAGCGGTGGCGCGGCCTGACTTTGTGGGCATTGGCCTGTCGTTGCTCGACTCCGGGCAATACGACGCCACCAGCCTGATGGGTTTTGCGCTTGACTTCAAGTTGGGCAAAAACGCCAACCCTCAAGCTGTGGTTGATCTGCTCTACCTCAACGTGGTCGGCGCGCTGCCCGATGCACAGACCGAAAAGGGCTTTGTTGACCTGCTCAACAGCCACAACGCGGCTTGGCTGGGCGACATGGCGGCCAACACCGAGCTCAACAAAGCCAACATCCACCTCACGGGCCTTGAACAAACCGGCTTGGCCTACAGCTGAACACCATGCGCACACCGATCAGCTGCGCCCCCCTCATGCCCGCCTGCCTGCAAGTGGCTCGGGCGGCGCTGCTGGCGCTGGCCGCCATGTTGGCCAGCGGGGCACACGCCGTCGATGTCGGCCAGCCAGCACCCGATGTGGACCTGCCCGGCACCCCTGTAGCTGCCAAACTGGCCGACCTGCGCGGACGCTATGTGTATGTGGACTTCTGGGCCTCCTGGTGTGGGCCATGCAAGCTGTCGTTCCCGTGGATGGCGGCGCTGCAAGCGCGCTACCAGCCGACCGAGCTGACGGTGCTCACCATCAACCTCGACAAACAGCGGCGCGACGCCGACCGCTTTGTGCAGCAAAACCCAGCGGCGTTTGCCGTGGCCTACGACCCGGCGGGCGAATCGGCCAAACGCTTTGCAATCAAAACCATGCCCAGCTCGTATTTGATCGGGCCAGATGGCCAAGTGCTCTGGGCGCACCGCGGCTTCACGCTCGACGAGCGGGCCGAACTCGACCGCCAGATCGAACGCATCGTCAAAAAATAAGCGGCCTTGGCGGCCGCTTTTTTGTGGGAGCCCCGCCCTCGGGGCGATGGGGGGTGGTCTCTAGGGCGCTATCGCGGCGAGGGCGCCGCTCCTACAGCCGTCATTCAGGCCACAAACCACCCGTCTGCGCCCGCCACGCGCAGCACCACTGCGTCGATGTTGGCGCTGCCCACCAGGGTCACCGCATCGGTGTAGGTCAAAGCTGTGGCCGAGGGCGCGGCGCTGGCCATTTCCTGGCGGAACTCGTCGGTGAAGTTCCCGATGCGCGTGACGTCACCGTGTGGCCCGTGACCACACCGCCCTGAAGCGTCATCAACTCGCTCAACCCTTTGGGTAACACCGTGATCTTGACGCCCGGCGCCACCTGGGTGTTTTCGGTGAGCTTGTAAGTGCCCGGAATCGTCAAGTCGCTTCGGATGATGGTGGCCATGCGGGTGCTTTCTTATCGAAAGTGAAATTGTAGGCACCACCACCAGTTCGCTAAAAACTGCCAAAGATCACAGACTTGAGGGCATTGTTTGTGATATTGGCAATTTAGTATGAAAATAAATTCTAAAAACCTACTTAGAAGCCATAAATATTGTGATGTCAATCACAAGGTATTCATTTATAGCCACTTAGAATTCGATCCACGTTCTGAAAAGTGAATGCTTTGGGATTTAAAAAAAGCCAAATCCTTGACTTGATGAACGTCAACCCGGACTGGCTTGAGCGCCTTCGCTGAACTCACACCTTCGTGACGACAGCCCACAGAGGACTTTCAGGCGAGTGTGGGTGTTCCAACTCGTGCTCGGCTTTCTTTGCAAAGAAAACTGAATTTCACTAACTGAAAGAGGAATTAACAATGGCTTCTATCCCAACAAGTACGCTCGTCGTACAACGCTTCGCTGCC
>CAIJQQ010000008.1 GCA_903822825.1 uncultured Burkholderiales bacterium | reverse complement strand
CCGATCTTGCTGGTTTCTTCGGGTTGGTTGATCCGAATGAGATCGCACTTTGAATAGGCCTCTAAAATAATGGACTCGCCATTGTTGATGACATTGAGTTTGTAATTTTCAGGCGCCAGCAAGTGCTCATTGATTTCATATTCACAATATGAAATTGGTGTGATGTTTATTTGTCCTCCACCACCATCCATGAATATTTGGTATTTTCCAGATGAGCTGCTGGCTTTGACATCAATGGGCTGGTTTATCCACGGCACATCACGAAATTCACCATCCCATTTCGCAATGATTTTGCTGATTTGTTTGTTCAACATGATTATTTTGCAAGAATGATCCGGCAAACATGTGCATCGTCATTTTTGTATTTTGCGAACCCTGTTCCTTCAATACAATACATCAGTTTGGCGTTGTATTTCTTAGTGACGTGTTCAATAAAAATGGATGTATCAATGTACCTTCTGTAGTGTTTTCCAGTGACTTTTTCTTTGTGCTCATCCAGGTTGGTTCTGAATTCGAGAGCGATCCGGTCTTCGGCATTGATTGAAGAGAATGCAAAGTCCAAAAACTCTTGTTCTTCGTACTCATTGATGGCATGCAAGAAAAATCTAGAATAGATGATCTTTTTTATCGCAGGGGATTTGATTATTTGCTGGATATTGTTACTCAAATCGGAAACATCTTTTTCTATAAAAATATTTGCGTCAGAGTTCCGGTCATATCCTGCCATCATCTTTTGACAATGTTCAATGGCAGATTTTGATCCATCGATGCCAACAGTGTTGTACCCCAGTTGAGCGAAGAAAATCGTATCGCGTCCATTTCCACAACCAACGTCGATGATCAATTCATGATCAGGATATTCGCTGGCAATGAATGCTGCAAATTGCGATGGAGGTGTTTTACTTTGATTTTGATAGTAAAAATTCCAATAATCTTTTCTGTTGTCCAGATTGTTTGTTGGAATTTCATTTTTTGAATAATAGTTGTTGTCAACTGAAATTGTTGATCCGTGGGCCATTTCAATGCTTTTTTCGAAAATCATTTTGAATCCTTTGGGTTAAATTTTCAACGTTGGTTTTAAACCCGCTCAAGCTGCCCATTCATGCGGGCGCAAAGCGTTTTGGTGGCACTCAGGGCCACTTGGTAGGGGTTGCAAAGCGTGCTTTGCTGTTCGTTGTCAAAGTTGTTTCGGCGCATTTCCGTGTCGGTGCGGCCGGGAATGATGCAGTTGACGCGAATGCCGTCTGCCGCCCACTCCTCGCTCAGTCCCTGCGTCATGTTCACAATGGCCGCTTTGGTGGCCGAATAGATGACGTAGTCGGCCCTGCCGCGTGTGTACGACGATGAGGCGAATTGCAGCAAGGTGCCTTGGCTCTCCTTGAGCGGGGCATGGCTCCATTTCGCGATCCAGGCGGCGCCCAGCAAATTCACATTGATCTGCGCTGCAATGTCCAACGATGACTGGTCATGCAAGGTGTGCTTTTTCAGCAAACCTGCGGCATTGACCACCACGTCCAGACCGCCCAAGGTCTTGGTGGCTTCAGAAACAGCATTGCGCACGTCTGCTTCCAATGAAATATCGCAGCCGTTGGACCGCGAGCGTGCAATCACCAAGGCGCCTGCACTGGTCATGATGTCGGCCATGGCTTTGCCAATGCCTGCGGTGCCGCCAAAGATCAAGGCCCGCTTGCCCCGCACATCGATGCCAGGTTGGTCTGCGGTGACGGCTGCCGTGCGGATGCGGAACATCTCGTCGGCCAGGATCAAATCGATCGGGTTGGTGATTTTGATGTTCTCTTCGTGGCCCTTGACGATCCTGACTTTGCCCAAGGGATTGCACTCGAGGTAAATGCCGCAATCGTCGGTGAACTGGTCCAGGCGTTCGTCACCGATTTCGGCGTAGCAACCCATCAGTGTTTTGTAATTGAAGGCCTGCGGTGTTTGCCCACGCAAGATGTGCTGACGCTTGGGGATGGACTGGATATAACCGTCGCGCTCCACAATGATGGTGTCGGCCGTCGGAATGGCGACATCCACCGCTTCGTTCTTTTCGAGCGCATGCAGCACATCCAGAATGATTTGCCCACTCACAAAGGGTCGAGCTGCATCGTGGATCAAGACATTGCGAGGCTGGTGCGTTGCCAATGCCTTCAAGCCTTGCAAGGCGGAGGCTTGCCTGCTGGAGCCACCCGCCACCACCGTGCATTGGGCTTCGTCTTTGAACATGGCGCGCACTTGGTCCAGTGAGTCGATGGGGCAGACCACCACCACCATGGCATTCGGCATGTACTTTCGGATGGCGTCATGGCTGTGGGCCAGAACGGGTTTGCCTGCAATGCGGATGAATTGTTTGGCCTGATCGCCCCCCATTCTGGAGCCGCTGCCGCCTGCCAAGAGAATGACTGCTGTGGCGTTAAGCATGTGCCAACTCCTCTGCGACCATGGTGGGTGCAAGCGGTGCTTGTGCGCGTTCCAAATGGTCACAAATACGGGCCAGGTGCTGCAGCTGTTCTTCGCTCATGGCCCACTGCGAATGGCTGTATTGGCGCATGATCTCGATGACTTTTCGCACCTTCACTGGCTGCTTTTTGAGTGTGTACCCCAGGGCTTGGATGCGTCCGGTCAGCATGTGGGTCATGCCGCCTTTGTTGGTCGTCGACGGCGACTCCAGGTGCGACAAGTAGCTCGCATCGGGAACCCGCCAATTGCCAAAGTTTTCTTGAAGATTCAAATCGGCATCGCTGGGGACAAACATGTCCACACCCAGGAACGTCACTGGCTTGAGTTCGAACGGCGTGAAGGCAAATGTTTGCCGGTAGCCAAAGAAGAAGTCCACACCTGTGACCAGTTTGTCTTCAATCTCATGGTAAATGAACAGGTCAATCCAGATGCCCGTCAAATTGTGCTGGATCGGAATGTAGTAAGACTTGTGGCCCTTGAGGTAGTGAGGCAAGACGGTAAAGTCTCCGCTGCTTTGCAAGGCCATGCAGATGTCGTATTGCTTTTCCCAGCCAATCACGCCGACGTCGATGTCTTTGTCGTGGTCGAGCAGTTTGCCCTCTCGTTCATAGCCCAACAAAGTGCCGGAGACCAAGAAAAATTTCAGATCATGCTCTTTGAACACGGTGGCCAGGGCTCCCAGGGCTTGAGAGGCTTTGGCGACATTGAACTTTTTCTCAACGGGCCGCTCTGGCTCTGAAATGGCCTGCAGTTGGGCGTCCGCTGCGGGTGAAATGTCTGTGCATTTCTGGTGCAGTATGGCTTCATCGAATTCACGGATGGCCGATGGAATGTCGCCACTTTTGCAAAGGCAACGGGCAATGTCAATTTTGGCCGTGTTGTAGTTTTTCCCGTTCGCCAAGCTGCGAAAGAATTGAATCGCCTTGCCATATTCCCCGGCCACTTCGAGTGACTTGGCCCTCAGATAACTCGCAGAATGGGCCACATCCACTGCACGTGCGTTTTGGGCTGCATTGATGCAAAGCTCATACAGCCGTACCAGACGCAGGTAGTCAATGTCTGTTTGGGCAATGCCGGAATTGTCAACAAAGAATTGTTGTCGGCTGGAGATTGAATTTGTAATGTTCAACCAGATGACAGTTTCAATTTTTTTGAATGCCAGTTTTTCGGCCAAAGCGACGGCTGTGTGCCAGTCCCTGGCGTCTAAAGCCAACTCGATCGCGTCCTGCCAATCCTGGTGGCTGGCTTTGCACTGGGCAAGGTCTTGCCGCTTGAGTGGGGTTTTCCGTGTGAGTGCGCTGACGGTCAAGCGCAAGACGTTGTGCTCGGGCAAGGCCAGAGTGCCGCCTTGCAACTGTTTTTTGGCGATGGACTGGTAGCAGTCGAGCCAAATTTGAGCCCGTTTCGGTTCGATGTCGTTGCTGACGGCCAGCGTGGCCAGAAAAATGACCATCGCGTTCTTGCCTCGGGCCCTGACCTTGGCCAGGTTGTCCTGCGAGAGCAGAGCCTCGATGTCCACGCCTTCAAAGCAGGAAGCCAGCAGGGCTTCATCGCCATGGATCAATGCGGTGTTCAGCCGGGCCAAGGTGAAATGCATTGACGGTGAGAGGTTCATGCTGGCTCCAATGTTCTACGGCAAATTCTTGCCTCTGTGGGGTATGGACATGAATGAGCAAATTTCAGGCCAGCTTGAATGGCAACAGCATGCGAAAAAAAAGAGCCCCGAAGGGCTCTTTGGTATCCGCTGGCGAAAAGATCACTTCAGCAGAGACAGCACCGACTGGGGTTGCTGGTTCGCTTGCGCCAACATGGCCGTGGCGGCTTGTTGGATGATCTGGGTTTTGGCCAGTTCGGTGGTTGCCGCCGCGTAGTCGGTGTCCAAGACTCGGCTGCGCGCCGCCGCGGTGTTTTGAGCGACGTTGGCCAAGTTGTCCGCCGCGTAGGTCAGGCGGTTGATCTTTGCGCCAAAACCGGCGCGGATGGTGTCGATTGATTTAATGGCTGCGTCAATAGACGTGATCGCAGATTGGGCACCTGATTGTGTCGTCAAATCAAGACTGCCGGCGCTCAGCGTGGTTGCATCGATGGCAGTGAAACTTGCAGAGATCAGGTCTGTGGAGCCACCGTTGACGCCGACTTGGAAATTCACCACACCTGACGCGCCCACAGCCGAGGCGTCCGCTGTGAACAAATTCATTTTGTTCCACTGCGTGTTGTCGGAGATGCGTGTGATTTCGTCAGCCAAGGCGTCGTTTTCCAATTGCAGGGCCGAACGGTCTGCACTGGAGTAGGTGTCGTTGGAGGCTTGAACTGCCAATTCACGCATGCGCTGCAGCATGTTGGTGACTTCTTGTGTCGCGCCTTCAGCCGTTTGCAGCATCGAGATGCCGTCGTTGGCGTTGCGCACAGCTTGGTTCAGGCCGCGGATCTGCGAAGTCATTTTGTCGGCGATGGCCAAGCCAGCTGCGTCGTCAGAAGCGCTGTTGATGCGCTTGCCGGTGGACAGTTGCTCCATCACTTTGCCGAGCGAACGGTTGTTCACGGTCATGGCGTTTTGAGCGACAAGAGACTTAACGTTGGTGTTGATAACGGACATGGTCATACTCCTTGAAGAGGTGTTTTCAAAAGGTTGGCAGGAACCCGAAGGGAGTAGGACCTGCCTGAATCACAGAAAATCTGTTTTGAATTCCTGTTAAGTGATGAATCGGTGTGGGTTGTCAGAACTTGAGAAAAATTTGAATTTTTTCTGTTCAAAAACTCAAATCGCCGCGTTGTGCAGCAAGCCCTTGAGGCTGTCGATGTTGTGTGCGACTTTCAGAAAAACCACGTCTGGAATCTGGCGAACCACTTTGCCGGTTTCTGTGTTCTTCACGGTGACCACGGTCTTGTTAAGAACCTCGTCGCGGCTGAAGGCCAGGTTGGTGCCGCTGTTCTTCATCATCTCGTTGAGTTGTGAGAGGGCTTCGCTCAACTTTCGCTGGGCTTCTTTGGGATCGAAGTCGATGCTGGGTTTTTCGACTGCTTTGGGCTCAGGCGTGCTTGCTTCCACGTTGGAGCCGTGCAAATCCAACGGGTGAGTTTCAATCGGCACAGGCCTGGGGGCAGGGCGCATTGCGCCTTGAAGAGAGATGTCCGAGCTCATGATGATTTCCTTTGCTCAAGCCCCTCGCACCATGCGTGAATTCCAGACCACCTGCGTGGTTCTGGAAAAAGGGTTTACATCAAAGGTATCGGCAGCAGCCGGTTGAACTTGAGGAAGGTTCAGTTATGAGCTATTTAGAATCTAATTTAAATTTTTTTAAATCAATTGTTGTTGTTTTTGCCGTTCATGGCCGAAAACGTACTGGTCAGGCTGGCCCGTGTGGAGGTGCTGTTGCCCACAATCGAGTCCATCAGGCTGAACTGCTGCGTGTAACGGTCCAGCAGTTTTTGCAACTGGTCATCGAGCTTGGTGAGGTCGACTTTGTACTTGGTGACTTGCGTGCTGGCATTGTCACTGAGTGTGTTGATTTGCCCTGCGGCGCGCAGCATCCGGTCCAGGCTTCGGTAAGCATCGCCTGCAATACCGGCCGGGGCCGGGCTGTACACACTTTTGCTGTTGGTGCCTGCACTGAACACTTTCACCACCTGGTCGTAGTGGTCCTGCAAAGCCGCATCGAGTTTGGTGTTGTCCAAGGTCATTTGGCCATAGCGGTCAAAGCTGATGCCCATGTCCCGTGCGGCTTTGATGTCGGTGCCCGGTGTGGAAGCATTGCCTGTGATCAAGCTGCGAACCTGGCTGCGAACGGTCTGCAAATAACTGTCGCCCACCATCGAGCCACCGATATCCTTGATGGTGCTTTTGCTGTTGCCCAGCTCTTTGATCGTTGTATCAAAGTTGTTGTAGGCCGTCACCAACGCGGCGACGTTGCTCTTGATGGACGTGGTGTCGCGGTTCAGGTCCAGACGCGCCGCCCCTGAGGTGGTGGTGTAGAAGTCCAAAGTGACGCCATCGATCACATCTGAAACCGTGTTGGAGCTGCGCGTCATCTCCAACCCGTTGATTTTGAATTGGGCGTCGGCCGCTTCTTGCACGTTGGTATCGAAAGCCACGGTGCCTGAAGAAACCGCATCGCTGGTCATGGTGAAGCTTTTGCTGGCGCCTTCTTGCCCGGTCAGCATCACGGTGTAGCCTGAGCCGGTGTTGATCAATTGGGCCTTGACACCGAGTTTGGCGCTGTTGATGGCGCTGACCATCCCGGCGGGGGTGTCATTTTTGACTTTGATTGTGGATGGGGTGCCGCTGCCCAGTGTCAAACTCAGATTGAACTCGCTGCCTTCGTTGAGCGCGGTGTCGCGCGCTGCAAAGGAGGTGCTGATGCTGCGCTGCGCTGTCGCAATGTGACTGACTTCCAGGTTGTAAGTGCCCGCCAAAGCCGTGGTCGATGTGGTGACGCCCACGGCCGATGGCTGGGTGTTGCTGGTCTTGATTGAACTGAAGTCGCTGGCGTCGTTCAGGCCTGCAAACGCGGTTTGCAGGTCGGACAAAGCTGTTTTGATGTATCCGTAACCGGAAATTTTGGCTTCTGTCTTGGTGATCTTGGTGTTGATCTGGTCTTTTTTGGGCGAGATTTCTGCATTGGCCAGGTTTTGAGCCAAAGCTTTGGTGTCGATGCCCGAGCCTGCGCCCATCGCTGTCAGAAAATTGGTGGAACTGACGGTGGTCATGGCATGGGTTTTTCAGGTGACTGTGAAGTTGAAGCCAAAGACAAGAATCGGTTGTGAACCCAGGTACTTGAGCAAGGAGCGCTTATTTCTGGATGTAATCAAACAAGGTCAAGGACGAAATTTTTGAAAAACTGCCCATGGCCGCTTGCAAGGCCATCATTTGTTTGTTCATGTTGGTCACGGCCGAGGCGTAGTCCAAATCTTCAACGTCCGAGAGCGATGATTTCAAACGAAGGCTCGTTTCATCCATCACATCCATTTGCGACTGAACGATGTTCTGGTCTGAGCCGGATTGGGCCAAGGACAAAGTCAAGTTGCTTTGCATTTGATCCACATCCGAGATGCTTTGCTGAATGCCGCTGGTCTGGCTTTTGTCAACAGCGCTGATCATTTGGTCCAGTGCGTTGAAAAAACCCACACTTTGTGTTTGACCTTTTTCATCGGTGCGGACAACGCGACTGAACACGTCCGTACCCGAACGGGTAAATGAGACTGTTCGCTCAATGCCAGCCGGGATGCGGGTTTGTGTTTGATCGCCTTGGTAGGTGACCTGTCCGTCGGCACCGGTGGCGAATGCCTGCGTTTTGACTCGGGTGCCAGAGAAAATGTAATTGCCGTTGTCGTCGCGCGTGTTGCCCAAACTCAAGAGTTGGTCGCGCAGCGCTTTCATCTCGGCGGAAATGGCTTTGCGACTGTCTGCGCCTTGTGTGTCGTTGGCGGCTTGAATGGCCAGTTCTTTGATGCGCACCAAGATGTCGCTCGATGACTTCAGCGCCGATTCTTCGGTGCTGTAGTGGCGCAGGGCGACCTGCAAGTTGGTCTTGTGGTTGGCTTGCTTGTCAATTTCGCCACGCAAGCGCTGAATGGCTGCAGCCTGATCGGGGGAGTCGCTGGGCGACAAAATTTGCTTGGATGCCGCCAACTGCGCTTGCGTCGTGGCGAGCTTGTTTTGCAAAGCGCCCATGTTTTCTGTGGCGCGGTCAAACAACAATGAGGTTGAAATGTTCATGGTGCGCCTCTTTATTTGATTTGCAGGATGGCGTCAAAAAGTTGACTGGCCGTCTGCATGACCTTGGCGTTGGCTTGGTAGGCCTGCTGGTATCGGACCAAGGCCGAGGCCTCCACGTCCAGACTGACGCCAGAGACACCATCGCGGGTTTCTTTGGCCTGGTTGTAAACCACAGTGAGCGCTTGTTGGGCAATGGTGGCCTGTCTGGCCACATTGCCTACCTTGTTGACTTGCTCGATGTAGGCTTCGGTCATGGTCAACCCGTTGGGCATGACGTTCTGGTTCTCCAAGTTGACCAAATTCATCATGGCTTCGTTGTTGCCAATGCCATCGGTGTTGCCATCGATTGTGAACACATCCCCGGATTTGGGATAAGTCGAAAAATCCATTTTCAAACCACGGTAAGTGATGCTTGGGGTAGGATTTTTCGCATCATTGACCAAGTCGCGTTCGGCCACCACCGTTTGTGTCTTGGTGTCGATGATTTGGTAATGGCTGTCGGTGCTGAATTGGATTTTGAGCGAATCGCTGCGCAAGGTCTGCTTCATGTCGGCCACCGTGGCGCCAAACTGTGCCGCGATGTTGGCTGTGTTGCCGACAGGGCTGGAATCGGTCACAAAGACGAGCAGGTCATCCGAAGCTGCACCTTTGACGGTGATGGTGGTGTCAAACCCCATTTTTTTGAGTTCGGCCGCGGTGCCACCGTTGCCCAGCCCCAAGCGGATGTCGCCTGTGGTGTCCGTGCGCGACAGGACAATGCGGTTGTTGGTGGTGTCTGCTGTCACGCTGATGCCCGGGACGTTGGCGCTGTTCAACCAATTGACCATCGATTGCAAGTCGGTGCTGCTGCCTGCAGACCTGGCGGGCAGGGCGGTGCCGTTGAGGGTGTAGTCGCCCTGCGCAATGGGCAAATTCAGATTGTCATTGAAGTCGCCACCGGTCAACACGGCTGGCCGTGTCAGCGGGTCGATGGCATTGCCAGTTTGTGCGCTGAACTGCTGGATGGCCAAGGGCTCCGCCTTGGCACCCATGAAGATGTCCATGCCCAAATAGGTGGCTGCACCGCTTTTGTTGAGGTACTGCGTGCTGTGGGTCGCGCCTTTTTCCATGCCGTTGGTCGGGCTCAGCATGGCGGGGTCGGTGAGTGCTTGGCCCAGCAGTTGTCGTCCATCGCGTGTGAAGACCTGAAAAGATTGACCCTCCGATGCTTGCAGCAAAGTGATGGTCACATCGCTTTGGCCCACAGGAATCAAGCCCACACTGTTGTAGGGTTGGTTGCCACCGACGCTCAGGCTGACCTGTCCGATGACGGGTCGGCTGCCGTTGGCCAAGTCGCCAGTCAAGCTGGTGGGGCCACTGTACTGCGCATCGGTGTAGCCGATGCGCGCTTGTGCCGTGCCACTGTTGAGGGGCGCATCGATGATGCGGAACTGGCCAGCCGCGGCCACCCGGTTGGTGTCCTGGATGACCATTTGCATCCCGGCAGCTTTCCCTTCCTTGCCCGCCGTGAAGCCAAAGAGATCACCGCCCAGTTGGCCTTCGGCATCAATGCCCGTCTTGTGCACTTGATTGACTTCATCGGCCATGACTTGGGCCAGATTGTCCAGGCCGTTTTCGGAAGGCTTGAGGACCTGTTCGCGAAAGGCCAGTGTGCCGCCGATTTGGCCACTGGTGATGGGCGGCAAAGCCAGTTTTTTTCCGGTCAATGGGTCAGTAGGCTGATAGCGGTAATTGATTTGAAGTGCACCCGTCGCCGACGTTTGCACAACGATGTCCCGATACACATCGGCCTTGACCAAAAAACCTTGGCTGTTGGTGTCACCCAAGGTGACCAACACTTCTCCGTTGCTTGAGAAGCTGGTTTTGATCCCCACCAGCCCTGATAATTTTTGCAACAGCAAGTCACGTTGGTCGAGCAATTCAGAGGGTTGTTTTTGCAGATCGCCGTTCTTGCTCAGCTGTTTGTTCAGTGCAGACAACTGCTGTGTGTAGGCGTTGATCTGGCCCACATCGGTGTCGATGGCTTGACGGGTTTCGTTGTCAAGAATTTGCAGCTGACCGTCGAGTTGGCGAAAGCGCGAAGCCATGCCATCGGCGTTTTGCAAAAAGCTGCTGCGGGAAATGGTCGAGGCGGGGTCACTGGCCAAATCGCCTGCCGACTTGAAAAACAGGTTCATGGCACTGGTCAGGCCAATGCTCTGGTCGCCCATCACATCGATCAGGCGGTTGACATAGGTCAGCAAGGGCTTTTGCCCGGACAGATCGCTGTTGCTGTTGCGCAGGTTGCTTTCCACAAAGGCGTCGTACTGGCGGCGCACTTGGTCAAAGCGCGCGCCGTTGCCCACATAGCCCGTGCCTTCGCGGCTGGGTTCATTGGCCGTGATGTTGACATCCTGGCGGCTGTAGCCATCGGTGCTGACGTTGGCAATGTTATTGGACACCGTGGCCAGCGCACGCTGGTAAGCGGTGACGCCGGAGCTGCCAATGCTGAGCAAATCACTCACGGTTTGCCTCCTGTACTGCGGCTGAGCTCATAAGACTGAACGGCCGAATTTTTGAGGGGCAAAGGCTCAGCGGGTTTGACCAAAGGCAGGGCTGCTGGCGCATTCACCGGGCGCAGTTTCAGGGCGTCTTGGGTTGAGAGTTCGCTGCTTTGCTTGAGCATTTGTTTTTCAAGCATGTTGGCCACGCCAATGCCGCCGCGCTGGACCATCTTCATGGCCACTTCTTTGTCCATGAGGTCCTGGTACATGTCCATGTTATTGGACTCGACCAGGTCGCTTTTTTCGACTGTGTCGCGCATGGACTTCATCATTTGCTGCAAAAAGTGCGCTTCGAACTGCTCTGCGGTCTTTCGGATGGCTTGTGTGGGATCGCGAGAAGCCTCACCTTTGAGACGGCCAAGCGCACCAAAGTCCAGGTAACTGGTCGGGCTGGTGCTGGACAGGTCGCTCATGGTGAACTTCTCTGGACTTAGATGATGATCAGGTCAGCGCGCAGGCTGCCCGAGCTCTTGAGGGCTTCAAGAATGGCAATGAGGGCCGATGGCGTGGCGCCCACCTGGTTGACGGCGTCCACAATCTGGCGCAGGTCGACACCTGGCTGGAACAGGAACATCGGGTTCTTGGGCTCTTCGACTTTGATCTCGGCGTTTTGCACTTCTTTGGTTTGACCTTGCGAGAACATGCCGGGTTGTGACACTTCATTGGTCGCAGTGACGGCCACAGAAATCGTGCCATGCGCGACCGCTGCAGCAGAGACTTTGACGTTGCGGCTGATGACCACCGTGCCGGTTTTGGCGTTGACCACCACACGCGCAGGGGGCTCGCCAGGTTGCACATCGAGGTTCTCGATCATGCTCATGAAATTCACGCGTTGCGTCAAATCTGTCGGCGCCTTGACGGCCAAAGACATGCCGTCGATCGCCCGGGCCGTGCCATCGCCAAAATTTTTGTTGATGGCGTTGACGATGGCGCTGGTGGTGGTGAAGTCGGATTCCCGCACGTTCATGACGATGTGGGATGCCTTTTCAAAGGGGTTGTCGACCAAGCGCTCGACGGTGGCGCCGCCCGAGATGCGAGCGGCTGTGGGCACGCCGATACTGACCTTGGACCCCGCAGCGCTGGTCTCGACACCCGTGGCGGTGAGTGCGCCTTGGGCAATACCGTAAATTTCGCCATCCACGCCGCGCAAGCTGGTCAGGATCAAACTGCCCCCGCGCAGGCTGCTGGCTTTGCCGATGGCCGAGACGTTGACGTCAATTTTTTGGCCCGGCTTGGAAAAGCCCGGCAACTCGGCCGTGACCAGCACGGCAGCAGTGTTTTTGACATCGATTTTGCCGACTTTGGCGTCTTTTTCTGCGCCAGACAGCAATGAAAAGTCGGACAGAGGCACATCCACGCTGATGCCCAAACGGCTCAACAGGGCTTTCATGCTTTGGGTCGTGAACGACACGTCCGAGCCGTCGCCTGTGCCTTGCAGACCGACGACCAAACCAAAGCCAATCAGTTGGTTGGAGCGGCCAGCGGCGACTGAGGCCAAGTCTTTGACGCGATCCGCCCAGGCATTGCCGCAGGCCATCAAAGCCAGCAGGGCGGTCAAAAAAAGGCGGTTGAAAATCATCGTGGGTTCCTGCGTGTCAGAAGGGCCAGAGTTTCATCAAGGCGCTGGTGCCCCAACCGGCCTTGCCTGCATTGGCCAGGTCACCTGTGCCGCGGTAGGCGATTTGGGCATTGGCCAGACGGCTCGACTGCACCATGTTGCTGGGCGAAATGTCGATGGGGCGGATGATGCCGCTGAGCTGGATGATCTCTGAGCCTTCGGTCAAGGCCAGTTGTTTTTCGCCGCGCACCACCAGGTTGCCATTGGCCAAAACCTCGACCACCGTCACAGTGACGGCGCCGATCAGCTTGGCTGTTTTGGAGTCTTGCCCCGAGCCAGCATTGGTGATCTCTGAACCATCGAGCTTGATGCCTTGGAGCACGCCGCTGAGTTTGCTGCCGCCCACGCTGATGTTCTGAATGGCATTGGACAGGCCTGTGCTGGCCGCCAGCACGTTGTTGGTGGATTTGCGATTCAATTTTGCTTCCACATTGCGCTCGGTTTGGGTTTCTTCGTTCAGAAGCACCGTGACCACATCGCCGATTTGGTAGGACTTGTTGCGACCAAACCAGTTGTCGGTGCGGCTGCTGAAAATCGCCCCTGAGTTGCTTTGGACTTTTTCGGCCATGGGGGGGTAGACGGGAGCGAACTCGGGTGTGTGGGTCAGCGCGACAGGAGGCGAGCTGCAAGCTGAGAGCAAAGCGGTTGCAGCGCTGAAGGCCGCTAGAGAAATGAAGTTTTTGAGCATCATGGCCAGGCCTTACATGTTGTTGTTCAAGAACTTGAGCATGCCGTCCACAGCTGAGATGGCTTTGGAGTTGATCTCGTATGCACGCTGCGTTTCGATCATGTTGACCATTTCTTCAACGACGTTCACGTTGGAGGCTTCCAGGCTGCCCTGTTGGATGGTGCCGTGGCCTGCGAGGCCGGCCTGGCCGACTTGGGGTGCGCCGCTGGCCTGGGTTTCCTTCAACAGGTTTTGCCCCAGGGATTGCAGACCTGCGGGGTTGACGAAGCGGGCCAATTGAATGGTGCCAATCACCTGCGTGCCGCCACCAGCGGCCAAGTCGACCGAGACTGTGCCGTCGTTGCCCACCGACACGCTGGAGACGTTGTTGGGAACGGTGATGGCCGGTTGCAGCACGGCGCCATTGGAGGTCACCAGCTGACCGGTGTTGGACAGCTTGAAGGACCCGTCACGCGTGTAAGCGGTGGAGCCGTCAGGCTGCAGAATTTGGAAAAAGCCTTCGCCTTGAACGGCCATGTCCAGGGCATTTTTGGTCGACACGAAGCTGCCCTGTGTGTGGGTTTTTTCGGTCGAGACAATGCGCACACCCGTGCCCATCATCAAGCCTGTGGGCGCTTGGGCGTTGGCGCCGACTTGTGAGCCAGGTTGGCGCAGGTTTTGGTAGAGCATGTCCTCGAACGAGGCGCGATCGCGCTTGAAGCCGGTGGTGTTGACGTTGGCCAAGTTGTTGGAAATGACCGACATGCGCATTTGCTGCGCATCCAGGCCAGTCTTGGCAATCCACATTGATGCATCCATGGGGTTCTCCGGTTTTCAATCAGGCGGTTTTCATCATGGAAGAGCCGGATTCGTCCAGCGTCTTGGTTTCCTTGATGATCTTCATTTGGGTTTCAAAGTTGCGGGAGTGGTCCATCAACCGGACCATGGCTTCGATGGCATTCACGTTGCTGCCTTCAAGCGCTTGGGGGATCACTTGGGGCGCCTCGGTGCCGTTGGTGATGTCTGTTCCGGCCGGTTTGTCTGCCACACTGAACAAGCCATCGATGCGGCGTGACATGGGTGTGGCGCTGGCATCGCGCAAGCGAAGCTGATCGATCAGCACCGATGCCGCTGGTCCGATTTGGTTGGGGTCGCGGGCATAAACACTGCCGTCGTTGTTGATGGTCACCATCAAGCCTGGTGGGACGTTGATGGGGCCGCCTTCGCCCATGACGGGGTGGCCATTGCCTGTTTCGAGTTGACCTTGTGGGTTGACCTTGAAGTCGCCTCTGCGTGTGAAAGCCATTTCGCCATTGGGCGCTTGCACAGCCAAAACAGATTTACCTGCCATCGCGATGTCCATGGGTCGGCCTGTGGCCATCACGGCGCCTGGCTCGAGCCGAACCAAATCACGGGCCACGGCTTGGGCCATCACGCGGGTGTCAAAACCACTGCCTTGCACTTTGACGGACTGCATGGCCACGTCGTAACTGCTTTTGAAGCCCACGGTGGACACGTTGGCCAGGTCGTTGACCAAGACCTGGCGTGCTGTGGCCATCTCCTTGATGGTGGCGTTGGAAGTGAAGACCAGTTTGTCCATGGCGTGCTGTCCTGAGGTTCAATCAGCCAGATCAGGTCCGCAGATTGACGATGGCTTGCGTCATCGTGCTGCTGGTTTCAATGGCTTTGGCGTTGGCCTGGAAGTTACGCTGCGCGGTGATCAGGTCCACCAGTTCTTTGGTCAAGTCCACGTTGGCGCGTTCTGTGGCACCAGCGCGGATGCTGCCGAAGCCGGCCGAGCCGCCTTCGCCAATCTTGGGTGCACCCGAAGTGGCCGATGCGAGGTAGCTGGCATCACCCACTTGGCGCAAGCCTGTCGGACTGGAGAAGTTGGCCAGTGCAATCTTGCCCAGCTTTTGCTGCGAGCCGTTCGAGTAGTTGGCGCTGACCAGACCGTCCACGCCGATGTCCAAGCCCATCAGGTCACCTTCGGGTGCACCGTCCTGGGACTGAGACAACACGGCAAACGGGGAGGAGTATTGGGTCGACTGTGTGAAGTCGATTTGCATGGTCAATGCCCCTTTGCCGCCTTCCAGAAAGGCTGTATCAAAAAGCATGTTGCTGGTCGGAGACAGTGTTTTTCCGCTCAAGTCAAAACTCAGCTCGCCGCGGTCGAGGTAAATGGGTGACCAGGTGGGCAGGTTGGTGTACCCGTCGCGCAGGGCGGTTTGCTTGCCGTTTTCATCAATGAACTGAGGTTTTTGGATGCCACCAGACACTTCGGTGAATTGGTGCATGCTGAACCACGTGGATGTCGTGCCCCTGGCGGTATCGGTATTGTTCAGGCCCCAATCTGCGGCCCCAGTCACTTTGATGGAAGCCTTGTCACCCGTGTTGCCTGTGGTGAAGGTCAGTCGGCGGTTGATGGGGTCGAAGCCGACGGTCACGCCACGAATCGGTTTACCGGTGGTGGGGTCTTCGAGCTTGTTGATTTCACCTTGCAAACTGGCCGCAAGGTCTGTGATCGTGCCGGCGTTGTTGGGGGCGGGCAAGGTGACGGTACCCTTGACGCCATTGACGGTCACGCTGAATTTGTTGTTCAGGTCGTTGATGCTCACGCTGCCGGAGGTGTTGCCAGGGATGGTGCCGCCGTTGAGAACAGCAGGTTCCGATGGCTTTCCGCGAACAGCTTCATTCGTCGATGCTGCCACCTCGGCGGTTGACAAGCCGAGTTGTTTTTCGGCGACACTGCCTGTTGCAACGGTCAATTTGATGCTGGATGAGTCACCCGTGGAGCCAGAAAAAAGCGTGAACTGTTTGGAAACCGAGTCGTACTTCACATCCATGCCGTAACGCCTGTTGTCCACGGGTGGCTTGGCTGCGGGGTCAAAAATGGCTTTGTTGCCGGTGTCGGAAAATGCATTGTTGATGGCATTGGCCATTTTTCTGGCCATGTCATCCGGCGCAACCGCAGAGGCCAAAGACAAGTCTTTGCTCGGATCCAGTGCGATGTCCACATCTGCAGATCCATCAATCGAAAGTTTGAAAATGGCGCTGGCCCCGAGCTTGATTTTCCCAATGTCAGCATCTGCAGGCTTGGGCAATGTATCGGCGGTCAACACGGCGGCTGCAGTGCCGTGAACATTGGCCAATTGCGATGTTTTCTCATCCGTCAATTGCTTGAGCGTGAACATTTCTGTTTTGCCGGTGACCAATTCGTCCTGCACGGCAGAGGCGGGCTTGATGTCACCGTATTTGTTCACGTACAGCTGCTGACCGTTTTTGTCGGTGGCTTGCATCAGTGAAGGTGTGACTTGGCTGTTGCCAACATACACATTGGTTTGCCATTTGCTTTGAGGCATGGTTGGGCTGGCACCCTGTGTTTTGACGTAGTACACCGTGGCCAGGTAGCCATTGCCGCCGCTGTCGTACACCGTGAGCGCCGTGCTTTTGTTGTAGGTGGCCGGGTTGGTGCGGTCGAATTCGGCCGTGATGACGTTGGCGTCTGCGGGCAGGTTCAGGCCCAGTTGGATCTTGGTGGTTTCTTTGGCCATGCCCGAGGTTTTGGGCGGGATGTTGAGCACGGACAACTTGCTCAAGTCGGCCTTGCCGGAGCTGTCGACTGCCGCAGACAAGAGGCGCTGGCCAGCGGAGTTGACCACGTTGTTTTGGTCGTTGAGCATGAAAGAGCCGTTGCGGGTGTAGACCTCTTGCAAGCCGTCGGGCGAGCGCAGCGGGAAGAAGCCGTCACCGGTGATGGCCAAGTCCAGCGAGTTGCCGGAGGTGCTGACGTTGCCCTGGCTGAATTCCTGACTCACCTGCTTGAGCGATACGCCCTGACCGATGTTGCTGGATGACTTTTGCAGAGGCGAGGTAGAGAAAATGTCACCAAAGTCGGCACGCGAGCGCTTGAATCCGTTGGTGCCCACGTTGGCGATGTTGTTGCTGGTGACGCCCAGTTGGGCTGTGGCAGCGTTCAAGCCGGTCAGCGAGGTATAGAACGACATGGTGGAGTTCTCCTGTTAAGGGATGGGCAATGAAAGGGGTTACTGGCTGATCTGCTTGACGCTGGACAGCAAGATGGGTTTGCCACTGCCCACATCCAGGCTGATGCTGCCGTCGGTGGGGTTGGTGGTGATGGAGCGCACAGTGGCCAGGGTGTTGACCGAGACCTTGGTGGTTTTGCCACCCACCACCGCATTGGCAGTGAGGTAATAAGTGCCTGCCGGAGCGGCGTTGCCCAAGCTGTCTTTGCCGTCCCAGCTGAGGTTGGCGGTGCCGGGCAGCTGCGCACCAGCGACCAGGTCTTGAACCTTGTTGCCATTGGCGTCGGAAATACTCAGTTGCACGCCTGTGGCGCCTTGCGGCAGGTCGATGTTGGCGTCGATGGAGCCGCCTTCCACCAGCTGGCTCGGGGCATCGGCCACAGAAATGCGCTTGCCGATCAAGGAGGCGCTGCCCAGCAGTTTTTCTGCAGACATGCTGTTGACGAAACCGTCCATGGACGTCTGGATGTTGGTCAGCGCTTCGAGCTGCGAGAACTGGGCCAGTTGGGCCACAAACGCCTCGTTCTTGACCGGGTCCAAGGGGTCCTGGTTGTTGAGCTGGGCGGTGAACAGTTTCAAAAAGTCCTGCTTGCCCATGTTGGCAGCAGACAGTGTGGCGCTCGAGGTTTTGTTCGCTTCGTAGCTGGTCACTTTGGAGCCCAGCAAGTCGGCCGATGTGGGGGCGGTGGTCGTGGTCATCTGGGGTAATCCGATCAGGCTTTGGTGATGTCCAGCGTGCGCATCATCAGCTGGCGGGCTGTGTTGATCACTTCGACGTTGTTTTGGTATGAGCGGGCGGCCGCCATCATTTCCACCATTTCAGTGACTTCACTGACGTTGGATTTGTAGACGTATCCGTCTTTGTCTGCCAAAGGGTTTTTGGGGTCGGCCACGCGCTGGGGTGGGGCCGCATCGTCGGCAATCTTGGCGACCTTCACGCCGCCCACATAAGCGGCGCCGGAATGGGTCATTTGCTCGCTGACCAGTGCCTGAAATACGGGGCGCTTGGCGCGAAAGGCGTCTTTTTCTGTGCCCGAAACTGTGCCCGCGTTGGCCAGGTTGGACGCGGTCGCGTTCATGCGGGTCAACTGCGCGTTGAGCGCGGTGCCAGCAATGCCAAAAATGGTGTCAATGGACATGTTCATTCGCCTTTCAGTGCTTTGCGAATCCCGCTGATGCGGTTTTGCAAGAAGTTCAAAGTGGCCTGGTAGTCGCCGGCCGCTTTACCGTACTGGGCTTGCTCCAGGCTCATCTCGACCGTGTTGCCGTCGAACGAGGTGTTGAAGGGCGTGCGAAAGCGCATGCCGTCCGGGCTCAACTCCTGGCCCGAGTCGTAATGCCCGGATTTGGTCGCGTCCATGGCGGTCTCTTGTTTCTGCGTTGCACCCAGCACCGCCTTGAAGTCGATGTCGCGGGCTTTGTAGTTGGGCGTGTCGGCATTGGCAATGTTCTGGGCAATGACTTCCAAACGACGTGCCTTGAGCTGCAGCGTTTGCTGCTGAGCCCCCATCATGTTGTCTAAGATATTCATCGTTGTTCCTCAGATTTCAAAGTTCTTTGCTTGCCAATTTTTTGACGATGCCGCCTCAAGTTGCGCTTGTTCCTGTCGAATGCTGCAAAAGCCATGCCAGGTGGTTTTTTGACGCTTTCGGCCCCATCCGGCAGTGCAAGCGGCAAGGAATGGACCCCAGCGGCAAAAGATGGCCGCAGTCACCATGCCGTGCCCGAATCGCTGGGCTTGGCGACTTCGGCGTAGAGTTCGGCAGGCCCCCTGCGGTTGGTGGTGGGTGACAACACCATGTCGCTCAAGGCTCGGAGGCCGTTGAGCAGTGATGTGCGGGTGATGGGGTTGCGTTGGTTGCCGCCCACATGCAGCAAGCTGGCTTGGGGTCCCCCAATGGCCAGTGGGGCGTCGGCTCGGGTCTCGCTGCGCGCAGCGGGCGACAAGATGCCCAGATAGAGGTCATCGAGCCCTTGTTTTCCGGCTTTGGGAGGCCTGCCGACTTTGCTGAAGTACTGGTCAACCAAGTCCAATTGCTTGAAAAGGCTCATGCCCAAAATGGCTTTGGCGTTGTTCGGGAAACCCACCGCCGCTGCGCCACGTGCAGGCCCATCGCAGAACTGGATGATCCCGTGGCAGTGCCCATTGCTGGCTTTGGGGTTCATGCCACCGCTTTCCATCAGGCTCAGTCGGGCAAAGTCGTCAGGCTCAAAGCTGTGCTTATCGGACAAGGCCAAAATTTTGTTGCGCACCCCTGCCAAGTCTGAAGCCGGGATGAAGCCTTTGCTGACAGCGCGGCCCAGCACCTGGTCGAGGACGGCGTGGTTTTCAGTGTTGGCCCCGATCGCGGGCGTCGGAATGTCGGAGGGGGGCGTCGGCGCACGCAGTTGTGCTAAGGCCGCACTCGCGGGTGGGGCCAGTTCCAAGGCGTTGGTGGGCGCATTCGCCTTGGCCGTTGCAGGGGAGGGGGATGGGGCCAGCAGCTTCAGATCGATGCGCTGACCAGGCCGAATGAGGTCTGGGTTGCTGAGCCGATTGCCTGCAGCCACTTGGTGGGCCAGCTTGAAAGCCTGGTTCTCGGTCACGGTCAGGCCCTGTTGCCTGTGCTGTGCTTTGACGAGCCCGATCAAGGTGTCCCCACGCTGCACTTGCACGGGCATGCCCGTGCCTGGGGTCACTTGCGCCAACACTTGGCCGAACCGCCCAGTGGCGGGCGCTTGTCTGGAGGGCGTACCTGCGCCTGACGGCATGTTCGTCAAGTTTGCTGCGGAGGGGATGCCCGGGTTCTGAAGCGCCATATTGGCCTTGGTCTCTTTCTTGCTTAACAGGGGTGTTCACTTTGAAAAACTGTCAAAACTTCTACACCATGTACGTCTTAAAGCAAATGCTGTGCCGATGGATCCTCTTGCTGGGCTTGGGCATGTCTTGCCTGCTGGGCAGCGGCCTGTTGGCGCAGGTGTCGGCCAAATCCAAACCAGAACGCCCGCCTGTGGTGGAACCCAGCCCAGAAGAGGCTTTGCAGCGCAGCGTCAAAAAATGGGTGTCAGACCAGCAAAAAACACCCATGGAGGCTTTGGAGTTGGCCCCGCTGGACCCGCGTTTGAAGTTGCAGGCCTGCGCTGTGCCCTTGATGTTTGACACCCCATTCAGCAGTGCCGAGTCCGTGCGCGTGCGCTGCAGTCAGCCCGCCTGGCAGGTGTATGTGAAGGTTTCCAACAAATTGGCCCCCAATGCCAAGGTGTCCCCAACAACGGCGTCCCCAATGATGGTGCCCTCAACGTTGGTGTCCACAACCCGTGAACCCCAAGCCACCAAAGAGGTCCATCGCAAGGTTTTGGTGGCAGCGGCAGTGCTGCCACGCGGCACCGTGCTCAACGAAACTCATGTTGCGCTGGCTGATGTCGATACATCCAGTGTGGGTTCACCGGCTTTTGAAGCGGTCGCCGATGTGATGCATTCGGAACTGGTTCGGGATTTGCGGCCAGGTCAGCCGATTCGCGTCCAAGACGTGAGGCTGACGGTGCTGGTCAAGCGTGGCCAGACGGTGCTGTTGTCGGTGGGCCAGGCCCAAGGCTTTCAGATCACGGCCCGCGTGGAGGCGATGCAAGACGGCCGCATGGGCGATAAAGTGCAACTGAAAAACAGCGAGTCAGGCAAAATGCTGTCTGGGGTTGTGAAGGGGCCCAACAATGTCCAAGGCTATTGATTTCATGATGCGAAATTTTGAAGATTTTTAAAAAAATGCCTCAAGTTCTAAAATTTCATGCCGATGCTGATTACGAGCATGGTCTCAGCTCACATGTCAGAGACCAGAAAAGAGAAACAACATGACAGATCCGATCTCTCATTTTGGCCGCATTGCCCAGATGGATTCTTCCGTCAGGAAAGTGGCTGCCAAGAGCGAACAAACCACAGACAAAGCCAAGGCTGCGGACGTGGCGGCGCCTGCGCACAGCCCAAGCGATGAACTGCAACTCAGCGATGTGGCGCGCAAGGCCACCCAAGAGCCGCAATTCGACCGCGCCAAGGTGGACGCCATCAAGCGTGCCATTCAACAAGGCCAGTACCCGCTGGACGTGCGCCGCATCGCTGAAAGCTTTGTGGCCATCGAAAACATGATCAAGGGCTGACCTGGCCATGTCAGAAGCGCTTCAAACGGCCCATTTTTTGCTGGAGCCTGTTTTGGCAGCGGCGGAGCCCTTGTCGCAGCGACTGATGGGGTTGCAGGAGCTCGAGTTTGAAGCCCTCAAGGCGCGTGATTTGCCGCGCTTCGAAGAACTGCAAACCGAAAAAAACAACGTTTTGGAGCAATTGTCGGCTCTGGCGCAATGGGCCACAGCCCAGTCGCCTGTTCCTCAGGCTTGGGAAGACTTGCAAGAGCGTCTGTTGGCCTGCCGCGAAGCGCATTTGCGCAACATCCAGTTGATGCAGCGGCAACTTCAGGCCGTGCGTGGTGCTTTGCAGGCCTTGCAGGGCGAGCAAGCCGCGGCTGTGGATTTGTACGACCGCTTGGGCCGCATGTCCCGGCCCCAGGGCACTTGGAGCCAGCACCTGGCTTGAACAACGCCCCTAAAAATCAAAGCAGGCCCTCTCAGGGCCTTTTTTCATCGCCGGGCCGCATGCCCTTGAGCCAATACACCCAAGACAAAATCACAGCCACCGCGGTGTACAGCTCGGTGGGGATTTCCGATTCCAGGTCCACGCGCGACAGCAGCGCCACCAATTGAGGGTCTTCTGCCACGTAAACACCGTGCTGGCGTGCTTCTTCGATGATGCGTTGTGCCACCTCATCTTGTCCTCTGGCGCTCACGATGGGGGTCGAGCGCTGACCGTACTCCAGGGCAATCGCCTCTTTGATTTTGGGCTTCATGTGCGCACATCCACCATGCTGCCGGTGTCTGGGGGCACCCAATTGGCCAGGTCTTGTGGGGCCGAGCCATGAACGATTTGCAGCCGTGTCATGCGCAGGCCCGCGCCCTCGAGTTCCTCCGCCAAGGCAGAGGCTTGCGACTGCGCCTTGGCCGCAATGTCTTCTCGCACCACCCACATCACCATGTCCACATCGGTTTGTTGGCTGATGCACGTCTGGAGCCACAGCTCGCCCAGGTCTTGGTTGCGCGTGTGAAGTTGGATCACAAAAGGCGGGGTCTCTTGTCCGGGCTGCCTGCGGGGCTTGGAAAACCGCAGCGACACCGGGTCGGCGTCGCGAAACGGCAGCATGATCGAGAAAGCCCATTCGCGGGCGTTGAGGCCCTCTGCCGCGGCCATTTGGCGTGACTCAATGTCGTCGATGGCGTTTTTGACAAGGTGAACGCCGTCGGCATCCTGTTTTTCCAGCGCGCCCAACAGCAGTTTGAGTGCGCTTTTGAGGTCTGGCCCTTCGGGGCTGCGCTTTTGGGCAGACAGGGCTTCGTTCATCCAGCCGCTGCGGCTGAAGAGTTGCTTGAGTTTGTCGGGCGTCAGCTGGGCCATGCTGGTGCGTTGGCGCAGCCATTGGTCAACCACCATGGCCAGTTGGGGCGAGGCACTGGCCACTTGCCGAGCCAAGGCGTCGAGCACCCCTGGGCGCAGCAATTGGCTGAGCATACCCATGTCGGGGGGGCGCAATTCCAGCTGTTGGTTTCTGCCTGGCCAAACCCCAGGCGCCGCAGCGGTGGAGGCCGAACTGGGTGCTGTTGGGGTGGGGGTGAGTGGGCGCAAGACGATGCTGCCGTCGTTTTGAACTTGCACCCGGAACAGCAGGTTGTCGCCCGCCGACAAGCGCAGGCTAGGGGGCAAGTCGCGCGGCAAGTCAAAAAACTTACCGCCCAGACCCAGCTGAAGACCGCCTTCGCGGGCCTGCACGTTGGCGCGGACCACTTGGCCTTCTTGCAAACCCAGCTCTTGCGCACTTGGCGCGTCGGCCAGGGCCAGGCGGCCTTCGAGAAAGATCGGGCTGTGCCGCGGTGCCAGGTGGGCCGTTTCGGCGCCGGTGATCATGGTGGTGGCAAGCGGTTCAGCGTTTGGCTCAGGGAAACTGAACCCAGCGGCGCTTGGGCTGCAAGGCGGATGGCGTTGTCTCTTGCTCGGTGGAACCTTTGCCCAGAGCCGGGTGTTGCTCGGACAGCAGGGCGTGCAAGTCCTGCGCAGTGGGCACGGTCAGCGCTGTGCCTGCAGGCAGCACCCGCGCCGGATTGTTGCCCAACACGCTGGGGTTGAGCTGAACAAACGCTTTGCGCACAAATTCGTCCTTGAAGGGCTGGTCGTGCACAGTGCGGCGGATGATGCGGTCGACGTTTTCTCCCCGGAGCGAAGTGACCGTGGCACGTTTGGGGCCGTCTGTTGCCGCTGCCGGTTCGCTGCCGGGCAAGGGCAGGGCCAGCAGTTTGGCCACGGCGGCTGCAGCGGCGGAGCTGTCGGTGGCGTGGGCATGGCCGGCAAAGCCGGTCACGCACAGGGCGATCCAAAGGGTGCGACCCCATTGGCGCTGGCGGGTGAGTGAAAGAGGGCTCAATCGCATGGTGGTCTTTTCAGTGAGGTGCTTCACAGGGGCAAAGCCACCCATTGGCCGTGCGCAGGCAGAGACGGGCCGGCCAGTTGCTGCAGTTCGGTTTGGTGCCGACCGATGCGCACCACCTCGGCCAGCGCCAGGTGCTGGGTGGCGCCGGGCTCCAGCACACGGCTGGGCACATGCGAGGGGTTCATCAACAGCACCCGGTCGCCTGGGCGCAGTCCGCTGCCTTGGCCCGCTTGCAGCATCAATTGGCTGCCCGATTGGCGCAGCACGGCAAACTGCAAAGGCTCGCACTGGTTGTTTTGTTCGATGGTCTGAATCCATTCACCCACTTTGAGCTCCAAGGCTTGCTGCATTTTGGACAGCACGGCGTTAGGCTGGTTGGTGATGTCAGGGATCGGAATGGACAGGCTTTGACGCGCCGTCCAGACGGGCTGAATCGGCAGTTCGGGCGCGGTGCGGCGGCCCACAGTGAGGATCAGGCTCCAGCGCCAAGCAGGGTCCACCCAAGGCATGCGCTGCCTCCAGGAGAGGGTTTGCTCGTCGGGCGCAGGTTGTGGGCTCAGGCTCAGCTCGGCAACCCAGCCTGCGCTGGCCTCGCCGCTGCCAGACAACAGCTGGCTGTAGGTGTTGCTGGCAGGGCGAGCACCCTCTTGACCATGCCAGCGTTTGGATTCGCTCAGGCGCTCACTCCAATATTGGCTGGCGGCGTTGAGGAGCCGCTGGCTGGCGTGCTGCTGCGCGCCACTGAAACCGCCTTCAACCCGAGTTTGCAGTGTCATGGGCAAGCGCCATGCTCGGGGGGGGCTTTGGCAGCTGCCGTCGGTCGTTTTGGCCTGGCGCAGCCCCCATGGCAGCACCTGTGCGTCTACCTTGGCCGTTGGGGGTTCGTCGCCCTGGATGTAGGACATGACGCGCACGCCCTGGACTTCGGCTTGGGAGTGGAAGTGCGCGCTTTCGTGCAAAACCCCGTTCCCGTCAACCCAGGCGCTGGCGATCACGCGGGTCGGGCGGTCGATGGTGGCTTCAAGCAAGGCTTGGCGGATGGCTTGCAGTTGGCGCTCGTGTTCTTGCGCGGGGGGTGCTGCCTGCATGGTGCCAGCAGGGGGGGCGGTGGCCAAGGCTGGCATTGCCACAGGGGTCACTGCAGGCACCACGGCAGCCGTCGTGGCAGCGCGCGTTGGCGATTTGTTTTGTGCATCCGCCCCATGGTGAGCCACGGCGAGGAACGATGCGAAAGCGATCCACAGAGCGGTTTTCATGGTCTGGCCTTACTTGCGGCGTGCAGCCAATTGGCTCAAGTACAAGAGGCGCAGGTCGCGCACCACGCTGGAGTCCAGCGACAAGGTGGTTTCATACGTTTCGTCACCCACTGGGGTGATGCTCACCAGCACCGCACCGTAGATCACGCCTTCCACTTTGGCGCGGAAGGTGTCGTTCATGATGGTCATGTCGGCCACGGTGGTGGTCGCGTCCAGGTGTTGGCCATAAACCTGTTCGGTCAGGGCGCGGTAGGCATCGAGTTTGGAGGCCCGGATGGCCAACAGGCGCTGCTGCGAAGGGTTCTTGTGGTTTTGGATGCCGATCACCGCATACCCGGTGGCCATGATGGTTTCGCGCTTTTCCACCAACGGGGTGATCATGCTGGATTTGACATTGTCCGGTCCCGATGGGTCGCTTTGCGATGAAAACAGGGGGACAGATTGGCAACCTGCCAGCATGAAGCCCAACAGGGCGATGGAAATTTTGTTTTGGATCATGGTTCAAGACTCCTTGGGCCTCACGGCAAACTGCTCGATGTGGGGTGTGTGCGACTTGTCTCCTGAATCGACAGCAATGGGGATCTCTTGAGTCTGCGTTGATTTGTACGTTGGAGCGGGTATTTTTCGGGGTATTAAAGTGGTATTTGTGTGGTTTTATGGGGTTCGAGGATATCGTATTTGATAAATAAATTGTCAAAAACGCATAAATACCCTATAACTGGCTTAAATGTAAATTTATACATCATGCGCGCCACCTCACCCATACCCATCATCGGGCAAAGCCCAGCCATCGAATCCTTGCGCCAATTGGTGCAAGCGATTGCTGCGTCGAGCTCCACCGCTTTGGTGACCGGGGAAAGCGGGACGGGCAAAGAACTGGTCGCCCAGGCCTTGCACCAGCAGGGCCCCAGAGCAAGCGGGCCCTTTGTGCCCATCAACTGCGGCGCCATTCCGCGTGAGCTGATTGAAAGCGAATTGTTCGGGCACCGCAAAGGCTCTTTCACGGGCGCTGTGTCCGACCGCATGGGCCGTTTTGAGTTGGCCAATGGGGGAACCTTGTTCCTCGATGAAATTGGCGACTTGCCGATGGACATGCAGGTCAAACTGCTTCGCGTGCTGCAAGAGCGTTGCATTTTGCCTGTGGGCGCTTCTCGCGAAGTGCCCATCGATGTCCGGGTGGTTGCGGCCACCCACCGCGATCTCGAAAAAGAAGTCGCACAAGGGCGTTTTCGCGAGGACTTGTACTACCGCATCAATGTGTTGCCGATCTGCACCATGCCGCTGCGCGAGCGCGCTCAGGATGTGGCGCAACTGGTGCAGTTTTATGCCCGAAAACACGTGCTGCCTGGCACCCAGCCATTGAGCTTGGCGCCTGACATGTTGGGCTTGTTTGAAAGCTACTCGTGGCCTGGCAACGTTCGGGAATTGTCCAACCTGGTGGACAGGTTCTCGACGCTGTTTCCGGGGCAGCCTGTCAAGGTCCCTATGGTGCCTTCGAGCATGCTGCCCTCGGGCATGGTGGCCTTGCAAGCCCAATTCTTGTCGAAACAGAAAGGCAGCCCCTCCGAAGTGCCTTTGTCTGCCTTGATGCAAGCGCGTGGCGTGGCCTCGGTTGCGCCGTTCAGCGAGCCGCAGCGCACTGGGCCCTTGCCGTTTGCCGATGACAACGATCCGATGGCCCATTTGCTGGGCTCGGGTGAAGATGCCTTCGTGCCAGCGCAGTCGTACGTGCCTTCGTCCAGCCCCATGGCCGAAGCCTCCAACGACGAAATGAACGCTGTGGAGGAGGTGATCTTGCTGGCGCAGGGCATCCAGACTTTGCCGCCCGACGGTCTGTCACTCAAGCAGCACCTGGTGAATGTCGAGCGCAGCCTGATCGAACAAGCCCTGTCGCGAACCCAAGGCAATGTCTCGCGCACAGCGAAGCTGTTGCAGTTGCAGCGCACCACTTTGATCGAAAAAATCAACAAATACGAACTGCGCGCTGTGGGTTGACCCCTTGACGTGCTTGTCGGTGATTGCCCGCAGGCCCTGGTGCTGGGTATGATGTCCCTGACTGGATTGAAAGATCAAAAAAGATGAAACAAATTCTTGGCGGCGTGGTGATTGGCGCAGCGCTTGTGGGCGGCGTTTGGGGCTTGGTGGCCTTGATGTCAGACAGCGCCTCAGGGCCTGCAGCGGTGTCTGCAGCCAAGCCGGGCAGCAACAAGGGCGTTGTTGATTTGATTTGCGAGCTGAGCATGGACCTGGACGGTCAGTTGGCACTGGGCATCACGGCCAATGAGCCCTCGCGCATCACCATGGCTCAGATTGACTTCGAAAAAGGCACGGGTTGGTACCAAGGCAAGATCGCCATCTCCGAGAGCCGGGGCGGCAGCCTGAGCGTGGTGGGCAGCAAGCTGCTGGTGTCACGCCCGGCCATGTTCCAGCGCTTCGGTGTCATGATCAACCGTGAGGAGTTCACTGTCGACCGCAAGACGGGCAGCTTTGAACAAAGCATCGGCACCCAAGACGGCAAGACCATCAGGCTGATCAAAGGCACCTGCGCCCACGTGATCAAGCCCCCATTCTGAGCCGCTCGACCTTGTTCCTCACTGGTTCAAGACCGTGATGCTGACCCGGCGGTTGCGCGGATCGGCGGGGTTACCCTGCACAAACGGTGCGGTGTCTGCCACACCTTCGATGCGTGAGAACCGGTTGGAGTTGACCCCCGAACCCTGCATGATCTGACGCGTGGCATCGGCCCGCTCGCTCGACAGCGACCAGTTGTTGCGCAGACTGTCAGGCGCAAAACCTTGGCTGTCCGTGTGCCCGCGAATGGCCACCTTGTTGGGCATGTCCTTGAGGGACTTGGCCACTTCCTTGATCAGTCCAGCAGCTTTGCCGTTCATGTCTGCCGTGCCGCTCGAGAACATCGAGTAATCTGCCTTGTCAATGACTTCGATGCGCAAGCCGTCTTTTTCACGCACGATGTTGACCTGTTCCTTCATGCTTTGCAGTTGCTTGTTGTCCTGCAGTTTTTGCTTGATTTCTTTTTCAAGCTTGTCGAAGTTTTCCTTGTCCTGCTGCTTGGAGGACTTGCCAGCATTGCCGCCCGGCCCACTGGGAGCGTCGTCTTGCGGGCCTTCCTTGTTGTTGTCTTCCTGGCTGGCGCCGTTGTCGGTGTTGGGGCCACCTTGAGCTTGTGGCGTCAGACGTTCGAGCAATGCCGTTTGTTGGGCCGAGAATGGAAAGGCCTCTTCCGGGTCAATGATGGACTTGCCACCGAACATGCCGTTCGATCCTGCGAGTTCACCAAACACAATTTGGCTGTGCGAAGCGGGTCGGAAGTAATCGGCCACACTGCGTTTTTTGTCTTCGGTAGACGCACCCAACAACCACATCAACAAGAAAAAGGCCATCATGGCCGTCATCATGTCGGCCAGCGCAATTTTCCAGGCACCACCGTGGGCCCCTGCGTGGCCATCTTCGACGAAAATTTTGCGGATGATGGGCCGCACCGGCTCCGTTGGGGCAGCGTCGGGAGCACCTTCTGGCGCTTGCCCAGGTTTGTCTGCCTCAGCCATCAAGCCCCCCGCAAGCTGTCAAAGACTTCGGCGAAGCTGGGCTGGTTGTGGTGGCTGATGCAGGCACGGGCCGACTCAATGACCACGGGCTGGGCGAAACCCTTGAGGTTGGACACGATCATCTCTTTGATCACATCGAAAGCTTGTGCGTCTTCGTTGATGATCTGCGTCAAGCGCCCTGCAAAAGGCTCGAACATGCCGTAAGCCAAAAACACCCCCATCATCGTTCCCACCAGCGCCGAGCCGATCAGGGCGCCCAGCACGGTAGGCGGTTGGTCAATCGCGCCCATGGTCTTCACCACACCTAGCACGCAGGCCACGATGCCCAGCGCGGGCAAGCCGCCTGCAATCGCCGTCAAGGCGCCAGGGGCCAGCAATGCCTCGTGGTGGTGCACCTTGATGGCGCGTTTCATCAAGTCGTCCACAGCGTCCGGGTCCAAGTTGCCTTGGGAGATGACCATCAGGCGCAATGGGTCGCAAATCATCTGAACGATGGCGTGGTCTTTCACCAACTTGGGAAACTCACCAAAAATCGGGCTGGCTTCGGGGTTCTCGACGTGACCTTCGAGTGCCACCACGCCTTCTTTTTTCATCACGCCTTGCAATTTGCCAATCAGCACCATGAGTGCCAAGTAATCGGCTTGGTGCCATTTGGGGCCCTTGATGCAAGTTCCAATGCCCCCCATGGCCGCTTTGAACACGGCCAGGCTGTTGCTGACCAAAGAGGCGCCGATGGCTGCGCCAGCAATGATGATGAATTCGAAGGGGGCGGCCTTGATGATGGGGGCCATTTTGCCCCCTGCGAAAACGTAACCACCAAAAACGGCACCGAACACAACGGCGAGACCGACGAAAAAGAACATAGCTAACCTTTAAAACTGGAGGATGCACCAAAAGCCAATGCACCACCCAAACCATTTTTGTATCAAAAAGTCCAGCAGATTGCCCAGTAAGAGCACAGGCAGCCCCAGATAAACCCCCAGCCAGATGTATCCTGCCAACGTCAGTTTTTCTTTGGGCACGTCATGCCCAAAGAAAATTGTTTGCGACGAAGCTCGTTTCATGGCTCGGATACGTTTGTCTACATCGGAGAAATCGACAGAATTGTCGCTTTCTTGAATATGAAGAAGCAATTTAACTATGATCATGCCATGAAGGTGATCTGGAATGCGTTACCGCGCAAGGCATGGGAGGAATTTCATGCCAAGCATGGTGGTTCTTTGCAACAGTCTTGGGCATATGGCGAAGCCATGGGGGCCATGGGCGTTCAAACCAACCGCGGCGCGGTCATGGAGGGTAAAAAAGTATTGGCGCTGGCCCAATTCATAGGGCGGCGCTATTTGCATTACATCAGCCTGGCTTCCTGCACCCGCGGGCCCGTTTGGTCACCTGAACTCGATGCACCTGCGCAAAACCGGATCTACAAGGAACTCAAGAAAACCATCCCGACCCGGATGTTCAGGGTGAGCTTGTTTTCGCCTGACGTTCAACTGGGGCAATTGGTGCCAGCGTCCTTGAAGGGCATGCACAGGGTCATGACCGGCTATTCCACTGTCGTGCTCGATTTGGCCCAAGACGAAAAGTCCCTGCGCGAAGGCTTGCACAGCAAATGGCGCAACCAGGCCTTGCGCCAATTGCGCGGCCCGTCATTGGATATCCAATTCAAATCCAACATGCGGGACTGCCGGTTCTTACTGGAGCGCGAGTTGGCACAGCGTGCCACCCGCAATTTTCATGGGTTGCCAACCGACTTTGTACCCGCTTTCATCGACGGCCATGCGCGGCCTGAGCAAGGGTATTTCGTAGCCACTGCACAGCACGAAGGTCGGGTGATTGCTGCCATGTTGTTCCTGCTGCATGGCCTTGGGGCCACCTACCATATGGGCTGGTCTGACGACGAGGGGCGTAAGCTCAGTGCCCACAACGTTATGCTGTGGCAGGCCATGCTGCATCTCAAAAAGCAAGGCATTGCCCGACTCGATCTGGGAGGCATCAATACCCACGATCTTCCTGGAATTTCGAGGTTCAAACTCGCCACTGGCGGGCAGGTGCTTACACTAGCGGGAACGTATTTCTGAAATGAAGCAGATGGTTTTTCGAAAACGCCCGACTCGGGACTGGCGAGGTGCTTTGCTGGTGGTCGTCTGGCTTTGCAGCGCTTCGGCCCAGGCCATGACTTGGACCAAGATCGGCGAGACGCCAGAGGTGGTGCTGCATGTCAACCGCAATGCGGTCGAAAAGGACGAAGCCATTCGCCGGGTATGGGAAATGCAGGACATGAAAATCGCCGACCCCGACGGCGTGATGTCACGGCGCTACATGAACGAGTACGACTGCCAGTACAAAATGCACCGCATCAGCCAGATGGACAGTTTCAGTGGTCCGATGCTGACCGGCAAGAAATTGTTCACAGTGGAAGACCCGGGCTACTGGAAGAAAATCCCACCCTATGGCCTGTTCACACTGACCTACATCTGGCTTTGCAAGTGATCGGCACCTGAGGAACCTGTGCCCCAGGGTCAGGTTCAGGGTTTTGTCGCAGGCGCCACGATGGGCCCGGCCGCGTTGGCCACAGTTGGGGCGGTTTCGGCAGGCTTGGGCGGCGCGACCCTGGGGTATTGCAGTGCACGCTCTTTGACCGCGCTGGCATTGTTCTTTTGCAGAGCTTCCAGATAACGCTCTTTTTGCAGGGTGATCAGGCTCTCCACATCGCGTTTGAGACCGTCCACATTGCCCACCGCCGATTTGAGTGACTTGACCTCGCCCCCCAAAGATTGAACTGCATTGGCCTGGCTTTGGAGTCGGCTGTTGATGCCCTGAACTTGGCGCAGCAGGTTGTCGCTGCTGGCGGCGACTTGTTTGGCCGTTTCACCAGGCACTTTGGACACCACGCTCTCGGATTGTTTGAGTGACGCATCAATGCGGCCCTCAATCTGGCCTTGGGCTTTGGTCAGCTCGGTCTGCTTGGCCGCGACATCTTGCACGCTGCGGTTCACGCTTTCGATCGACTCCATGGCCACGTTCAGTTCGATCACGCGTTTGCCCACCGCCTCCATCAGGGCGTCAAGCTGGTTGATGCGGCTGACCATGCGCACGCCCATGACCAGGAAAAACAGGGTGCACACCACCATCACGCCGCCACCAATGGCCAACAGCAAACGGCCCTTTTTGTAGCCGCTGTCGCTTAATTCCTTGAGTTCGCCCGTGGCTTTGCGCAGTTGACCGCTGACGGCCAAGGCCGCCTCAGACGATTTGCCTGCGATGTCTGCCGAATCAAGCACGGTTTGCGCTAGGGACTGGTATTGCTGGTAAGCCCGCTCGTCCACCGACAGGCCGGTGTGAACCGGGAGAGCGCTGGCGGATTGGTTTGTGGGGGTGTGATGGCCTTGGAGGGCAGCGGGGGCGCTTGACTGGGCCACAGCGGAGGGCTCGTCGGGCCCTGCGGGTTCCGTTTTCATTGTGACTTCTTGCATTGCCGCGGGCCCAGCCGGCACAAAGCCCGGCTCTTGTGAGGCTGGGGCTTGCGGGTTGTCTGCCGTCGGTGTGGTGGAGTCACTCATGGATTTATGTCTTCAGTCAAGCGGGTTTCTTGAGCCTTTGGACTTGCTCGTTCAGCTGAGCGTTACGACTACGCAAGAGGCTGATGCGGCGCATCACCGGGCTGTCTGTCTCCCAAAGTTCGTGGTCAGGAGGCGGGGCCAGGTCGACAGGCGGGGGCACTGTCACGGTTGGCTTTGATGAAGAATCGACAGGAATGGGCTTTTCTTGAATCTTGGGTTTGACTTTGGCGATTGATTTCTTGGCGATGGTTGGCGGCACGACGACGGCCGTTGGCAGTGGGACTCGCCTGGAGGGGGTGCTCGATGAGGGCAGCTTGACGGCGGCGGCTTTTTTGGGGGGCGCGTCTGTTTTGAGCTTGACGGGTTCAGGCTTGGCTTTGGGGGGGAGTGACTTGACCTTGACCGGCACGCTGTTGGTTTTGATGCTCTCGGTTTTGAGCTTGCGACCCACAGCCTCTTGAACAGGCTCTGCCTCGGTTTTGACCTTGACAGGTTTGCGCTGGGCGTCTTTGGAGCCTTCACGCATTTTGACCTGGTGGGGGGCGCTGTTTTTCAGGATTTTGCCGGTACTCATGGTCGGATCTCCTTTGGCCCATTGGGCCCGTTGAGCTGAACTTGCAAAGTCCCCGTGGCGCGAACCCAGCTGCTGCGGGTGGCTTCGCGTCTGTTCATGCTTTCGTAGGCTTTGCCCAGATTTTCAAATGGGCCCGAAACGATCACAAAATGTGCCAGTGCTTCACCCGGGCGGTAAGCCGCCACAATCTTGGCATGGCCTTGAGTAGGAACGCTTTTTTTCACCTCAACCGCCTTCTCGTAGGTGTCCACGCTGCCATGCTGAATCAAAAAACTGCCCGCAGGCAATGAGCGCACCCACGCTTGCGATTGTTGGGATTCGTCGGGCACTTCGGCTGCAGGCTCTTGCGACGCACGGGTCGCGGCAACAGGAGACGCGGTGGCGGGGGCCGAGGGAGCAGTGGGCTGAAGCTTGGTTTTGGATTTGTCTGCATCACCAAAGGCGTGCGGTTGAATCCAAGCCATGATCCCGATGGACAGCAGCAGTGCGATGCCTGCCGCAATGGCCCACCGTGGGGGCCATTTGGGCAAGGCGGCAAAGCGTGAAAGGGAGGGGCTTTTGCCCCACAGGGCCAAGGCGCTTTGGGGCAGCTGGCGCAAGCGCCTCAAAAGGCCCAAGACGGGGAAATTCAATGGGCGACCCGGCGAACTGACGGCAGCGGCCAGCGCCAGGCTAGGAATTTCATCGCCCACGTCCACGCGCACGTCCACAGCGCTGGTGGGCATGCAGCCGATGCGCCGCAGCAGTTGTGAGACGGCCTGCAGTTGACCATCATGCGTGGCCTGCTCGAGCGCCAATTGGGCTTGTTCGGGCGAGGGCAGTTCGATGTCCCAGCGCAGCACCTTCCTGCCCAGGGCGGACAGCGAGGCCTTTTGCGGGTTGTTGCCGGTCATCAGCAAAATGGCCCGAATGTTCGCGCCCGGGAAATTTTGAATCAAGCGGGCCATCAACTGGATTTCCTGGTCCGGCAGTTGCTGGGTGTCGTGAACAATCCAAATTTGTGGGCTGTTGGTTTCCTGAGGCTGGCGTGTGGCTTCCTGGACCGATTGCTGGGTCAGCACATCGTTGAACCGGGCAATCAAGGATTCTGTATTGGTCGGAAAATAAACTTCAATGCGAGGCTCTGGCGTTTGGCGGCGCAGTCGCTCAAGCAGCAATGCCAGATAGTGGTCCAGCAGGGGCTCGTGGGCGGAGTACAACACCAAGCTCAGGCCTTCATGGGCAATGGCGTTGGCGCAGCCCTCCACCCGCATGCGGTCGGCGGTACGGAAAAAGAAATCTTGCACAGAATTGTTCTGTTGGGCGTTCAGGTTGATCATGTGGCAGCTTCCTCGGAGGCCTCACGGCTGCCGTCAGGATTGAAAAGCATCGAGGAAGGAATTTTGACCTGAGGCCGCGTACGCGCAGCTTGCTGGGGTGACGCGGCCTCCAAGCTGAACACATAGGCAATGACCTGTGCCACAGCGTGGTAGAGGTCTTCGGGGACCTGCTGCTCCAGCTCGGTGGTGAAGTAGATCGCCCGGGCCAGTGGCGCGGCCTCAAAAATATGGATGCCGTGCGTGTTGGCTTCTTCGCGAATTCGGGCAGCCATGAGGTCAGAGCCCTTGGCCACCATGACCGGAGCGCCGTCACCCGTGGGGTCGTACTCCAGCGCCACGGCAAAGTGTTCTGGGTTGGTGATGACCACGTCGGCATCTTTGATGCGCAGCATCATCCGGGAATTGGCCATTTCACGTTGGCGCCTGCGGATTTGGGCCTTGATTTCCGGGCGGCCTTCCATGTCTTTGTATTCGTCTCTGACCTCTTGCTTGGTCATCTTCATGCGCTTCATGAACTCGTATTTCTGATAGGGCACATCGATCATGGCAATGGCCGCCAAGCTCAATGCAACCCAAAGTGCAGATTGGGCGATCAAACTGCCCGCCAAGCTCAGTGCGGGCTCCAGCCCCATCTGGCCCAACTGGATCAAGGACTCCATGTTGGACATGATGGACCACCACAGCACGGCCGAGACGATGCTGAATTTCAAGACGGCTTTGCCCAATTCAACCAAGGCGTGGACGCCAAAGATGCGCTTGAGGCCGTTCCAGGGGTTGAGCTTGGATGCTTTGGGCATCACCGCTTCCATGGAAAAAAGAAAACCACCCGTCATGCCCGAGGACACGATGGCAGCAATGATGGTGAAGATGATGATGGGGGTGATCAGGAAGAAAGCCGACATCATTTGGTCGGCAAAAATGGCTGGCAGCATGAGGGGCGGTCCAGGCTTTTACGGTCAAAGACCAGGCCATTGGCAAACAGATTGGCAAGGCGCTGCACCAACCAGCTGCCCGTCAACATGATCATCATGAAGGTGCCGATCACGATCACGGCCGCAGGCAGCTCGGTCGAGCGCGCCACTTGCCCCTGGTCCTTGGCCTTTTGGAGTTTCCTGGCCGTCGGAAGTTCGGTCTTGTCCTGTGCGCTGTCTTCAGACATTGGCCACACCCATCACCTTACGCAGCACGGAAAAGCCCTGCATCCAGAGCCATTCGATCCTTCCCCCGATGCTCTGCATCGAGATGATCAAGATCAAAAAGCCCCCCAGTGTGATGGCCGGGAATCCGACCGCAAAAATATTCAAACTGGGTGCAGCACGGGTCACCACACCCAGGCCCACGTTGATGAAGAGCAAAGAAATCATCACGGGCAAGGCCATGAGCACGGAGCCCAGAAACATCATGGAACTCCAGCGAAGGACCTGGCTGTAAGTGTCTTGGTTGAGCAATGACTGACCGATGGGCAAGGACTGAAACGAATCGGTGATCAGTCCCAGCAAGATCGCATGCCCCCCAAAGCCTACAAAAATCAGTGTTGACAAGATGGTGAAAAACTGAGAAATCACAGGCACGCTGCCCATGTTGGGGTCCAGCATGTTGGCCATCGACAGGCCCATGGCCGTGGCCACGTTTTGACCCGCCACCACGACGGCGGCAACCACCACCTGCAGTATCAGGCCCATCATGCTGCCAATCATGATCTGGTTGAAGACCTCAAGCAGGCCTTGCGCCGAGGTGGGGTCGATGATTGGCCAGCGGTGCAGCGGGTAGACCATCCAGGCCAGCACCAAGGCCAGCAAAATGCGCATGCGCAAATTGAATGCGTGCTGAGACAAGATCGGCGCGGTGATCATGAGTGCGGAAATGCGCAGCATCGGCCACATCAAGGTGTAGAACCTCTCCATGATGTCGGCGGCCAACACATTCATGGGGCGCCTCAGCTCAAGTGAACAGCGTAGGTATGCGCTGAAAGATAGAGCGGGTGAAATCCACCAGCGTGGCGATTTGCCAGCTGCCAAACAGCAGCAAAGCCAGAGCCAAGCCGATCAGCTTTGGGATGAAGCTCAAAGTTTGTTCGTTGATGGAGGTGGCTGCCTGGAAGATGCCGATCACGAAGCCCACCACCAGGGCCACCGTCAACAGTGGGGCGCACACCAAAACAGCTGTCCACAGGGCTTGTCGGCCCAAGTCAATGACCATGGCGGTATCCATGTCGGTCTCCTAAGGCATCGCAAAGCTCGACGCCAATGAACCCATGATCAGGCTCCAGCCGTCGACCAGCACAAAAAGCATCAGCTTGAAAGGCATCGAAATCATCATGGGCGAAAGCATCATCATGCCCATCGACATCAGCACGCTGGCCACGATCAGGTCGATCACGACAAAGGGTATGTAAATCAAAAAGCCGATGGTGAACGCGCTCTTGAGTTCCGATGTCAAGAAAGCCGGCACCAATGTGGTGAAGGGCACATCCGCAGGGCTGTTGAAGTTTTTGTTGCGGGCGATTTCCATGAACATCGCAATGTCGTCTTCTCGCGTCTGGTTCAGCATGAAGGCCCGCACGGGTTTTTCCGCCAGTGCCAGTGCTTTGTCAAAGGCCATGCCCTGGTTCATGAAGGGCATCAGGGCGTTTTGGTAGACGTCGTTCAGCACGGGCGACATGATGAACAAGGTCAAAAACAGGGACAAGCCCACGATGACCATGTTGGGCGGTGTTTGGCCTGTGCCCAATGCCGATCGAAGGATCGACATGACGATGATGATGCGCACAAAAGAGGTCATCATCAAGAGCAGCGAGGGCAGCAGCGTCAGCGTGGTCATCAACGCCAGCAGCTGCATGGTCACGCTGTATTGCGTTCCCTTGCCTGTGTTGATGGAGGTGATGGCGGGCAGGTCAGGAGCCGCTTGTGCCAACAGGGGCATCAAGCCTGCTAGCAGCACCAGCCAGAACAATCTGGATTTCATGGGGGATTTTCCGGGCTCACGACCTTGACCGTGGGGGTGTGAAGAAGATTGATTTGGTGTGGGGTTATGCCCACCAGAACCTCTTGGCCGTCCAGCCGAATCAGGGCAATTTTCTGGCGCGGCGCAACAGACAAACTTTCGATCAACTGCAAACGCTGGTGCGGGCGCTTGATGAAGCCTTGGCCATTTTGCAGTTTGCGCAAGGCCCAAAGCAGGCCCAGCAGCAAGCCAATCACCAAGGCAAAGCTGAGCAGGTACTGCAGCCAATCAAAAAACGTCCATCCGGTTGACATGCTGTGTAATGTAAGGGATCACAGGTTTTCGAGGCGCTCGGTGGCTGGAACGACTCGGGTCAAGCGAATGCCATAGCGGTCGTTGAGCAGCACCACTTCGCCTTGGGCGACCACGGTGTTGTTGACCAGCAGGTCGAGGGGCTCACCCGCGATGCGGTCGAGTTCGACCACGCTGCCTTGCGTCAGCCGCATCAAGTCGCGGATTTTGATCACTGCTCGGCCCACTTCAATGGACAAGGTGACCGGGATGTTTTGCAAAACGTCCGTGTGGATCTGGCCTTTGTCGGCCATCTCCTGGGCGTTTTCGGGGGTGCTTGTATCGCTCATGGGAGGCTCCTTGGCATTCAGTTCTTGTTGTGCGGGACGGGGCTGATCGCTTCGACGACCTTGACCGCGGTTTGGCTGCCCATGGTGCCCACTTCCACATCGTAGATGGGCAGGTCCCGGATCATGGCCCGGGCATGGTCTGGCTTCTTGAAATACAGCACATCGCCCGATTGCATTTGTTGCAACTGGCTGAGTGAGATTTGCAACTTGCCCAGCAAGATGTTCATTTCCAACTCGGCGTCCTTGACCGCATCGGCCAGTTGGTTGCGCCAGAGTTTGTCGGATTCTTCGTTGCCGTCGCCGCTTTGCACTCGGTTGCGCAGCAGGTCGCGCACGGGTTTGAGGGCCACATAAGGGATCACCATGTCGATGAACCCGGCACCATGTGATGTGGCTTCAGCCTCAAAGCGGCACAGCACCACCAGGTCGTTTTCGTCGGCAATTTGGGCGAACTGGGGGTTGATCTCCGAGCTCACGTGCTCGAAATCCACCGCTGCGATGGGAGACCATGCTTCTTTCAGTGAGCGAAAGAAGACTTGCAAGATGATCTTGATGATCCGTGACTCGGTTGGCGTGAACAGCCGCCCTGGGGGCAATTGGCCCACACCGCGGCCGAAACCGCCAAAAAAACTGTCCAAAGAGCTGAACACCACAGTGGGTTCGATGACCACCATGGCATACCCTCTAAAAGGGCTCATGCGGGTGATGTTCACAGACAAGGGCGCTCGCAGGCCTTTGAGGTAATCACCAAAGCGCACGATTTGTGTGTGTGTCGGGTTGATGCGTGGGCTGGTCCGAAGCACTTCAAGCATGCCCAACCGGAACAAGCGGATAAAGCGTTCATTGATCATGTCGAGCGAAGCGACATTGACCCCCAGGCTGCTGTCTTCCGTGGTCAGGTCGTGCTTGCGAACGGGTGCGTCCAGGTTGTAGCCTGTGTCTACACTCAAGCTGCCATCGTCAACGGCAGCCGAGAGAGCGGAAAGCTCATCGGCGCTCAGCAAAGGTTGGGCTTCAGACATGGTCAACTCTGTCCAGACTCACTGAACCACAAAGCTCGAGAAGAAAATTTCTTCAATGCCGCCAAAGTCTTCGTATTTTTCCAAGACTTTGTTCATGGCTTCGCGGATTTTGCTGGCCAGGTCCTTGCGAAATTCAGGGGTATTGAGTTCGCCATCGGTTTGCTGACGCATCACGTCCAGTGCCACCGAGCGCAGCGCCACTTCGTGCTTTTTGACGTTCTTGAACACGCGCTCGTCGTAGTGGGTCATGATCGAAATGTTGACCTGCATGACCTTGCGCGAATTCATCATGTTGGACACCAGTGGTTTTTCCAGGTCCATGTAGCTGTTCTCAAAGCGGGTGAGCTCGGGCGATTCTTTGGTGACCCGTTGCGGGATGGCATCGCTGGCGGCTTTGGCGGCCGAGGCTTGTGCTTCGAACTCCGCCAGGCGCGCTTCCATCGCATGCGTGTCTTTGCGGTCGAAGAAGCCCGTGACGAACATGGTGCCCACGACCACGCCGGCCAGAACCAGAATCCCGACCACGGCAAAGATGATGATCTTGACCAGCGGGGACTTCTTTTTCTCTTCTACTTCAACTTCTTCATCAGCCATGGTGTTGCCTCTTCTGTGGGGTTCAAACCATCACATCCAGACCATCCTTGCCCGTTGTAGGGGCCGGTTGGGTCTTCGTGGTGGCCTGATCCTCGGGGTGATCTGTCTGCGTTGCAGGGGCCAAGCTCCGTGCTTGCTGGGGTGTCGGGTCTCCGCCATTTTTTTGGCTCGACCCACCACCAATGTTCATGTTAGCAACATCCATGCCCATTTGGGTCAGGATGTCTTTGAGCTTGGGCAGGCCATCTTGCAACAAATCGCGCGTGCTCGCTTGCGATGCCGTGAAATTGGCATCCAGTTCGCCATTGCGCAAACGCATTTCAACTTCAATGTTGCCAAGGTTGGCCGGCCTGAGCATCATTTTAAGGTGCCAGTGGCCTTTTTCCATTTCACTGAGCATCCGCTGGCCAATGGCCTGGCCCATTTTGTCAGCTTGGCCTTGGTGCAATTCGCTGCGCTCGGCCGTGCTCATGCCAGGCTCCGTGCCCTTGGCGTTGCCGGTGCTGCTCAGCGGGTCGCTGAGTTTGACCGGGCTGCGTTCGGCGTTGACATTGTTCAGCCCGTCCACTTGGGCGCTGCCGTCGTCGGCCTGTTTGTCGGTCGAGATCGATTTCACCAGCGAGGAGGCCGTCAGCAGCGACGAAGTTTGGGCTGCAGTGCCTGGCATGCCCGCCATCACCCATGCGGCCGGGGTGAATGACGCCTCCGGTGCGGGGGGCGTTTTGGCCGGGTTCTTGCTGTCGCCAAAAATCAAAGTCAAGTCCAAGTCACTCGCGTGCGCCGTGTCTTTGTTGCTGCCAGTCTGTGGCAACGTGGGTGCTGCATTGGCGGTTTTGCCCGTTGCCGCGGGGCGAGGCGTCAGCCAGGCGGCAGGCGTGGCCATGGGCATGAGTTGGATAGGCGATGGCGTGGCCTCAGCCGGTGCGCTTGCGATTACAGCCTTGGCCGTTGCCTGAGCCGGCGACGCCAGCAGGCTGATGGTCACGGCTGCGTTCGCCAGTGCTTGGGCATCCAGGGCAGGGGGCTCGGATGTGGCCTCTGATTTAGCGGCCGTTGTGCCTTTGCCTGCCGCGAGCAGCCAAGCGGCCACGTCTTCATCCAGACCCTGAGACTTGGCAAACGCCACCAGACTGCCTGCGTCGGATGCAGTTTGGCTGGGCGTGATGGCGGTCATGTTGGGGCTCAAAACCAAGGCTGTGAGGTTTTGTGGCGAAGCCATGCCCGCGACCATGGCCGTCTGGGTTGTTGTCACTTGTGTGGCCAGGGTCAGCCGGGCGGCCGAGCCATCCGGGTTGGCCGAATCCGCGTTCAAAGTGGCAACTTTTTGCCCGACCTTGGCTTCCTTGGCATCCGTGGGTGCGGCGGCGCCATCGGCGCTGATCGGGTCTTTGGGCTGTGCCGGGTTCAGCAGGCTGCCCAGCAGCTGCGCAAAATCGGCGATGGCGCCGTCCGGGGCTTCTTTGGTTTTGAGTTGAAAAGCATTCTTCTCCGGGGTGGCTGCCGTGGAGTTCAAGCTGTCTAAAAGGTTCAAAGCCATGGTGTGTTTGCTTTTTGGGTGATGCAAAGGGTGAACTGAGCGAAGTCACAGGGCGGAAATTACTTGCCGCTTTGGCTTCGATAACCATGATCTTGCAAATTACAGGCCAACCTGAGCCAAGCCACTGGGCAGGTGTCGGATTGCATGGCATGAGGCTTGCTTGATAGCTCCCAAATGACCTTTGAACCCTGTTTGATGAGCCCGAACACCCCATGAGCACCCTGACCCTGTCAACACTTCGACAGAACCTGTCCCGATTTGACGTCGCAGGCCTGGGTATCCCTGCGCTGGTCTTGCTGATCATGGCCATGCTGGTCATCCCGCTGCCCCCCATCATTCTGGACATCCTGTTCACCTTCAACATCATTGTGGGCCTGGTGGTCATCATGATCGCCATTGGCACCCGCAAGCCTCTGGACTTTTCATCCTTCCCTTCGGTCTTGCTGTTTGCCACCATGCTGCGCCTGGCGCTCAACGTGGCATCCACCCGTGTCATTCTGGTCAATGGTCACCAAGGCCCCGAGTCGGCCGGCAAGGTCATCGCCTCCTTTGGCGAGTTTGTGATCGCCGGCAACTACTTGGTGGGTTTCATCATCTTCGTGATCCTGATGGTCATCAACTTCATCGTGGTGACCAAAGGTGCAGGCCGTGTGTCTGAAGTGAACGCCCGTTTCACTTTGGATGCGATGCCTGGCAAACAAATGTCGATTGACGCTGACTTGAACGCTGGCGTCATTGATCAGGAAACGGCCAAAAAGCGCCGTGAAGAGCTGTCGCAAGAGTCGGACTTCTTCGGCTCCATGGACGGTGCCTCCAAGTTCGTGAGCGGTGACGCCGTGGCGGGCCTGTTGATTCTGATCATCAACATCGTCGGTGGCCTGGCCATCGGTGTGGGCCAGCACAACCTGCCATTGGCTGAAGTCACACGAATTTATGTGTTGTTGACCATCGGTGACGGCCTGGTCGCGCAAATTCCTTCATTGTTCCTGTCTCTGGCCACGGCCATCATCGTCACGCGGGTGACCACCTCCGAGTCGATGACCGAACAGGCCAGCACCCAATTGGCCAACCCGCCTGCCCTGTTCATCACAGCCGGCATTTTGACTTTGCTGGGTCTGGTGCCTGGCATGCCCCACCTGGTGTTCTTGACCCTGGCCGCGGCCACGGCAGGCATTGGCGTGATGGTGATCAACAAAAACAATGCCGCCGAGCAGGCCATCACCAACGCCTTGCCGGCCGTATCAGATGCCCCCAAAGAACTCGACTGGGACGATGTGGAGCAGGTGGACCTGATTGGTCTGGAAATTGGTTACGGCTTGATCCCGCTGGTCAACCCCGAGACCGGTGGTCAGCTGATGACCCGCGTCAAAGGCGTGCGCAAAAAGCTGTCTGCCGAGCTGGGCTTTTTGGTTCAACCCGTGCGCATCCGTGATGCCCTGAACCTCGACCCTGATGCATACCATATCGTGCTCAACGGCGTGGTGCGCGGCAAAGGCGAAGCCCGTGTGGGCCGCGAGCTGGCCATCAACCCCGGCAAAGTCTATGGCCGCGTGGAAGGCCAAGCCACCAAAGAGCCAGCGTTTGGCTTGGAGGCCGTCTGGATTGAACCTTCGCTGCGCGACCAGGCACGCGCCTTGGGTTACACCGTGGTCGACCCCAGCACCGCCATCGCCACCCATTTGAACAAAGTCCTGCGCGACAGCGCCAGCGAGTTGCTGAGCCACGACGAAGCCCAAAAGCTGCTCGACAAACTGGCTGCACGCTCACCCAAGCTGGTGGAAGAGCTGGTGCCCGGCAAGCTGCCCTTGGGCGTGGTGACGCGCACCTTGCAAAACCTGCTGCAAGAATCAGTGCCTATCCGTGACATGCGCACCGTGGTCGAGTCTTTGACAGAAGCGAGCGCACGAACCCAAGACCCCGAACAACTCACCGCCCTCATCCGCCCCAAACTGGGCCGCATGATCGTGCAAAGCCTGGTTGAAAACCGCGACACCCTCTCTGTGCTGACCTTGGACCCCCAACTGGAGCAATTGCTGCACAACGTGCTGGCCCAGAACACCAGCGGGCAGGGCATGGTGCTGGAGCCTGCGCTGGCCGAGAGCCTGTTCGCCGCGCTGCGTCAAAGCGCACGCGACATGGAAGAGCAGGGTCTTCCAGCTGTTTTGGTGGTCTCTCCCGCCATCCGCTCGTGGATGTCCCGTTCGGTGCGCTTTCGCGTGAACGATCTGACCGTGCTGTCCTACAGCGAAATTCCGGACGACCAATCGGTCAAAGTCATCAGCACGGTGCAAGCCGACCCCCGCCCAACTCCTGCCGTTTCAAACGACTGATAAATCATGGAACTCAAACGCATCCTCGCCCGAGACAGCCGCGCAGCCAACGAAAAAGCCATCCAAATGTATGGCCAGGACGTGCTGATCATCTCAAGCCACAAAGTGGACAACCAGATCGAATTGGTCGTGGCCGTTGAAACCGCGCCTGCGGCGCCTTTGCCCACGCTGGACAATGCTTTCAAGCCAGTTGCGGTGTCCAGCGGCGAATTTTCAAGAGCCCCCCAAACACCCACAACGCAGGCTTTTGGCAGGGTGTTCGAGGAGCAGATGGTCAACTCCGCGCCAGAGGCATCTGTCGATGCCTCTGGCGCCAACGAGCACGACATGGTCATGGACGCACTGACGGCCTTGTCACGCCGTGTGGTGACCCCACCGGTTGCGCACGTTCAGTCAGAACCCTCTGCCAATGCAGAGTTGTCTGCACAGTCGGCTGCGGCGGCCCCCACGACCATGTCGCCCATGGTTGCACACACGCCCGCCTCAGCGCCAGCACCCTCAGAAATGGTGCACGACTTCCGCCGCAGTCAAGAAACTGTTGAGCTGCTTCGCCAGGAAATGACCGCATTGCGACAGGAGTTCGCGCTGTCACGGCAAATGGCCGTTTGGCAAGGCGGCTTGGGCTTGGCGCCTGAAATCGAACATTTGTGGAACCAATTGCTCGAGTTGGGCATGCCTGCGCGGCTGCGCTCTTTGCTGCTGGACAGTGTGCGCAATTTGAACTCTGTGTCACAAGCCCGCGGCGTGGTCTTCCAATTGCTGGCAGATGCATTGCTGCGGCCGGCACTGGGCGCCCCACAGCAAGGTGTTCACGCTGTGTGTGGCCCTTCAGGTGCAGGCAAGACCCTGATGGTCGTGCGTTTGGCCAAACAAGCCTGCGCCAGCGTCGACGCTGAGCAGCAAGCCATCATCAGCTACTGTGATCAGCGCCCTGGCGCCTGGAGCCATTTGCAAGTGCTCGCCGCGCAAACCGGGGTCGAGTGCTACAAGGCGGGTGACCTTCCATCCTTGAAGTTGTTGCTCGATGATTTGTCAGGCCGCAAAGCCATTTGGATCGACACGCCCGGCACCGATTTCATGGCCCACGCCCAAGCGCTTCGCGGGGCTGCGCCTGCGGTGCAACTGCATGCTGTCTTGCCCGTGGACGCCACAGTCACCAGTGTTCAAAAAGTGCTGGAGACGCCTTCAACAGGCTGGGCTTCGCTCATGCTGAGCAAGCTCGATGAAGCGGCGCACCCTTGGGCTTTGATTCAAGGCTTGTGCAACAACACCTTGGGCATTTCCATGGTCAGCCAAGGGGCCACGTTGACCAACAACTCTGTGGCTTTTGAACCCGCCCAGTTGGTGACCATGGCCTTGGCCCCGTTGGGCGACATGCCCATGGAATTGCCCAAGAAAAAGCCAGCCCGCAAACGCGCCAGCCCCACCGTAGAATCACCCAAAACAGTGGTTGCCAAACGCAGCCGCACCACGGCCAAGGTCATGAATGCATAAGTTCTCGAACACCCAGGTGATCGGCATTGCCAGCGGCAAAGGCGGCGCTGGCAAAACCACCATCTCCATCAATCTGGCGGTGGCCTTGGCCATGCGTGGCGCCAAAGTCATGCTGCTCGACGCGGACTTGGGCTTGGCCAACGCTCAAATTGCGATGGGTGTGCATGCGCCGCTCAACATTGCCCATGTGATGGACGGCTCGCACACCCTGCAAGACATCATCGTCACCACACCGCAGGGCGTGCGTCTGGTGCCTGGTGCCTCGGGCGTGCGCGATCTGGCGGCACTCGACAACACCCAGATTGCCGCCATCATCCGCAGTTTTGACGACATCCAAGAGCCCGTCGATTATTTGGTGGTCGATGTGGCCGCAGGTATTTCGCCTCCAGTGCTGGAGTTCATGGCCGCATGCCAACGACGCTTTGTGGTGGCTTGTGATCAACCTTCGTCCATTGCAGATGCGTATGGGCTCATCAAAGTGATGACCACCGAGCAGGCGCTGGACGAGATTTACCTGATCCCCAACATGGTGGGCAACAGTGCGCAAGGCAAGCAGCTTTACCGGCGCATGAACGATGTGTGCAACCGGTTTTTGGGCACCTCTATTCGCTACCTGCATTCGATCGAAGCCGATGAGCTGGTGCTCCAGTCCTTGCGCAAATACAAATCGGTCCAGGAGTTCGCGCCAGGCAGTGCTGCCGCGCGAGATTTCAGGATGTTGGCCGAACTGATCACCCAACTGCCTCCGATCGAGAAGGCCTCGGGTCGATTGCAATTTTTCATGGGGCGCATGCTCCACAACGCCCTTTGAAGGGGACGACCGTGGCTTCTGTTTCACTTTACGAACAGGTCGATAACCGACACGAATCCCTGATCATCAGCCACATGCCGATGGTCAAGCGGGTGGCGGTGCATTTGAAGGCGAGGGTGCCGCCCTTCATGGAACTCGATGAACTGATCCAGGTCGGAATGGTGGGCTTGATTGAAGCGGCGCGCTCTTTTGATCCCACCAAAGGCTTCGAGTTCGAGCATTTTGCCCTCAGCCGTGTGCGCGGAGCCATCTTGGACGAGGTGCGCCGACAGTCTTTTTTACCGCGTTCTGCTGTGGCTTTCAACAAAAGCGAAAACGAAGCGGTTCATGTGCTCAGCGCCGAACTCGGTCGCACGCCCAACCAGTTCGAGCTGGCTGAATTCATGGGCAAGGACATCGAGGAGTTCCACAAAGAACGAGGACAGGCCAAGCGCTTTGAGACTTATTCCATGGAAGTGGTCACCGACGAGGTCATGAGCATGCCGGGGGACAGCAACATGCAGCCCGAGGTCATGGTCGAGGAAGCCGAGTTCATGGACGCTGTGATGGACGCCATTGATCACCTTCCTGAGCGAGAGAAAATGGTCATGTCGCTATACTATGTTGAAGAGCTCAACCTCAAGGAAATTGGCGAGGTTTTGGGCGTGAGTGAATCAAGGATCAGCCAAATTTTGTCCACAGTCGTCAAGAAACTGAGGCAAGAACTCAAAATTGGTTAAGCCACCCGGGCACTAACAAATGTTTGCTTTTTTAAACAAGCCGAGTCCTGAAGAAGAGATGAAACAGGCGCGGGCGCTGTTTGAAAAAATCGCCACCCTCAAATCAGACTCGCGTGAGGCCCACAGCTTGCGGGTGCGCATGGGCATGCTCGTTCGTGCGCACATGGACAAAACTTTTGTCGCGGGTGCCGAGCAGACCGTCCAATGGCAGGAAATGGCTGCAGTGGCCACGGCCAGGGGCGAGCCGTCCCCGGAATTGCCAATCCCGTCCAAATTTCAAAAAATCCGTTCAGGAGAATCTGAAGTCTTTGTTTATCTGCCCGAAGAATATGCCAAGGAAGCGTTCATACTGGGCTCCAAATACCAAAAGACCGAGGTGACCGCAGCCAAGGCGATCGAGGCCATGCAAGCCCTGGCCAACCAGGTCAGCTATTACGAGCTGAGATTGAAAGAGCCCTTCGTAGCGCTGAGTTTTCTGCGCGATGAGTTGGCGGCACAAGCATCTGCTGCCGAATCGGCCGATGCAACTGACCAAGCAGCCGATGCTGCTGCCGAAGGGGCGGATGGCGCTCAGGCGCAGCACAAAGATTGAAAAACGCCCATGGATGCACTGGTCAACGCTTTCATCGCCTTAGGGCTCTTGTCGATCTTGATGCTGATCATTTACCTGGTCGATCGCGTCAATACGATTGAAAAAGAGACCCGGAGAATGGCCCAGTCCATTGAAAAACCATCGGGGTCGTCCCCAGAGAAAGCCCATGACCCCTTTGCCGGGCTGGCAGGCAGGCGTTTGTGGGACGCCATGACAGGAAAACCCCCAGAGGGCATGCCGGCAGATGCGCTCGCAGAGGTGCGGGAACGCTACGACCTGGTGCTGCACAAGCACATGCAAGCCCTTTACCAAGAAGGTTGGCGCGATGGCGAGCGGGGCATGAGCGGTGAGCCTGCCAATACCCGCCAGATCAGCACGGCCACCGCCCAAGTAGAGTCCTGGCTCCCCAGCCCCCAGGTCAAGACCCTTTACCAATGCGGTCTTGAGGCCTCCCAACGCCCACCGGAGCTGTGGGACAGCCTGCGTGCGAACATGGACGAGGCGGCACAAATCATTTATGACAAAACACAGATTGAAGTGCGCCAAGCACTGTCGGCCTGGCTGATGCCTGCGCCAGAGCTCACCCCCGATGTGGCACTGCCCCGACCAACGAACGGCCCGGCCGACAACTGACCGCGTGCTGAAGTCGAAATTCTGAAGCTGGGTCCTCAAGTTTCCCGACGGGGCACCGATACCTCTTACAAGAATATTGTTGTAAGAGGATTTCACCCATGCGTTCCTACTCAAGAGCTGCCGAGAGCTACGGTTCCGTTCAGGTTGTCACAGGCGTGGCCACAGCCAACAATGTTCAACTCATTCAGATGCTGTTTGATGGCCTGATTGAAAGCCTGGCCACGGCCAAGGGCCACATTGAGAACCGTGCCATCGAAGACAAATCCAAGGCCATTGCCCGTGCCGGTCGCATTGTGGTGGGTTTGCAAGGTGCTCTCGATTTTGAGCGGGGCGGCGAATTGGCTCAAAACCTCCATGAACTTTATGCGTATGTGACGCGTCGCTTGTTCCACATCAACGCCCACAACGACCTGCAAGCCTTGGACGAAGTGACGATGTTGATCAAAGACATTTCCCAAGCTTGGCAAACGCTGCCCAGTTTGCTGGGCTCGCAGGTCAAATCAGCCACCTACGCCAACTGACATTGTGACGCTCGAGCGCCATTGGCACTTGGCGTTCTCGAGGGGGTCTTTCCACTCCGGCTCAGGCCTTGTTGGGGTTGATCAGCTTGTACCGTTCGTGCTGTTGAGCCAGTTCCAAGGCTGAGGCGACCCCCATTTTTTTGAGCACATTGGCACGGTGTGTCTCGATGGTTCTCGTACTGTTATGCAGCTCTTCTGCAATTTCTCGATTCGTCATGTTTTCGAGGATTTTGTCAAAAACATGTTGTTCATGTGCAGTCAATTGCAGCAACTTCTCCCGATGACTTGTGCTGAACGCAGCATTCATCAACCGTTCTTCACACACCTCGGTTGCTTTTTTGATTTTGGTGATGAGCAGCATCGGATCAAACGGTTTGGTGACGTAGTCCATCGCCCCTAGTTGCATGAGCTCTACAGCCATTTGAAGGTCACCGTGCCCTGTCATGAAAATGACGGGCCATGCAAAATTCATTGTTTGGAGCTTGGCGAAAAGCTCTGTACCTGACATCGCTGGCAATCGGATGTCCAGAAGCAGGCAGCCGGGCTTTTGCAGATCATCCTCCAGGGTCGGTAAGGCCTCCAAAAAATCAGTCGCAGATAAAAAATGGCGACAGTGGGTGATCCCCGCAGATCGGAAAAGCAGCTGAAGGCTTTTCCCCAACTCGGCATCGTCCTCCACGATGAAAATCTTCATGGCTGTGTTCATAACGCATTCATTCCTTTGGCCTTGAAGCAACAGGGAGTTCTATGGCGAAGCACACTCCGTCCGGGCCGTTGGATCGTAGCACCAGCTGCCCTTGAAAACGCTCGATGACGGATCGACAAAGGTTCAAACCAATGCCCAAGCCGTCTTTTTTGGTTGTGAAAAAAGAATCGAAGATCTTGCGCTCATTTTCCGGGGCAATTCCGTGACCCGTATCTGCCACTGCGATGCGCAAGGTTTGTTCTTCCATCAGTGCCGTGATTGAAATGGTTTTTCTGGGTGACGTGGTGTTCTCCAATGATTGCAAACTGTTCTTGAACAAGTTCAGCACAACCTGTTCAAACAAAATGGGATCCAGCTTGGCCAACAGGTCGGGTTCGGTTTTGAGCTTGACTTTGACATTCAGGGGCGCAGCTTGCTGAACCAGATGCGGCTTTAAATTCACAAGAATTTGCGTCACGTCTGTCAAAACCGATTGCACGGGCCCTTGATGCAGCAGACCTCTGACCGAAACAAGCACTTGGGCGGCGCGAAGACTCTGCTCCTGGATCTTTTGCAACAGGTCTTGCAGCAGTTCAGCATCAGGCGTTTGCTGCAATTGCATTTGGCCAGCCACAGCGTAATTGGCGATGATGGCCAGGGGTTGGTTGATCTCATGCGCCAGACTGGCAGACATCTCGCCAAGCATGCTCAAGCGGCTTTGTCTTTCAAGCAGTCGCGATTTCTCGGCGGCTTCTTTCTCGGCTTGCAGCCTGAGTTTGTGGTTGCGCAGGTACATGATCAGCAATCCCGAAATCAGCAGGGCAATGGTGCCAAATGCAGGACGGAATATCTTCAAAATATCGGCGGTCAATTCACGGGATCTGAATTCAAGCGTCCAATGTCCCTCCCACAAAGGGTGGTTGACTCTCAAGTGATTTTTGTCGCTGGACAGGCCAGTCTGAAAAGGGATCACCTCGACGGTGATTTCAGACATGTCCTCTTGGAGTGCTGCCAATGCGGTCCAGGTGCTTGTGTCTATTGTGGCTACCAGCGTCATGGTCATTGGCTGCGGCATCGGGACATAGAGGTCCACCATCTTTTTGCCAGCCAGTTCATAGAGGGCACTGAAGCTGGGCTTGTTCAGTTCATTGGCTTGCGCGAGGACCAGGCTTTGCTGCGGCCGCAACTCCAGGGCAGGGGTTGGCATCCCTGAGCGCGAAGCGTATCTGAGGGCTTGCCCGTCTGCATTGACCCACCGCAAGGCCATGACTTCGTCGGATGACTTGAACCAATCTGCGGCCTTTTCGTCAAAGTTGCCGAGTTGGTCTTGCATCTCGGTGGCACGCCTCAAAGCTTGGCGCTCTGAGTTTTCAATGTGCAATTCCAATTGCTGCGAAAAGTTGACCCCTGACTTTTGCAACCGGTTTTGCAAGCCATAGATGGCCCACTGCTCAAACAACCATGGCGTCACGACCAGCAAAGCCACAAAAAGCAGGGCAGCACCCGTGCCACCAGAGCGAATCAACCATCGATTGATGGCTTCGTTCAGCACAAATGAGGGCATGACTTTTCTCATTTTGCGGGCACAAGTTGACGCCTGAAAAACCCGGGCGAGTCCACCACCAGTGGCCAGAGCAAGTTTTGTTCGGTTTGCCAAAGCTTGATGGCAAACCCTGGACGCGTGCAGCCCCGCGCTTCCAGTTGTGCATATTTTTCGTAAAGGTCAAGGCGCAAAGCTGCCTCGGCGGTCAGTTGATCAGCGACCCGCACGACCGAGGCGGCAAGGGAAGCGTCCTGTCTGTAGGCTTGGCAAGCCACCCCCAGCAATGAAAGTGTGGGCACAACACGGCAGTAGCTGGCACGGCTCAAGCTCGAGTTCTGGTGAAACTCTGCGAGGGCTGACTTGATTTGCACTTGGACATTCCGCAATTGGTCGCGAGACTGCCCTACCTGCGTTGCAAGCAGATCCAATTCTGAACTGTTGGGTTGCGGAGTGACCGTTCCGTATGTACACATTCGCCCAAGTCTGTTAAATCCACTCTGCAGTTCTTGTGCCACTTGATGGGTTGGGCTCAGGTAGCTTTCCAGGACGTCAGGTCCGACAGCGGATGGCGACAGCGTTGTCGAGCGCACTGGCGTGTTTGCCGCCCACGCCGGTTCTCCAAGAACCGTCAGTGACACGTAAAGTGCCACGGACAGGTGAAGCAGGGTGCCGAAATGCATTCGTTCAGTATATTTGCTATCGCTGTAATTTTTCATTCAGAAAAGTGTCTGAATCGTTAAAAGTAATTCACTATTGACTGAAAAGTTTTTCATATTTATATAAATAAAAAATACTCAAAATAGAAAAAAATGCATTCCAGACTTGAAATCCTATAAATTCATTAAGGAAAAAGAAATTCAACAAAAATGCGGGAACTACTCGTATTTTTCCAAAATATCAGTAGAATCCGCAAAAGCACTATTTGTAGATTTGACAACCTGGAGTCAGAAGCCCCTTGTCTAGCCATCCGACGCCTCCGGTTTTGAATGCCAAAACCCTCAGCGCTCTTTTGCAAAGAGCCCGGGCGTTGCTGTCTCTTGCGAACCTCAATGTCACATCCGCGAGTCTGCATTTCGCGCTCCTTTACCTGATTGCTAAAGAGGCCTCGGCAGCATCAAGGGATGAGCTGCAAGACCCGCAAACCACCACAGACGACACGGCGCAAGACGCGCCATTGCCAGCGCGCTCGGATGATCCAGCAAACGACATTGCAAGCAAGGGCGATACACCTCAATTGCCTGCAGTTCAAGTCGCCAATGCCGAACAGACAGTACCCCAAATTGCGAGCCTGGCGCGTGAACAACTTCGAGATTTGATTGAAGCCGAATTGGCGCATGGCCAAATGGCCAGAGGGCTCAACGAGCAGCAAATCGACAGCGTTCAGCAGGCCGCCACGTCTGGCCTGATTTCCGATTCAAACACCACGGTAGCCACTGCCCCTGCGGTGGGCGGCGTGGTGGCCAATTCCCAGCCATTCGACATCAGCACCCTGGCGTCAGCGGGTGGCGGCTTGATGTTGGCTGCTGCGGGTCTGGGGGGCGGGGGCGGTTCGGCGGTGGCCCAAGTTGTGCTGGCCAGTTTGGGCATCGTTGCTGACGGTTACATCAAGGGCGCCACTGTCACGCTGCTCGATGCCAAGGGCAACGTGCTGGCCACGACCACGACCGACGCCAATGGCCGCTACCAGTTCGATGGGGCGCTGGCCCAAAAAGCATTCAAGATCGTTGCCACAGGCGGTATAGACGTTTCTACGGGTTTGAAATTCGATGTCAAACTCAGTGCCCCAGTGGGTTCGGGTGTTGTCAACCCACTGACCACATTGGTGCAGAGCTTCATTGAGGCCAACCCTGGCGCGACCGCTGCTTCGGCAAGCCAGGCCATCAAGAAAGTGCTGGGCATCTCGGGCAGCGAAGATCTGCTGCAAACCGACCCCATTGCACTGGCACTGTCAAGCACTGGCGCGGCGCAGACATCGGCCATCGCCCTGCAGGCCAAGGCCGCGCAAATCGCCAACTTGCTGGTCACGGGTGCGGCGGCCCTGGTGGTCAGCAAAGGTGGCAGCACCGAGGCTGCAGTCAACACCATTCTTGAGAACCTGACCCAGCAAATCATCAAGTCAGCTTCTGCGACCTCGCCATCGGTGCTGGATCTGACCAGTGCGCCGATCCTCTCCGGTTTGCTGGGACTCACCGGCGCTGTCGTGGACCTGATCGCATCCGGTAACAACGTCTCAGCCACCACTTTGCAAGGGATTTACGAATTCCAGAAGGCGGTGCAGGATGACTTGGCCCAGGCGCTGTTGACGGGCGTCTTGTCTGCCCAAGCGGTGCAAGCACTGGACGCCTTGCTCCGCGTGGTCTCAGCAGGCCAAAAAGTGGTCAACGTCGAGTTGTCACCGCTGCAAGACACGGGCTCGAGTGCCTCAGATGGTGTCACCAACATCGCCAACCCGACCATTCGAGTTGACTTGGCCAGCATCGCAGGCACGGCTCATCTGGGCAACACCGTCGAAGTCAAGCTGGAGGGCGAATCGCTTGGAAGCGCGCCGATTTCGCAGACCGACTTGGACCGGGGTTACATCGAATTTTCTTTGCGTAACTTCGTCCAATCCGGGACGAAGACGGTGGTCGTGGTGGTCACAGACCCGGTGGCTGGCAAAGCCGTTGCCTCTGGCTTCAAGGTCATTGCGGTTGACCTGAATGCGCCCGAGCCCCTGGTCTTGGGGCTGGCCCGCGATACCGGTGTGTCGTCATCGGACAACGTCACTTCTCTTGCCAACGTTCAAGTGCTCAGCACACTTGAAGCGGGCGGTGCGTGGCAATACAGTGCAGACGGCGGTGTCACCTGGAGCAGCAAGCTTTTCACGCCCTCACTCTCATTGACAGGGTTGCAAGACGGGCTTGTGACCTTGTTGGCCCGGCAAGTCGATATCGCAGGCAATTTTTCAGCGGTCAGCTCACTGAGCTTTCAACTCGACACCACTGCACCTGCGTTGCCAGGGCTCTCTTTGGCCAATGGCAAACCTTCCGGTTCAGTCAGCACGGACGGTGCCCTCAACATCCAGGCCGAGGCTGGCGCAACGGTTCAGTACAGCGCCGACTACAACCCTGCGGGTGTGGCTGGAAATGGCACCTGGACCGACGTCTTTGCGCCGGTGGTTGGCAGCAACACGCTTTACGTTCGCCAGCTGGATGCTGCGGGCAATGTGTCTTTGCCAGCATCCCTGAATTTTGTTTTTCAGCCCCCAGAAATCCAGCTGACGCTCAGCATCGACACCCCGGAAAACTCAGCCCCTGACCGCATCACCTCCGACGGCCATGTGGTGGTGGGCGGTCTCAAGACGGGCGACTCGTGGTCCTACCAAATCAACGGTGGTGACTGGGTCGTCGGGCAAGGAAACACCATCGCTGTGACGGGCGACGGCAACAAAGTCATTGAAGTCAAAAAAGTCGATGCTGTCACTGGCAAAGTGTCAGAGCCTGTCACCCTCAAGTTCGTGCTCGACAGCACGGCCCCATTGGCGCCCGTCGTGGCACTGGCCAACGGCAAGCCCGCAGGGGCCATCACAACGGACGGCACACTGGTCGTCACAGCCGAGCAAGGCGCCAAAGTTCAGTACAGCACCGACTACAAGACCGCTGGTGAAAAAGGCAACGGCACCTGGCTCGCAGATTTCAAAGCTGTATCAGGCAACAACACGGTTTACGTCCGTCAGGTAGACGTCGCTGGCAATGCTTCCACACCGTCTGCTCTCTCATTCAAACTGGTCAGTCAGTTGCCCCCACCAGAGGACGACGAGCCACCCGTTCCGCCGGGGCTTTCACTGGTGCTGCACTCCGATACGGGTGTCAGCAACAAGGACAAGATCACCAATGTGGGCGAGGTCCAAGTCAACAACCTGGACGCCACGCTGCCTTGGGAATTCAAAACCAACGGTGGCGCTTGGCAGGTCGGGACTGGCAATTTCTTCACCATCCAGAACCTCTCGCCCTCTTTGGTTGCCGGCGTGTCGTACACGGTTCAGGTTCGGCAAGGCAAGGATGCCACTGAAAAGCTCAGCCCAGAATTCACTTTCACACTGGACACCGAGCGGCCTGCCGATGTGTCGATCGGGCGAGGCAATTTGGGCACCAATTCAGGCTTGGCGACCGACGACATCACCAACGTCGGGACTTTCCAGATCCCTGTGGCGTCCTTGGATGTGGGTGCACGGCTCTTTTACAAAACGACTCCCACGGGAACCTGGACGCAGGCCACCAAAGTGGGCAACAACCTGCAGTTCACGGTCACCGGTGACAGCCCTTCCAAGACGGTCTTTGTTCGGGTGGAGGATGCTGCAGGCAACACTTCTGGTGAGACTTCTTACGCATTCACACTGGATTCGCAAACGCCCACCCCGATCCTGACCTTCACAGACACAGGTGGCAGTGCCTCAGACGGTCAAACCAACAACGGTACGGTGACCTTTGCAGGTCTCGAAACGGGCAGCGCCCTGTCGTACTCGCTCAATGGGGCACCATTCGTTTCCCTGGCCAGCGGAACAACTTCTCTTGACATACCTGCCAGCGCCTCAGCGCCTGCGGCTGGCGAGGCCATCCATCTTGTTCTCAAACAGACGGATGTGGCGGGCAATTCAAGCACCAGTTCTGCACTGAACTTCACGCTGGACAAAAAAGCAGAGGCGCCCGTCGCGCAACTCAACACCGACACTTCGCAGCCGGGTAACCCAAGCTCATCATCAGACCTGGTCACCAGCAACAGTGCCTTGAAGGTCTTGGGCGTTGAAGCTGGTGCGACGGTCCAGTACAGCACCGACGGCGTTGCCTGGAGCAATGCGTTCACGGCCATCCCAGGCAGCAACACGGTGTTCATCCGGCAGACGGATCTGGCGGGCAACACCTCGGTCGCTTCGGCAGCTTTGACGTTTGTATATGACAACCTGGCGCCTTTGCTGACCACGGTCAGCTACAACAACACGCCCGGGCATGACCCTGCGCTGACGCTGAACACCAACGACACGGCGGCCGGCACAGTCACCTTCTACCAACTCAACGGCGGCAGCCCAACCAGCACATTCCCGGTGGGCTATGCCCTGGGTGACTCTCTGGATGTTTGGCAGGTCGACTTGGCGGGCAACACGTCGGCCGTGCGCCATGTGCCCAAGTTCACGATTGCACCTTTGTCCGGCGACAAGGTGCTGTCGGCCACAGAAAAACTCAGCCCCCTGGTGATTTCCGGCACGACCGATGTCGAGTTTGGCCAGACAGTCACAGTGGTGTTCAATGGCAAGACCTACACAGGCACTGTGGCAGGCGGCAAGTGGTCGGTGTCGGTGCCCCAAGTCGATGTTGCCGCTTTGAGCGATGGCAACAACTACGGCATCCAGAGCATCAACGTCGCCAATGCGGCTGGCAACAGCTTCACAAGCTTCATCGCTGACACCAGCGCCAACGCCTTGTCTGTCATTGCTGCCAGTTCGGGTCAGGACGGTTACATCACTGGCGCCCTGATTTTTGCTGACAAAAACAACGACGGTATCTTGCAGGCGGGTGAATTCACCTCGCTGACAGATTCTGTGGGTGGTTTCTCACTGCCCGCCAATGGCAGCTTGGTCATGCGCGGTGGTACCGACGTGTCCACTGGGCTGGGCTTCGAGTCACAGTACGAAGCACCTCAGTATTACCGCGTGATCAACCCCATCACGACGCTGATCCAGAAGTACATCGCCCTGCACCACACAGACAACGCGCAGCCCGTCACCAGCGCTGAAATCAAGACAGCAGAGGCTTGGGTCAAAAGTGTGGGGCTCTTTGGTAGCGCCTCTGCCGGTGTGGGGCTTGACCTCAAGACCTATGACCCTTTCCGCGCCGCCACGGAAACCGGGGCATCTGCCCAAGAACAATCTGAGGCCATCAGTTACCAGAAAATCGCACTCGAACTGTCCAACCTCATGGACGTGGGGGCGATGTTCGTTCAGACCCTCAAAGCCAATGGTGCCCAGGTCGACCTAGCCACGGAACTGAGCGATCGTCAAGCCTTCAGTGTCAAACTGGTTCAGGTGCTGGCGCAAGAGCTTGAAAACCACCCCGGAACAACGGTCGGTGATGCGCTCACGAGCGATGCGTTTGTTCAGACGGTTTTGGAAAACACCGCCAAAGCGCTGCTTTACCCCAACACCACTTTGCCAAGCGGCGTTTCAGACAAATTGGCTGTTCTTGCCGATGTCTTGGCCGCAGCCAACAGCGCGATTCTTGCAGCGGGCGGTGATTCGATCGTCGGGCCCATCAACAAGCTTCAAGACGCCATCAAGGTGCAAAGTGCCTTGCAGGGCACGCTGAGCACGGAGCTGGAAGAATTCGCCAAAACTGGAACAGATCCCCATCTGCTGACGCCTGACAGCAAGCTCAATGGCCAGACGCCTCTCCAAGACGCCATCGCCCATGCGGTCACAGGCGTGATCGTGCCTGCGCGCGTCAGCATTGATCAGGCCAGTTCAACGCCAGTCAAGGGCCTCTATGAAGGACAGGCGGGGGACGTCACTGAATTCAAAGTGGTCCTGACCCGTGCGGGCAACGTGGACAGCGTCTTTTCTCTCAATTACGCCATCGTCAAGGGTGAGGGCATCGATGCCAGTGACTTCGTTGGCAACGCCTTGCCCTCTGGGCTGGTGACTTTTGCCTCAGGGCAGACCAGTCTGACCCTGACGCTGCGCATTCAAGGCGATGCCACCAAAGAGCTCAGCGAGAATTTTGGCATTGTCATTTCTGACCCTCTGTCTCAGACCCAGTTCCTTGACTCGTCTTTGACCACCCCTGCGCCCGTGAGCATGCTCACGCGCAGCTTTGTCATCCTCAACGATGACCCTTACGACCCCACATTCACTTTGCCAGAAGCCATCGACATTGTGGCCAAAGGGGGTGTGCCGCAATCCGTGAAGGGCGTGTCGCTTGATTATTTCGATCACTCTGCTGACCTGACCGTTCATGTTTATTCGGTGGCGACGGCCACGCTGACTTCGGGCGGTTCGACAAGCGCCATTTCCAACGGACAAAGCGTACTGACCCTGACAGGCACCCTTGAACAGATCAATGCGGGCCTCGCTGCACTTTCTGTCTCGGTTCCTGCGTCGGAAACCAATGCTTACCTGTCGTTTGATGCCAGTGCCGCCAACGGCGCGCACGCCGGGGCCAGTGGCAGCGACGACATGGCCATCAACCTGCACCATGTGGCGCAACTGACAGCGCCGGACAGTCTGCCGACCCACATCCTTGCAGGTGAGCCCACCAACATTCCCGGTTTCAAAGTCTCTGATCTGGACGGTGACAGCCTCACCGTGACCCTCACGCCCACGGGCGGCGCGCTTTCTCTGGACAGCATGCCTTCCGGGTTGGGGGTCGTCCAAAACGACAATGGTGCATTGGTGCTCTCCGGGCCAGCTCGACTGATCAACCAGGCGCTGGACACGCTTGCGATCACCCCATCCGGGTTCAATGGTGCCAGCCACGTCGTGACGGTGAGTGCCGTTGTTGACGATGGCGATCCGCTCACCATAGAAGCAAGCGCTGTGACGCTTTCAACGACCGCGTTGCCAGCACCTTCGAGCGTCGAATTGCCAGAGGCGATCACTGTGGCTGCGGGCGTCACCTCATCTGTCAGTGGCATCACTGTGGGAGACATCGACAGCCCCAATGTCACCGTCACGCTCTCGCCCATTGGGGGCCTTCTCTCCTTTGATGTCACGCCTGCCAGCTTGGGCGTGACAGCCAGTGTCTCGGGCTTCAACACAATCTTGACGGGTGATTCTCAACAGATCAATCAACTGCTTGAGAGCCTGAACTTCACTGCCAGCCTCGATGCACATGATGGTTCCATCGGCATCACTGTGGACGATGGCAACCCCAATTCTGCGCCCGGAGTTGGGGCCGTGGCCATCGAGATTTCAGCCAATGCGCCGCCAGAGGCCGGTGGCAATTTGCAACTCGATGCGGCGTCTGCGGTCACAGAAGATGTGGCCAAACTGATCACCTTCTCGGGCTTCCATTTGGTCAATCCCGACGGCCTCCCTCCAGGGGCCATCCGCATCGTCTCCATCAACGGAGCCACCATTTCCAGTGGCGGCAGCCCTGTAACACTGGGGCTGGGTGGGCAAGTGCTTGCCCTCAATTCGAAAGGTGAGCTGACGCTCACGGTCACGCCGAGCGCCAACCGCGATCAGCCCATCACTTTCAAGTACACCGTCGTTGATCCTCTGGATCCTCGGCTGAACAGCGCCGTCAGCACCATCACATTGCCGGTCACGGCGGTGAACGATGCGCCCGTCATTGCGCCCAACGGTTTGTCCTACAGCTACACCGAAAACGCGTCGCCCGTGCAAATTTTGCAAGGGCTGACGATCACCGATGTGGACAGCACCCTGTTGGCGGGTGCCACCATTCGCATCAGTGCCAATGCTGAAGCCAGCGACTTGCTCGCTGCCACCACGGCGGGCACAGGCATTTCTGCCAGTTTCAGTGCAGGGGTGTTGACGCTCACAGGCACCGCCAGCTTGTCGCAATACCAATCGGTTCTGCGGAGTGTGACTTTCAAGAGCGAGAGCGAAAGCCCCTCGACACTGGCCCGCGCCATTGAGGTCAAAGTCACCGACAACTCGGGGTCTGCCACGGCCGAATCTTTCGCCATTGGGCGCACCGTGGCCGTGGTCTCGGTCAACGATGCCCCCGTGATTGCCCGTGCCAGCACGGCCATTGTGGCCACCGAGCAGACTGCCTTGTCCCTCAAGGGCATCGGCCTGTCGATCACCGATGTGGATTCAGGCAGCAACAACATCACCGTCAAACTTTCGGTGGTGTCTGGACAGATCGACGCCAGTGCAGCACCTGGTGATGGTCTGCGCTTCGTTGGCTCGGGCACCAACAGCCTGACGATCACCGGAACGGTGGGGCAGATCCAAAAACTTTTGGCGGCCTCGGATGGCGTGGGTGCCATCAGCTACACGATCAACTCTGACACGCCGCCCGGCGCTGACCGCCTGACCGTGTCAGTCAGTGATGGCGGCGCCAGTGGCCTTGGCGGCACCCTTCAGGCCCAAGCCAGTTATGACCTGTCCTTGCTCTCGGTCAACGATGCCCCCGTGCTTGCCCTGGGTGCAAGCACAGGACTTTACGCGCAGTCGGTGGGCACTTTGTTGCTGGCACCGTTGGCCAACCTGAGCGATGTGGACGGCGCTTACTTCACTTCGGCCAATGTCAGCATCTCCACGGGGTACATCAAGAACGACGTGCTCTCACTGAGCACGGCAGCCAAGCAGACCCTCGCTTCGGCGGGCTTTGGTCTTAACTTCAAAGACGGGGTGCTCAGCTTCACGGCACTGACTTCTGGAACGGCCATCTCGGCCAGCGACCTGCAAAGCGTGTTGCGTGGCGTGACTTTCAGCACAACGTCGGACAACGTCGCCGCCAGCGCATCACGCACCATCATCTTCACGGTTCACGATGCTTACTCGACCACAGACGACACGCTGAACCTCAATGCAAGCTCGAACATTGCACTGACGCTTCAGACAACACCGTATGCCACCATCGTCAGCGCCCAGACGCTGGTGTTCACGGGTGACCCCAAAGCGCAAAGCATCACGGCCGACCTGAGCACATTCCGGGTCCTTGCCGACAGCGCGCCCATGGCTGTGGCTGGCGGCAATTTGTTCGCCGTTACGGCCATCGACGCCTCTGGGAGTCTCGTGGCTGTGCAGATGTTGGGGAACAAGGGCAACAACCTGATCACGGGTTCTGCTGGAGACGACACGATCTCAGGCGGTGGGGGCAACGACTCCCTGTTGGGTGGTGGCGGAAACGACACGTTCGTCATCAGCGCGGGTGATTTGGCCAACCTGAGTACCCTGCAAGGCGGCGCGGGTCTGGACACCCTCAAGATCGTTTCACCGCAAACACTCAGCGATGCCAGCTGGTTGCACGTGTCCGACATCGAGCGGATGGTGCTTGCCACCGATCAGGGTTCCTACAAGCTCACTTTGGGCACCAATGCGGCAGCTGCTTTTGCCACTTCACCTGTGTCGGGTCTCGATATCTCGGGCGCCGGACTGGTGGCGGCAGACCTCACGCTGGACGCCGACACCTACACCGCTGCATTGCATGTCACAGGCACGGAAAAAGCCGACACCCTCATCACGGGCAGCGGCGATGACAACATCGTTGGCGGCGCGGGCAACGACACGATCGATGCGGGCCAAGGTGTGGACACCCTCACGGGCGGTGCGGGCAGCGACACCTTTGTCTTCAAGCTCGGCGATGTGGCCTCCGGTCAAGCGAATGCCGACGTCATCACGGACTTGTCCGTGGGTGACAAGATCGATTTGTCCTCGATTGGGTTGACATCCACAGGCTGGCGCGTCGTTGCAGGCACTGGCGCCAACGCCGGGAACAACTACCTTGAAGTGGATGGTCTGGCTTCTGCCGGGGTCAAGGGCTACATCAACATCGGCTCGTCGGTCCCAGGACAATTGAGCTCATGGACCCTGACGGGCGGTGTGCTGACCGTGGCCGACAACACCCCGACTTCGGTGGTGGTGCCAACCAGCACGGTCAATCAACGCATCGTCTTGGGCAACTCGGGCACGCCACAAGAAATCAAGTCGGTGGTGGGCGGCGTCACCAAATCCTTTGCGGTGAATGACGCTGATGCCAGCGACATCCAGACCGTCAAGATCACCGCCAGCATCGGTGAGCTTTCACTGCTGGGGGGTGGCCCACTTGCAGCGCACTCGAGCAGCAGCAGCTCGACCATTTATCTTCAGGGCACCGCAGCGCAAATCAATGCTGAGCTGGCCCTGTTGCGTTACACCGCCACCGACCCCGGTAATGCGCAGATCACTCTGAGCGCGACTGACAAGCCCGTGGCAGGTGATCCGGCTCTTGCCACCTACGTGTCTACGGCCAATGCTTATGTCACGACGCCCAATGCATCGCCTGTTTCGGCAGACGATGCCAACTCGGTGGCCGAAGACAGTGGCAGCCCCGTCACGGGCAACGTCAAAGACAACGACACGCGGGGCGACGGCACAGACAGTCAGCACACCTTGCTCTGGACCAAGACCAATACGCAGTTTGGGTCGATCACCCTGACCAAAGATACCAACGGTGTCCATACAGGTGGCTACAGCTACCAACTGAACAACAGCCTCAAGGCTGTGCAGCAACTCGCCCCCAATGAGACGCTGACCGAGACTTTGACTTACCAGCTCACCGACAAGAACGGTGACACAAGCTACGCCAAACTCGTCATCACGATTCAGGGTACCAACGACTTTCCTGTGGCCAAAGCCGATGTCAACTCGGTGGCCGAAGACAGTGGCTTCCCCATCACGGGCAACGTCAAATACAACGACACGTTGGGCGACGGCACGTCAGCCGACCACACCATCACCTGGGCGGACGGCACGGGCACAGTCGTAGGCAAGTACGGCACCCTCACCAAGAACGCCGACGGCAGTTACAGCTACGTGCTGGACAGCACCCAGGCCGTGGTTCAACAACTGGCCCCAGGCGAGACCCTGACAGAGGACGCCTTCAGCTACACACTGACGGACAAGAACGGTGACACCACCACGGAGTCCCTGAAGATCACGGTCAATGGCACCAACGACTTGCCTGTGGCCGTGGCCGATGCGCGTGATGCTTTCAAGGCCTCTTCGCAGCCCTACAAGGGCAATGTGGTTGCCAACGATGTTCTGGGTGATGGCGTTTTGTCTGATCACACCGTCACTTGGGGTCAGGAAGTCGCCAAGTACGGCACCATCACCAAGAACGAAGATGGCAGTTACAGCTACGTGGTCGGCGTGGACAAGCCTGAAGTCAAGGCGCTCCTGTCAGGCAACTCACTGCAAGAGAGCTTCAGCTACACGTTCAGGGACAAGAACGGTGACCCCTCGAGTTCGGTGCTGACTTTCACCATCACTTCGACCGACACCAACAAGCCCCCGGTTGTGGGGGCCTATTCGCAGCCTCAATTGAACGAGTCCGCGAACGCAAAGGCTTGGGCAATCCAGCTCTCGGGGACCATTCCGGTCACAGACCCAGACATCGGTAGCGAGATCACCGCCAATGTGATCGGCAGCGATTTGACACTCAGCGAGGGTTTGAGTCTGCCAGACGGTCTGACCTTGGTGCAACTCAAATCGATGCTGGCGGGTAGCGGGTTCTTGACCATCAAGCCTGGGTCGGTGGTGGGTGCCAATGCCGTACCCATGGCGTGGACATTCAGTGCCCCTGCAACCGATCTCGATTGGCTTGCATCTGGCCAAACGATCAAGCTGGCGTACACCATCCAGTTCAATGATGGCCAAATTGATTTGGCCACCGCTGGCGCGAGCACTCGAACAACACTGAACATCACGATCACGGGCACCAACGATGCGCCCAAAGTGGCCGCTGCGCTGCAAAGCTCGGCAAGCGAAGGTGCTGACCCTTACACGCTGAACCTGCTGAGCGGGGCCAGCGACGTGGACACCGGCGAGACAGCGACCCTGAGCATTGCCAATGTGAGCTACAAGGTCGGCGGTGCTGCGGCCAGCAGCACGGTGCCTGCGGGGCTGAGCTTGAGTGGCACCACGCTGACAGTGAATCCGAAAGATGCCTCATTCAACAGCCTGGCGCAGGGGCAGGTCAAGACGGTCTTGGTGAGCTACGACGTCAAGGACGCGCAAGGCGCGGTGGTCAAGCAAAGCCAGACGGTCACGATCACGGGCACCAACGATGGGCCGCAAGTGGCGGCGCAGCTGCAAAGTGCTGCAATCGAAGGCGATAACCAGTACGAGCTGAACCTGCTGAGCGGAGCCAGTGATGCGGACGCAGGCGAGACAGCGACCCTGAGTATTGCCAATGTGAGCTACAAAGTCGGTGATGCTGCAGCCAGCAGCACCTTGCCTGCAGGGTTGAGCTTGAGCGGCACAACGTTGACGGTGAACCCAAAGAATGCGGCGTTCATCAGCCTTGCCCAGGGTCAAGTCAAGACCATTGTGGTCAGCTACGAAGTCAAGGATGTCCACGGTGAGGTGGTCAGCCAGAGCCAGACGATCACCATCACGGGCACCAACCACGTGCCTTACATCGTGCTCAATGCAGATGCCCCAGTGGTCGAAGACAGCCAGGCAAGCCAAGGGGGTTGGGTGGTTGGGACGTACGCGGCAGGGGACGAAGACGGTGCGGTCACGGTGGATTTTGCTGCCGGCACCAATACTGACGGGTACTTCACGCTCGATCCTGTCAACGCCCCGGGCAAGGTGCTGCTGAGCCAGCTCGGGGCTGCCCATGTGAACTCAGGCCACACTTTGCCCGAGATTGTGCTCACGGTGACCGATGAGGCCCAGGAAGTGCGCACGGCCAGCGTGACGCCCGTGACGGCCCTGGTCAACGACGCGCCCACAATCACACTGGATGAAACTGTGGCGTTGACGGAGGACCAGCCAGGCAACGCGGTGGACATGGTGGTGGCCAGGTTCACGGCATCGGACGAAGAGGGGGCCACGGTCACTGTCCAGCTGAGCGACACGGTGCACTACGCGCTGGGCACGGGCAACAAAGCGGGCCAAGTGCTGTTGACGCAGTCGGGGCTGGAGCTGGTCAACAAGGGCCAGGCGCTGCCCCAGTTCATCCTCACGCCGTTGGAGGGAGCGATCTCGGGCCAGCCGGTGACGGTGCAGCCTGGGGTGACAGCGGTCAACGATGCGCCCACGATCGCGCTGAGCTCGGGGGTGTCGCTGATTCAGGGGTCGGCAGACAACTTGCCTGGGCTGGTGGTAGCGACCTATGAGGTGGCCGATGAAGAGGACGGTGCCAATGGCGCGGTGACGGTGGGCTTTGCCGCTGGCACGAACGCGCTGAAATACTACGAGCTGGGCACGGGCGACAACGCAGGTTTGGTGCTGCTCACGCAAGCGGGCGTGGCCTTTGTCAACGCAGGCAACAATTTGCCGGCCATCGAGCTCGTTGCCACAGATTCAAGCCTGAGCGTTGCCTCTGCCAAGGCCACGCCGACCACCTTGCCCCCGGGCACGCCGCCCAACCACGCACCGGTGGTCACTCTGGGCGAGCTGAACACTTTCAAGGAAGACGCGCCAGGCAACGCAGTCGGCTCGGTGGTGGCCACCTACCGCACGACAGACGCAGACGGCGACGGTGTGACGGTCACGCTGAGTAACACGGTCAACTACACGCTGGGCGCAGGTGCCGATGCAGGCAAGGTGCTGCTGACACAGGCGGGCTTGGACTTGGTGAACAAGGGCCAGGCGCTGCCTGCATTCAGGCTCACGCCAAACGACGGTAAGACGGCAGGCGGGCCGCTGACTGTGCGGCCTGTGGTGGAAGCGGTGAACGATGCACCGACGATCACGCTCAATTCGGGCGTGGTGGTGGTGGAGGACGCATCGGGCACCAAGGCGGGCTTGGTGGTGGCGACCTTTGATGCCAAGGATGAAGAAGGCGCGGTGACGGTGGACTTTGCCACTGGCACGAACGGCCAAAATTACT
>CAIJQQ010000007.1 GCA_903822825.1 uncultured Burkholderiales bacterium | reverse complement strand
GCTGGCGGCGGTTGCCGATCTCTATCCATTCGCTGCCCGGGCTGATGAAGTCTTCCAGCGTGGCGTCCATGTCCAGGGCGTTGCGCATTTGGTCAAAGTAGGCCACCGAAATATTGGCGCCTTGGCGCACCGTACCCCAAGGGCTGTGGCCCGGTTCGGGCGGTGGGGCGTTCGGTGGCGGGGCGTCGGCCTGCAGTTCGCCCAAAATGAGTTTGAGCAAGGTCGTTTTTCCTGCGCCATTGGGCCCGAGCAGGCCGATTTTGTCGCCCCGCAAAATGGTGGCGCTGAAATCGTCCACGATTTTGCGCGCACCAAAACTTTTGGAAACATGGGTCAGCTCGGCCACCAACTTGCCGCTAACGGCGCCGCTGTTGACATCCATGTTGACGCTGCCGACCACGTCGCGCCGTGCTTCGCGCTGGGCACGCAAGTGATCCAAGCGCACGATGCGGGCCGTGGCGCGGGTGCGCCGCGCTTCCACGCCTTTGCGTATCCAGACTTCTTCTTGCGCCAATAATTTGTCAGCGCGGGCATTGAGCACCGCCTCTTGCGCCAGTTGCTCTTCTTTTTGCAGCAAATAGGCGGCGAAGTTTCCGGGATAAGACAGCAGCTTGCCCCGGTCCAGCTCGACGATGCGGGTGGCCACGTTGTCCAAAAAAGCCCGGTCGTGGGTGACAGTGATGATGCTGCCACCAAAGTCCACCAGCAGCCCTTCCAGCCACTCGATGCTGTCCAAGTCCAGGTGGTTGGTGGGCTCGTCCAGCAGCAGCACGTCGGGCTGCGCGACCAAGGCTTGGGCCAGCGCAACGCGCTTTTTGGTGCCACCCGACAAGGTGCTGATGATGGCTTGCGGATCCAGATGCAGGCGCTGCAGGGTTTCGCCTACGCGCTGCTCCCAGTTCCAACCGTCAAGCGCTTCGATCTCGCTTTGCATCGCGTCCAGGTCGCCGTGGCCTTGTGAGTATTCATCAATCAGGTGGCGCACGCGGGCCAGGCCCACGCTGACCGACTCAAAAACACTGTCTTGCGCTTGCAAGTCGGGCTCTTGGGCAACGTAGGCGATGCGGGTGTTGCTTTGCACCTGCAAAACGCCATCGTCGGGCTTTTCCAGACCGGCCAAAATCTTGAGCAGGGAGGACTTGCCGGTGCCGTTGCGCCCGATCAAGCCCACGCGCTCTTGCGTTTCGAGTGAAAAACCTGCGTTGTCTAGCAGGGGTACATGCCCAAATGCGAGTTGGGCTTCCAGTAAAGTAATCAGCGCCATGTGGCGGCGATTATCCCCTGTCGACCTGCGCCAAGCGATCGAGCACAAATTTCCCGGTATAGAGCAGCAGCAATGCGCCCAGCAACTCGCCGGTAAAGTGCATACCCATGCTTTGCAGCACATCGTTAGTGCGGCCGCAGTAGGCCAGCCACGCCTGTTGCATGAGCGCGCTGATAGCGCAGAAAACCAGCGTCAGGCGCAGCAGGCACGCGGCCGTCAAGCCCTCCAGGTTTTCATCCAGCGCGCCGTAGCGCATATACAAGGACCGCGCAACCAAAGGTGCCAGCCCTGAAATAACCGCTACACCAAGCGCCAGCGCCGGATCTTCCCCATACACCTGGCCCCAGCCCATGAGTATGGAGCCCAACACCAGACCCAAAGAGCCCCACTCTACGAACAGCAAAATACTCAGAATGCGCAGTCCGCTGGGCAGAAAAACCCAGGGTTCGCTGGCTGACATGTCCAGCGCGTTGTACGCGTAGCTGTTGATGGAAAAAAGGGCCACGTAGGCCAAAGCCGTCGTCAGGACGACCAAAATCGTTTTTTGAATCTGCATTGTTGAACCACTCCCAAAGGATGCGCCTGCATTTTTGTGTGCAGGAAACGCGCGGAAGTGGATCTGAACAGGCGACTGCTGTCGCCCAGGATCACGCCATCTGCGCCTTTTCCATGCACTGACCTAATTGCGCAAAGTACTGGTGCGTCGCTTTCGTTGGCACTACATACTTCACCCGGTTGTCTTGGCCATCCAAGTCCAGGTCGATCATTCCCTTCTTACGCAACATCTTGAGACGACGGTGCGCAGTGGTGGTCGAAATCTCAGGCAGCATCACCATCGCTTCGAGTACCGTGATCGTCTTGCCTTCGTGCCATGCGGCCGCAAAGACATTGAGCATCCGCGACTCAACAGCGTCGAGTTGCGGAAAACTGGGCAAGCTGCGAACAGCCTGAACCAGGTTCAGATACTTGGTATACATCTGC
>CAIJQQ010000006.1 GCA_903822825.1 uncultured Burkholderiales bacterium | reverse complement strand
GCAGCTCCTATAAGTCAGGGTTTAGGCTTGGCCGCGTGCGCGCAGGTCTGCGAGCACGGAGTCGATGCCGTTCTTGTAAATCAGGCGAAGGGCGGCGCTGGAAACGCGCAGACGCACCCAACGGTTTTCGCTCTCGACCCAGAAACGACGGTATTGCAGGTTCGGCAAGAACCGGCGCTTGGTTTTGTTGTTGGCGTGGGAAACATTGTTCCCCGTCATTGGGCCTTTGCCCGTTACTTCGCAAACGCGTGCCATTTGGACACTCCGATACTTTGTCTAACAGCCGATGCCGATGGGTTCTTGCGGATTTGCAACAACCTGGCGCTTCAGCCTCACCTCGCCATTAAGGGTGGCGGTATCCCCAGATCGCTGTTTTCGTGGTTCCCACGCAGTAGGCGAATTCAGCTGAGCCTTGAATTATAACGAAAAAACAGGGGCCATCGCAATCGATCTCCTCTGAACCGGCAGATCAGCTGCTTTGTTGTTCCAAGAAACGCTGCGCGTCCAGGGCGGCCATGCAGCCTGTGCCAGCACTCGTGATGGCCTGGCGGTAAACGTGGTCCTGTACGTCGCCAGCTGCAAATACACCAGGGACCGAGGTCTGGGTGGCAAAGCCTTTGAGCCCGCTTTGGGTCACGATGTAGCCGTTTTCCAGCACCAACTGGCCCTTGAAGATGTCCGTGTTGGGCGAATGGCCAATCGCAATGAAGCAGCCTTGGAGCTTGAGGTCTTCGGTGCTGCCGTCGCTCGTGCTTTTCAGTCGCACACCGGTCACGCCGGTGTCGTCCCCCAAGACTTCGTCCAGCGTTTTGAAAGTTTTGAGCTCGATCTTGCCGGCCGCAACTTTGTCCATGAGTTTGTCCACCAAGATGGGTTCGGCCTTGAATTTGTCCCGGCGATGGATCAAATAGACTTTGCTGGCGATGTTGGACAGGTACAGCGCCTCCTCGACGGCGGTGTTGCCGCCGCCGACCACGCAGCAGACTTGATCGCGGTAAAAGAACCCGTCACATGTGGCGCAACCGCTCACGCCGCGGCCCATGAAGGCCTCTTCGGACGTCAGCCCCAAGTATTGGGCCGATGCCCCCGTGGCGATGATCAGGCTGTCGCAGGTGTAGGTCCCACTGTCGCCCGTCAACGTGAAGGGGCGCTCCGACAGGTTCACTGTATGGATGTGGTCAAACTGGATTTTTGTCTTGAAACGTTCTGCGTGTTCCTGAAACCGTTGCATCAACTCGGGCCCTTGCACACCGTGCACATCGGCGGGCCAGTTGTCGACTTCCGTGGTGGTCATCAACTGACCGCCTTGTGCCATGCCGGTGATCAAAAGGGGCTCCAGATTGGCGCGGGCGGCATAGACAGCAGCGGTGTAACCGGCAGGGCCGGAGCCGAGGATGAGGACTTTGGCGTGTTGGGTGGTGGCGGTCATGGCGGTATCCGGAGGGTTGGCATGGATCTGGGGCGATCCTTTGAAGGTCAATTGTAAGAAGCTGGGCAAAGCCAAGGCTGGTGTACGGTCAAGAGGGTGCGCTGATCGGGTAAGCTTAGGACTGAAATATGAGTTATTCCCTGCACACATTGACCAATCCGGCAGAGCCCACCGAGGTGGGCGCAGCGCCACGCAACATCTGGGTGCGGTTTGCGCTCGAGTTCAGCTTGGTGCTGGGCGCAGCTTGTCTTGCCCTGGCCTTTCTGTCGCTCATCAGTTACCACGTGACCGATGCGGCGTGGTCCACTTCAGGCGCATCGCCGATGGTGAGCAACTGGGTGGGGCGATTGGGGGCCTTGTTGGCCGATTTGGCCTACTTCTCGCTCGGGTATTCCGCTTGGTGGTGCTGGGCGGCCGGTTTGCGCGCCTGGTTGGTGGGTTTCGCACGTTGGTTGCGAGGGGGCTCAGGACTGGACTCCCAGCGCCTGGCAGACAACCGTTCGGGTGCTTGGGTTTTCTGGTTGGGCCTGGTGCTGGTTTTGATCTGCAGCACCAGCCTGGAATGGACCCGTCTTTACCGCTTGGAGGCCCACCTGCCTGGCAACAGTGGCGGGGCGCTGGGCTACCTTGTGGGCACACAGGCCATGCGCTGGCTGGGATTCACGGGCTCTGCATTGGTGGCCGTCTTTGGTTTGGTGCTCGGCCTCTCGTTTGTGTTCAGGTTCTCTTGGGGGCAGTTGGCCGAAGCCATCGGTGGCCAGATTGACGATTTGATCCGCTCACGTCACGTCAAGCGTGAAATTGAAGAAGATTTGGCCATGGGCCAAAAAGCTTTGCGCGAACGAGAGCAAAGCCTGTCGCATCAGCCCATTGAACCCCAATGGGACACCCACGCAGCGCCGCTCGCTGATTCTTCGGGATCCCATGGGCAGCTGGAGCTGACACCCTTGCCCTTGCCCCCGCCTGTGCTGACGCCTCGCGTGATTGAAACCGCGGTGGTGGATGTGCCGCGCAGCGAAAGGGTCGTCAAGGAAAAGCAAAAACCGCTCTTCAACGAATTGCCCGACAGCACGCTTCCCCAGGTGGATCTGCTCGATGCCATCACGCTGCGCCAGGAAACCGTGTCGCATGACACTTTGGAGATGACCAGCCGCTTGATTGAGAAAAAACTCAAAGATTTTGGTGTCGAAGTGCGTGTGGTGGCTGCGGCACCGGGCCCTGTGATCACGCGTTACGAGATCGAGCCGGCCACAGGCGTCAAAGGCTCTCAGGTGGTGAATCTGGCCAAAGACCTGGCGCGCTCTCTCAGTTTGGTGTCCATCCGCGTGATCGAAACCATCCCAGGCAAAAATTTCATGGCGCTCGAGTTGCCCAATGCCAAGCGCCAATCCATCAAATTGAGCGAAATTTTGGGCTCACAGGTTTACAACGAAGCCAAATCCATGCTCACCATGGGTTTGGGCAAAGACATCGTGGGCAACCCGGTGGTGGTTGATCTGGCCAAGATGCCTCACGTGCTGGTGGCCGGTACCACCGGCTCGGGCAAATCGGTCGGTATCAACGCCATGATTTTGTCGCTGCTCTACAAGGCAGAAGCACGTGATGTGCGTTTGCTGATGATCGACCCCAAGATGCTGGAAATGTCGGTCTACGAAGGCATCCCGCACTTGTTGGCCCCGGTGGTGACCGACATGCGCCAGGCTGCTCATGGCCTGACCTGGTGCGTGGCTGAGATGGAAAAGCGCTACAAGCTGATGAGCAAGATGGGTGTGCGCAATCTGGCCGGTTACAACGTGAAGATCGACGAGGCCACAGCCCGCGAAGAGTTCATTTACAACCCTTTCAGCCTCACGCCGGACGACCCCGAGCCACTCAAGCGTTTGCCGCACATCGTGGTAGTGATTGACGAGTTGGCAGACCTGATGATGGTGGTGGGCAAGAAGATCGAGGAGCTGATCGCCCGCTTGGCTCAAAAAGCCCGCGCTGCTGGCATCCATTTGATCTTGGCCACACAGCGTCCGAGTGTGGATGTGATCACTGGCCTCATCAAAGCCAACATTCCGACGCGCATCGCTTTTTCTGTCGGCTCCAAAATCGACAGCCGAACCATCTTGGACCAAATGGGCGCCGAGGCGCTGTTGGGCATGGGCGACATGTTGTACATGTCCAGCGGTTCAGGGTTTCCGGTCCGGGTGCATGGTGCTTTTGTCAGTGACGAAGAAGTTCACCGTGTGGTGAGCTACCTCAAGAGTCAGGGTGCGCCCGATTACATCGAGGGCGTGCTCGAAGGCGGCACCGTTGACGACGATGGCGGCATGCTGGGCGAGGGGGACAGCGCCGAAAAAGACCCCATGTACGATCAAGCCGTTGAGGTGGTCCTGAAAAACCGCAAGGCCAGCATTTCGCTGGTGCAACGCCACCTCAAGATCGGCTACAACCGCGCAGCCCGATTGGTGGAAGACATGGAAAAAGCCGGACTGGTCAGCGCCATGAGTGGCAGCGGGCAACGTGAAATTCTGGTGCCCGCGCGCAGCGAGTGACCTTCATGAAAATTTTCTGTCGACGACTGTCAGGCTGGGCGCTTGTCTTGCTGATTTTCCCCTTGGCGCAGGTGCAAGCGCAAGGCCTGGAGCTGATGGGGCAGTTCATGAAGCAGGTCAACAGCGGTCGCGCCAATTTCACCCAAGTGGTGACGTCTCCCGCCAAAACAGGCCAGCCGGCGCGCCAGAAAATTTCCACTGGCTCTTTGGAGTTCCGCCGCCCAGGGCAGTTCCGATTTGTGTACATGAAACCCTTTGCTCAAACCTTGTTGGCCGATGGCCAGAATTTTTGGTTGCACGATGTGGAGTTGAACCAAATCACGGTGCGCAAACAAAGCTTGGTACTGGGCACCACCACGCCCATGGCCCTGCTGACGTCGGCCGCCGACGTGAAAGTCCTGGAGGCGGATTTCCAATTGCGCAGCGAGCCTGCGCACGATGGTCTGGAGTGGGTGCGCGCCACACCCAAAGCGCAAGATGGACAAATCCAATTCTTGATGGCTGGATTTCGCAAAACCGACAAGGGCGTGGAACTGCTGGTCATTGATGTGCAAGACAGTCTGGGGCAGCGTTCGGTCTTGACACTGAACAGTCTGGAGCTCAACCCAGCTTTGGGTGCTGACACCTTTGTGTTCCGTCCTCCGGCAGGTGTTGAAGTCATTCGGCCCTGACGCAGTTTCACATGACAGCAAACATGCCACTGGCTGAGCGTCTGCGCCCCCGCACCTTGGGCGAAGTGATTGGCCAGCAGCACATGCTCGGCAGGGGCATGGCCTTGCGCCTGGCCTTCGAGTCGGGGCAACCGCACAGCTGCATTCTTTGGGGCCCACCTGGTGTGGGGAAAACCACGATTGCACGGCTCATGGCCAACGCCTTTGACGCACAGTTCATCAGCATCAGTGCGGTTCTGGGTGGCATCAAGGACATCCGCGAGGCGGTCGACAAAGCCGAAGCGGCCCGAGATGGCTTGCATCCCCAGCGCACGATTTTGTTTGTGGACGAGGTGCACCGCTTCAACAAAAACCAGCAGGACGCTTTTTTGCCGCATGTGGAAAGCGGCTTGTTCACTTTCATCGGTGCCACCACCGAAAACCCTTCGTTTGAAGTCAATTCCGCTTTGCTCTCGCGTGCGGCGGTTTACGTGTTGCAGCCTTTGGATGAAGACGATTTGCGCCAGATCGTTCTGCGCGCGCAAAGCATTGGCGCTGTGCCGGGCATCGAAGCCGATGCCATGGCGCGCTTGCTGTCCTATGCAGATGGCGACGCGCGCCGACTGCTCAACACGCTCGAGACGCTGGCCATGGCGGCGAGCCGCGAAAAAATCGATCCTGTGAGCGATGCCTGGTTGCTCAAAGTGCTGGGCGAGCGAATGCGCCGCTACGACAAAGGTGGCGAGCAGTTCTACGACACCATCAGTGCGCTGCACAAATCGGTGCGCGGTTCAGACCCCGACGCTGCGCTGTATTGGTTCGTGCGCATGCTCGATGGTGGTGCCGATCCACGTTACATGGCCCGGCGCCTGATTCGCATGGCCAGCGAAGACATTGGTCTGGCCGATCCGCGGGCCTTGCGCATGGCGCTGGATGCGGCCGATGTGTATGAACGTTTGGGCAGCCCCGAAGGCGAACTGACGCTGGCCCAGTGTGTGATTTATCTGGCCATGGCGCCTAAATCGAATGCCGCTTACAAGGCCTACAACGAAGCCCGTGCGTTTGTCAAAAAAGACGGTACCCGTCCTGTGCCCATGCACTTGCGAAATGCCCCCACAAAGCTGATGAAAGACCTCGACTACGGCAAGGGCTACCGCTACGCGCACAATGAGGACGGTGGCTTTGCGGCAGGTGAGAGTTACTTGCCGCAGGGCATGGCCGAGCCTGGTTTTTACAGACCGGTTGCACGGGGTCTGGAGATCAAAATTTCTGAAAAATTGGCAGAACTGAGGCGGCTCAACCAAGAGCAGGGTAAGCACTGAGAAAAGTGAATACCGTTCAGCCTGTTTCTTTCACTACAATCCCGCCACCTGAGCCGCCTGACACGTGCCTTGGCGGGTTTTTTCAGTGCATCCCTGCGACCCAAAAAGTTGCACGGGTTTCATCCATCCACCGATGGCGCGGCCCGGCATGAGCGGGTCAACAATGGGAGTATTCAATTCATGGACGTCTTGCTACAGCAGATCATCAATGGTCTGGTTTTGGGCAGCATGTACGCCTTGGTGGCCTTGGGCTACACCATGGTGTACGGCATCATCAACTTGATCAATTTTGCGCATGGTGAAGTGCTGATGGTGGGCGCCTTGACCAGCTGGACCTCGATCGGCTTGATGAAAGACGCCATGCCCGGCGCTCCAGGCTGGGTCATCTTGTTGCTGGCCACACTGATCGCCTGCGTGGTAGCTGCGAGTTTGAATTTTGCGATAGAAAAAATCGCGTATCGCCCATTGCGCAACAGCCCCAAGCTGGCGCCCTTGATCACTGCCATTGGCATGAGCATCTTGCTCCAAACCCTGGCGATGATCATCTGGAAGCCCAACTACAAGGCTTACCCCACACTGCTGCCCAGCACACCCATCAACCTGGGTGAGGCGGTGATCACCCCCACGCAGATCATGATCTTGGTCGTCACCGCCGTGTCATTGGCATTGCTGATGTGGCTGGTGAACGCCACCCGTTTGGGCCGAGCCATGCGCGCCACGGCCGAGAACCCCCGTGTGGCCGCCTTGATGGGCGTCAAACCCGACATGGTCATCTCTGCCACCTTCATCATCGGCGCCGTCCTGGCCGCCATTGCTGGCGTGATGTACGCCTCCAACTACGGCACAGCCCAACACGCCATGGGCTTCACGCCTGGCCTCAAGGCCTTCACGGCGGCGGTCTTCGGTGGCATTGGCAATTTGTCGGGCGCAGTCGTCGGCGGCATTTTGCTGGGCCTGATCGAGTCGATCGGCTCGGGCTACATCGGCGACTTGACCGGTGGCGTTCTGGGCAGCCACTACGCCGATATTTTTGCTTTCATTGTGTTGATCATCGTGCTGACCCTGCGACCCTCGGGTTTGATGGGCGAGCGTGTGGCCGACCGCGCGTGAAGAGGATGCACATGAAACTTCATAAAAACATCCAGTTCTTTCTCCTCGCTGTCTTTCTGCTGGCGTTGCCAATTGCATTGCAAGGCTTGGGCAACGCCTGGGTGCGCATCGCCGACATGGCGCTTCTCTATGTGTTGCTGGCTTTGGGTCTGAACATCGTGGTCGGTTATGCGGGTTTGTTGGACCTGGGCTATGTGGCTTTCTTCGCCGTGGGCGCCTACATGTATGGCTTGCTGTCTTCGCCGCACCTCACGGACACTTTCCCTGCGATTGCCGCCATGTTCCCTGGCGGCTTGCACATGCCCTTGTGGGTGGTCGTTCCCCTCAGTGCCGCCGTGGCGGGCCTCTTTGGCATGCTGTTGGGCGCACCCACACTCAAGCTGCGCGGTGACTATCTGGCCATCGTCACGCTGGGTTTTGGAGAAATCATCCGCGTGTTCATGAACAACCTGGACCAACCCATCAACATCACCAACGGCCCCAAAGGCATTGACATGATCGATTCGATCTCGGTCTTCGGCTGGAGCCTGAGCAAGAAGCTGACGGTCGGTGGTTTTGAAATCGCCTCTGTCTCGCTTTACTACTACCTGTTTTTGAGCTTGGTGCTGCTGAGTATTTTGATCTCCCACCGTTTGCAGTTCTCGCGCATTGGCCGCGCCTGGATGGCCATCCGCGAAGACGAAATCGCGGCCAAGGCCATGGGCTTGAACACCCGCAACCTGAAACTGCTGGCGTTCGGCATGGGTGCCACGTTCGGGGGCGTCTCGGGGGCCATGTTCGCGGGCTTTCAAGGTTTTGTGTCGCCTGAATCCTTCAGCCTGATGGAGTCGGTCATGATCGTCGCCATGGTGGTGCTTGGAGGCGTGGGGCATTTGCCTGGCGTCATTCTGGGCGCGGTGCTGCTGTCTGCATTGCCCGAGGTGCTGCGCTATGTGGCTGGCCCCTTGCAGGCCCTCACCGATGGGCGTTTGGACGCTTCCATCTTGCGCCAGCTGCTGATTGCACTGGCCATGATCACGGTCATGCTGCTGCGCCCTCGCGGTCTGTGGCCCTCGCCTGAGCATGGTCAAAGCCTGAAGGCGCAATAAGGGAGCCTCAGATGACAAACACCGTCCTCAAAGTTGCAGGCATCTCCAAGCGGTTTGGTGGCCTGCAAGCGCTCACCGATGTGGGCATCACCATCGAGCGTGGTCAGGTCTATGGCCTCATTGGCCCCAACGGCGCGGGCAAGACCACGTTTTTCAACGTCATCACTGGCCTGTACACGCCCGACAGCGGCAGCTTCGAGCTGGCTGGCAAGCCTTACCGGCCCACTGCTGTGCACGAAGTGGCCAAGGCGGGCATTGCACGCACTTTCCAAAATATCCGCTTGTTCTCTGAGATGACGGCACTCGAAAACGTCATGGTCGGGCGCCACCTGCGGACCCACTCTGGCTTGCTGGGGGCCATCTTTCGCACGCCTGGCTTCAAGGCCGAAGAAGCGGCCATTGCTGCTCGCGCCCAAGAACTGCTGGACTACGTGGGCATCGGCAAATACGCTGACTACCGCGCCCGCACGTTGTCGTATGGGGACCAGCGCCGACTGGAGATTGCCCGCGCTTTGGCCACCGACCCACAACTGATTGCGCTCGACGAACCAGCAGCCGGTATGAACGCCACCGAAAAAGTGCAACTGCGCGAGCTGATCGACCGCATCCGAAAGGACAACCGCACCATTTTGCTGATCGAGCACGATGTGAAGTTGGTCATGGGCCTGTGCGATCGCGTCACCGTGCTGGACTATGGCAAACAGATCGCCGAGGGCACGCCTGCCGATGTGCAGAAAAACGACAAAGTGATTGAAGCCTATTTGGGCGCAGGAGGACACTGACATGGCCCAGACGCTGTTGAAAGTCAAAGGCCTGCAAGTGGCTTACGGCGGCATTCAGGCCGTGAAAGGCGTGGATTTAGAAGTGCACGAAGGCGAACTGGTGTCCCTGATTGGCTCCAACGGTGCGGGCAAGACCACCACCATGAAAGCCATTACGGGCACGCAACCCATGCAGGCCGGTGACATCGAATACCTGGGCCACAGCATCCAGGGCCAAGGTCCATGGGATTTGGTCAAACAAGGCTTGGCGATGGTGCCCGAAGGCCGTGGTGTGTTCACCCGCATGACCATCATTGAAAACCTCCAAATGGGCGCTTACATCCGTTCTGATTCGGCAGCGATTGCCGATGACATGGAAAAGATGCTCGCGCTGTTTCCGCGACTGCGCGAGCGCAAAGACCAGCTGGCCGGCACCATGTCGGGCGGCGAACAGCAAATGCTGGCCATGGCCCGTGCCTTGATGTCGCGCCCCAAGGTCTTGCTTTTGGACGAACCTTCCATGGGTTTATCGCCCATCATGGTGGACAAAATCTTCGAAGTCGTCAAAGATGTTTATGCGCAAGGCGTGACCGTGCTCTTGGTGGAGCAAAATGCCAGCCGTGCACTGGCCATTGCCGACCGGGGCTACGTGATGGACTCGGGCCTGATCACCATGACCGGCGCAGGCCGGGACTTGCTGGAAGACCCCAAAGTCCGCGCTGCCTATTTGGGCGAATGATTCAACAGGGCTTTTTCGGTGAGCGCCTTGCCCGGGTACTGGTGCTGGCTTGGGCCAGCCAGGACACTCACTTTTAACCATTCAGGAGATCCCTTGATGAAAATCACCATGAAACATGTTGCAGCTGCTGCATTGGCCATTTGCGCTACCCAATTGATGGCGCAAGAAGTGGTCAAGATCGGTCACGTCGGCCCCGTCAGCGGCGCCATCGCCCACCTGGGCAAGGACAACGAAAACGCAGCGATTCTTGCGGTTGAAGACCTCAACGCCAAAGGAATCAAAATCGGCGGCAAAGCTGTCAAGTTCGAGTTGGTGGCCGAAGACGATGCAGGTGATCCAAAGCAAGGTACAGCCGCCGCCCAAAAGCTGGTGGACTCCAAAGTCAATGGCGTGGTCGGTCACCTGAACTCGGGCACCTCGATCCCCGCTTCCAAAATCTACAGCGAAGCCGGCATTCCCCAAATTTCTCCATCGGCCACCAACCCCAAGTTCACACGCAACGGCTACAAAACCACCTTCCGCGTGGTGGCTGACGACGTGCACCTGGGCGGCACTCTGGGCCGCTACGCGGTCAAAGACCTGAAGGGCAAAGCCATTGCTGTGATCGACGACCGCACAGCCTACGGCCAAGGCGTGGCTGAAGAGTTTGAAAAAGCCGTCAAGGCCTCCGGCGGCAAACTGGTGGGCCACGAGTTCACCAACGACAAAGCCTCTGATTTCATGGCCATCTTGACGACCCTGAAGGCCAAAAAGCCTGACGTGGTCTTCTTTGGCGGCATGGACGCTGTGGCCGGCCCGATGATGCGCCAGATGAAGTCACTGGGCATCAACGCCAAGTTCATGGGCGGTGACGGCATCTGCACCGGCGAGTTGGCCAAATTGGCAGGTGACGCCATGGCCGACGGCCAAGTGGTTTGCGCTGAAGCCGGTGGCGTTGAAGGCCAGCAGAAAAAAGGCATGGAAGACTTCTATGCCAAGTACAAAAAGCGTTTCAACCTGGACGTTCAGGTGTATGCCCCTTACGTGTATGACGCCGTCAACGTGATGGTCGACGCCATGGTGCGTGCCAAGTCGTCTGATCCAGCCAAGTACCTGCCAGAACTGGCCAAAACCAACGGCTACAAAGGCGTGACCGGCACGATCGGCTTTGACGCCAAGGGCGACATCAAAAACGGCGCTCTGACCTTGTACACCTACAAGGCCGGCAAGCGCGATCAGATCGCTGTGGTCCGCTGATCCAGCATCCCTGCAACAAAAAACCCCACCGCTTGCGGTGGGGTTTTTTATGGGTCAAAAATTTTGTTGTTTATTGATTGTTGCTTGTAGCGGGTGCTCAGTCCACCTTGGCTCCGCTGGCCCTGACCACGGATTCATAGCGGTTCAGTTCTTTTTTCATGAAGGCGCCAAACTGCTCTGGCGAGCTGGGCACGGGTTCGGCCATCAACTGGGCAAACCGGGTTTTGGTTTCGGGGGCTTGCAAGGCCAGCGTGAATGCTTTGTTGAGGCGCTCCACCACCTCGTGCGGCGTGTTGGCGGGTGCCACCAAGCCCCACCAAGTGTCGATCTCGAATCCTTTGAGCGCCTCGGCAACAGAGGCCACCTCGGGCATGGCACTGCTGCGCTGTGCGGTGGTCACGGCCAGGGCCTTGAGCTTGCCCGATTTGATGTTGGCCGACGCTGTGGCCAAGTTGTCGAAGTTGAAATCCACTTGTCCCGAAAGCAGCGCCAGTTGCGCTGGGCTACCGCCGTTGTAGGGGATGTGCACCGCAAAAATGCTGGCCGCCTTTTTGAACATTTCACCCGCCAGATGGCCTGCGCTGCCGTTGCCACCCGAGCCAAAGTTCAGTCGTCCCGGGTTGGCTTTGGCATAGGCAATCAGATCGGCCAGCGTGTTGATTTTGAGGCGCTGGGCCGTATCGGCGTTCATCACCAGCACATTGGGCACACGCACCATCTGGGTGATGGGCGCAAAGTCTTTGGCCGCGTCATAGGGCATCTTGCTGAACAGCCAGGGGTTGATGGCGTGTGTGGCCACGGCAGCAATGCCGACGGTGAGCCCATCGGCGGGCGCCTTGGCCACCAGGTCTACACCCAGATTGCCCCCCGCGCCGGGCTTGTTCTCGATGATGACGGTGCCCAGCGTTTCCTTGACCCGCTCGGCCAGCACGCGTGCGGTCACATCGATCGGACCGCCTGCGGCGTAGGGCACGATGATGCGGATGGGCCTGCCTTGCGACCAAGCGGGCGCCACCAGCACAGCGGTGGAAGCACAGAACAGGCGGCGGTTGATGTGGCTCATGCGTGTCTCTTTTGGGTTCAGGCTTTGGCCTTGTCGGCTTCCGAGGTGAACGAGTCCGCATAGAACTCTTGCGCGGGCAAGCCGCCTTGTGCCAGGTAATCGCGTTGGGCGGATTCGATCACGATCGGCGCGCCGCAGGCATACACCTGAAAGCCCGACAGATCGGGGTGGTCCTGCAGCACGGCTTGGTGCACAAAACCTGTGCGACCCGTCCAGTGGTCTTGCACTTCGGCGTTGGAAATCACGGGCACATAAGTCAGGTTGGGCATGGCCTTGAGCTGGGCCTCAAGCCAGTCGGCCAAGTACAGGTCAGCCGGGCGGCGGCCGCCCCAGTACAGCGTGGCTGGGCGGGTGATGCCTTGGTGCTGCATGTGCTCGACAAGCGCCTTGATGGGGGCAAAGCCGGTGCCCGATGCCAGCAAAATGATGGGCTTGTCCGAGTCTTCACGCAGGTAGAAACTGCCATAAGGCCCTTCTGCCCGAAGAATGTCTTTTTCTTTCATGGTGGTGAACACTGGGTCGGTGAACTTGCCGCCGGGCATGTGGCGGATGTGCAGCTCCACCACAGGGGGAGGCACTTCAAGTGTGTGCGGCGCATTGGCCATGCTGTAGCTGCGGCGCGAACCATCGCGCAACAAGAACTCAATGTACTGGCCAGCGCGGAACTTCATCACGTCGTTGGCGGGCAGCTGCAGCTTCATGACGATCACGTCGTGCGATTTTTTCTCGAGACTGACCACGCGCACCGGCATCTTCTTGACGGGCAGGCTGCCCTCTTCGGTGACTTGGCGCGACTCCAGCACCACATCGCTTTGGGCGGTGGCACAGCAGGTCAACACCAGGCCTTGGGCCTCCTCTTCATCGCTCAGGGCTTTGGCTTGGTGCGCGCCATGCACCACGGTGCCAGAAATCTTTTTACATTTACACGAACCGCAAGCGCCGTCCTTGCAGCCATAGGGCAGGCCGATGCCTTGGCGGATGCCTGCGGCGAGCAGGGTTTCGGTGCCTTCGGCGGCAAAACTGCGGCCACTGGGCTCAACGGTGATTTGAAAGCTCATGTTTTCGGTATCCTTGAGGGGTCTGTTCATAACCCGGAACCCCTGATTTTGCCTTCAAACCAGACGCCCCTTGGGGCACTGCCTGCACGATTTCGCCGCCAGCGCGTGCTGATCGTAGGTTGTGGCGACGTGGGCTTGCGCACAGCGGGCCAATTGGGCGCCCCGCAAAGCCAGCGCGTGCGCTTGCTGGCGCTGACCTCTTCGCCCCAGCGGGTGCGCCTGCTGCGCGCTTGCGGCATGACCCCTTTGCTGGGCGACTTGGACGATCCGGCCAGCCTGCGCCGCTTGGCCGGTCTAGCCCAGCGCGTGGTGCACTTGGCGCCGCCCCCGAGCCACAAGCGCGGAGACTCAGAGCGCGACCCCCGCACCCGCGCCCTGCTGCAGGCCTTGCGCTTGCGCACCTTGCCTCAGGCCCTGGTCTATGGCTCCACCACAGGCGTGTACGGCGACTGCCAAGGGCAGCGGATCGATGAAACCCGTAGCGTGAACCCGCACACCCCGCGCGCCCAGCGCCGAGTCGATGCAGAAGGGCTGGTGCGTTTCTTTGGGCGCAGCGGCGTGCGCAGCAGCATCTTGCGCATCCCCGGCATCTACGCACAAGACCGCGAAGGCGGCACACCTCGCGAGCGTCTGCTCAAGAAAACCCCGGTGCTGCTGGCCCAGGACGACGTTTACACCAACCACATCCACGCCAACGATTTGGCCCGCGCCTGTGCCGCCGCCTTGTGGCGCGGCAAGCCGCAGCGCGTGGTCAATGTGTGCGATGACACCGACCTGAAGATGGGTGACTACTTTGACCTGGCCGCTGACTTGATGGGCCTGCCAAGGCCCCCACGCATGGCCCGCAGTGTTGCCAACGAGTCCTTGCCCCTGATGCTGCTGAGTTTCATGAAGGAGTCTCGCCGTTTGGACAACACGCGCATGAAAAAAGAGCTGCGCCTGCAACTGCAGGTGCCGCACGTCCGGCAAGGGTTGAGTCCGCAATCGGGCCTTTTTGGCGCATGAGCATGGACAGCCTTCGCATCGACAAATGGCTCTGGGCCGCACGCTTTTACAAGACCCGCAGCCTTGCCACCGAAGAAGTGGTCAAGCACCGCGTGCAAGTCAACGGGCAAGACGTCAAGCCAGCGCGTGAAATCAAGCCCGGCGACACGCTGCGGCTGCGCCAAGGTCCGGTCGAACGCACGGTGGTGGTCAGAGGGGTCAGCGCCGTGCGCGGGCCAGCCCCAGCGGCGCAACTCTTGTACGAAGAAACCGCCGAGAGTCTGCTGACGCGCTCACAGGCAGCAGAGCAGCGCCGCTTGGCCCCCGAGCCTGCGCAAAGCATCGAGCAAGGACGCCCCACCAAACGCGACCGCCGTCAGATGGACCGCTCTTGGGGCGAGCGCTGGAGTGCCGGAATCGATTGAAACCTCAGCACCTCACTTGACCATCGCGCCGTAAACGATGTTCTGTATTTGCTCGCGGTAGTACTTGCGCAGGTCACCTGGGGCAGCAGTGCCGACCACCACGACCAGTTTTTCTTTGGGGTCGGCAAAGAACGCGGTGCCGAAGGCGCCGTTCCAGGTGTATTCACCCGGGTTGCCCGGCACGGCCGAGAGGCCCGCCGTGGTGCGCACCGCCACCCCCAGTCCAAAACCAAACCCGTCACGGTGCGGCTCCACGGCAGCAACCATGTTCTTGATCTCAGGCGTCAGGTGGTTGGACGTCATGTGCGCCACGGTTTGCGGGCTCAGCACGCGTTTGCCATCGAGTTCGCCGCCGTTCATCAGCATCTGTCCAAAGCGCAGGTAGTCGCCCACGGTGCCAAAAGAACACGCGCCGCCACAGTCCGATTGTGTCTCTTTGTCGATCACGGGGATCGACTGGAGTTTGCCATCGAGAGGGTTGTTGGCAAACGCCATGGCCACGCGGGCCTTCTTGGCCGCGGGCACGTTGAAACTGGTGTCGTTCATGCCCAGCGGTTTCCACACGCCTGCGTACAGCACCGCGCCCAAGCGCTGGCCCGTGACCTTTTCGACCACGGCGCCCAACACATCGGTCGAGAAGCTGTACTCGAAAACCGTGCCCGGCTGGTGCGCCAAAGGCAGTGGCGTGATGCGGTCAATGAAGGCCTGTGTGTTGCCTTCAATGGCCGGGTCGGTGCCACCCGGGTACAGGCGGCTGATCGGGTGGTTGCCCCGTCCGCCATAGGTCAGTCCCGAGGTGTGTCGGAACAGGTCATGGATGAAGATGGGGCGCTCTTGGGGCACGAGTTTGAGAACGCCGTCGGATTGGGGCACGCCAACCTTCATGTTGGCAAAGCCAGGGTAATAGTCAGACAGCTTGCTTTTGAGGGGCAAGCGGCCGTCTTCGGTCAGTTGCAAGGCACCCACACTCGTCATGATCTTGGTCATCGATGCCAGGGCAAAAATAGCGTCCTTGGGCATGGGCGTGCCTGTGGCCTTGTTCAGAAGGCCGTGAGCCTCGTAATGCACCAGCTTGCCGTTGCGGGCAATGGCAATCACCGCGCCGGGTACGCGCTCGGCCTTGATCTCACGCTCGAAAAATGCGTTGAGTCTTTGCAGCCCTTCTGGTGAAAAACCGGCTTCTTGGGGTGTGGTAACGGGCAGGGGTTGGGCATGACCCACGACCGCAGAAAAAACCGCTGCGGCCAGAACAGACAAACGCTTCATGGGGAGACTCCAATGTCGAGGGGGTGAGCTGATGGGCAAACCTCCATTGGAATGACGCAGCGGGTTTCAAGAAATCGGGTCTTACCCTTGTCGCGGACCGTAAAGGCAAGAAAAAAGCCACAAGTTCATTGAACTTGCGGCTTGATCTGTGGTGCCCGGGGCCGGAATCGAACCGGCACGCCTTGCGGCGGGGGATTTTGAGTCCCCTGCGTCTACCAATTTCACCACCCGGGCAGTACGCTAAGAGTGAAATTATGACATATTTTGAGCGCCAATTTGAACAGCTTGTTGGCGATTTCAGGCCAGTGACGCAATTCACACCTCGTGGCTGGATGCAATGGGCAACAGGGACGCAAGTGTCTTTTGTATCAACATATGTCGCGGGTCTTGGTGGTGCGCGTCATCGGTGGTGTCGTTGACGCAAAAGAAGTCCAGCTTTCCGAATTGCTGCTGAAGGTCTGCCAGTTCGGTGCTTGACAAGCATGTGCCGGTCGAGATGTACAGGTGGCTGTGCGCTTTGAGTTTTGCCAGGCCGTGTGCAAGAGCCCAGCGAGGCACAAAGTCTGAAATGATGGTTGGTTTGTTCCATGTTCTGAAAACATTGGAGCGAACGCTCTCAAACATCGACAGTGCATCCTGCTCCAGTTCCTGCAAAACCGATTTCACCATGGGTCTAGGTGAGTGAGAGAATGTGCGAGGGGTGTGTCGGTAATGGGGGTCCATCGGTCGCGTGCGCCGCGGCGATTCGGGCGAAGACAAATGGGCTTTGCCGTCAAGCCAGGCTTTGGACAGGCGGCTGGCGTTTTCAAGGGAGTTGGATTGCGCATCCATCATTTCACCTTTGACTTCCGGGTCGTCTGACCAGGACACATAGACCCCCTTTTTCGAAAACCAGTCGTTCATGCGCACGGGGGCTCCGAAAAAGACATCGTCATTGAGGTAAAAATAACGCTCGCTGAGACCGGCAATGCGATGGATATACGACTCGATGTTGCTCGAGTCGAAGGTGGGCAGAGTGTCGCGCGGTATCAATTCCTGATGATCAATCAGAGTCAATCGGTCAGACGACTTCAGCCATGCGGGGGCTTGCCCGTCCGTGACCACATAAATGTGTCCATGGTCCGGAAAAAATTTCTCCAAAGCACGCAAGCTGTACCGGAGTTCATCGTTGTTTCTGTAGCGGCCTTCCACGTTGCTGTGGGGCGCGAGAGACTCGAAACTTTCATTGTTCAATGCGTTGAAATGTTTTTGGCGCTTTTGCCGCCATTGCGCATCGTTTCCATCCACCCAAAGGTAAACGATATCTACTGAAGTACTGGCTGACATGGACACTGAAAGTGGGGTTGAATGAAAACTGTCGATATGCGAGTGAGGGTGGAATATACCCAATCGGCCACCGTGGCTGCGCAAGCTTGAACAAGCCCTCTCATCCAGACGGTGGTTGTGGCTCATGGCGTGACTGGTGGGGTTGGACAGGGCGGCGTTGGCCTGCTGCTAAAGTCTGGACCTTCCACTCCGCTCAAAGGCCCCCATGTCTGATGATCCTGTGCACTCCCATACCCCCACCAACTGGAAGCACGATGGCGTGCGCGTTGTCCGAGGCGATCAGCTCGATGGCAATGTGCCTTCGACGCCCGGCATGGACCGCAAGGCGGCCATCAATTTCGCGCGTGTCGGAGCGCAAAAACTGTGGGCAGGCACAGTGCACATTCACCCCAATGCCAAAACCGGCGCGCACCACCATGGCCCGCTGGAAAGCGTGATTTATGTCGTCAAAGGGCGCGCGCGCATGCGCTGGGGCGAGGCGCTTGAATTCACCGCCGAAGCAGGCCCGGGCGATTTCATTTACGTGCCCCCCTTTGTGCCACACCAGGAAATCAACGCCAGCGAAGATGAAACCTTGGAATGCGTGCTTTGCCGCAGCGACGGTCAGGCTGTAGCGGTGAACATGGACATTGATCCGGTTGAGAAACCTGAAACCGTGTTGTGGATCGATCCCACGCACCCGAACGGCGGGGTTTAACGCTTTCATGCAACCCTTTGGGTGGCGCTTGCGCCATCTGACTTATGGCACAGTACGGGCATGATTTATCCGACCATTGAAGACACGATTGGCAAGACACCTTTGGTGGCCTTGCAACGCTTGAGTGCGCCTGAAAACAAGGCCCTTGGCAATGTCATTTTGGGCAAGCTCGAGGGCAACAATCCGGCCGGTTCGGTCAAGGACAGGCCAGCACTGTCGATGATCCGCCGGGCCCAAGAGCGTGGCGAGATCCAACCCGGCGACACCCTGATCGAAGCCACCTCGGGCAACACGGGCATCGCCCTGGCCATGGCGGCGGCCATCAAGGGTTACCGCATGATTTTGATCATGCCCGAGGACCTGTCTATCGAGCGTGCCCAGACCATGAAGGCGTTTGGCGCTGAGCTGATCCTCACCCCCAAAAGCGGCGGCATGGAATACGCCCGTGACCTGGCCGACAACATGGCCGCGCAAGGCAAAGGCCGCATCCTCGATCAGTTCGCCAACCCCGACAACCCGCGCATCCACTGCGAAACCACCGGGCCTGAAATTTGGGCGCAGACCAGGGGGGAAGTCACGCACTTTGTGAGCGCCATGGGCACCACGGGCACCATCACAGGGGTGTCGCGTTTTTTGAAAGAAAAGAACCCGGCCATTCGCATCATCGGCGCGCAGCCGAGCGAGGGTTCGCGCATTCCGGGCATCCGCAAGTGGCCTGAGCAATACCTGCCCAAGATTTATGACCCGAGCGGCGTGGACGAGCTGGTGTATGTCAGCCAGGGTGACGCCGAAGAAACCTGCCGCCAAATGGCGCGCACCGAAGGCATTTTTGCGGGCATCTCTGCCGCAGGCGCTTGCTGGGTCGCGCAGGAGATTGCAAAAACGGTGCAAAACGCGACCATCGTGTTCATTGTTTGCGATCGCGGTGATCGCTATTTGTCTACAGGTGTGTTTCCCGCCTGAACCTCAGGATGCCCCATGGCTGAATTCCGTTTTTGCCCACAATGCGCCACACCCCTGGCTTGGGTGACCCAGCTCGAAGACAGTGGCGAGGTCATGCGCTTGCGCTGCACCGCTTGCGATTTCACCCACTGGAACAACCCGACGCCTGTGCTGGCGGGCATTGTGCAGGTGGGTGATCAGATTTTGTTGGCACGCAATGCAGCCTGGCCTGGGCGGCGTTTTGCGCTGATCACCGGCTTCATGGAAGCGGCCGAAACCCCCGAGGACGGTATCCGCCGAGAGATCGCGGAAGAAACCAACCTCACGGTCACGGACCTCAAGCTGGTGGGGGTTTATGACTTCCAGCGCATGAACCAGGTCATCATCGCTTACCACGCGGTGGCGCACGGCCAGGTGCGCCTGTCGCCCGAGTTGGCCGAGTACAAGATGTTTGACATGCAAGACCTGATCTGCTGGCCTGCCGGCACGGGTTACGCGCTGGGCGATTGGCTCAAGACCCAAGGCATCGAACCCACCTTCATGAGTTGGGCTGACCGTGAGGCGCAAAGCCAGGAGGCGGAAAAGTGAACATCGACAAAGAAATCGATACGAGCGGCTTGAACTGCCCGCTGCCGATCCTCAAGGCCAAAAAAGCGCTGACCGACATGCAAAGTGGTCAGATCCTCAAGGTCATCTCGACCGACCCGGGCGCATGGCGTGACTTCGAGGCCTTTGCCAAGCAAACGGGGAACGAGTTGGTGTTTCAGGAAAAAACCGACACGAACTTTGTGTTCGGGCTCAAACGGCGTTGAGCTGTTCGCCCTGGGGGGGATCTCCTGCAGATGCTGCACTGGACTCTGCAGGAGCGGCGCCCCCGCCGCGATGGGCCTCTGCTCAGAGGCTCAAACCTTTGAGGTACTGGCGGAAAGCATCGCCCACCTGCGGGTGTTGCAAAGCCAGCTCCACCGTGGCTTCCAGAAAACCTTCCTTGCTGCCGCAGTCATACCGCTTGCCTTCGTACTGGAAGGCGTACACCGCCTCGCGCTGCATCAGGCGGGCAATCGCGTCGGTCAGTTGGATCTCGCCCCCTACACCGGTCGGCTGGTTGCGGATTTCGTTGAAGATGCCTGGCGTCAGGATGTAGCGGCCCGCCACGCCCATGCGCGAGGGGGCTTTTTCTGGGCTGGGTTTTTCAACGATCTGATCAACGCGCACCAATTGGCGACCGGCCGGTTCGCCTGCCACGATGCCGTAGCGCTTGACCTGGTCCAGTGGCACTTCCTGCACGGCCAACACGGAGCGGCCTTGCTTGGTATAGGCCTCGACCATCTGGGACAAGATGGATGGGCCCTTGTTGACCATCAAGTCGTCGGCCAGCAGCACGGCAAACGGCTCGTTGCCAACCAGCGGCTCGGCGCACAGTACCGCGTGGCCCAGGCCCAACATGCGGTTTTGGCGCACATATGCACACACCATGTCATCGGGCTGCACTGAGCGCACCAATGCCAGCAATTCCTCCTTGTGCGCAGCCTCGAGTTCGCTTTCGAGTTCGTAGGCGGTGTCGAAATGGTCTTCGATGGCACGCTTGCTGCGGCCTGTGACAAAGATCATGTGACGCACTCCTGCCGCGTAAGCCTCTTCCACCGCGTACTGGATCAGCGGTTTGTCTACCACCGGCAGCATCTCTTTGGGTGCGGCTTTGGTGGCGGGCAAAAAGCGGGTGCCGAGACCGGCCACTGGGAAGACAGCTTTGCGGATAACTTGGTTGCTCATGGCGAATCCTTGATGAGGGAAAAACTGTTCAGCCCAAACGTTGCAATTGTTGACGAATTTTCTCAAGTGTGGCGCCAAAGTCTGCCACGCGCTTTTTGGTTTCGTCGAGCACGGCAGGTGGGGCCTTGGAAACAAAGGCCTCGTTGCCGAGCTTGGCGTTGGCCTTGCTGATTTCGCCCTCTAGCCGAGCAGCTTCTTTGGTCAGGCGGATTTTTTCTGCGGCTGCATCGACTTCGATGAACAGGCACAAGCGCGCTTCGCCCACCACGGCCACGGGTGCGGCTTGTGCGGCGGCGATCCATTCGGCTTCGGTTTCAAACACTTTGACTTCGCTGAGTTTGGCCAGCGACTGCAAAACCGGCGCCACACTCTGCATGTAAGCGGTGTCGCCCAGCACGAACAGGGGCATGCGCGTGGCGGGCGAGACGTTCATCTCGCCTCGCAGGTTGCGGCAGGCGTCCACCAGCGTTTTGAGTTTGGCCACATGGGCCTCGGCGGCTGTATCGATGCGCTCGGGCTGGCTCACGGGGTAGGCCGCGATGCTGACCGACTCACCCGCAAGGCCCGCGACCACCGACACTTTTTGCCAAAGCTCTTCGGTGATGAAAGGAATGATCGGGTGCGCCAGGCGCATGATGGCTTCGAGTGTGCGGATCAGGGTGCGGCGTGTCGCGCGTTTTTGCGCGTCATTGCCAATGTTGATCTGCACCTTGGCGATTTCGAGGTACCAATCGCAAAACTCATTCCAGACAAAGTCATAGATCGTGTTGGCCACGTTGTCGAGGCGGTACTCGGCAAAGCCTTTGGCCACGTCGGCCTCGACGCGTTGCAGTTGCGAGCTGATCCAGCGGTCGGCTTGGCTGAAGTCCATGTAGCCGTGCGCCGGGCCACCGGGTTGGCATTCGGCTTTGGTGTGATTTTTCAGGCCGCAGTCTTGGCCTTCGCAGTTCATCAGCACAAAGCGGGTAGCGTTCCACAGCTTGTTGCAAAAGTTGCGGTAGCCCTCGCAGCGCTTGCTATCAAAGTTGATGCTGCGGCCCAAGCTGGCCAGCGCCGCGAAGGTCAAGCGCAGGGCGTCAGCGCCATAGGCCGGAATGCCTTCGGGGAATTCTTTTTCGGTTTGCTTGCGCACCTTGGGCGCGGTCTCGGGTTTGCGCAAACCTTGTGTGCGTTTGTCGAGCAGGGGCTCGAGCGTGATGCCGTCGATCAGGTCGACCGGGTCGAGCACGTTGCCCTCGGACTTGCTCATCTTCTTGCCTTGGGCGTCGAGCACCAGGCCGTGAATGTAGACATGTTTGAAGGGGACTTTACCGGTGAAGTGCGTGGTCATCATGATCATCCGGGCGACCCAGAAGAAGATGATGTCGTAGCCGGTGACCAGCACGCTGCTGGGCAGGTACAGGTCGTAGTCTGTTCCGCTGGCGATCGCACCGGACTCGGCCTTGCTCATACTCGCTTCGCTCGCCATGTCGCTGCGTCCGAGCCCGGCACGCTCGCCAGCTGCGTTGTGTGTGTTCTCGTCGTTGCTCCAACCCAGTGTGCTGAAGGGCACCAGTGCGCTGGAGTACCAGGTGTCCAACACGTCTTCGTCGCGCTTGAGCGTCTTGCCCGGAGAGACCTTGTCAGATTGTGCTTGCGCCTCGGCTTCGTTGCGGGCCACGTAGACCTTGCCGTCTTCGTCGTACCAGGCCGGGATCTGGTGGCCCCACCACAGCTGGCGCGAGATGCACCAGTCTTGGATGTTGTTCATCCACTGGTTGTAGGTGTTGACCCAGTTCTCGGGCACAAAGCTCACTTGGCCGGATTGCACCGCGTCGATGGCTTTTTGGGCAATGCTCTTGCCTGTGGCATCGCCTTGGCCCACTTGGTTCATGGCCACGAACCATTGGTCGGTCAGCATGGGCTCAATCACTTGGCCGGTGCGGGCGCAGCGGGGCACCATGAGCTTGTGTTTTTTCACCTCGACCAAAGCGCCTGCGGCTTCGAGGTCTGAGACCACGGCCTTGCGGGCCACGAAGCGGTCAAGACCCCGGTATTTCTCGGGTGCGTTGTGGTTGATGGTCGCGTCCAAGTTCAGCACGCAGATCATCTCCAGCTTGTGTCGCTGACCGACTTGGTAGTCGTTGGTATCGTGCGCGGGCGTGACCTTGACCACGCCAGTGCCAAAGGCCTTGTCCACGTAGTCGTCTGCAATCACCGGGATGGTGCGGCCGCACAAAGGCAGGTTGACCTGCTGGCCGACGAGGTGTTTGTAGCGCTCGTCTTCGGGGTGCACCATCACGGCCACGTCGCCCAGCAGGGTTTCGGGGCGGGTGGTGGCCACCGTCAATGAACCGCTGCCATCGGCCAAGTCATAACGGATGTGCCACATCGAGCCGTCTTCTTCCTCGCTCTCGACTTCGAGGTCAGACACCGCGCTCATCAGCACCGGGTCCCAGTTCACAAGACGCTTGCCACGGTAGATCAGGCCTTGCTCGTACAGCTGCACAAAGGTTTCGGTCACGGTCTTGGACAGCTTGGGGTCCATCGTGAAGTATTCGCGGCTCCAGTCCACGCTGTCGCCCATGCGGCGCATCTGGTTGGTGATGGTGCTGCCGGACTCTTCTTTCCACTCCCAGACTTTGCTCACAAAATTCTTGCGAGCTTGGGCAGGTGTGGGGCCCATGTCGTGGCGGCTGATGCCTTGGGCCTGCAGCTGGCGCTCCACCACGATTTGGGTGGCAATGCCTGCGTGGTCGGTGCCCGGAATCCAGGCGGTGTTGTGGCCCAGCATGCGGTGGTAACGGGTCAACGAGTCCATGATGGTCTGGTTGAACGCATGGCCCATGTGAAGCGTGCCGGTCACGTTGGGGGGCGGCAGCTGGATGGCGAAGGCGGGCGCGTCTGCCGTTGGCGCACCCGTTCCGCGGAAACCAGCCACGCCATAGCCGCGCTTTTCCCACTCGGGTCCCCAATGGGCTTCGAGCGCAGCAGGTTCGAACGATTTGGACAGGCTCTCAAGGCCGGGCTGATGTGCCGGGGTGGCGGGGGCGTTGCTCATGGGGGTCTTTGGAAAGGGATACGGCTTCATGGCCGTACGGGCGACACAAGTCGGAATCTTGCGATTTTAACTTTGGTCGCCCTCTCAGGCGGCCTCACATGGCCCACTGTCAGGCGCTTGGGGGCCGAAAACCTCAATCGAGCTTGACGTTGGCCGCTTTGATGGCTTTGGTCCAGTCGGCCGTTTCGCGCTCCAAGAGGCGCGTCATGTCGGCCGGAGGCAAAAACCGCACCTCGATCCCAGCCTGGTCGGCGCGTTGTTTGGTCTCGGGCTGCTCCATGCTGCGCTTGACGTCGGCCGAGAGTTTTTGCAAGACCGGGGCAGGCGTGCCCGTGGGGGCATACAGGGCCACCCACGACTCGAGTGAGAAGCCGGGCAGGCCCGCCTCAGCCACGGTGGGCACTTGCGGCATTTGCGGATGACGGATCTTGCCCGTCACCGCCAGGGCCTTGAGCTTGCCCGCTTGCACATGCTGCATGACCGAGGGCGGGGTGGTGATGAACACCTGCACCTGGCCTGCCAGCACATCGGCGATGGCCTGGCCCGAACCCTTGTAGGGCACATGGGTCATGTCCACCCCGGTTTGCTGCTTGAAGATTTCGGTGCCGATGTGCGAGACAGAGCCGTTGCCTTGCGAGGCGTAATTCACCTTGCCGGGGTTGGCCTTGACCCAAGCGATGAAGTCCTTGAGGTTGTTGGCGGGCACAGATGGGTGCACAGCAATCACGTTGGTGGCCACGGTGATCAGGCCCACAGGCGTCAAGTCTTTCAAGTCCCAAGACAGCTTGTCCATCAGGATCGGGTTGGCGATGTGGTACCCCGAATACGACACCAGTAAGGTGTGACCGTCCTTGGCGCCGCGCGCCACCGTCTGGTAGGCCAGGTTGCCGCTGGCACCGGGCTTGTTGTCCACCACCACCGACTGCCCGATCAACCTGGCCAATGGCTCTGCCACCAGACGTGCCGACGTGTCCACCAAGCCGCCGGGCGGGTTGGGCACGATCAGGCTGATGGGTTTGCTGGGAAACGTTTGTGCCAGCACAGCCAAGGGCGCGGCCAGTGCCAAAACGGCGGTCAGGGTGAGGCGAGTGAAGTGTTTCATGGTGTTCATCCTTCAGTTCAACGCATGCCGATCTTGGCATCTGCAAAAATGTTTTTGGCTTCGCGCGGTAGGCTGCGCCAGTACTGGTGTTGGGCATTCACGGTGCCGCCCAAGGCCACAGCCGCTTCCCAGCCCCAGCGGGGCTTGTAGAGGAAAGAGCGGGCCAGCGCCACCAAGTCAGCGTCGCCGCGTTGCAGCACGGCTTCGGCCTGCGCGGGCTCGGTGATCAGACCCACGGCGATGGTCGTCAAGTCCGAGGCGGCTTTGACGGCTTTGGCCAAGTGCACTTGGTACTCTGGCCCTAAGGTGATTTTTTGCAAAGGTGACACGCCGCCTGATGAGATGTGCACGAACTGTGCTCCGGCTTTTTTGAGCTGCGCGGACAAGGCTGCAGTTTCTTCGATGGTCCAGCCGCCATCGACCCAGTCGGTGCCCGAGATGCGCATGCCCAGCGTGCCGCCAAAGGCTTCGCGCACCGCCTTGAACACTTCCATCGGAAAGCGAATGCGGTTTTCAAAAGAGCCGCCATAGGCGTCGGTGCGCTGGTTGGAGATGGGCGACAAGAATTGGTGCAGCAAATAGCCGTGCGCGGCGTGCAATTCCACCGCCTCGATGCCCAGTTCGTGGCTGCGCCGGGCGGTGTTCACAAAGTCTGCCTTGATTTGTGCGATGTCTGCCAGGCTCAGTTCGGTGGGCGCGGCTTCTTGGGGCAAGTGGGGCAGGGCGCTGGGGGCCACTGTTTGCCAGCCGCCGTTTTCGGGGGCGATCAACATGCCGCCGTCCCAAGGACAAGCGCTCGAAGCCTTGCGGCCCGCGTGGCTGATTTGGATGCACACAGGCATGTGCGGGGCAAGACTGCGGGCGCGGTTCAGTTTGTCGGCCAAAGCCGCTTGCGTCGCGTCGTCCCACAGGCCGAGGCAACCAGGGCTGATGCGGCCCACGGCCGACACGGCGGTGGCTTCGATGGTGAACAGGCCCGCGCCGCTGTTGAGCAGGTTGGTCCAATGCGTCAGGTGCCAATCGGTGGCTTGGCCGTTGTCGGCCGAGTATTGGCACATGGGGGCCACCACGATGCGGTTGGGCAAGGTGAGGGGGCCTGAAGGGGCATCGAAGGTGAAAGGCGTGAAAAGCAGGCTCATGGGGTTTGTTGTCGTCGTGTGTTGAAGCTTTAAAGGCAATGGCCGGTCGGTGTGGCATCTTATGGAAAACCAAGCAGATGCTTATCCGTTGGGTGACAGCGGCACCTGACCTGTTGACATTCCCTGTGCAGGAGCGCCGCCCCCGTCGCTAAAACCCTTGCGCACCACCACCCTTCGCCCCGAGGGCGGGGCTCCTACAAAGCCCAGTGCCTTTTCAGAGTAGGAGCGCCGCCCCCGTCGCGAAGGTTTTCTGAATTCAGCCGGGTGTGTGCTCTTTAAAAGAATTCCAAAGTTCCCACTCGCTGGGCAGGGGCGATGCCAAATGCAGCCGCTGCCCGCTGACCGGGTGAGGCAATTCCAGACTTTCCGCATGCAACCACAGCCGCTGCAAGCCAACCAAATCAGCCACCGCCCGGTTGAGCGGCCCTTTGCCATGGGTGGCGTCGCCGATGATCGGATGGGCGATGTGCTTCATGTGGCGGCGCAGCTGGTGGCGGCGGCCTGTCAGTGGTTCCAGTGTCACTTCGGCGCATCGAGTGCTGGCAAAGCCCTGCTGGGGCAGCGGCAGCTCAAAGTGGCGCAATGTGGCAAAGCGGCTTTGGGCGGGCTGCACTTCCAGGCGCTCGGTGCGCATGTCGTCAGGCATGCGTTTCAAGGGGTGGTCGATCAGACCCTCAGGCAAAGGCCAGCCGCGCACCACGGCGCGGTAGGTTTTTTGCAGGCCTTGGCCACTTTCAAAGGCTTGGCCCAGGGTGCGCGCCGTGTCGGCATCCAGCGCAAACAACAGCACGCCGCTGGTGCCTTTGTCCAAGCGGTGCACGGGCCAAACGTGTTGCCCAATTTGGTCGCGCAGGGTTTGCAGCACGAAGCGGGTTTCTCCCTTGTCCAACGGGGTGCGATGCACCAGCCAGCCAGCGGGCTTGTTGACGATGGCGAGATAATCGTCCATGAAAAGGATGTCGAGCATGTTGTTCTTATTGTCACCCGCCAAATCTCTGGACTACGAACCCCCCGCTGCGGGCGTGCCCCACACGCTGCCGCAGTTCGTGCCGCAATCGCAGGCCCTCATTGAGGTGCTGCGCCAAAAGTCCCCCCAGCAAATCGCCGAGTTGATGGACCTGTCAGACGCGCTGTCGGCGCTGAATGTGGCCCGTTACGAGGCTTGGGCTCCAAAGTTCACTGCCAAGAATTCCAAGCAGGCCGTGCTGGCCTTCAATGGCGATGTGTACGAAGGGCTGGATGCCAAGACCTTGTCGCCGCAAGACCTGGACTGGGCGCAAACCCATGTGGGCATTTTGAGTGGTTTGTATGGCGTGCTGCGCCCGCTGGACTGGATGCAGCCTTACCGCCTGGAAATGGGCACCACGCTACAGACCGACAAGGGCAGTAACCTCTACAAGTTCTGGGGGGCGCAAATTGCCGAGTACCTGAACGCCCAGTTGGTCAAGGACAAAACCCCCGTCATCGTCAACCTGGCCTCGCAAGAGTATTTCAAGTCGGTGGACCGCAAAACCCTCAAGGCCCGTGTGATCGAATGCGTGTTTGAAGACTTCAAAGGCGGCAAGTACAAGATCATCAGCTTCAACGCCAAGCGGGCGCGGGGCTTGATGGCGCGGTTTGCCATTCAGAACAGGCTCATCCACCCCGAAGGCTTGCTGGGCTTTGATCTGGAGGGTTACGCCTGCGATCCCCAAGTGTCTGAGCCGGACCGTTTGGTTTTTCGTCGCAAGGTGCAGGCATGAGCGATTTCAATAACGCGCCTGAGCAATCCCAACTGGGCAAGTCCAGCGCCTACGTGGACCAGTACGACGCCAGTTTGCTGTTCCCGATTCCCCGCGCCACCAAACGCGCTGAAATCGGTGTCACCGGCCAGCCGGTGTTTTTCGGGGCAGACTTGTGGACGGCCTTTGAGTTGTCCTGGCTCAATGCCAAAGGCAAGCCCCAAGTGGCGCTGGCACACATCACCGTGCCCGCCGAAAGCACGCACATCGTCGAGAGCAAGTCCTTCAAGCTGTACCTCAACAGCTTCAACAACACACGGCTGGAGAGCGCCGATGTGGTGCGCGACATGATCCGCCGCGACATCAGCGCGGCCATCTGGCACGGAGGCGCCATGCAGGCCAGCGTGGGCGTGAAGCTGCTGTTGCAAGAGCAATTTGACGCCGAACCCGTGCACGAACTCGACGGCCTGAACCTCGACCGCATGGACATTGAGTGCACGCGTTATGAGCCCGCGCCGGACCTGCTGAACGCCAATGCCCAAGAGCAGCCCGTCACCGAAACTTTGGTCAGCCACCTGCTCAAAAGCAATTGCCTGGTGACGGGCCAGCCCGATTGGGGCAGCGTGCAGATCACCTACAGCGGCCCACAGATCGAGCAAGCGGGCTTGCTGCAATACATCGTGAGCTATCGCAACCACAACGAGTTTCATGAGCAATGCGTCGAGCGCATCTTCATGGACATCTGGACGCGATGCCAACCGACCAAGCTCGCGGTCTATGCCCGTTACACCCGGCGCGGGGGCTTGGACATCAACCCCTGGCGCACCAGCGCACCGGGCGCTGTGCCGCCCAATGTGCGCACGGCGCGGCAGTGAATCAGGCTGACGGGTCTGTGCCATTGGCTGACCAGACCCCCACCGCCCCTAGCCCCGTTCAAGATGCTGTTCAGCACGAGTTACGCCATGTGCGTGCGCTCATGCAGCTGGAGCAACAGGAAGACCAGGCGCAGTTCAAGCTCAAAAACGCCAGTGCCAGCATTAAAGAGCGGCGCCGGCGTGGCCTGACCTGGTACCCCGTCACCATCACCCAAGAAGACATTGGTTTTGGGGGCAAGGTGGTGCTGGAGCTGGAGCGCCCGGCGCATCGGCAAGGCCTGCATTTGTTCCAGGTGGGGGCGGCTGCGGCGCTGTTCAGCAGTGCGCCCGGCTATTCGGGCACACATTCGGCATCAGATCGGCCCGTGGTCAGCGGCGTGGTGACCCGCGTGCGGCGCAACAAGCTGCTGTTGGCCACCACCAAAGAAGCGCTGCCCGACTGGGTGCTGGACGGCAGCACCCTCAACGGCAGCACTCTGAACGGCAGCACCTTAAACGGCAGCACGCTCGGCATTGACCTGACCTTTGACGAGGTCAGCTACCGCGAGATGAACCAAGCCCTGAGTGCGGTCATGGCAGCACACGGCAACCGCTTGGCCGAGCTGCGCGACGTGCTGCTGGGCGCACGGCCCGCCCGCTTTCGCGAGCCCCAAGCCGACGACCTGTTTTACCCCAGTGCCCTCAACGACTCGCAGCTGGCCGCTGTGCGCCATGTGGTCACGGCGCAAGACGTGGCCATCATCCACGGCCCACCGGGCACGGGCAAAACCACCACGCTGGTGCAAGCCATTTTGGAAACCATTCGGCGCGAGCGGCGCGTGCTGGTGTGCGCCCCCTCCAACACTGCCGTGGACCTGCTGACCGAAAAGCTGGCCGAGCGCGGTGTGAATGTGATCCGCCTGGGCAACCCCAGCCGCGTGTCGGACCTGCTGCTCAAGCACACGCTGGACGCCGGGGTGATGGCCCATGCCAGCTACGCCAAGATGCACGCGATGCGCCAAACCGCTGAACAGCACCGAGAGGCTGCCAGCGAACGCGTGCGCAACTTTGGTTTTGAAGAGCGACAGCGCCGCCAATGGCTTAAGGATGAAGCCCGCACGCTGCGCCAAGCCGCCGACGATTTGGAGCGCTTCATGACCGAGGACGTGCTCGAATCGGTGCAGGTCATCACCTGCACGCTGGTGGGCGCCAGCAACCGCGCCATTCGCCACCTGGGCTTTGAGACGGTCTTCATCGACGAAGCCGCCCAGGCCTTGGAGCCGGGTTGCTGGATTCCCATTGCCAAGGGCCAGCGCTTGGTGCTGGCGGGCGACCACCACCAGCTGCCGCCCACCGTGAAAAGTGAAAAAGCCGCCCGCGAAGGCCTGCGCGAAACCTTGTTTGAAAAATGCATCCAGCGCCAACCCAACACGGCCCGCATGCTGAAGGTGCAATACCGCATGCACGCGCACATCATGGGCTTCAGCTCCGAGAAGTTTTATGGCGGCCAGCTGGTGGCACACCCCAGCGTGCACCATGCCGACTTGGCCGCTTATGACCCACGCTTTAATGCCCCGCGCTTTAATGACCCACGTTTTGCACCCGACCTGCCCGTGGAATTCATCGACACGGCGGGCTGCGGCTACCAAGAACTGGCCATCCCCGAAAGCCGTTCAACCGCCAACCCCGAAGAAGCCCACTTGCTGCTGGCGCGCCTGGCGCAGCTGCTGGCCCCACTGCAGGCACCCTGCGATCCCACCGACCCAGATCAGCGCCCGCTGACCATTGGCGTCATTGCACCGTACCGCGCCCAAATCAACTATTTGAAAGACGCCCTCGAAGACAGCGCTGTGCTCAATGACTTGCTGCTGCAACGCAGGCTCAGCGTGGGCACCGTCGATTCGTTTCAGGGCCAAGAGCGCGACATCATCGCCATCACCTTGACGCGCAGCAACCCCCAAGGCGAGATCGGATTCCTGTCGGACATTCGCCGCATGAACGTGGGCATGACCCGCGCACGGCGCAAGCTGCTGCTGGTGGGCGATTCGTCCACGCTGTGCAGGCATTCGTTTTTTGTGGAGTTGCTGGCTTATGTGAAGGGGGTGGGGGGCTATCGTACGGCGCATGAGGTGGGTAAACAGGCCTGACTCAGGGATTGCTATTGCGGCAAATGTCACGCTAAGCTAACGCATAAAAAATGCCTACATGCTGACAAAGCATGGATAAAGCGAGACCTAGGGGAGCTGCATGAAAAAGCCAAAAGATAGCAAAAAGGCTATACTCGAACTCCAGTGGACTGTGACCCTGCATCCACTGGCAGAGCGTGAATTGCAGACCATCCCCGCCGACATGCAAGCCCGGTTTTTGCACATCGGTGAAATGCTGGAAGAGCTAGGACCGCAGCGTGTGGGCTTGCCGCACATACGGCCACTGGAAAGCAAGCTGTGGGAAATGCGCATGACGGGCCGCGATGGCATTGCCCGTGCCGTTTACGCAGCCGTGCAGGGGCGCACTTTGCTGGTGCTGCATGTGTTTATAAAAAAGACGCAGACCACACCACGAAGCGCGATTGAAACCGCATTGAAACGCTTGGAGGAAGCGACGTGAAAAGCTTGAAAGACGTGAAAGTCCAACTGCTG
>CAIJQQ010000005.1 GCA_903822825.1 uncultured Burkholderiales bacterium | reverse complement strand
TTTAAACAAATTGAGAGTTATCCTCCAATCACAAGTCGCCGAATGCGGCTTGGCTTGCATCGCCATGGTGGCCTCGGCCCATGGCCAGTCGCTGAGTCTGGCCGATCTGCGCCAACGTTTTCCTCAATCGCTCAAAGGCGCCAACCTCAAGCAGCTGATGTCGTACAGCGCTGCCTTGGGGTTCAGTGCCCGGCCCTTGCGCTTGGATTTGGATGAGCTGGGCCAATTGGCCCTGCCGTGCATCCTGCATTGGGATTTGAACCATTTTGTCGTCCTGCACAAGGTGGGGCGCAAGCAGGTGGTGGTGCTGGACCCAGCCGTGGGCGAGCGGCATTTGTCTTTGTCCGAGGTATCACGCCATTTCACGGGCGTAGCTTTGGAGTTGTCACCGCTGGCCAGTTTTACCCCTCAGGTTCAGGCACCGCGGCTGCGGCTGTCCCAGCTCACCGGGCGGGTGCAGGGCTTGGGTCGCTCGGCCTTGCAGATCATTGCCATCGCGGTGGTGCTGGAGTTGTTTGCCATCGTCGCCCCCTTGTTCAACCAGATGGTGGTGGACGATGTGCTCACCTCGGGCGATCAGGAGTTGTTGTCTGTCTTGGTCTGGGGGTTTGCCTTGGTCCTAGTCATTCAGACGGCCTTGTCTCTGGCCCGCAGCTGGCTGGTCATGGTGCTGGGGCAAACACTCAGCTTGCAGTGGCTGGGCAATGTGTTTGCCCATCTGGTGCGTTTGCCTGTGAGCTGGTTTGAGCAGCGGCACTTGGGCGACATTTCCTCGCGCTTTGGGGCGGTGCACGACATTCAGCGCACGCTCACCAACGCCATGATCGAAGCGCTGCTGGACGGGGTCATGACCCTGGCTGCGCTGGTGATGATGTTTTTGTACTCGCCCACCTTGTCGGGTGTGGTGGTGGCGGCAGCTGTGCTGTATGGCCTGGTGCGTTGGGCCAGTTTTGTGCCGTTTCGCAACGCGGCAGCCGAGCGTTTGGTGTTGGCTGGGCAAGAGCGCAGCCATTTCATCGAGACCCTGCGGGCCATGACGCCGCTCAAGCTCTTTGGCCGCGAGCAGGAGCGCCGCGCCCGCTGGCAGAGCCTGATCGTGGAGGTGATGAACCGCGACATCCGCACCGCCAAGATGAACATCGGCTTCACGGTGGTCAACACCTTCATCTTTGGGGTGGAAAACCTCTTGGTGTTTTGGCTGGGGGCCAAGGCGATTTTGGCTTCGCAAGGTCCGGGCAGTGGCACAGCGGTGTTCACCGTGGGCATGTTGATGGCCTTCATCAGCTACAAGGGGCAGTTCACCGGGCGCATCAGCGCGCTCATCAACCACGGCATTGACCTCAAGATGCTGGGCCTGCACAGTGAACGCCTGGCCGACATTGCCTTGACCCCGCCCGAGCAAGACAGCCCGCAAGGCGATTTGCCAGAGCACGATCTGGCCCATTTGCAGCCCAGCTTGGAGTTGCGCAATGTGAGCTTTCGCTACGGTGAAGGTGAGCCGTGGATTTTGAAGAACGCCAACCTGCAGATTGCAGCAGGCGAGAACGTGGCCATCACCGGCCCCAGCGGTTGCGGCAAAACCACCTTGCTCAAGGTCATGCTGGGTTTGCTGCAGCCGGTCGAAGGTGAAGTTTTGTATGGCGGTGTGCCCGTGCGCCAGCTGGGCATGGCCAATGTGCGGCGCAAGGTGGGCACGGTGATGCAAGAAGACGTGCTGCTCACCGGCAGCATTGCCGACAACATCGCTTTCTTTGACATGGCCCCCGACCAGCAGCGCATCGAGGTGTGCGGCCAGTTGGCGCAGCTGCACCAGGACATTGTGCGCATGCCCATGGGCTACCAGACGCTGGTGGGTGAGCTGGGTTCGGGCTTGAGCGGCGGGCAAAAGCAGCGCTTGCTGCTGGCGCGGGCGCTGTACAAGAAGCCGTCTGTGTTGGCACTGGACGAAGCCACCAGCCACCTGGACATTGGCAACGAGCAGGCGGTCAATGCGGTGCTGGCCCAGATGCCGCTCACGCGCATCGTGATCGCGCACCGGCCGGAGACGATTGCCAGTGCGCAGAGGCGGGTGGAGATGAATGGGCAAGGGCTGCTGGAAATCAGCCCGACATGAGAAACCCTGGTCAGGCTAACAACCTGACCTGGGTAGTTGTGCTCAGTTCGAGAACGCCGCAATCCCCGTGATGGCGCGTCCCAAAATCAGGGCGTGCACATCGTGCGTGCCTTCGTAGGTGTTGACCACTTCCAGGTTCACCAGGTGGCGGGCCACGCCGTATTCGGCGCTGATGCCGTTGCCGCCCATCATGTCGCGGGCCAGGCGAGCGATGTCGAGCGCCTTGCCGCAGCTGTTGCGCTTGAGGATGGAGGTCAGGTCGACCGAGGCGGTGCCTTCGTCCTTCATGCGGCCCAGGCGCAGGCAGCCTTGCAGGCCCAGGCTGATTTCGGTCAGCATGTCGGCCAGTTTTTTCTGGATCAGCTGGTTGGCGGCCAAGGGACGGCCAAACTGCTGGCGGTCCATCACGTACTGGCGGGCGCGGAAGTAGCAGTCTTCTGCGGCGCCCAGAGCGCCCCAGGCGATGCCGTAACGTGCGCTGTTGAGGCAAGTGAAGGGGCCTTTCAAGCCACGCACTTCGGGGAAGGCGTTTTCTTCAGGGCAGAACACTTCGTCCATGACGATCTCGCCGGTGATGGAGGCACGCAGGCCGACCTTGCCGTGCACGGCGGGGGCCGACAGGCCTTTCCAGCCTTTTTCGAGGATGAAGCCGCGGATGGCGCCTTCGTCGTCCTTGGCCCAGACCACGAACACGTCGGCGATGGGGCTGTTGGTGATCCACATCTTGGCGCCGGACAGGCTAAAACCGCCGGGCACTTTCTTGGCGCGGGTGATCATGCTGCCGGGGTCGGAGCCGTGGTTGGGTTCGGTCAGGCCAAAGCAGCCGACCCACTCGCCACGCGCCAGCTTGGGCAGGTACTTTTGCTTTTGCGCTTCGCTGCCGAAGTCGTTGATCGGCACCATCACCAAAGAAGACTGCACGCTCATCATGGAACGGTAGCCCGAGTCCACGCGCTCGACTTCGCGAGCGACCAGGCCGTAGCAGACGTAGTTGAGGCCCGCGCCGCCGTATTGCTCGGGGATGGTTGCGCCCAACAGGCCCAGCTCGCCCATCTCAGAGAAGATGGCGCGGTCGGTGGTTTCATTCAGAAAAGCGTCTTTGACGCGGGGCAGCAGGCGGTCCTGGCAGTAGGCGCGGGCGGCTTCGCTGACTTGGCGCTCGTCATCGCTCAATTGGGCGCTGAGGTGAAAGGGGTCTTCCCAGTTGAAGGTGTTTTTGGGGGTGGCCATGCGGGTGTCTCCGTGAAAAAGTCTTGAGCCCGATTGTCAGGGTGGCATGAATAGCTGTCTAATATTGATTATGGATGCATCAATATAATTTTTTAATACATGGAATTCCGTCACCTCCGTTATTTTCTGGCCTTGGCCGAGGAGCTGCACTTTGGACGGGCGGCCCAGCGGCTGTCGATCTCGCAGCCGCCGCTGTCGCTCAACATCCAGCAGCTCGAAGCGTCTGTGGGCGCGCAGCTCTTTACCCGCAACAGCCGGGGGGTGCAGCTCACCGCCGCAGGCCAAGCCTTTGTGCCCGCCGCCCGTGCGCTCTTGGCGCAAGCGAGCGACGCCGCCCGGGAGGCCCGCGAGGTGGCCGAAGGGCAGTCGGGCGAGCTGCACATCGGTTTTGCCGGGACCATGTTGTATTGCGGTTTGCCACAGCTGCTCAGCCGTTTTCAGGCCAGCCACCCGCGCCTGAAGCTGGTGCTGCTGGAGCTCAGCTCCAGCGAGCAGCTGTCGGAGCTGGTGCGCGATCGGCTGGACGTGGGTTTTGTCCACACCCCCCGTGTGCCGCCGGGCTTTGAGCAGGTGCTGGTGGTGAGCCAGCCGCTGGTGGCCTGCCTGCCGCTGGCGCACCCGCTGGCGCGTGCTGGGGTTGTCGGGTTGGACCAGTTGCGCGGCGAGGCGCTGGTGGTGGTTTCGCGCACGGTGTCGCCCGACTACCATGCCCAGATCCTGAGCGAGTGCGAGCAGGCCGGCTGGTTGCCCCCGGCGGTGCACGAGCTGCGCCACTGGCTGAGCGTGGTGTCGCTGGTGTCGCAGGGGCAGGGCGTGGCACTGGTGCCGCAGGCTTTGCAAAAGTCAGCTTTGGCCGGGGTGGCCTTTGTGCCGCTGGCCCAGGCCGATGTGCGCTACGACACGCGCTGCCTGTGGCGCAGTGGCCGCGACCAGATGGCGCTCAAGGATTTCGTGCAAACGGTCAGCGCCGATTTCGCCCCAGCCGGATAATCGCCAACTCCACAACGCAAGGGAAATGACATGACCGAGACATTGGTGTTGGGCGGCGGGTGCTTTTGGTGCACCGAGGCGGTGTACGTGCAGGTGCGCGGCGTGCTGGATGTGGAGTCCGGCTACAGCAACGGCCATGCGCTGAACCCCACGTACGAGCAGGTCTGCTCAGGCACCACGGGCCACAACGAAGTCGTCAAGCTGCAATACGATCCGGCGCAAGTCAGCACCCGCGAGCTGCTCGAAATCTTCTTCGTCATCCACGATCCGACCACGCTGAACCGCCAAGGCAACGATGTGGGCACGCAATACCGCAGTGGTATTTATTTCACCACGTCGGAGCAGCAGCAGGTGGCGCAGGACCTCTTGGCCGAGCTGAACGCAGAGCAGGCCTTTGGCCTACCCACGGTGACCGAGGTGCTGCCGCAGGCCAACTACAGTGCCGCTGAGGCTTATCACCAGGATTTTTTCGAGCGCAACCCACACCAGGGCTACTGCATGGCGGTGGCCGCGCCCAAAGTGGCCAAGTTCCGCAAGACCTTTGCCCGCTTGGTGCGTGACTGAGGCCAGCGCAGCTCAAGGAATCGGTGGTTCATCGTCTTGTCATCGGTTTGATGTTCCAATGGTGTTGATGTTTTCCCGTTTGTCATTCCCTTTGCTTGCGCTTTGGCGTGCGCTGCCTGCACTTTGGCTGGTGGTTGCGCTCTTGTGGGCGACCATCTGGGGACAGTGGCATGGCATCGCGCACCCGCTGAGGCTGGCGCTTGGCGCTCCCGCGGCGGTTGCCACGGTGTTTTCTGCACCGATTACCACAGACGATGGCCATGCCCAAGGTTCGGCACTGTGCCAGGTGCTTGACCATTTGGGCCACGCGAGCGGCCTGAGTCCTTGGCCTGTGCAGGCTGTTTTTTTGCCCCTGCCTGCAGCTGCGCCCGCTGGCGTGGCGCACCTTGATCCGCTTGCGCGAGCCGACTGGACCCCGCAAGCCCGAGCCCCGCCCCACTGGATTTGAACCCAGACCGCTGTCTGATCGCTTGGCGTTTGCCGGGGCTTCAGACGAGTTCTTGTTTTTCAAATCCAGACCATGCACACCTTTTTCAAATTGTTGCCACTGGCATGCGCTTGCGCCCTGTGCTCGGCCATGGCGCAAACCACGGCCAGCGAAATCATCATCACCGGCAACCCGCTGGGGCGTGAGCAGACTTCGGTGCCTGCCAGTGTGCTCGGACGCAGCGAGCTGATCGAGCGCGGACAAAGCACCTTGGGTGAGACCCTGAGCGGCTTGCCCGGCGTGTCGAGCACTTATTTTGGCCCCAACGCCAGCCGCCCCATCATCCGGGGGCTGGACGGTGACCGCATCCGGGTGCTCAACAACAGCGCGTCCAGCGTGGACGCCTCGGCGCTGAGTTTTGACCATGCGGTGCCGCTCGATGTGTTGTCGACCGAGCGCATCGAGGTGCTGCGCGGCCCGGCCGCTTTGCAATACGGCGGCAGCGCTGTGGGTGGCGTGGTCAATGTGATCGACAACCGCATCCCGCGCGAGCCTTTGTCGGGGCTGTCGGGCAAAGCGCAGCTGCAAGGGGCCACCGGCAACAACGAGCGCAGCGTGGCGGGTTTGCTCGAGTCCGGCAACGAGCGCTGGGCCTGGCATGTGGACGGTTTTGACCGCCACACAGGCTTTGTGCGTGTGCCGGTCACACTGGCCTGCGACAAAACAGGCGAGACGCTGTATGCGCCGCGCATCTGCAACTCGGCCAGCCACTCTTGGGGCGGCGCCATCGGTGCCAGCACTTTCTGGGACCACGGTTATCTGGGGGCCTCGGTCAACACCTACCAAAGCGACTACGGCACCGTGGCCGAAGACCGGGTGACGATCGGCATGAAGACCACGCGGTATGCGCTCGAAGGCCAGGTGCGCCAGTTGCCCGGCTGGTTTGAAAGTGTCAAAGGCCGGATGAGCCACACCGACTACCGACACACCGAGTTTGACAACGGGGCCCCAGGCACCGTGTTCGCCAACCAAGGGCACGACCTGCGCGTGGAAGCGCGTCACCGCGAGCTGCTCGGGTGGCAGGGTCTGGTGGGGGCGCAACTGGAGTCGGGGCGCTTTTCGGCGGTGGGGGACGAAGCCTTTGCCCCGTTCAGCCTCACCCGCAGCCGTGCTTTGTTTGTGCACGAAGTCTTGCCAACCTTTTGGGGGCAGTTCAATGCGGGGGCACGCTGGGAGTCGGTGCATGTGGCGTCGCTGGGCAACCCGTCTTTGAGCCGATTCGAAGTGGGTGCGCGCCAATTCGCACCCTGGAGCCTGGCCGCTGGCGCGCTGGTGCAGCTCGCACCCGCCTGGCGATTGACGAGCAATGCCGCGGTAACACAGCGCGCGCCCAAAGACTATGAACTCTTTGCCAACGGCCCGCATCTGGCCACGCACGCCTGGGAAGTCGGCTCCAGCCAGCTGGGACTGGAAAAATCCAAAAGCCTGGACGCAGGGCTGGAGTGGAAGGCTGGCCCCAACCGCATGGGCATCACCGCTTTTGCCAGCGACTTTGACAACTTCATTGCCCTGCTCGCCACGGGGCAAGTGCAGGGCAGCTTGGCAGAGCAAACCTATCGGGGTGTGAAAGCCAGCTTTCGGGGGCTCGAAGCCAATGGCCGCCAGCGCCTGTGGCAAAACACCGCTACGTTGGACCTGGAGTGGCGAGCCGACAGCGTGCGCGCCCGCAACGACAGCACGGGCGAGCCCTTGCCCCGCATCGCGCCGCTGCGCATGGGGGCCACGCTGGCCTATGCCCAAGGCCCCTGGGGCGCCAAGCTCGGCGCCGACTGGCACGCCGCGCAAAACCGCGTGCCCACGGGCAGCGTGGCCACAGGCGCTTACACCCTCGTCAACGCCAGCGTGTCGTACAGGCAAAAGCAGGACGGCAAGCTCTTTGACTGGTTTGCCCGCATCGACAACCTCACCGACCAGCTGGCCTACAGCGCCAGTTCCATCCTCACCAGCACCGCCTTTGGCAAATCCCCCTTGCCTGGACGCAGCTTCAAGCTGGGTGTTCAGGCTGGGTTTTGATGGCCTGCACGACCTCGCCCAAAGTGACGGCGCTACGTGGTTTCCGTTGCTGAAGGCCTCCGGGAGGCCGGGATAATCAAGCGATGAACCTTGATCATCCAGTCCTGTCATCCCTCTTGCCCGTGGTGTTGCTGATTCTGATCGGCTTTGTGGCGGGCAAAGCCAAACTGGTGCAGACCGAATCGGTGCGCGATTTGTCGAACCTCGTGTTTCTTGTGCTGACCCAAGCGATGCTGTTTCGCACCATGAGCCAGGTTCACCTTGGGCAGCTCGATTTTGAACCTGTGGTGCAGTATTTGGCTGTGACCGTGCTGCTGTTCTTCATCTTGATTTTTTTCTACGGGCGTAACGCCAGTGCAACGGTTTTGGCCTTGGCCGGTATTTTCAGCAACACATTGATGATTGGTGTGCCTTTGATCGGATTGGCTTACGGTCAGGCGGGTCAGGTTTTGCTGCTGACTTTGGTCTCTGTGCACGCTTTGGTTTTGTTGACCTTGGCCACCTTGATTTTGGAGTTGCAGATGGCCCGCGAACAACAAATGGCTTCAGGTCATTCCAAGCATTTATGGCGAACAGCCTTTCAGGCGATCCGCAGTGCCTTGCTGCACCCTGTGCCATTGCCCATTTTGGTGGGCTTGTTGTACGCGCAGACTGGGTGGGGCCTGCACCCAGTTGTCGACAAACCGTTGCAGTTGCTTGGAAACGCTTTTGTACCCATCGCTTTGTTGCTGGTAGGCATTACCTTGTCGCAAACCCACATGGGCCGGAACCTTGCGAAAGTTTTCCGTTTATCGCTGGTCAAAACAGTCTTGCACCCTCTGCTGATGTTGGTTGTTGCATGGTCTTTCGGATTGCGCGGTTTGCCCTTGTCGGTGATGGTGGTTGTTGCTGCCTTGCCGATGGGAGCCAATGGTTTTTTGTTTTCGCAGCGCTATCAAAAAGAAGAGGATACGGTCACCGCCGCTGTTGCTGTGTCAACAGGGATGGCCGCTGTTGGCATCAGCCTGGCCTTGGCTTGGCTGCCAATGCCAAGTCCCTGAGTTATTGGCCCATCAACTCGACCCGTCTGATGATCTAGAAAATTGCCCTTTTTTGAGAAAAATTCTGCTGTGACTATGGGTACGATCCAAAGTACAGCCTGGGCAATTTGCTGGTTCACAATGACATGCAAGAAGCTGTATTTACTCCAGTTTGAGGTTCGCTTCTTTCACTAATTTGCTCCATCGCGCACCTTCTTCGTTGAGGAATTTTGTGAATTCCTCTGGGGTGCCGGTTTCTGGAAATGCATAGGCTTTTCGCAAACGCTCAATGACCTCTGGCGCTTTCAGCGCGGCATTGATTTCCTCGTTGAAGCGTTTGACGATGGCCGCAGGGGTGCCAGCAGGGGCAACGATGCCAAACCAACCTGAACCGCCCTGCACATCGCCATGGCCAGACTCCAACAAGGTGGGCACTTGGGGGGTGTCCTCCAAGCGTTTGGACGAGGTCACCGCAATGGCTTTGAGTTTGCCCGCTTTGACATGGGGTGCCAGCAAGGCCGGGGCGGCCACAAACAGTTGAATTTGGCCGGCCAGCACATCCGTGATGGCCTGTGGTTGGCCCCTGTAGGTGATGGGGACAATGAACAGTTGGCGCGAAAACTTCAAGAATTCCACCGGCAAATGGTTGGTGGAACCCACCCCCGTGTGCGCGTAGTTGAGTTTTCCCGGGTTTCTTCGCGCCAGATCCACCAACTCCGCCATGCTCGAAACCGGCAGTGAAGGTGGGACGACGACCATGTTCGGGGCGGTGGCAAACAGGGCCACCGCCACAAAGTCTTTGCGCAGGTCGTACTTGAATTGGGGGTTGATCAAGGGACCGACGGAGGTGGTGATGGTTGCCGCCAAAAAGGTGTAGCCATCTGCCGGCGCATTGGCCACTGCCTCTGTGCCGATCAAGGCCCCCGCCCCAGGTTTGGCTTCCACGATGATGGGCACCCCCCAATTGGAGGCCACTTTTTCAGTCACCGCTCGGGTCAAGATGTCGACAATGCCCCCAGCCGGAAAAGGAACCACCAAGCGCACCGGTTTGTTGGGGTAGGTTTGAGCCTGGAGATGCGTTGCACCCAGCACAAGGCCCAAAAAGCTGAGGGTCAGAGCACGCAGAAGCTTGTTCACTGGAATTCCTTTCGGGGTTGGGGTTCGAAGAGGTCGACAAAAGTTTCAGGGCTTGGGCTGTCTCGGCGTGTCTGGTGCCGCGGTGGGCACATAGGGGAAGCGCGCTTTGGCTTTCGTCGCGGTGGTGCTGGTCGAGGCTGAACTGCGCACATACTGCTTGCTGGCGTCTTTGTGGACTTGGTAGTCCCAACTGGTGTGTTGCCCCTTGAGCAGCGTGTTGTTCAAAAACAGGCGGCGGCGTTGGCTGGCCATGACCTCGCTTTTGACCTGAGCGGGGTTGAATCGTGTCTCAATCTCACTCACCAACGCTTGGGCCAGGGCTGCAAATTCAGGCGCTTGGCACAGGTTGTGCAATTCCAAGGGGTCATTTTGCAGGTCAAACAACAGGCCTGGATCGCCTTCGCAGTAGATGTATTTGTAGTGGCCTTTGCGCAAAATGAAGGCCGGTGCGTGCACCCCTTCGCTGGTGAACTCCACCAGAGTCTCATCTTGCCAAGCGGGGTCTGTGCCATGCAACCAAGCGTAGAGGCTGCGGCCATCGCAATGGTCGACCAACGGCGGCGCGTGCTGGTGCGTGGCCAGATCCAGCAAGGTGGGCAGCATGTCCACCAAGCTGCAATTGGCGCTCACCCGATGCCCTGATCGGGCCCCTGGCGCGCTGATCATCAAGGGCACCCTGATGGCGTTTTGATAGGGATTGAACTTGTACCACATGCCTCTCTCGCCCAACATTTCGCCATGGTCGGCTGTGAAGACGATGACGGTGTCGTCGATGGCGTTGATCTTCTCGAGGGTGTCTAACAACATCCCGACTTTGCTGTCAAGGTAGCTGACCATGCCAAAGTAGGCGTGGCGCGCTGAGCGGATGTGGGCCTCAGTGACATGGTGCTCGTCTTGACGGATCAATTTGAAATAGCGCTGGCTCCAAGCGTCGCGCTGTTCAAAGGGCACATGAGGCACGCTGGGCATATCGATGTCTGCATCGTCGTAAAGGTCCCAAAACGCTTTGGAGATGGTGAATGGGTTGTGCGGGTGGGTGAACGATGAGAGCAGAAAAAATGGCTTGTCATCGGCACGGCGGACATGGTCATAAAGCCACTGCACCGACTGATGGGCCACATCGTCGTCGTAATCCATTTGCAAAGAGCGCACGCACAGACCAGACTCCACAACGCCCCGCATGCTCATTTGGCTGGGCGCATATGGCTCGATTTTTTTCTCCCAATTGGCGGTCCAACCAAAATCAGAAGGGTAAATGTCGGTGGTCACCCGTTCCTCAAAGCCATGCAATTGGTCGGGGCCCACAAAATGCATCTTGCCTGCCAAACAGGTGGCATAGCCCAGCGATCGAAGGTAGTGGGCCAATGTGGGCACCGAGGCGGGAAATTCAGAGGCGTTGTCAAAGGCCCCAATGCGGGTGGAATACTGCCCCGACATCATGGCAAAGCGCGAAGACGCACAGATCGGGTTGGGTGTGTGGGCGTTGTCAAACACAGTGCCCATGGCCGCCAACCGGTCCAGATGGGGTGTCTTGACCAGTGGGTGGCCGTAGCAAGGCAGGATGCTGGCGGCCAATTGGTCGGCTTGGATGAACAATATGTTGGGCTGAGAACGCATGGCATCTTCCGTTAAAGTTTGCACAGTTGAAGCAGGGCGAAAGCTTGGTGCTTCTATCATGCTAACTTTAATCAGATAGGGGGATTTCGTTGCCTAGGGGAGACCCTAGGAAGCGTTTGCGTAGCATGCCGAAATATTTTGAACACAGTGCCAGCCCCCTTTACGCGCAAGTCGCAGACGCGATGCGCGAGCGAATCGTCAAGGGTATTTGGCCGATTGGTGAAAAAATCCCCACCTTGCCGACCTTGGCGACGGGCTTTGGTGTGGGTCTGATCACGGTCAGGCAGTCCGTGCAGCTGCTCAAAACCGAGGGCTTGCTGGCACCCAAACAGGGTCAGGGGACGTTTGTCCTGTGCCAACCTGAAATTCACCCCCGCATGCAGGTGGAAAGCTCTTTGAAAGGCTTGGCTGAGTTGTACCGTCGTCAGTCGCCCCGTTTGATCACTTTGGAGGAAGGTTTCGCCGAGCCCACCTTGGCCTCAGAGGACGGCATCGCCGCGCCCAGATACAAATTTTTGCGCCGCATTCACGCCACCGAGCGCCAATTCACCTCGGTAATCTCGGCCTACATCGACGAACGTGTTTTCAACTTGGCCCCCAAGCGCTTTCGCACCGAAACCATCATCCCGGTGTTGATGGATCTGAAGGCCGTCAAGATCGGTTCAGCGCGGCAAATTTTGACCATCTCCACGGCTGGCGAAGAAGCAGCGAACGCGCTGAACATTTCGGTGTCCGCACCCGTGGCCGAGGTCCGGCGGGTGATGTGTGCCGCCGACGGCACGGTGATTTATGTGGCCGATCTGACTTACCGTGGCGACTACATTCGGGTGGACATGAATTTGCTGGCTTGAGCCCGGGCGTTGCGGCTCCAGCCCACCGATAAGCTCAATCGTCACAGAGGACGCAAAGTCCTCGCAAAGACCTCTATCAGCCCCCGGTGGGGTTCAGCAACGCCGCCCAAGCGCTGGACAGTCCCGATGTCGCCGCTGCGATGCGACGCGAGGCGTGCCAGACCAAACCGTCCAACGTGAGCACGTCGCCCCCGGCTTCGCGGATCAGCAGCACACCGGCTGCGGCATCCCAGCTGCCCATGTCATGGGACCAAAACACATCGACTCTGCCAGCCGCCAGGTACGCCAGTTCGAGTGCCATGCTGCCTGAGCGGCGGACACCGGAAACTGTGGAGACGACTCGGTCGAACTGGATCAAGTATTCGGGCAAGGATGCAGCACGGGGTTTGGGAAATACCGTGGCTGCAACGGCCAATTGCAAACGGTCTGTGTCTGCCACTTGCAAAGGCTTGCCGTTGAGCGTGGCGCCTTGTTGGCGTGCTGCGCTGAAAACTTCTTGACGGCAGGGGTCCACAATGCAGGCCGCAATCGGCTCTCCATCTGACAGGAGTGCAATGGACACGCTGTACTGTGGGTAGCCTCGTAGGAAATTCATGCTCCCATCGATCGGATCGATGACCCAGAGCAAACCATCGCTGATCTGACTCTTGGCGCTTTCCTCACCCAAAAACCCATGCGCTGGATACTGCTCGGCAATGCGTGCCTTCAGGTGTTCTTCGATGCTGCGATCCAAGGCGCTGCACCAGTCGCCAGCCGACTTGAACTCGACGTCATGTGGCTGGCCAGCCGCTTGCTGGATCATGTGGGCGGCCTCCAGCGCGAGGGTCTGCGCAAATTCTCGGGCGTGTGTGGCCAGCGTGTTCATGCCATCTCTCGCATGCGCGAGACGTAGTCAAAGTGCCGGGTGTCCACAACCGAAGTGCGAAACTCGGCGGGCTGGCGGTCGAAAGTGTGCGCCACCCGGTCGATGCGCAGCACCGGCGTGGCCTCGTCCAACTGCAGCAACTTCGCGCTGTCTGGCGAGACCACCTCTGCGCGCACCCGCTCATCGGCTGAGACAATGGTGATGCCAAACGCGGCCTGGTAGTGGCCGTAAATCGTGGTGGTCCGGGCCGTGAAGGATGCTTGATTCAAACCCGGGAACATCGCTGCTGCGATGGCAATTCGATCATGGATCACAGGCTGGCCTTGCAAGTGAAGGACATTCTCGATGCGGAAGACCCATTGGCTGCCATGCAGTCCCAACGCTTGGGCTTCTATTTGCGTGGCCCTTGATTTGACAAATTTGTGCAGCCTGACTTCGGGGAACTCGCTTTGGCCGTCGCGCGCGGCGATTTTGAAAAACTGGAACATGAAGCGCTCGCGGTCGAGCTTGCCAACAAAAGTGCCTCGTCCCTGCTGGCGCAGCAGGACGTGCTCGGCCACCAACTCGTCCACGGCGCGCCGCACCGTGCCCACCGAAACCTGAAAGCGTTGGGCCAAATCTTTCTCATTGGGCAGTGCCGCGCCGGGCGCGGCCATGCCAGTCTGTATGTCCTGGATCAGTTGCCGTTTGACTTGGCGGTAAAGCATGGGCAATGGCTTTTCAAAAGTGGATCAGCGCGGATCAATGCCCTGGACAAAAGCCGATGGGGGCATGACCGCACAAGCATTGTCAAGCATTGGGTGGCTCAAGGTTGGCGTCATACGACCCCCAGTGGCCCCCAAAACAGGGCGCCCAGCACCAAGGCAGCGATCACCAAGGTCTCGGTGGCCAGCATCAAGACCGGTTGCCAGCCCAACTGGGCCAGCTCGCCCAAACTGGTTTTGACACCGGCCGCGCCAATCGCCACGACCAAGCACCAACGCGACACGCTTTGGACCGTGCTCGACACCTCTGCCGCCACCCAACCCGAACTGGCCAACAACACCATGGCCAAGAAGCCGACCAAGAAGCCGGGCACCAAAGGCGGTCTCGGGGCCGCGGTACCGCAGGCCTCGGACTGCTTGCTCCATTGGCGGTAGCCCAGCGCGATCAAAACCACCACCGGCAGCAGCAAAACCACTCGGAACAATTTCACCACAGTGGCCGCGTCACCCGCCTCGGGCCCGATCAACATCCCGGCGGCCACCACTTGGGCCACGTCGTGGATGGTGCCCCCCAAAAAAATGCCCGATTGCTGCGGTGACAGGGGCAGCGCATTCAACAACAAGGGGTAAAGCACCATGGCCAAAGTCGACAACACCGTGACCCCGACCACCGCCAGTAAGGTGAAGCGCTCGTTCTCTCGGTTGGGCGGCAGCACGGCAGAAATCGCCAAGGCCGCAGAGGCCCCGCAAATGCCTACCGCTCCGCCCGAAAGCAGGCCGTGCGCCGCCGGCCGGCGAAAGACCCGGGCCAACACAAGCCCCGAGGCGATGGTCAGGCCCACCGCCGCGACCAACACCAAACCCACACTGGCACCCAAATGTGCGACCTGGTCCAAGGTGATGCGAATGCCCAGCAAGGCCACACCAAACCTCAGCACGGTGCGGGCGCAAAACTGGGTGCCCTCACGGTGGGCGTCTTGTTGCGCCAAAGAATGCAGGGACAGGCCAATCAGCAAAGCGTAGAGCAGTTGGGGACCGCCGTAGTGTTCGGATAAAAAAGTAGCCGACAAGGCGATCAAGGTGCAGATCAAGACACCCGGCACATGCGCTTTGATCTGAGCAAGATGGCTGCTCAGCGCGTTTCCTGGCAGACCCATCAGCACAGCGCGCGAATGGCGTCCCATGTCTTAGCAGGCACTTCCACACCTGCTTGCTGGGCCGCCGCCAGCAGTTGGATGCGGCGCTGGCCAGGCAGGCGCACGCCCTCGTCGGCCAGCATGGCCGAGACCAAAGCCTCGACCCTTTCGCTGTATACCCCCTGTCCGCCCAGCGCCCCGGGGTCGATGACGATGAAGACCTGGCCCAAGCGGGGTTGGTTGCCCTCGGGCTTGAAAAACGTGTCGGCCTCGGCACCAAAGTGGGCCCCGGTCAAACTGGTGACCAGCAACTCAACCACCAGCGCCAACATGGCACCTTTGGTGCCGCCGATGGCGAGCATGGACCCCTCCAAACCTTTTTGGGGGTCGGTTGTGGGGTTCCCATCCTGGTCAAGCGCCCAGCCTAGCGGGATCGATTCACCTTTGGCTGCGGCCACCATCAACTTGCCGCGAGCAACCTCCGACAAGGACAGGTCGACACTGACCGCTGGGTGGCCCGATCGGGGGAAAATCGCTGCAATGGGATTGGTGCCAAAAATGGCGCGCTTGCCCCCGGCGGCTGGCATGGCTGCGGGAGAGTTGCCGCAAGCTATGCCGACCATGCCCGCCTCTGCAACAGGGTCCAAGTGGTAAGAGGCCATGCCGAAATGGTGGCTGTTCGTGACCGCTGCGATGGCGATGCCGTGCTGGCGAGCCCTGCCAATGGCTTGCTCAATGGCCATGCGGCAGGCAGGAAATGCAAAGCCATTTTCTGCATCAATCAGCACGGCACCGGCGCGCTCGTTTTTAATCACCGGTACGGCATCCCCCACCACACGTCCCGCCAACAGGTGGCTGACGTACATGCTGACTCGCGACAGGCCATGCGACGGCAGGCCGCTGGCTTCGGCCGCCACCAGGGCTTGCGCGGTGGCTTGGGCTTGGTCTGGAGATGCGCCAGCTTGGGTCAAAGCAGATTTAACCAGCGAGTGGAGTTCTTCGTAAGCGTGAAGCATGGGAGATCAGACTTTCAGAGCGTTTGTCACAGCAGACGCGATCATGGTTGACACGCGCACATTGGATTCGGCGGTGACGCCGGCTACATGCGGTGTGAGGATGACGTTCGGACAGTCTTGCCAGGGTGTGCCAGGCCCCAGAGGTTCTGGCTCAAACACGTCGAACGCAGCGCCCCCAATCTGGCCTTGGCGCAAGGCTTGTGCCACCGCCGCTTCGTCCACAATGCCGCCGCGAGAGGTGTTGATCACAATGGCACCCGGTTTCATGTGTGCAATGCGCTCGGCCGACAGCAGATGGCTCGTGGCAGGCGTCAGCGGAACGTGAAGGCTGATCACGTCAGCTTGAGCTATGAGTTGATCCAGTGTGTTTGAATAAACACCTGTTTGCGTCCACACCGAACTGTCGGGTGGCAACATCGGATCGTGTGCGACAACGCGCATGCCAAGGCCTTGGGCCAATTTGGCGGTCAATTGACCTATGCCGCCAAAGCCGATCAGCCCCAGGCAAGTGCCTGAAATTTCGCGCCCGTTCGACAGCAAAGCCCGAGGCCATGCGCCATTGGCCACTTTCTCGCTGGACAGATAAACACCGCGCAGCAAAAGCATGGCTGTGCCGATGACGTATTCGGCGACAGCCAGCGCATTCGCGCCGGTGGCTGGGATCACTTGCATGCCGCGGGCCTCGCATGCGGCAACGTCGATGTTGTCAAGGCCCACGCCCAGTCGGCCAATGACCGTGGCCTGCGCGCACGCGGCCAACAAGTCGCCCCGTACCTGGGTACGATTGCGCACAATGACGGCGTCCGCATCGGCCACACTGGCCATCAGGCGGTGGGTGTCATCGACCAGTTTCGGATCGTAGACAACGTTGAAACGGGTGCGCAACGCGTCTACTGCCGACCCGTCCATGAATTCGGTGATCACTATTTTTTTCATGGGGGTGCGGCTTAGCCAGCCTGGATGTTGCGGATCTTCACGATTTCACGCCAACGTGAAACATCTTTTTTGATGATCTCGCCAAATTCTGCGCGGCCGAGTCCCGTTGGGGTGAAGCCAATTGCCGCCACACGTTCATTGACTTCCTTGGTCCTTACCGCTCGAACAGCCTCGGCCGAAACTTTATCAATGATGGCCTTGGGTGTATCGATCGGCATCATCAAACCTGTCCAGTTTTCAAGCTCTACGCCGGGCAGGCCGGATTCGGCAAAAGTCGGTACGTCAGGCATCAGGGGGTGTCGTTTGCCAGATGTCACAGCCAAAGCGCGCAACTTTCCAGATTTGACGAAGGCAGCGCATTCAGGCATGTTGGAAACGATGAAATCCAACTGTGAGCCCATCAGGTCGTTGAGCGAGGGAGCCCCGCCCTTGTAGGGGATGTGCGTCACCTCTAATTTGGCGCTGTATGCCAGCAACTCAAGGCCCAAGTGGGGTGGCGTGCCGTTGCCGCTGGAGCCAGCACTGAGTGGTTTGGCGCGCGCTTGAGCGAGGAAATCTGCCAGCGTTTTGGCGGGGTTGCTTTCATTGACCACAAGCACCAGTGGGCTTGTCGCCAAGTGGGCCACCGGCGCCAGGTGCTTTTCCAAGCTGTAAGGCAGGTTGCTGAACAGGGACTGGTTGACGGCGTGGGCCAGGGTCACGGCCAACCAGGTGTAGCCGTCGGGCGGGGCCTTCGCCGCCATATCTGCACCCAGATTGGCGCTGGCGCCGGGCCGGTTGTCCACCAGAACGGATTGTTTGAGGGAGGTGCCGACATGGAGCGCGATCATGCGTGCCATCACATCGGTCAGGCCGCCGGCAGTAAAGGGCACGATGTACCGAATTGGCTTGGAGGGGTAGTCTCCCAAGCTTTGCGCGAGAGCGAGTGAGGGCGCAGCAGACACAGCCGCAGCCGACGCCAAAGTGTGAAGAGCCAAACGTCTGTTATTCATTCATATCTCCTTGGGGTCAAGGGGCTTGGGCCGAGGCGCCTGCCTCGGCCCTCTGAGGATCAAGCGCTTTCGAACAAGCGGGTCATCACAAATTCGCGATGGCCCAGCGCTTCGGCCGAAGTGAAACGACCGTTGATGGTTTGCATCATCATCTCCAGCAACAAATCACCCGCGGCATCCATCGTTTGCTCTTGTTGCAGCAGGCCCGAGCAGTCCACATCGATGTGTTCGCTCATCAGGCGCACGGTGCGAGGGTTGGCGCAAATCTTGATGACGGGCACGATCGCATTGCCGATCACGTTGCCCTGGCCTGTGGGGAAAAAGTGCACCGCAAAACCCGAGGCGGCGCACAGCGTGACCATCTCGGCTGCGGCAGATGACGAGTCCATGAACCACAAGCCTGGGCCTGTGGGCGTTTCGGCCTTGCCCAGAACGCCGTCCACCATGCATTCCTTGCCAATTTTCTGGATGTTGCCCAGCGCTTTTTCTTCGATCGTGGTCAAGCCTCCGGCGATGTTGCCCTTGGTGGGTTGCGAGTCCGACAGGTCGGTGGTGGCGTGGCGCTTGATCATGTCCTGGTAGTCGTTGAACATTTTCATGAAGTCGGTGCGTACCTGCTCGGTGCGGCAACGTGCAGCCACCAGGTGCTCGCCACCGGTCAACTCGGAAGTCTCGCCAAACACCAGCGTGGTGCCCAGGCCATAGAGTTTGTCGAAGGCATTGCCCACGGTGGGGTTGGCGCCGCAGCCCGAGGTGGTGTCGGACTCGCCGCACTTGGTTGAGATCCACAGGTCAGAGATGGGGCACTCCACGCGGTGCAGGCTGGTGGCGTGCTGCACCATGACTTTTGCCGCTTTGGAGGCGCGCATGATGGTGTCGTGGTCGCCGTGGCCTTCGATGCCAAAACCCACCACCGGCTTGCCAGTGGCCGCAATGCCGTCGACCACGGTCTTGGTCCAGCTGTCCTCGATGCCAATCACCACCACTGCTGCGACGTTGGGATTGGAGCCTGCACCGATCAGGGTGCGAAAGTGCAGTTCCAGGTCGGCACCAAACTGCAAGCGGCCATAAGGGTGTGGAATGGCCATGGTGCCCTTGACGGCGTGTGCCACAGCTTCTGCAGCTGCGTTGGACAGGTCGTCCAGCGGCAAGATGATGACGTGGTTGCGAACGCCGACACGACCGTTTTCACGGCGGTAGCCCCAGAAAGTGGTGTTTTTGTCAATGAGGGTCATGAGATAAACCTTGAAGAGAATAGGGGGTCAAAAAACGGTGAATTACCAGCGCTTGGTTTTGATGTTGTGGACATGGGCGTGGTCGCCAATGGCAATGGCTGCAACCACCTTGCCAATGTCTGTGCCGTATTTCATGACCGTGTCACCCACAGCCATCGCCTTCACAGCTACTTTGTGTCCGATAGGAATGGCTGCATTGGCCTTGATCGTGATGGTGCGGTTGTCGTCCAGGATGAGGGCGTTCATGTTTTGACCGGCTTCGATGCCTTCAACGACGACAACAGCGACGCTGTCTTTTTCTTCGTGCAGTACGCAATGGATCACAAAAATTCTCCTTGAGTGGTTTGGGCGGGTTGGAACACTTGGCGCCTGAATTTTGAATACAGGCTTGACGTCTGTTCTACAAAATTAATGTAAATCATCTATATGAATTCATGGATTGGTGTTTACCCCATGAGGCTTCGAAATTGCGAGATTTCAGGGCGAGCGAGCCTGCGCCCACGCGTGGTTTTTGCCTTTGGTTTGCCATCAAGCAAGCTTCCATGTCGACCGCAGGCCCACGGTGACAGCAGGCCTGCAGGCGATGAAGCGATGAAATTTTCAGTGCCAGTGTTGTGTGCCCTTTCAGGGCAACAAAACCAGTTTGCTGGAGGCGATCTGGCCACTGTCGAGGTCTGCAAAAGCTTGAGCACCATCGGACATCGGCACACTTTGCACCCACGACAAGTCGCCAAATGCCCCCTCGTGCAACAACTTCACGGTGGCTCGCAAATCTGCTGTGGTGTAGGTGTACGTGCCCATCAAAGTGATTTCGGCCAAGGTGAGCTTGCGCATGTCGATCTCGCTGGCCCAGTCCTGCAGACCGATGTGCATGACCACGCCGCCTGGTTTGACGGCATGGAGGGCGGCGACCCGAGTGAGCTTGCTGCCCACTGCATCAATGACATAGTCAAAACCATTTTCTTCGGGTGAAGTGGTGCGTGGATCGTAGGTGGTGACCCCCGCGTGGTTTTCGGCCGATTGGCGGCGAAGTGGATTGACTTCGGCCAGTATCGTGCCGCGTGCGCCATAAGTTTTGAGCAACAAGGCGGCCAACATGCCAATCGCACCGCCGCCAATGATCAGCGTGCGATTTTCTGGCAAAGGCCGAGCCATGGCCTTCAGGCTCATGTTGATGGCATGCAGCGCTGTGGCAGCAGGTTCGGTCAGGGCCGCCTGAATGGCGGGCATGTCTTGGGGCATCTCAATCAGCGAAGCCGCCGGAATGGCCATGAATTCGGCAAACGCACCCGGACGTGTCATGCCCACCATGGTGCGGCGACTGCACAGATTGTTGCGACCTTGAACGCAGTAGTCACAAACGCCACAGGTGATGAGCGGATTGCCCGTCACGCGCTGTCCGAGCGCAAAGCCGGGTGCATCGCTTTTGACAATGGTGCCGCAAAATTCGTGTCCCAAAACCAGACCCGGTTTACGGCGTGGGTCGTGCCCGTGGTACGCGTGCATGTCAGAGCCGCAAATGCCTACTGCATCAATGCGCAAGACGACTTCGCCCGGGACCAAGTCGGGTTCCGGGCGGTCCTGGATTTGGACTTCGAGTGGGTTGGTGTAAACGAGTGCTTTCATGGGATGTGTTCCGAGTGAGGGCTAGCGTGAATGGTTTGTCTCGGTCATTCGATCATTTGATCGGTGAGGCTGCGGGTGCTTGTAAAGGGCGGTGTCATGACAAGGAGCGCATTGCTGTGCGCGCAGTGTCTGAACTGAAGGGTGGTTGACATTAGGCCGCCGAATGTTGGGTGCGACAGGTCTTCATAAAATTGGCCATGAAGGCGACCAAGACCTCCACTTGATGCATGCTGACGCCGTTGTACAAACTGGCCCTCAAGTACTTCCCAACCCCAAATGGGGTCAGTGTTCTTAAGCCAACGATGCCTCGCTCCCATCCCTGAATCAGGAAGTCCCGGGTGGTTTCCTCGTCGCCACCGGCGACATCAAAGGGGATGTTCATGCGGCTGCGGATGGCAGGGTCTGCGATAGGGGTGGAATAAAACCCCTGCGACTTGTCGATCAAGTCGTACAGCATGGCTGACTTTCCAATAGCCCGGCGTTCCATTTCATAAACGCCACCCTGCGCAATCATCCATTGCAAATAGATGTTGACCACCTCGACGTTGAAGGTGGCGATGGTGTTCCACAAGTTGCTTTCTCTGATATTGGTGGTGTAGCAAAGCACGCCCGGGCAATATTTGCTTGGAGTCCCCAGCAAGTCCTTTCGAATCACGCAAAGCGTCAACCCGGGGTGACCGATGTTTTTGGACGCGCAGGCATACAGAACGCCCACATTGCAGCCCAACCAGTCAATGGGCTTGGTGGAAAAGTCTGACGATGCGTCAACCACCAGGGGCGCATTGATGTCCAACTTAGGCAGCCGATGCAACTCAATCCCGTTCACCGTCTCATTCGAGCAAAGGTACACGTACTTGGATTCGGGGTCCAAATTCTCAAAGGACGGATTGTGGGTAAATGTGCCATCTATGTTCTCGGAGGACACAACGACAGGGCGGCAGTATTTCGAGGCGTCGGACAATGCGCGTTTGGACCAGGTGCCATTGACCAGGTAGGTCGCTTTTTCATCGCCATTGGGGCAAAGGTTCAGCGGAACCGCCGCAAACTGCCCGTGCCCACCACCATGCATGAAAAGAATTTCATACTGTTCAGGAATGTCCATTGCCAGGCGGCAGCGTTGCACCACACTCGCAAGGATGTCTAAAAACTCAGGTGACCGATGCGAGAGGTACATGGAACACATGCGTTCCGCGTCGAACAAGGCCTTGATGCTTGTCTGTACTTCAGCCGCAAGGGATGTCGGCCCAGGGCTGAAATTCAGCGGCGTCACACCGCTGGGTGGACGCAATGACCCGAGCATGGCCGGATGCGTGTCGGTTGGTTTCAATGGGCTTGGGTCAAAGCGGGTCATTGGATTGGTTCCAGAGCAGGGATGGGCACGCCTGTGTGACGACATGATTCTTTCATGTGCTTGAGGCGGCTACTTGGCGGTATAGCCGCCGTCAACCATGATGGTTTGACCAGTGATGTAGCTGGATGCATCGCTGGCCAAAAAAACAGCCAAACCATGGATGTCTGAGAGCTCGCCATTTCGACCCAAACAGGTTTGTGCAGCATGCCGCGCAACCAACTCCGGGTTGCCAAAGACAGGCGCGGTCAACGCCGTCGGAAAAAACCCAGGACCGATGGCGTTGCAGGTGATGCCATGGGGTCCCCATTCGAGCGCCATGGCCCGGGTCAGCTGAACAATGCCGCCTTTGCCAGCGCCATAGGGCGCGCTGTTGGCAAATGCCCGGTGGCTTTGCAGGCTGGCGATGTTGATGATGCGCCCCCATCCACGTTCCTTCATGGCAGGGGCCAGTGCCTGCGCTAGAAAGAAAGGAGCGCTCAAGTGGAGGTTGATTTGAGCCATCCAGTTGGAGACAGAAACAGACGCAAATGGTTCACGCAGATTGACGCCAGCCGCATTGACCAAGATGTCAACAGGCCCCATGTTCAAGGCTTGCTGTGCACCTTCTTGTGCCGCCTCTGGAGAGGAAAGATCGCAGACCAGCGTCTGGGCAGAAATGCCCATCGCTGTCAGCTTGTCGGCCGATTGTTGGAGCAAGTCCGGCCTGCGGGCCATCAAGACGAGCTTTGCGCCCGCCATGCCCAGGGCTTGCGCCATGGCTTCGCCCAAACCTGAGCTGCCGCCGGTGACCAAAGCCGTTCGACCTGAAAGGTCAAATGAAACAGGCGAATTGCTCATCACGCAAAGCCTGTTTGTAAATGGGTGACTTGTTTGAAGTGGGGTTGCAGGTTCATACCTTCACCTGTTCACCCAGCTCAAAAGCTTGACCTGGAAAATACTTGGCCAAGCGGTCATCGGCCGTTCGGGCGTGGGCTTCCATGCCTTCGAGCCTTGAAATACGCGCTGTGGCCAGTCCAATATCGCGCGCAGCGTCACGCGTCATTTTTTGCCATGTGAAGGTTTTCAAGAACTTGTGAACCGACAAACCACCTGAATACCGTGCCGCACCTTTTGTGGGCAACACATGGTTGGGTCCACTGGCTTTGTCGCCGTAGGCCACAGTGGTTTCTTCGCCCAAAAACAAGGAGCCGTAGCAAGTCAGTGACTTGAGCCACCAATCCAAGTCTTGGGCGTGTACTTCCAGGTGTTCACTGGCATATCGGTCGGAAATTTCTACGACCTCTTCTCGTGTGTCACACAGCATGACTTCACCATAGTCGCGCCATGCCGATCCGGCCGCATCACGTGCGGTGGGCGGGAGCAAATCAATCAACTTGGGCACCTGCCGCATGACTTCTTCAGCCAAGCTGCGGCTGCTTGTGAAAAGCCAAGCGGGTGATTCATGGCCATGTTCCGCTTGTCCTACCAAGTCGCTGGCGACGATGGCCGGGTCGGCGGTTTCATCGGCAATGATGCCGATCTCGGATGGGCCTGCAAAAACGTCGATGCCCACTTTGCCAAACAAGGTCCGTTTGGCCTCTGCCACAAACTTGTTGCCTGGGCCCACGATCACATCTGCGGGCTTGCCGGTGAACAGGCCATAAGCCATCGTGGCAATCGCTTGCACGCCACCCAAGGTCATGATGATGTCAGCACCTGCCTTGTTGAAGGCATAGAGTAAATAAGGGTGCATCGGCCCGCCCCGAAAGGGGCCTGAACAGGCGATGATGGTCTTGACGCCCGCTGCCTTGGCCGTTGCGACGCCCATGTAGGCGCTGGCAATGTGCGCATAACGCCCTGCCGGTGCATAGCAACCGGCTACGTTGACCGGCAGCACGCGTTGGCCCGCGGTGACACCTGGGTGCAGTTCGACCTGGAACTCAGACAGGGAGCGCCGCTGTGCTTGTGCAAAATCAAAAACCTGTTTGATGGCGAAATCGATGTCGGCCTTGACTTGTTCTGGCACCTCACGCGCATTGGCTTCGATTTGTGCCTGGGTGATGATGACTTCACCCGTCCATTGGTCCAAATCGTTGGCGTACTTGCGTACGGCAGCTTCACCATTTTGCTGGATCTCGGCCAGCATGGTGTTGACGACTTTCTGGGCTGTGGCCGTTTCGGTTTCGGGTGTCTTGTCCGCTTTTTTCAAATACGTGATGGCCATGTTGTTTTCCTGGTTCTGGTGTTTTGCTTAAATCAAGGCAAATGGTTTATCCAGCGCTTGATCAGAAGCACAAGGCAATTCAAGTTCGAGATGAACGGGGGCGCCATGTTGGATGCATGGCGTCCCAGTGGGGTCAATTACCGGGTTGAGTTGGCCATGTCACGCAGCTTGGCGTCTGCCTGAACCAATTTCAAGTACTCGTCGGTCACGAAGTCAGCCACGGCGGGGACTTGCTGAACTGCACCGGTTTCGCGCATGAAGCCAGAGAGTTCGGTGAACCAGCCATCCATCTTCGAATTGGCTGCTCCTCCTGAGCGCTCCATGTTTTTGAGTTGTTGTGCCAAGGTGAAGGTCGGGCGGGTATCAAACTCTTTGTTCATGGCCGCATCGCTGATGCTGACGCCACCTTTGGCATAAAAGTCTTTCATCATGCGGATGGCTTCGGGTCGGTTCACGCTCATCCAACTCCATGCGCGCAGGTAGACCGCGAGAAATTTGGCGACATTCTGTGGGTTTTGCTTGGCATAGTCACCCCGCGCGATCAAAGCGCCGGGCACGATGGCTCCGCTGTCCTTGCCGCTGCAAAGCATTTTGGCATCCGCTTTTTCTTCCACTGTGTAAGTGTTGGGGGCCCACATGCCTGCCAGGTCTGAGTTGTTGGAAGACAAGGCCGAAATGATCTCGGCTTGGCCCATGTTTTTCATGACCACATCGGACTTTTTCAGGCCGTATTTTTTCAAGCAGGCCTGCACCGCGAAGTCGGCTGTCGAGTTCTGCGTCAAAGTGATGGTCTTGCCACGCAGAGCTCCGGCGGGGTCTTTGGCGAAATCAGCGGCGGCTTTGCTGCTGCCCACCAGACCATTGGCTGCCGACTCGTCGTTCGTGAGGCCGATGGTTTTGATGCCGAACCGAACATGTCCCAGCACGGCTGGCACAGAGCCTGTGCCGCCGACATCCCAAGATCCTGCTGCTGAGGCTGCGATTTGAGGGACACCGGCCGGGAATGTCGAAAACTCTGGTGCCAAACCTGCATCTTTCCACCAGCCCTTTTCAGTGGCAATGTGAAAAGGCAAGGCCCAGTAAAGAGAGGGTTGGTAGCTGATCTTGATGGGGGTCAGCGCTTGAGCTTGCGCTGTGCTGGACAAGCCCAGAACAAGGCCGATGCCCATGGCGGCTGCAGCGAGTTTTTTCATGTCGATGTCTCCTTCAGTTGGTGGTTGCTTCAATGATCCGTGCCCACGTGCTCTTCACGCAAAGACTTCCAGATTCGGGTACGCAAATGGACAAAGCTTTGCAGATCCATCACGTCTTCAATCTTGCTGTGACGGTCCCATTGCTCGGCTTCGCGCACGGACTTCACATCCAGAATTTCCTTGATTTTTCCTGGCCTGCTGGTCATGACCACCACGCGATCGGCCAGGTACACCGCCTCTTCCACCGCGTGGGTGATGAACAGCACGGTGCGTGGGTTTTTGCGTGCCAACTTGACCAGTTCTTCCTGCATGACCACGCGGGTCTGAGCATCGAGCGCGCCAAAGGGCTCGTCCATCAGCAGCACTTGTGGGTTCAGTGCATAGGCCCGCGCAATCGCCACGCGTTGCTGCATGCCGCCAGACAGTTGATGCGGGTAAGCGCTCTCGTAGCCCTTGAGGCTCATCAAGTCGATGTAGTGGGTGATCAGGCGTTCGCGTTCTTCTTTGTCGATGCCTTTGCTGCGCAGGCCAAAGTCGATGTTGTCATGCACCGTTTTCCAGGGGAACAGGGCAAACTGCTGGAACACCACCGCGCGGTCGGGGCCGGGCTCTGTGACCACCACATCATTGACTTTGACCGAGCCGTTGCTGGGAAATTCAAGTCCAGCTGCCATGCGCATGCAGGTGGTTTTGCCGCAACCCGATGGCCCCACGATGGCCACGAACTCTTGGTCTTGCACCAAGAGTTGGATCCTGTCGAGGATGAGAAAGTCCTTGCCGTCACGCTGAAACATGCGGCTGACATTGTTGAACTGGATAGTGGCCATGGTCAGTTAGGGGTTTGAAAAATGACAGCTCAGGCGTTGCGGTGTTTGAGCAACTGCTTTTCCACACGCCGAATCAGGATGTCGATCACCACACCCACAGCACCAATGGCGATCATGCCCACCATCACCGTGTCGGTGGCCAAGGCGCTTTGCGCGCGAACAATCAAGTTGCCCATGCCGCTGCTGGCCACGATCAGCTCAGCCCCTACCAGGGACAACCAGCCCAGTCCCGCGCCAATGCGTAAACCGGCGATGATGGACGGTACAGCAGCGGGGAACAACACCTCGGTGATGGTCTTGAAACTGCCTACGCCCAGCATGCTGGCCGCCTCCAATAAGCGCACCTCGACGTTGCGCGCGCCTCGGTAAGCGTTGATCAAGCAAGGCGGAAAAGCACCGGCAAAAATGATCAAGGTGGGGCCGCCGATGCCCGTGCCAAACCACAGCGCTGCAAAGGGCACCCAGGCCACTGGCGCAATGAAGCGCACTGCATCAAACAGTGGGGTGACGACATCGTCCAGCCAGCGAAACCAGCCCATGGACAATCCCAGCGGAATGCCCACCAAAGCGGCCAAGCCAAACCCCATGCCAAAACGCTTCAAGCTGGCGTACAGGTGTTCTGGCAAAGTGGCACCAGCAAACGGCGTGCCCATCAGTTCGAGCAGTTTGAGCAAGACCTCGTGCGGCATGGGCAGAAATTGAGGTGGCGAAAAATGCAGCGCCCGTGCCAAGTACCAAAAGGCAAAAAATGCCACCGTGCCGGTGACCGTGAGGCCCCAAAACTGGGCTCGGCTGAGCGCTTTGTTCATGTGGCCACCCGTCCTTTGTGCCAGGGCATGGCCCGCTCTTCCAGCACGCTCAAAAGCCAAGTGGTGCTGGCTCCGCACAGGGCCACAAAGACCATGGCGACCAAAATCATGGCGGGAAAAATGTCCTGGGCGGCTTGGTTCAGGATGCTGCCCAAGCCGTAGAGCGCGCCGATCAGTTCGGCCGCCACCAGGGTTGTCCAGCTGGCCTGCAAAGACAGCCGAAGCCCAGTGAAAATCATGGGCAAAGCGCCCGGCACCAGCACCTCGCAGACCATGCGCCAGCCCCGAATGCCCAGCATGCTGGCCGCTTCCATCAGCGGGGTCTCGATGTTGCGCACGCCGGTGTAACTGTTGATGACCGAGGGCACAAAGGCCGCCACAAAAATAACCAGAATTTTCGAGCCATCGTCCAGCCCCAGCCACACGATAGCCAAAGGAATCCAGGCCAGCGGAGGGATGGGGCGCAGCAGCAAAAAGGCCGGGTTGATCAGCGCTTCGGCTCGGCGCGAGTAACCCATGAGCAAACCCAGTGGCACGCCGATGCTGACCGCCACGGCAAAACCCATGACCACCAGTTTCAGGCTGTGCAAAACATGCTGGTGCAACTTGCCATTGCCATAGCCCTCGGTCTGAATGAAGGTCAAAGCACTCACCACCTCGTCCGGGCGTGGAAATCGGGACGGGTTGATCCAGCCCATGAGCGTCGTGCTCAAGTACCACAGACCCATGACCAACAAGAGGGTGGCCAAGCCCAGCACAGCACGGCGGTAACTTCTTCTTTGGACCAAGACCACCGTGCTTCCTTTCAAAGGGCTTGAGGTGCAGGGCGCTGAATGTAAGCGCTTGCATGAACTATCGTTTTGTTGCCGGTTGTTGTCAATCATGAAAACCCGAATAGCGCGAAAAATCAGGGAAAACACTGAAAAGAAAGCATAAAGCCCTTGCATGTCAGCGCCATGCCACGTCGACTTATGGCATGCTGAACCCCCATGAAACAAGGCACCACGATCCAGGACGTTGCCCGGCTGGCAGGGGTCTCGACCGCGACCGTATCGCGCGTGCTGAGCAAACCTGGGGTGGTGCGGTCCCACACACAAGAGCGGGTGATGGCGGCCGTCAGGCAGCTGGATTACCAACCCGTTGCCGCCGCCCGTGCACTGGCCTCTGGCCGCACCCACACGGTGGGCTGCGTCATCCCCACGCTCGACCACGCCATTTTTGCGCGCAGCACGCAGGCCATGCAGACGACACTGGCACAGGCGGGCTACCAACTGCTGGTGGCCAGTCACGAATACGATCCCACCACCGAATTGGAATTGGTGCGTGCGTTGCAGCAGCGCGGTGTGGACGCGTTGGTGTTGGTCGGCACCGACCATGCGCCCCGGCTGTGGGAGGCGCTGGGCCTGTGGCCCAAGCCCACGTTGCTGACTTGGTCATGTGACCCGCGATTGCCGTCCTTGGGCTTTGACAACGCGGGGGCTGCCCGCATGGCCACGGCGCATTTGCTGGCCCTGGGGCACCGGTGCATCGCAGTTATCTCGGGTTTCACCGCACACAACGACCGCGCCCGCAGCCGCATTGAGGGCGTACGCCAAACGCTTGCACAGGCAGGCTTGTCTTTGCCGCCTGCGCTGGTGACCGAGCAGGCTTTCAATTTGGAAGGGGGGCGTTTGGGTTTGCGTCAGCTGATGAGCGCAGAGTCTCCACCCAGCGCGATTTTTTGTGGCAACGATTTGTTGGCCGTGGGTGCTTTGCTCGAAGCCCAGCGCATGGGCCTGCATGTGCCCGGCGATCTGTCGATCTGCGGCATCGACGATCTGGAGATCGCTCAAGCCATCAACCCCGGTCTGACCACGGTGAGTTTGCCGACCCAAGACCTCGGGCGCATGGCTGCTTTGTCCATGTTGTCGGCCATCTCGGGGGAGGTGATTGCCGCGCAGTCGCTCTTGCCCTTTGATCTGGTCGTGCGCGGCAGTACGGCCGCGCCGCGCAGGGCCCTTTGAATACTTTTTGGCGACGCGTCTAAAGACGCCCTTTCAGGGGGCCAGCCGCTCACGCAGCCAGTGCGCACCCTGAAGGGTGTAACGCAGGCGGTCGTGCAAGCGGCTCTTGCGGCCTTGCCAAAACTGCCAGCTGTCAGGCACCAGGCGGTAGCCCCCCCAATGCGGCGGGCGCGGAGGCTGCAAGAGGAACTGCGCCGCATACTTGGCGGCGTTGGTGACCAACACGGTGCGGCTGTCGATGACCTCGCTTTGCGGTGAGGCCCAGGCCCCAATGCGTGAATCGAGTGGACGGCTGTGGAAGTAGGCATCGCTCTCGGCATCAGAGACTTTTTCGACGCGTCCTTCGATGCGCACCACGCGTTCGAGTTCAACCCAATGGAACTGCAGCGCTGCAAACGGGTTGCCCGCCAGCTCTTGACCCTTGCGGCTGTCGTAGTTGGTGTACCAGACGATGCCGCGCTCGTCACAGCCTTTGATCAGCACCACGCGGGTGCTGGGGCGCAGGTCGCTGCCCACCGTGGCCAGTGTCATGGCGTTGGGCTCAGGCACTTGCGACGCGATGGCTTCTTGCAGCCACTGGTCAAATTGCTTCAACGGGTCGGCGTGGGAGGCCTGCTCGTTGAGTTCTGCTTTTTCGTAGCTTTTGCGAAGGTCGGCGATGTTCATGCCACCAGTATAGGCAGCCGTTTGGCCGCAACCGTGCGGCAGGTCAGTCAGCGCCGAAAATTGTCAGCCCGCGTGGCGCAACAAGGCGGCGAGGGCCCTGTCTTCGATGCCATGGGCTTGCAAGCTGTGGTATGTATCCAAAGCATAGTCGCGGGTGGTGCCAAACCGACCCCTGGCTTGTTGGAAAATTTCCCGATAAGTGTCTGCAGGCAAATCACCTGTGAAACTGGGGCTGCTGCGAGGCAAGGTAAAGGCCAGTGCTTTGACAGGCCCGCTGGGGGTTGTGCAGGACAACCAGCAAGGTGTGTAGACGTCCATGGGCATTTCTCTGGCCCAAAGCCGGATCAGAACTTCATCGGCCTCAGTTTTGGCGACCCGGTAAACCACACCCTGACAACTGCCGCCGGGCAGCAGCGCAAACACCAAGCCCGGACATTGCGGGCTACCCCTGTTCAATCGACTCCACATTTTCAGGGCGCGGTGCCAGCCCCAGACTTTGGTGTTGTGCTTTTCCTGGGCATCAAACTCGGGCCGCCACAACAAGGATGCGTAGCCAAACACCCACAAATCCTGGCCCATGGCACATTGCGCACGGAAGCGCTCCAGTGAACCGCTGTTCAATGCCGCAGCTTTGGGCGGGCTGGTCCGACCACCATCGGCTTGGGTGAAGTTGTCAGTCATGTTCAATGAGGCCCGATCACAATTTCGCCTCTATTCTCTGGGAAAACACGCGCATGTCGATGTCTTCAGAGGCAAATCAAGCGCGATTTGGCTTTGGGATGGGCCACCAGATGGAGCTTGCGGCTCGTACCCCATCTGTAACTCAGCCACCCCACAAAGCACCAGAAGACGGTTACCATTGATTTTGTAATTTTGTTACCAAACTTTATCAGACCCAAGTCCATGACACTTCACCCCACATTGGTGGCCGTCACCGCCCGCATCACCGAGCGCAGCGGCCCGACACGCCAAGCCTATTTGCAGCAAGTGGACGCCGCGGCCAACCAGGTCCCGGGTGCCCAGCGCTTGGGCTGTGCCAACGTGGCCCACGCCTTTGCTGCCATGCCCGAGGGTGACAAGGTCCGCGCCAAGGCCTTGGACCGAATCTTGGTGGTCGCCCCGCGTGCGCCCAACATTGCCATCGTCAATGCCTACAACGACCTGCTTTCGGCCCACGCGCCGCTGCAGCACTATCCCGATCTGATCAAAGACGAAGCCCGCAAGCTGGGCGCCACGGCCCAAGTGGCAGGGGGCGTGCCCGCCATGTGCGACGGCGTCACGCAAGGCACGCCGGGCATGGAGCTGAGCCTGTTCAGCCGCGACGTGATCGCCATGGCCACGGCCGTGTCGCTCAGCCACGACGTGTTTGATGCGGCCCTGATGCTGGGCGTGTGCGACAAGATCGTGCCGGGCCTCTTGATTGGCGCTTTGCAGTTTGGCCATTTGCCCACGGTGTTTGTGCCCGCTGGCCCCATGACCAGCGGCCTGTCCAACAACGACAAATCCAAGGTGCGCGAGCAAGCTGCGCAAGGTCTGGTCGGCCGCCCAGAACTGCTCGAAGCCGAATCTGCCGCTTACCATGGGGAAGGCACCTGCACCTTTTACGGCACGGCCAACAGCAACCAGATGCTGCTCGAAGCCATGGGCCTGCATGTGCCCGGCACAGCTTTCATCAACCCGGGCGAGGGTGTGCGCCAGGACCTGACCCGTGAAGCGGCACGCACCGTTCTGGCGCTGGTGAAGGGCAAACACTTCACGCCGATTGGCCGACTGGTTGACGAGCGCTGCATCGTCAACGCCATGGTGGCGCTCTTGGCCACGGGCGGCTCGACCAACCACTTGATCCACTGGGTGGCGGTGGCACGCGCCGCGGGCATCGTGATCGACTGGGACGACTTTTCGGCCCTCTCGGATGTGGTGCCTTTGCTCACCCGCGTGTACCCCAACGGCAGCGCCGATGTGAACCAGTTCCAGGCCGCAGGCGGCCCGGGCTTTGTGATCCGCGAGCTGCTCGACGCTGGCCTGATGCACCCCGATGTGCTGACGGTGCGTCCAGGTGGTCTGCGTGAATTCACCCGCATTCCATCGGCTCAAAATGGCCAATTGGTCTGGCAAGAAGCGGGGGCCAGCAAAGACGACACCGTGGTGCGTCCGGCCAGCAGCCCGTTCAGCCCCTCTGGTGGCCTCAAGCTTTTGCAAGGCAATCTTGGCCGCAGCATCATCAAGATTTCTGCCGTGCCTGAAGCCTTACATGTCATCGAAGCCCCGGCCCGCGTGTTCAATTCACAAGACGAACTGCAAGCCGCGTTCAAGTCGGGCGAGCTGGACCGCGACATTGTTTGTGTGGTGCGCTGGCAAGGCCCGCAAGCCAACGGCATGCCCGAGCTGCACAAACTCACCCCGCCGCTGGCTGTGCTGCAAGGCAAGGGTTTCAAAGTGGCGCTGGTCACCGATGGCCGCATGAGCGGCGCTTCGGGCAAAGTGCCCGCCGCCATCCATGTCTCGCCCGAAGCCGCAGCCGGTGGCCCGCTGGCCAAGGTGCAAGACGGTGATTTGATCCGCCTGGATGGCGTCGCGGGCACCTTGCAGTTGCTGGTGAGCGAAGCCGAATGGGCCGCCCGCCCACTGGCCCAGATGCCTGCCGAGCTGCGCTCCGCCAACGGCGTGGGCATGGGCCGTGAACTGTTTGCCAACCTGCGCCGCAATGCGCTCAAAGCCGAAGAAGGAGCCTGCACATGGCTTTGACAACGACCACTTGTTTGTCTGCCCTGCAAGTGATGCAGGACGCCCCTGTGATCCCCGTGATCGTGTTGAACGACGTGGCCCACGCTGTGCCCATGGCCCGCGCCTTGGTGGCGGGCGGTATCCGCATGTTGGAGGTGACCCTGCGCACCCCGCAGGCACTGGCTTGTATGGAAGCGATTGCCAAAGAAGTGCCTGGTGCTGTGGTCGGCGCGGGCACCGTGCGCAGTGCCGCCGATGCGGCAGCTGCTGCCAAAGCCGGTGCCCGTTTTGCGGTGAGCCCCGGCTACACCAAGACAGTCGGCCAAGCTTGCCGCGACAACGGTTTATCGCTCTTGCCCGGTGTGGCCACTGGCAGCGAAATCATGATGGCGCAGGAAGACGGCTACACCGAACTCAAATTCTTCCCCGCCATGCAAGCGGGCGGCCCGGCCATGCTCAAGGCCTGGAGCGGTCCGTTCTTTGATGTGAAGTTCTGCCCCACGGGAGGCGTGACACAGCAAAACGCCCATGACCTGCTGAGCTTGCCCAATGTGGCGTGCGTGGGCGGCTCGTGGCTGGTGCCTGCGGACGCGCTGGCCCAGGGCGATTGGGCGCGCATTGAGGCCTTGGCTCGGGAAGCCAGCCAGCTGCCGCGTTGAGTACTGCTGAAGGGTGCAGTGCTGCGCCCGATCAACGCACCGCCCAGCCCCCCGACACAGGGAACACCTGTCCAACAAAGCAGCTGGCCGCGTCGCTGCACAGGTAGGCCACAAAGAGAGCATCTTCTTCAGCCTTGACCAGGCGGCCCAGTGGCACCTCGCGTTTGAGGCGCTCCTGAAAACGCGGATTGGCTTGCACCTCGGGCGGGAAGTAGGTGGGGTTGTCGACAAAGTTCTGCGCCACGGCATTGAGCTGAATGTTGTCCGGGGCCAGCTCCACGCCGGCCGCCTGCACATAGGCCAGTTGCGCTCCGCGCGCCGCGCTGTAGCTGGCCGCGCGCTTCATGCCGCGCAAGGCCGAGGCGCTGCCCATCACCACGATCTTGCCGCCACCACGGGCTTTCATGCCGGGCACCACCGCCCGCACCAAGCGGGGCAGCGGGTCGACCATGACTTCAAACACCTGTCGCCACTCGGCTTCGTCAATTTGCGTGACGGGTGTGGACGGCGCAGGCAGTGCCAGGTTGATCACCAGCGCATCCAGCGGCCCGGCCGCCTCGATGACGGCCAGTGCGTCCAGCGGGTGGGTGAGCAGGCGCTCGTCGGCGATCACTTCGGCGCCGCAGGCCCGCAACGCGTCGCACAGGGCCGGGCCCATGAAGTCTTTGGCCTGGGTCACCAAGATGCGTTGTCCAGTCAGTGAAGTCATGCGCTTGTCTCCGGATGCGAAGGGCTCACAGCTGGGCGTATTCGGCCCGCTGAATCAACTCGATCTTGTAGCCATCGGGGTCGGTCACAAAGGCAATGACCGTGGTGCCGCCCTTGACCGGGCCGGCCTCGCGGGTCACCTTGCCGCCAGCGGCTTTGATCTTCTCGCAGGCGGCATAGGCATCGGCCACGCCCAGCGCAATGTGGCCGTAGGCCGTCCCCATGTCATAACTTTCCACGCCCCAGTTGTAGGTCAGTTCCAGTTCGGCGTGGTCTGGGTTTTTGCCGTAACCGACAAAGGCCAGCGTGTATTTGTACTCGGGGTTTTCCGAGGTGCGCAGCAGTTGCATGCCCAGCACCTGGGTGTAGAAGTCGATCGAGCGTTGAAGGTGGCCTACGCGCAGCATGGTGTGAAGGAGTCTCATGAGGTTGTTCCAGTTTATGAAGGCATGTCAAAAACAAGGCATGCCGTGCTGGCATGGGCGTACAGGGTGCCGTCTGGCCCGACCAGTCGTGCTTCGGCAGTGGCCAGTTGGCGGCCGCAGTGCACAACTTGGCCAATGGCCCGCACGCGTTGCACTTTGGGTGTGAGGGCCTTGACCAGCTTCACGCTCAGCTCGGCCGTCGTGTAACCCCGTCCGGGCGGCATCATGGTGTGCACCGCGCAGCCCAAGGCCGAGTCGAGCAAGGTGGCAAACCAGCCGCCGTGTACGGTGCCCAGCGGGTTCATGTGGTTCAAGCCTGGAGCGCCTTGAAAAATGGCTTGGCCTGGGCTGACCTCGATCAGTACAAAGTCGAGTGTTTTGGCGATGCTCGCGTAGGGCAGATCTCCGCTAAGAAGGCCTTGCATGACCGCCAAGCCGGTTTTTCCTGCCACCTGTTCAGGGCGTGCCACGCCGGGGCCAGCACCGGCATCCAGACGCTGGCGGACCTCTTTTTCTTGGGCCAGCCAAGCCTCTAGTGATGAGCCGAGTGGGTTGATAGGGGTGTTCACAAATGGGTTTCTTCAAACAGGGACGGTGTAATTGAGCGCCATGCGACCACCGTCCACGGTGACGATTTCACCAGTGATGTAGCTTGCCGCATCGCTGGCCAAGAACGCAACCACCTTGGCGACTTCGTCGGGCTGGCCCAGGCGCTTCATGGGCGTTCGCATCATGATTTTCTTTTCGGCAGCCTCGCTGGTCAGCACCGCTTGGCGTGCCAATTCGGTGGCAATCGTGCCAGGAGCCACCGCGTTCACGCGGATGCCGAAGTCAGCCAGCGCCAACGACATGGCCCGCGTCAGCTGGTTGATGCCGCCCTTGCTCACGTTGTAGCTGGCGATGTTGGGGATGGCCAGCACCGCGTTGACCGAGCTCATGTTGACGATAGAGCCGCCCCCGGTGCTTTTCATGGCTCGGGCGGCGGCCTGACCCATCAAAAACGAGCCCTTGATGTTCACGTTGATCACGGCGTCGAAGTCTTCTTCGGTCACGTCCAGAAAGTCAGCGGCCCGGAAAATGCCCGCGTTGTTGACCAGCACGTCCAGGCGGCCAAAGGCCTGCAGCACATGGGTCACCAGCGCATCGACATCGGCTTTTCGCGAGACATCGCAGTGCATGAAGCCGGCGCTTTGCCCTGCGCTGCGCAGCTCGGCGGCCACGGTGGCGCCGCGCTCGCTGTTCACATCGGCCAGCACCACTTGGGCGCCTTCAGCCGCAAACCGGCGAGCGCAGGCCTCGCCAATGCCACTGGCCGCACCCGTGACGATGACGACACGGCCTTGAAGTCCGAAACAAAGGGTGCTGGATGGGGTCATGGGGTCATCTCCTTAGGCTGGCTGAACACTCAGGTCTGAAGACCCTTATGCTGCCACAAGGAGGGGCTTTGGGTGGCCGCAGAGGCCAGAACCCATCTTTCTATCAAGTACCATTGACTGAGATTAATCGCCCTAGTCCGGGTCTTCAAGGAGAAAGCAATGTTCAGTCACGTCATGGTCGGGGTCAAAGACCTCGAAGCCTCCAGAAAGTTTTACGACGCCGTTTTGGGCACCGTGGGCATTGCTGCGGGTATGGCCAACAACAAGCGCTATTTTTACCGCAGCCCCACCGGCTCGTTTGGCATCACCACGCCCATCAATGGCGAAGCTGCCAGCGTAGGCAATGGCACCACGTATGGTTTCAAGGCGGCTTCAACGGAACAGGCCGAAGCCTTCCACGCCGCAGGCCTTGCCAACGGTGGCGTGACCTGCGAAGACCCACCGGGTTGGCGCGAAGGTGCCGCTGGCAAACTGTTCTTGGCTTATTTGCGCGACCCCGACGGGCACAAAATCTGTGCCCTGCATCGACCTGGATGAAGGCACCCCCTCGGCTGCAAACGCTCGTTGAGGAGGGTTTGATCGACACCGTGGTGCGCCAACTCATGAGCGGCAAAGAGGCCATGGTTTTCGTTGTGCGCTGCGGAGACGACACCCGCTGCGCCAAAATCTACAAAGAGGCCACCCACCGCAGTTTCCGGCAGGCTGTGGACTACACCGAAAACCGCAAAGTCAAAAATTCGCGTTCGGCCCGCGCCATGGCCAAAGGCAGCAAGTTCGGGCGGCAAGAGCAAGAAGCCGCCTGGCAAAGCGCCGAGGTGGATGCGCTGTACCGTTTGGCGGCAGCGGGCGTGCGGGTGCCCAAGCCCTACAACTTTTTTGACGGCGTGCTCTTGATGGAGCTGGTGACCGACGCCCACGGCGACGCCGCGCCGCGCCTGAACGATGTGGCCTTTACCCCCGAGCAAGCCTTGCAGCACCACGCCACGCTGGTGGCCGAAGTGGTGCGCATGCTGTGCGCGGGCGTCGTGCACGGTGACTTGTCAGAGTTCAATATCTTGCTGGCGCACATCCCCGGCGAGGGCGACCAGCTCGGCGCAGACGAGCCGGTCATCATCGACTTGCCCCAAGCGGTGGACGCGGCTGGCAACAACCACGCCCAGCGCATGCTGCTGCGCGATGTGGGCAATTTGCGCGACTTTTTTGGACAGTTTGCCCCCGAGTTGTTGAAGACCGAGTTCGGCCCCGAAATCTGGAGCCTGTACCAAGCCGGATTGCTCAGCAACGAGACACCGCTCACGGGCCACTTTGAGCGCTCGACGGCCGATGTGGACATGCAGGCCGTGCTGCGTGAAATTGACGATGCGCGGGACGAAGAGGCGGCGCGTCGCCTGCGCATGGCCACGGGGCTGTGAAGCCTTGCATTCCTTCATGCTTGTAGACACGCCCGTGTCCGAGGGGGTGCCAATCCCGCATGCGGTCTCGCGCTTGCGTGCTGAGCGATTGGCGCGCAGTGCCAAACCTTTCATGGCGCGAGGCGGCATCAAGGGGCAGCGGTGTTCGGATTGCCGTTTGGTGCCCAGCCACTGCATGTGCAGCGTTCGTCCCGAGTTGCCCGTGCAGGCCGGCATGTGCTTGCTGATGGCCGACATCGAGCCGCTCAAACCCAGCAACACCGGTTGGCTGGTTGCCGACCTGGTACATGACACTTTTGCGTTTGGGTGGGCGCGCACCGAGGTCAACCCAACCTTGCTGGCGCTGCTGGCCGACCCCCAGTGGCAAGCGTTGGTGGTGTTTCCGGGCGAATTCGCCCCACCCGAACGTGTGGTGCACACCGTGCCCGCGCCCCATTCGGGCAAGCGCCCACTGTTCATCTTGCTCGACGCCACTTGGTCCGAGGCGCGCAAGATGTTCCGCAAGAGCCCTTACTTGAACGCCTTGCCGGTGCTGAGTTTGAACCCCGAAGAAATTTCACGCTACGAGCTCAGACGCTCGGGGCGGGATGACCACTTTTGCACCAGCGAGGTGGCGGCCTTGTGCCTGGCCCTGGCGGGCGAGACCCACGCTGCGCGCACCTTACAGGCCTACTTGGACGTGTACACCCACCACTACCTGCAAGCCAAGCACCAACTGCCCCCCCAATGGGATGGGGCAGCGCATGCGCAACTGCGTGCCTTGCGAATCCAAGCGCCTCACTTCAAAGCGTCGGTCATCACAAAGTTGTAGTCCAGCGTGTAGAACTCGCGGTCCAGCACTTTGCCGTCCGGTGCTTGGCCGGGGGTTTGCAAATGGAAATCGGCAATCAAGGAAGGTCGAACGCCAAAGACCGCATCGCTGTAGAGGTTCTTGCTGGTGCGGTCAAAGATGTGGGTGATCAGTGGACGCTGACCGGGTGCCTGAATTCGAAAGTGCAAATGCGCTGGGCGCCAGCTGCGGCCCGTGGTCGCTTGCAGCATCTGGATGGCGGTGCCGTCTTGCGGTACGGGGTAGTCCACGGGCAAGACAGACCAAAAGCTGAATCGGCCGTCAGCGCCGGTGGTCAGCACCGCACGCGCCCAAGGGCCGTTTTCTTCGATGCCGTCTTGCACGTCGTACAGGCCCCGATCATCGGAGTGCCAAACATCGATCACGGCGTTGGCCACCGCTTGACCGTGGATGTCCAGAATCTGGCCTTGCGCGTACATGGGCGTGCCCGCAGCGCCTGCACTGATGTCCTCGCCCATCTTGAAGTGGGGCGCATTTTCCAGCAAGAAAGGCCCGACCAGGGTGGGCTCTGTTGCATGCTCCGGGCGCGGGTAGTCTTGAGTGACGGTGAGCATCGACAAGCCAAACGCGTCTGAAAAAATCATGAACTCGTTGCGGCCTGGAGAGCACCACTTGCCAGTCTCTTCCAGAAAACTCATGGTGAAAGCCCATTCTTCTGCCGTCAGTTTGACCTCTTTGGCGAAACTGTGGATGTGTTTGATCAAGGAGAGCATCAACTCACGCAGACGCGGGTCGGGCGTTTTGGCATAACGTGCGAGCACCTCTTCGGTGATCAGGTGCAGGGCATCGTAGCGGTGTTCGGTGGTGTTGGGTGTTTCGCTCATGGTTGAACTTCCTTGGATGAAAAATCGGTGGCCAGGCGGCGCAAATTGTCTGCAGGCTTGAGGCGGAATTTGGCAATCTTCATGGAGCCGGTGTGCGGCAAGCTGTCGACCATGACGATGTAGCGGGGGCGTTTGATGGGAGACAACTGGTTCAGGGCATAGGCATGAACATCCGCTGGCGTGATCTGTGTGCCCGCTCGGGGCACCACGGCCAAGAGTATTTCTTCTTCGCCCAATTCAGCGGCCACACCGACCGAGGCGCATTCGAGGATGTCGGGGTGGCTGCCGATGGCCGAATCGATTTCTGCGCCCGAGATGTTTTCACCGCGCCTGCGGATGATGTCTTTCTTTCGGGTGAAGAAAAACAAAAAATCATCCGCATCTCGCCGCACCAAATCGCCTGTGAGAAACCAGCCGTCCTGAAAACTCGCCGCTGTTTGCTCGGGGTCCATGAAGTAGCCTTGCATCAAGGTGGGCGTTCTCACGGCCAACTCGCCCACTTCGCCCAAGGCGACTTCTGCGCCAGACGTGTCGATCACCCGCACTTGCGGGCGTTCAATCGCCGGGTCAGGGTGCGGTGAAATGCAACCCATGCTGCCCAATTTGTGCGGCCCCAAATAGGGGTTGCTGAGCACGCCCGGGATTTCGGTCATGCCGTAGCACTCGATCAGCACCGGCACATGAAAGCGTTGTTGGAAGGTGTCCAGCAGGTCCTTGTTCAAGGGCGCCAAAAACATCTTGCGAATGCTGTGGGTGGCCACAAATTCTTCACGCGGTCTGCGGGCCAAAATGGCCGCTGCAGACATGATGACATTCACTTCGCTGGCACGGGTTTCAGCCGCTTGCAGCCAGAACGTGGAGGCCGAGAAGCGGCGGATCAAAATCAAAGTGCCGCCGCAAGCCATCGCGCCGCCGAGCGAGTACATCAGGGCATTGATGTGGAACAGCGGCAGCACACACATCAAGCGCTCATCGGGCTGCAGGTGCATGCGTTGCACAAACGCTTCGGCTGTCAGCAAATAGCTGCGCTGGCTGTGCATCACCCCTTTGGGAAACCCGGTGGTGCCCGAGGTATAGATGATCATGCAGGTGCTGTCTGCCTTGCCTGTGCGGGTGCGGCTGTCGGCCGCGCTGTCTTGCCATTGGTGCAGCAGCGAGGCTTCGCCTTGCGGCTGGTCTTGCTCGATCACCACTCGCCATGGCCTGGGGTTCATCTCGCTTGTGGCTTCTTGAACTTTTGTCAAGGGTTCGGGTGAGCAGATCACGCCTCGTACGCCCGCGTGTTCAAAAATGTATTGGGCCTCTCGCGCTTCAAACTCGGGGTTGCAGGGCACGAGGATGGCGCCCACGCGTGCGCAAGCGATGAGCAGAACCACCGTGGCCGGATGGTTGTAGGCCATGAGCCCGATGCGGTCTCCCGCTTGAATGCCTCGGCTCAAGAGCCACCCCACGGCATGGTCAGCCTGTTGGGCGCAATCTTGCCAAGTCATGACCGAGCCTTGGTATTCCACCATGGACTCATTGGGCAGTGCACGCAGGCGTGCCTGAAAAAATTGGTCGATCGAAAAATCGTGCGCATCAAACCGTTGCAGCACTTGCAGCGGGGACAGACTCGTTGTGTTGGCCATGGCGTGACGGGGCGTTCAACGTGCGACCGGTGGGCCGTCGTAGGTCATGGCGTGCTCGGCAGCGCTGGCCAGCTTGAAGCCAATGGGCCGGGTTTGCTCCTCCAGAATGTGCGCCACCAATGAGGCCGTGCGGGCCAGCAGCGGAATGCCCTTGAGCGCCCCTGCAGGGTAACCCGCATCGAGCAACACCGCAGGAATGGCCGCCGACACGTTCATGGGGAAAGGTCGTCCATACACGCCTTCGACTTGCGAAGCGAGGGCTTGCAAGGCACGCACATGCGCACCTGCAACGCCCCATTCTTTGGCCAGGTCAATCAGTTTGGTGGCGCGTGGATCTCCCAATTTGTGGACAGGGTGGCCAAAGCCGGGCAGCGCTTTCTTGGCGGCGCGAAAGGCTTGCAGGCGTTCTCGGGCAATGTCCTCCAACGGTTGGCCTTGCTGCGTCGATTGGGCCAGCATCTCGATGAGCAAATGCCCAGCTGTTTCTGAGGCGCCCAAAATCACCGGGCCACAGCCCAGCAAGCCTGCTGCCACCGCGCCTTGCACAGATTCGGGTGCAGCGGCCAGTGTCATGCGCGCCGCTTGCACCGAGGGCACCAGGCCATGCTCGGCCAGCGACACCATGGTGGCGTCAGCCACACGCACCAAATTGTCGCTGGGCGTTTCGCCTGTCAACAAAAACAAAAAATAGGCGGTGAACGATTGCTGGCCAATCACATCGCGGCAAAGGTCTTTGCCGCGCACAACGATGCGGTCAACTTCGGCGATGGCCATGTGCGTGGAGCCCGAAGGCGTGAAGGCGCTGGAGGCAGGTGTGTTGCTCATGAATTCAGTGGAAAGTGGGTGTAGGAAATGTGCTGACGACTTCAAGCAGTGGATCGGCGCGAATGCCAGCAGTCGAATGCACTGTGAAGGCCATGGCTACTGGTTCGCAAGCGCGTTGGCGACAGCCGTGCAAGGGGTTATTCCCTATGGGGCAGATGTTTCTCGCCTCACATAATGGAAATTGCAAGTTTTGTGCGTTTCATCAAAAAATTCTGAGGAATCAACCATGCAAAAGCGGCCTTTCCTGAAAGCACTGGGTTCGTCCTTGCTGCTCACATCGACTTCAACATGGCTGCACGCGCAGACCAAGCCGATCCGGGTGGGCAGCACCTTGTCCTTGACGGGGCCTTTGGCAGGCACGGCGGTGATGCACAAGATTGCCGGCGACATTTTCATCGACCAACTCAACAAACGCGGTGGTTTGCTGGGCCGCCCTGTGGAGTGGGTGGTCAAGGACGACCAGTCCAAACCTGATTTGGCCCGTACTTTGTACGAGCAACTGATTTCGGGTGAAAACGTGGATTTACTGATGGGGCCTTATGCCACGGCCAATTCCTTGGCGGCGATGGGTGTAGCCCAGCGCAATGGCAAGGTGCTGATCACCAATTCGTTTGGCATCCCTTCATTGGCCAAATACGACATGCACTTTCCCGCTTATGTCATGGGCATTGACCCGGGCACCACCGTGCCCAACACCTTGCTCGATGCGATCGCAGCGGGCGGCGCCAAGCCGCAGTCTGTGGCCATGGTGACCAGTAAATTCCCCTCGGTGGTGTTTTTGTCGGTGGGTGCACGTGAAGTCTTCAAGAAACGCGGCTTGCGCGAAGCCTTGTGGCTGGAGTGGGAGTTTGGTAACCGTGACTTTGGCCCCATTGCTTCGCGCTTGAAGGAGGCCAATGCCGACGTGGTCTGGATCGGTTCGATCGGTGCGGAAAGTCTGCAATTGCTCGAAGCCATGAACAAAATTGATTACAAACCCAAAATCCATTTCCATGTCTACCCCACGCCGGGTCCTCTGGCGCAGTCGCCCTTGGCGGCCAATGCGCTGACCTTGACCACGTTTGAGCAGCACGCCCCTTTCACCAACAACCCGGCTTATGCCGAAGCCATCAAGATGTACAACGAGCGTGCGGCCAAGGCGAATTTGCCCGACACCGTGTTCGAGTTACAGGCCGCCAATGCATTCACCGGTTGGCAATTTTTGGAAGCTGGGGTCAAGGGCTCTGGCAGTCTGGAAGACGCCAAGATTGCGACATGGCTCAAGAAAAACCGCGTCGACACGATTGTTGGCAAAGTTCGCTTTGACGGCCCCAACAACTATGGTGATGACCTGAACCGCATCAAGCAGTTGCAAGGCGGCAAGTGGGTCGTGATCCACCCCAAAGACGTCGCTTTGCCCGGCAGCAAGATGCAGTTCTGACATGCCCAGCGCAGGGCTGTTGTTTCAAGCGCTGGCCTCTGGTGTCTTTCTCGGTGCCCTGTATGGCCTCATTGGCTTGGGCATCGGCTTGGGCTGGGGCTTGCTGCGGCAAATCAATCTGGCGCACTTCGCCTGGGTATTCCTGTCGGCTTACAGCACCTACGAGCTCAAAACTCGGCTGGGCCTAGACCCATTGATTTCTTTGCTGGTGTTGGTGCCTGTGTTTGGCGCATTGGGCATGGCCGTGCAATTGGTGTTTGCGCGGTTTGCACTCACACCATTCAATTCATTGCTGGTCACTTTTGGCATGACGGTGTCGGTGGAAGCTCTGTTGCAATGGGTCTGGAGCGCTGATTTTCGACGCATGGCGTCGGTTTACGAAGAGCACAAGTTCCGCTTGGGCAGCGTGGTGGTGACGTACTCCGAAGCACTCACTTTGGCCATGTCTCTGGCCGCTGTGGCCTTGGTGTGGTGGTTGCTGCACCGCACGGACATGGGCAAGTCGGTGCGCGCCAGCGCAGAGGATCCGGCCATCGCCACGGCGTTTGGCATCAACGCCAAACGTTTGGCAGTTTGGTTGGCCGGCTTGTGCGCCGCCTTGGCGGCGTGTGCTGGCGTGTGCGTGGCCTTGACCTTCACTTTGGCCCCATCGCAAATTTTTTCCTGGGTGGGCGTGGTGTTTGCGGTGGTGATGATCGGGCGACTCGGCTCGGCACTGACCCCTTTGTTGGGTGGTTTGGTGATCGGCATCAGCGAAGCCATGACCCAAGCCTTGATCGCGCCCACTTGGGCGCCTTTGGTGGCATTCACGATGCTGATCCTGATTCTTTTGCTCAGGCGTGGTGATGAATAAGATTCAGCGCATTTCTTTGCTCGGTCTGGTGCTGGGCTTGCTGGTGGCTGGGCCTTACATCGGACTGCCAGTACACCTGCAGTCCTTGCTCTACGTGATCTTTTTCTGGATCACGCTGGCCACATCCTGGAACTTGCTTTCGGGCTATTCCGGTTATTTTTCGTTCGGGCATGGTGCGTTTTTTGGCGTGGGCATGTACGGCATGGCCACACTGGCCACCAAAGCCGAATGGCCTGTGGTGCCTGCTGCCTTGGGCAGTGGTGTGTTGGCGGCTGTGCTGGCTTTGGCCATGGGTGCGCTGGTGTTCAATGTGCGCAAAATCAGAGGCGAGTCTTTCGCACTGATCACTTTGGCCTTGGGCTTTGTGTTGGCCACGTTGGCCGTGAACACGCCCATAGACGGTGGTCCGGGTGTGTATTTGATGTCGGTGGCTTTGCCGCAGTGGGGGCCCAAACCGGCGTCGACTTTCTATTACGCCAGTTTGCTGTTGGCGGTGCTCAGCGTGGCTGTGGCGTGGTGGTTGTTTCATGCGCGAGCGGGTTTGGGCTTGCTCGCCATTCACGACGACGAGGATGCCGCTGAAGTCAACGGCGTGCCCACCTTCTGGCTCAAGATGGGGGCGTTTGCCCTGTCGAGTTTTTTTGCTGGCGTGATGGGCGCCGTGCATGCACTTTACGTGTCTTATGTCACAGTGGGTGAGACCTTCAACATCACCGTGCCCTTGACCGTGGTGCTCATGAGCGTGTTGGGCGGGAGCCGGCATTGGGCAGGCCCCATGTTGGGCGGAATTTTGATCACCTTGTTGCTCAATGCCTTCACGGCGGGCGACAGTGCCTTGGTCGGCAAAATGGTCATCGGGCTGGTTTTGGCTGGCGCGGTGCTTGTCATGCCTCGAGGCATTTTGGGGACTTGGCAAATGCGACAGCACAAGCGCCTTATGCAAAGCCAAAAAGGCGATGCAACTGGGCATGACGCGCCTGAACTTGGTCTGGCTGACCCGTTGGTGTTGGAGCGACCATTGACCCGACCTTCCGAGTCACCTGAGCGGATCAAGGTGCTGGAAGTGCGTGGACTGAGCAAGCATTTTTCGGGCATTCGCGCATTGAACCAGGTGGACTTGGATTTGTACCAAGGCGAAATTTTGGGTTTGCTTGGTCCCAACGGCTCCGGCAAATCGACCTTCATCAATGTGGTCACCGGCCACTACCGACCCACCGGTGGCACGGTGGTGCTGCAAGGCCAGTCCTGCGCGGGTTGGCCTGCCCACCGGATTCGCCGACAGGGCTTGTCGCGCACTTACCAAATTCCGCGTCCTTTCCATGGACTGACAGTGCTTCAAAACGTCACGCTGGCCGCCCACTACGGCGGTGCGCGCTTGACCGATGCACAGGCGCAAGAAGAAGCACTGACATGGATGCGATTCACCGGGCTTCAGGACAAAGGCGACCATTTCCCTGATGAGCTCAACTTGCACCAACGCAAATTTCTGGAGTTGGCACGCGCATTGGCGGCGCGGCCTGAGGTGCTGCTGCTTGATGAAGTTTTGTCGGGCCTGACACCGTCAGAGATCGGTGCGGCTGTGCAGACCATTCGCCGCATCCGTGATCGGGGCACCTCGATCGTGTTTGTCGAGCACGTCATGAGCGCCGTTCTGGCTTTGTCGGACCGGCTGGTGGTGCTCAACCAGGGCGAAGTCATTGCCCAGGGGCACCCCGAAGATGTGATGGGCCGAGAGGAAGTGGTGCGGGCGTATTTGGGTGACGAGGCGATGGTGTAAACATGCTCCAAATAGAACAAATTCAGGTCAACTACGGCGCTGCGCCTGCGCTGTGGGATGTCTCTGTGCGCGTGAATGCGGCTGAGCTGGTCTCGGTGATCGGCCCCAACGGCGCGGGCAAAACCACATTGATCCATGCGGTCATGGGCCTGAGCCCCCTGACGGCTGGAAAAATCGTTTGGGAAGGCGAGACAGTGTCGAGTTTGCCCCCCCACCGTTTGTGCGAAAAAGGCTTGGCCCTGGTGCCCGAAAGCCGCCGTTTGTTCACGGGCATGACGGTGCGCGAAAACCTCGAGCTGGGCGCCATGCATCCTGCTGCAAAGGCTGCTCGCGTACGCACATTTGAGCAAGTTTGTGACTTGTTTCCTGCGGTGCGGGCCAAGCTCAATCAAGTCTCGGGCACCTTGTCGGGTGGGCAGCAGCAGATGGTGGCCATCGGCAGGGCCATGATGGCTTTGCCTCGCTTGCTCTTGCTGGACGAGCCCTCTTTGGGCTTGGCGCCCAGCATTGTGGGTGAGATGTTTCGGGCCATTGAGGCCATTCACCAAAACGGCACGGCGGTCATGCTGGTGGAGCAAAACGTCAGCCGCGCTTTGGCGATTTCACAGCGCACCTACGTGCTCGAAAACGGCCGTGTGGTCACCTCGGGTGCTTCTTCTGAGTTGATTCGCCGACCTGAAATTCGCAAAGCCTATTTGGGCATTTGAGGCAGCAAGCCGGTCAGGACCGATCCAGCCCAGTGGTGTTGCCTCTGTGGCTATGCGCCCGAGTGGCCCCTGAATGCCTGGACAAACCGCTGTGCGGCGTTCTGCACATCTCGGGCGCTGTGGCCCGGTGCATACAAGGCCGACCCCAATCCAAAACCATCGGCGCCCGCGGTCAGGTAGGCGGCCATGTTGTCGCTCGTGATGCCGCCCACGGGCATCAAAGGCGCGTGATGGGGCAGAACGGCGCGCAGGGCTTTGACGGTGGCGGGTGAAATCATTTCGGCGGGAAAAAGCTTGAGGCCGTGTGCGCCCGCCTCGAGCGCTGAAAAGGCTTCGCTGGGGGTGGCCACACCGGGCAACACCACCATGCCCAGCGCCAAGGCTTGCGCCACCACCGTGGGGTTGAAGTTGGGCGAAACAACCAGGCGGCCACCTGCCGCGTGCACGTCTTGGACTTGCTGCGCGCTCAGCACCGTGCCTGCCCCGATCAGGGCCTGCGGGAAAAGCTGCGTGAGCACAGAGATGCTTTGCAAAGGCTCGGGCGAGTTCAGGGGCACTTCAATCAGTGCAAAGCCGCTGTCCACCAAGGCCTGGCCGATGGCCGGCGCTTCAAAAGGCGTGAGGCCGCGCAGGATGGCGATCAAGGGCAACTGATTCATGGCTTGTGCCAGAGTGTGGGCGGAATTTTTCATCGATGTCATCGTGGTTTTTATGTAGGAGCGGCGCCCTCGCCGCGATGGAGACTCAACAGGTCAACTAGCACAGGCCAGTGCAAACAAGCCCGCCCAAGTGGCCTCTGCCCCTCGACTTTGGCATGCCATGCCCAGGTGCTGCAGAGCCAGTGTGTACCGCAATGTGAGTGTGTCGCTGCCGATCACGATCACCGGACCTTGCAACTTGGACCCGGTTGGATGTCGCAACTCCTCGCCAATCAGCAAGCCTGACAGGAAACTGGGCAGGGCCTTGGCGGGCACGCGGTCAAACAGGCCGAGTGTTCGCACGGCAAACAGGTGTTTGAGCAAGCTGCCCGCTTGCTGGCTGTGGTCCACGCCTTGCAAAAATGCCACTTCTTCGAAGGCGCCGGTCAAATCGAGGGTCTTGCCCAAGATCGAGTGTTGGCTGAGCAAGCCGTAGACCTCGCCGGTCATGCAGGTCTGGAAATGCGTGACGCGGCCACTTTGCACTTGAACCCATTTGCTGTGCGTGCCCGGCAGCACCAAGGTGGCGCTGTCTCGCCCGGCCAACTGCAGCGCACCAAAAATTTGCACTTCTTCACCGCGCATCACGTCGGGGGTGTTCAGGGCATCCTCGCCCATGCAGCTCAGGCCCGGCACCAGGGCGATGCGATTTTGTTTCAGCCAGCGCAGGTGCTGGCCCAGTTCAGTGAAGCCCGCAGGGCAAGGGCAGTAGGGTGCTTCTTGCCAGCCTTGGCGGCTGCCCGCCATGCCCGAGATCAGGCACAGCGCATCGGGCGCTTGCATCCAGTCGCTGAAGTGTTCATTGAATACCGTTTCGAACTGGCCCGGTGGCACCGTGAGGATGCCGCGAGCAAATTCGCACGATTCAAGCACCTGGCCCCCCGTGCCAATTCGCGCGCCGCGCAACGATGAGGTGCCCCAGTCAATGGCGATCAAGGGCCTCATGGTGCATGCGCTTTCATCAAGAGGTCCAGCACCGCACCGTGACGGGGCAAGGGTGAGACTGCGCCATAGCCCTGCACCGACAAAGCGGCAGCAGCATTGGCATAAGCTGCAGCGTCCCACAAGCTCTCGCCCGCGGACAGGCGCGCTAACAGGTTGCCTGCAAAACAGTCGCCTGCCCCGGTGGCATCCACCGCTTGCACACGGTGGCCCGGTAAAGTGCGCTGCGTCTGGCCATCGCTGGCGAGCGCACCATCGGCCCCCAACTTGAGCACCACAAGCGCCGCGCCTTGCGCATGGCTCCAGCCGATGATGTCTTGCGCTTGGGTCAGGCCCGTGAGGGCGGTCATGTCTTCCAGGCTGGGCAAAAACAAATCACACAGGCTGGCAGCATGGCGTATGCAGGCCCGCGCACGGGCCAGCGGCCACAGCGACAAGCGCAAGTTCGAGTCAAGTGCCACGCTCGTGCCCACGCTGCGCGCGTGCTCAATGGCGGCCAAAGCCGTGTCGCAGGCCGAGCCCGAAATCGCCAGCGTGATGCCCGACAGGTGCAGCCACTGGCTGCTGGCAATGGCGGCTTGCCAGTGCCCGAGGTCTTGCGGCTGCATGCGGCTGGCAGCTGACCCTGCGCGTGCATAACTGAAGTGGTGGCCTTGCGCGTCGTGGCTCACAAAGTACATGCCTGTGGGCGCTTGCGCGTCACGCAGCACTGGGGTGGTGTCTACGTTTTCATGCTGCCACAAATCCACGAGGCGGTCACCCCAGCGGTCGGCGCCCAAGCGGCTCAGGTAGGCCACACGCGCACCAGCGCGGGCCGCGGCAATGGCAGCGTTGCTGGTGTCTCCGCCAAAGCCTTGAAGGTACAAAGGAGGATCGTTCGCGTTTGATTGGGGCCGCTGGTTGAACTCGACCATGGCTTCGCCGAGGGCGACGATGTCGAGGGTTTTCGAAGGGCGTGTCATGTGAGTCAATGCAGTAAAGGCTCAGCCCGTGGTGGGAGAATCACCGCCAAACTGGCCACGCGATGAACGGAGCACCGAGACATGGAAAACGATTTTGTACTGAACGCCACTTGCAAAGGTTTCCCCTTGGCGGCCGAGCCCTGCGCGGTCTCGCAGTTGGGCACCCGTGACTGGAGCTTGCTCGACGATGCGCTGGCCTACCCGGTGGCCGTGTTGCGCCGCCCGGCGCTCACGCACAACCTGGCCTGGATGCAAGATTTTGTACAGCGCAAAGGCGTGGCTTTGGCGCCGCACGGCAAGACCACCTTGTCGCCCGAGTTGTTCCGTCTGCAGTTGCAAGCCGGTGCTTGGGGCCTGACCTTTGCCAATCCTCACCAGTTGCGCGTGGGTCTGGCGGCGGGGGCGCAGCGCGCCATCATTGCAAATCAGTTGGTGTCTGATGCCGACCTGGACGGGTTGGATCTTTTGTTGCGTCAACACCCGCAGGCACGTGTCTGGTTTCTGGTCGATTCGCTGTCGCAGTTGCAGGTCCTGGCCGATTGGGGCGCTCGGCGAGGTAACGCCCGCTGCTGGGACGTGCTGCTGGAGTTGGGCATTGCCGGTTACCGCACCGGTTGCCGCACGCACGAGCAGGCTCTGACTTTGGCGCAGGCCATCGCGGCCTCGCCCGTTGTGCGCTTGGGCGGGGTGGAGTGTTACGAGGGCGGACTGGGGCAGTGCGACAGTGCCCATGACATCGAAGCGGTGAGCGCTCTGGTGCGCAGTGTGCAAGCTTTGGTGCAGCAGATCGATGGGCAGAACCTGTGGGGCAGCGGCGAGGTTTTGCTCTCGGCAGGCGGTTCTGCCGTGTTCGATTTGGTGATCCCGATGCTGAAGCTGCAGGTCAAAGGCCGCCTGGTGCAAGGCGTCTTGCGCTCGGGCTGCTATGTGACGCACGACCACTGGAACTACGCCCGCTACCTGAAGTTGGTGGAGGCGCGAGAGGGCTTGAGTTCTTCGTTGCAACCTGCCCTGGAGGTGTGGGTCAAGGTGCAGTCGGTGCCCGAGCCAGGGTTGGCGATTTTGAGTGCCGGACGGCGGGATCTGTCCTTTGACCAGTGCATGCCCATGCCGGTTCGCTGGGCACCCAAAGACCAGCGTGCTGGTTCTGCCATTGAGGCAGCGCACAAGAGCTGGCAAGTGAAGGCGCTGAGTGATCAGCACGCCCACATGGCGTTTGATGTCGAGGGCGTTTGGCCGCAAGTGGGTGACCGCGTGGCCTTGGGCATTTCTCACCCCTGCACCACCTTCGACAAATGGCGCTGGTTGGCGCTCATCGAAGACGACGGCCGCATCAGCGGGGCGATCAGCACGCATTTTTAAAAACAAAAAAGCCCCCATGCATGAGCGTGGTGGCCTTGTGTCAGTTCACTTCAAGCCGTCCAGCGCTTGGGCGGGGTAGCCGGGCCGGATTTTGCAGTCTTCGATGTACTGCTCGATGATGGTTTCAAAGCTGGCATCGGCACGCAAGCCCAGCGAATGGGCACGCTCGAAGGTGCAGCCTTTGGCCCAGTTGTCCACAATGCCCGCGATCCGTTCATCGCGCTCAAATGTCACGCGGGCACGCACGGCGGGACCGGCTACTTTTTCCAGTGCGGCCAGCATCTGGCCCACTGACACATTCAAACCGGGCAGGTTCAATGCCATGCGTCCACCGATGGCTTCTCGGCTGGCCTCGAACACCGTGATCAACCCATGGATGGTGTTGCCCGGAGATGACATGGGGTGGGAGACGCTGGCATCCACCGGGCAGCTGGTGTGGGTGCCCGCCAGCGGCTCGCGGATGATGCCGCTGAAGAAGGAGGATGCTGCGCCGTTGGGTTTGCCTGGGCGCACGGTCACGGTCATCAGTCGCGCTGCGCGGCCGTCGATGAAACCTTTGCGGGTGTAGTCAGCCACCATGTGCTCGATCATCAGCTTGTGAGTGCCGTAAGAGGTTTGCGGTGTGGGCAAGGTGGTGTCGGCCACCAGAGCGGGCATGGGGTTGGCCGCATCCGGGCCGAACACCGCGACCGAGCTGGCGAAGACCAAGCGTGGGGCCTTACCTGAAGCCCTGATGCTGTCGAGCAGCAAGCGGCTGCTGTCCACGTTGGAGCGCAAGCCCAGGTCGAAGTCGAGTTCGCACTCGCCCGAGACGGCCGAGGCCAAGTGGAACACGCCATCAAAACCGGTCTTGAACAAGTCACCTTGTTCCAGCATGGGGCCAGCATGGCCTTTGACTCGGGGGTCGGCCAGCAGGTCGGCAGGTGCGGGGAACAGGTCGGCAATGACCAGTTCGCTCACGCTTTGGCCGTCCAAGTGGCCATGCTTCAAAATCTCGCGGGCCAGTCGGGCACCTAAAAATCCAGCACCGCCGGTGATCAGAACACGCATGGTTTTTCCTTGCAAATCAATGGTTGTCTTTGGGCACAGCCGAGCCACGTTGGCCGACCAAAAAATCCATGTCCGCACCTTCGTCGGCTTGCAGCACATGGTCGATGTAGAGCTTCCAGTAGCCCGAGTTCATGGCGGGCGCAGGCTTTTCCCACAAGGTCAGGCGGCGGGCCAGTTCTTCGTCGCTGATGAGCAGTTGCAGTTTGCGCTGCGGCACGTTCAGCTCGATCATGTCGCCGTTTTGCACCACAGCCAGCGGGCCACCCGCAGCAGCTTCGGGTGTGGTGTGCAGCACCACGGTGCCATAGGCCGTGCCACTCATGCGGGCGTCTGAGATGCGCACCATGTCGGTGATGCCTTTGCGCAGCACCTTGGGGGGCAGCGGCATGTTGCCCACTTCGGCCATGCCGGGGTAGCCCTTGGGGCCGCAGTTCTTGAGCACCAAAATGCAGTTTTCATCGACATCCAAGCTCTCGTCGTCGATGCGTTTGTGGAAGTCGTTGCTGTCTTCAAACACCACCGCACGGCCGGTGTGCACCATCAGCGCAGGCGTGGCCGCGCTGGGCTTGATGACCGCGCCGCGCGGGGCCAGGTTGCCACGCAGGATGGCGATGCCCGCCTTCTCTTTGAACGGGCCCTCGAATGTTTTGATGACGCGCGGGTCGTAGTTGACGGCGTTGGCAATGTTTTCGCTCACACTTTTGCCGGTCACGGTGATGATGTCTTTGTGCAGCAGGTGTTCGATTTCTTTCATCACCACCGGCAGACCGCCGGCGTAGCAGAAGTCTTCCATCAGGTGTTCGCCCGAGGGTTGCAAATTCAAGAGGCAAGGCAGTTCGCTGCCCAGGCGCTCGAAGTCGTCTACGGTGAGCTTCAGGCCCAAGCGACCAGCAATCGCGATCAGGTGGATCACGGCGTTGGTTGAGCCACCAATCGCGGCCAGCGTGCGGATGGCATTTTCAAAGGCTTCGCGCGTGAGCACTTGGTTGATGGTCTGGTCGGTGTGCACCATCTCGACAATGCGGCGACCCGCATCGCGGGCCAACACATTGCGGCGGCCATCCACTGCGGGGTAGGCGGCGTTGCCAGGCAGGCCAATGCCCAGGGCCTCGACCATGCTGGCCATGGTGCTGGCGGTGCCCATGGTCATGCAGTGGCCGTGGCTGCGGTGCATGCAGCTTTCGGCTTCAAAGAAGTCGGCCAATTTGAGAGTGCCCGCGCGCACTTGCTCGCTCATGCTCCACACGCCAGTGCCTGAACCCAATTCTTGCCCGCGCCATTTGCCGTTGAGCATGGGGCCACCCGACACGCCAATGGTGGGCAGGCCCACGCTGGACGCACCCATCAGCAAGCTGGGCGTGGTCTTGTCGCAGCCCATGAGCAGCACCACGCCGTCGATCGGGTTGCCGCGAATGGATTCTTCGACATCCATGCTGGCCAGGTTGCGGTACAGCATGGCCGTGGGGCGCAGCAGAGTTTCGCCCAATGACATCACGGGAAACTCAAGGGGAAAGCCACCGGCCTCGTACACGCCGATCTTCACCTGCTCGGCCAGGGTGCGAAAGTGCGAGTTGCAGGGGGTCAGTTCGCTGAAGGTGTTGCAAATGCCAATGACGGGGCGGCCGTCGAACTGGTCATGCGGCACGCCCTTGCCCTTGACCCAGCTGCGGTAAGCAAAGCCGTCGCGGTCCTGGCGACCAAACCATTGCTGGCTGCGCAGGTCTTCAGGTTTTTTGCGGGGGGTAGAAGTCATGTTGTTTGTAGGTGAAAAAGTGTGATGAGAACCCAGTGCTCAAGCTTGACGCTGGGGGGCAAGTCAAGCTGCGTCAGCTGCCCAGCCGTCAATCAAGCATCACTCTTTGACGGAGCCGGTCATGCCCGAAACGTAATGCTCGACGAAGAACGAATACACAAAGGCCACAGGCAAGGAACCCAATAAGGCGCCAGCCATCAGGGAGCCCCAGTGGTAGACATCGCCTTCAACCAGTTCCGTCACGACACCCACGGGCACGGTTTTGTTCTCGGAAGATGAGATGAAGGTCAAGGCATAGATGAACTCGTTCCAGCTCAGTGTGAAGGCAAAGATGCCTGCAGAAATCAGGCCCGGTACTGCTAGAGGCAGCACGATTTTGGTGAGAATTTGCCAGCGGCTGGCACCGTCGATCAAGGCGCATTCTTCAAGCTCGTAAGGAATGGAGCGGAAATAGCTCATCAGCAGCCAGGTTGAGAACGGAATCAGAAAGGTCGGATAGGACAGGATCAGGGCCATGCGCGAGTCGAACAAACCCAACTGAAAGATGATGGCTGCCAATGGAATGAACAAGATGGATGGGGGCACCAGATAGGCCAGGAAAATCGCTCCACCCGCTGTTTTGGCTCCTTGAAACCGCAGCCGTTCAATGGCGTAGGCCGCCAGCACCGAAGCCACCAGTGAAATCGCTGTGGAGACCACAGACACCACCACGGTGTTCCAAAGCCAGGCTGGGTAGGCGGTTTGGAACAGCAGTTTTTCAAAGTGCGCCAGAGTCGGGTTGATGAACCAAAAAGGGTTGCCATCGCGTGACAAAAGTTCTTCGTTGGGCTTGAACGAAGTGATCACCATCCAGTAGAAGGGAAACAACAGTACAAACACGAAAATGCCAATTGGAATGTAGGTCGTGACCCAGCGTCTGGGCATGGATTGCAAAAAGTCCATGCCTTGCGCAGCGTCGTCTTTACCGGTGCTCATTTGTCACCTCCTTGTTGCCAGGCACGGCGTTGAAGTCCGAAATAACTGAACATGATGGCGCCCAGAAGGAACGGGACCATCAGTGTTGCAAGGGCCGCACCTTCCCCCAGAGCGCCGCCAGAGATGGCGCGTTGGAAAGACAGTGTGGCCATCAAATGGGTCGCATTGAGCGGACCACCCCGTGTGAGCACATAGATCAACTGGAAGTCGGTGAATGTGAACAAGACTGAAAACGTCATGACCACGGCGATGATCGGGGTCAGCAGCGGCAGCGTCACATGACGGAACTGCTGCCAAGGTGTGGCACCGTCGATGGCCGAAGCTTCGTAGTAGGACGGCGAGATGGTCTGCAGACCCGCCAACAAGGAAATGGCCACGAAGGGCACCCCGCGCCAGATGTTGGCGGCAATGGTTGAGTAACGGGCATTCCAAGGATCACCCAGAAAGTCGATGTAGTGGTCGATCAAACCCAACCTCACCAAGGACCAGCTGATGATCGAAAATTGAGAGTCGTAAATCCACCAAAAAGCAATCGCTGAAAGCGCGGTCGGTGCAATCCAGGGCAGCAGCACAACGGCACGAAAAAAGCTCTTGAAGGGCAGGTTTTTATTGAGCAGTATCGCCAAGTACAAGCCTAAAACGAATTTGAAAATGCTGGCAATCACCGTGTAAAACAAGGTGTTGAAGAGTGCCAGTTGCGTGACACTGTCGGTGATCAGGAAGGAAAAATTTTCCAAACCAATCCACACCCCTTCGCGTCCGACCTTGGCATCTGTGAACCCAAGCCAAGTGCCCAGTCCAAGCGGGTAGGTGAGGAACAACAGCAGCAGCACGGCAGCGGGCAGCATGAAGGCCCAGCCCAGCGCGTTGCGGCTATTTTGAAATTTCTCAAACATGGAGCGCAATCGGTTCAGGTTGTCAAACACGCGGCCAGAGGGGGGCTCTGGCCGCTCGCAGGTTCAAAAGTCAAACCTTGTAGTAACGCTCCGCACGTTTTTGAGCGCGCTCAGCGGCCTCTTTCGGTGTTTTGGAACCGCTGGCAGCTTCGGCCACCATGTTGGTGACAATGAAGTCCGCTGCAGCACCGGCAGACGCGTAGCCCAGTTTGCCGGCGTAGCCTGCTGGACGCATGCTCTTGACACCGTCGCGGTAAGGTGTGTGCTTGGGGTCCACAGTCCAGATGCCGGTGCTTTCGTATGCACGCAGAGGTTGGGCAATGTAGCCGCCCGCGCCAGTCAACCAGGGGTCAAACTGCTCTTTTTCCATCATGAAGCGCAGGAACTCTTTGGCTGCGTTGGGGTACTTGGTGTACTTCATGATCATCTGATTGAAGAACAAGTGTGACTCTGTGGCCGTGCCCACAGGTCCAATCGGGAAGGAGGCGTGGTTGATGTCCGCGGCCAGTTCCTTGACTTTGGGATCGGTCGAATTCTTGGCGGCATAGTAAATTGAGATGCCGTTGTTGGTCACGCTGATCTGGCTGTCCAGGAACGCTTTGTTGTTGTTGGGGTCAAGCCAAGACAAAGTGCCGGGAATGAACGTGGCATACAACTCTTTGGCGTATTCGAGCGCCTTGATGGTCTCTGGGCTGTCAATGATGACCTTGTTGTTTTTGTCGACCAGTTGACCGCCGTGTGACCAGATCAGCCAGTTGGTCCAAAGGCCGTCACCTGTGGCATTGCCCAGCGCCAAACCAGCCGGTGTGCCCTTCGCTTGCAAGGCCTTGCACATGGCCAAGAAGCCTGCCGTGTCTTTGGGGAAGCTGTCAAAACCTGCCGCTTTGAGGTGGCTGGTGCGGTAGACCATGTAAGAGCCGGAGGCGCCCAAGGCAATGCCGATCCATTTTTTGCCATCTGGACGAAGGTAGGCCTCACAGGCGGGGTACCAACCGCCGTATTTCTTGCCGAGGTATTCGGCCAGGTCGGTCACATCCAGCAATTTTTCTGGATACAGGTTGGCGTCGTCGTTGGTCGACAAAATGATGTCAGGGCCGGCGCCCGTGTTGGCGGCCACAGCGGCTTTGGGACGCACGTCTTCCCAGCCTTCGTTGTCCACTCGCACAGGAATGCCTGTTTTTTCAGTGAACTTCTTGACGTTGGCCATGTAGGCGTCGATGTCGCCTTGCACAAAGCGGCTCCAACGCAGCACGCGCAGTTTGGCGTCCTTTTCGGGCTTGAAGCTGAGGCTTTGCGCGGAGGCGGGCAGACTCAGCATGGAGCCTGCACCGGCCAAAGCGGTCATGCCAGCTGAATTTTCCAAAAACTTTCGACGATTGAAATCGCTCATGTCATGTCTCCTGTGGATTTAGGGTTGGGGAATCGGTGAGATCAGGCGGCCAAAACCTTGCCGGTTTCAGTATCGAAAAGATGTGCGCGTTGCAAGTCAGGCTGCAAGTGGATGGTGCTGCCCGGTGCGAAGTCGTGGCGTTCGCGGAACACCGCAGACAGCTCAACACGGCCATGGCGGCAAGCCACAAAGGTGTCCATGCCGGTGGGCTCCATCACGGCCACCACGGCGGGGATGCCGCCGGTGTTGACCAACTCTAGGTGCTCGGGACGTGTGCCGTAAACCACAGGCTGGCCATCCACGCCAGCACTGGACAAGGGGGCGTCAATCAACGTGCCATCGCTCAACTCGACCTGAGCTGTGCCGGCGCTGCGGCGCAGCGTACCGGGCAGGAAGTTCATGGCGGGGGAACCGATGAAACCAGCGACAAATTGGTTGGCTGGAAAGTCATAGAGTTCAAGGGGGCTGCCGGTTTGCTCGACTCGTCCGTCGCGCATGACGACGATTTTGTCGCCCATGGTCATGGCCTCGATTTGGTCATGCGTGACGTAAATGGACGTGGTTTTCAGGCGTTGGTGCAGTTCCTTGATTTCACTGCGCATGGCCACGCGCAACTTGGCGTCGAGGTTGGACAAAGGCTCGTCAAACAAGAAAACCTGAGGGTCACGCACAATCGCACGACCCATAGCCACGCGCTGACGTTGTCCCCCTGAAAGCTGCCGGGGATACCGGTCCAACAAGGCGCCCAGTGCCAAAATTTCAGCGGCTCGTGCGACTTTACTGGCGATGGTTTGCTTGTCCATCTTGGCCAGAGTGAGTGAAAAAGCCATGTTTTCGCCCACGGTCATGTGCGGGTAAAGGGCATAGTTCTGGAACACCATGGCGATGTCCCGTTCTTTGGGTTGCAGGTCATTGACCCGCTTGTCGCCAATCTGGATGTGACCGCCGTTGATCTCTTCCAGGCCTGCGATCATGCGCAGCAAAGTGGATTTTCCGCATCCGGAAGGCCCTACCAAAACGGTGAAAGATCCATCGGCAATTTCAATGTCTACGCCGTGCAGGATGGGAACTTGTCCGAACTTTTTGCTGACGGACTGAATACTCACGCTTGCCATTCGATGGGTTCCTGAAAAATTGCCACAAAAACCGAAGACCCCACGGTGTCTGGTGATGCTGCAATCAAAAGTTTAGGCACCAAAACATGCTGAAACCATAGGGGTATCTACGGTGCCATCAACGGGCTTGGACAGGGAAGAGGATCAGCCGCGACCGACGAAGGGCATGTTGGTGGCCATCACGGTGGTGAACAAAATGTTGGCCGACAAGGGCAGACGAGCCATGGTCAGGAAGGTCTCGACCACAGCTGACATGTCCATGCGCGGCTCGGCCTTGATGCTCAGGTCAGCCTGGTGCACGCCTTTGGCCATGCGCTCGGTCATGTCCGACGCGACGTTGCCAATGTCGATCTGGCCCACCGCGATGCTGTAGGGCCGGCCGTCCAGTGAGGCGGCTCGGGTCAGGCCAGAAACAGCGTGCTTGGTGGCGGTGTAAGCGATCGAGCCAGGGCGGGGCACATGCGCCGAGATCGAGCCGTTATTGATGATGCGGCCGCCTTGCGGGCTTTGCTCTTGCATCAGCTTGAAGGCGTAAGACAAGGTGTAGAACGCGCCGTTCAGGTTGATGTCCACGGCCCGGCGCCATTCGTCACCAGACAGGTCGCCCGGCAAGGCGTAAGGCAGGGAGATGCCCGCGTTGTTGAACACCAAATCGAGACGTCCAAAGCGCGCGCGGATCTGCTCAAACAGCGCTTTGACTTCGGGTTCTTTGGACAGGTCGGTCGGCATCGCGTGGGCGTGGCCAGCGTTGGGGCCCGCTTCGGCCACTGCAGCGGCCAGCGCATCGGCGCGGCGACCGACCAAAACGACTTGCCAGCCTTCTTTGAGCAGGGCCAGAGCGCAAGCTTTGCCGATGCCTGAGCTGGCACCCGTGACGAGGGCGATTTGGGACATGGTGAGAACTTTCTAAAGTGGGCTGGAAAAAAACCAGATTTTCAGGCGTTTTGAAAAGAAATCTGTACCTTGAGCGACTGGCTTTTGTCGGCGGCCAAGTCGAATGCTTCAATGGCGCGCTCCACAGGCAAGATGCCGGTGATGACCGGTTTGCCGTTGACCAAGCCTTCGTTCAAAAAGCGCACGGCAGTGGCAAATTCTGCATGGAAGCGGAAGGTGCCGCGCAGGTCCACTTCTTTGGCCACCAATTGCGACATGGGCAGGCTAACGTCGCCGCCCATGCCCACGGTGACCAGCACGCCACGCGGCGCGATGGTGTCCAGACCCACGCGCAAAGCGGCTTCGCTGCCCGAGGCTTCGAACACGGCATCAAACTGGCCCTTGTCGACTTTGTATTTGTCCAGCGCTGCTGCATCGGTCTTGAGGTTGATGGTCTCGTCAGCGCCCATTTGCTTGGCGCACTTGAGCGGCAAGTCAGCGATGTCGGCCGCCACGATGCAGGCCGCACCGGCTCGGCGCAAAGCGCCAATGAGCAGCGAGCCAATCGGCCCGCAACCGGTCACCAACACCTGCTTGCCCAGCACGCTGCCTGCTCGCTGGATGGCGTGCAAGCCCACCGACAATGGCTCGGCCAAAGCGGCCTCAGACAGGCTCAGGTGGTCGGCAATTGGGTGGGCTTGGTAGCCCTCGATGATCAGTTGCTCAGAAAACGCGCCTTGGATGTGCGGAAAAGGCATGGCGCTGCCGTAAAAGCGCATGTGGAGGCAATGGTTGTGTTGGCCCGCTTGGCAAAAGCGGCAGTGGCCACAGGGGCGCGAGGGCGAGATGGCGATGCGCTGGCCTTGGGGAACACCGATCACACCCGCGCCCACACCTTCAACCACGCCCGAAATTTCATGGCCCAGTGCAATGGGCTGCTTGATGCGCACTGTGCCAAAGCCGCCGTGCTGGTAGTAATGCAGGTCCGAGCCGCAAATGCCGCCGTAGGCCACATTCACGCGCAATTGGTGTTCGCCCAAAGTGGGCAGTTCGGTGTGTTCGATGCGCAGGTCTTTGGCCGAATGGCAGACAAGGGATTTCATGGCGCGGTCTTTGAGAAAAAGGTTTTTAGAGTGTGGCAGTGACGCCGCCGTCGACGTAGAGGATGTGGCCGTTCACAAAGCGAGAGGCGTCCGAGGCCAAAAACACGGCCGCGCCGCCCAGGTCCTCGACATCGCCCCAACGGCGGCTCGGTGTGCGGCCGACCAGCCAGCTGCTGAACGTGGGGTCATCGACCAGCTTCTGACTCAGTTCGGTCTTGAAATAGCCCGGACCAATGCCGTTGACGTTGATGCCAAACTGGCCCCAGTCAATCGCCATGCCTTTGGTGAGCATCTTCACCGCACCCTTGGTGGCGCTGTAGGGCGCGATGCCGGGGCGACCCAGCTCACTTTGCACCGAACAGATGTTGATGATCTTGCCGCGTCCACGCGGGATCATCTTTTTGGCCACCGACTGTCCCACGTAGTAAACGCTGTCCAGGTTGGTCTTCATGATGGTGTGCCAGTCGCTGTCAGCATACTCGTGCAGCGGACCGCGAATTTGCATGCCCGCGTTGTTGACCAGGATGTCAATCGGGCCTACAGCCTCGATCTGTTCCACGGAGGCGCGCACGCTGTCGGCATCGGTCACGTCAAACACCAAGGTGCTGACCGACAAGTTTTGTGCCTTCAAGGTCTGCGCAGCAGCCTCCACTTTGCTGGCCGTGCGGCCATTCAAGATGACATGGGCCCCTGCCTGCGCCAAGGCTTCGGCCAGAGCCAGGCCAATACCGGCCGAAGAGCCCGTGATCAGGGCGCGTTGGCCCGATAAATTGAAAGAGTTCAGAACATTCATCGCATCAACCATTGAAGAGGAGGCATCACCAAGCTTGGGACGGCAAAGAGCGCACCCATCACCAGCACCTGTGATGCCAGGAAGGGCATGACGATCAGGCGCAAAGGGGTCGTGCGCATGGCTATGGGACTTCTATTGGTTTGCCGAGTTGGGGCTGGGCTCACAACTCCCGCGCCGCGCATTCGGGCACGGGCGTGCGCAGGGGCTGGCCCGAAGTGCCGGCCTGCATATTGGCAAATGCCAGATCGGCCATGGCTTGACGGGTTTCGGTGGTGGCGCTGGCCATGTGGGGTGTGAGCACCACGTTGTGCATGCGCCAGAGGGCTTCGGGCACATGGGGTTCGTTCGCGAACACATCCAAGCCTGCGCCTGCAATGGTGCCGTTTTGCAGGGCGATGATCAGCGCCTCCTCATCGACCACGCTGCCACGCGCCACGTTGATCAAAAAGCCACGTGGCCCCAAGGCCTGGAGCACATCGGCGTTGATCAGGTGTTTGGTGCCTGCGCCGCCAGGCGTGATGACCACCAGAAAATCCACGTTCGCAGCCAGCTCGGCCGCCGAGGGGAAGTACTTGAAACCGGAGTCGGGCTTTTCGGTGCGGGCGGTGTAGGTAATCGACATGCCAAAACCGCTGGCCCGCTGCGCGATGGCTTTGCCAATGCGGCCCAAGCCGACGATGCCCAGACGCGCGCCAGAGACCTTGCGGCCCAAGGTGATCGGACCTCGGGGCCAATCGCCTGAACGCACAAACTGGTCTGCTTGGGGAATGGTGCGACCGACCGACAGCACCAGGCCCATGGCCAGATCGGCCACATCGTCCGTGAGCACATCGGGCGTGTGGGTTACGGGAATGCCGTGCTCGATGGCTGCTTGCACATCCACGCCGTCGTAGCCCACGCCAAACACCGACACCACTTTGGCGTTGGGCAACTGCGACAGCAAACTGCGCGGCGCGCTGGCCTCGCCCGTGCACGCTACGCCGACGATGCGCGGGGCGAGCGCGGCAAAGGCGGCCGGGTCGGTGATGTGGGTGCGGTCGTGCACGGTGTAGACCGATTCCAATGCTTTTTGATAGAACGGGTGGAGTTTGGCTACAGCCAGAACATCGGGTTTGGACACGTGAATCTCCAGTTGAAAACAGGTATTGGACAGTGATGTCCAATCAAATCAAAAAATAAAAAGCGAGGATTTTGTCCATCCCCATTCAAATCAGGGTTTCTCATGATTTGTGAAGAACTTCGCCTCAAAATTTGGGATAGCCCTATCCTAGAGGGTCATGCACTGGATTTTTCTCTGGATTAACCCTTGCCCAACGGCCCAGATTCCTCCTCCAAGATGCATAAATCCTGCACTCAGGCGGCTACCAGACCCGGATGGGCGTGACCCATCACTGCCCCTGTCAAGAAGATCAACTGCTGCACCGCTTGGCAGGTTTTTGGGTGACAGGTCTGGACCACACACGGCCACCCGCCCCCGCAACCGCATGCACATCAGCCAGAAGTCCTGTGTGCACCTGTTGGACCTGACTGCGCCAAAGCGCGAAGACGCGCAGCATTGCGTGGGCTTTCGTCAAACCGATGCAGTCGCTGCTGACCACCGTGCGCACTCCACGTGCTCAAATTGGAGAGGCGGCCGCGCAGATGCCGCTTATGCATCGTGCTCTGTGACAATCACGGCATCTTGATCCTCATGGAACGGCTGTCATGACCCGCTTTAACAAAGTCATTCTCTTCACCGACACCGATGGCCGGGCGCGCTTTCGCGAAGAAGTGCTGCCCTTGACCGAGGGCACGCCGCAAAGCCAGTTGTCGCCGCTGATGCCTTCAGGCGGTTTTCAGCTGCGCCGAAGCCCGGTCGGTTTTCGCAGCAGTTTTCACTGTACAGGTTCACCCCAATGGTTGTTTGTGTTGAACGGTCAGATGGAAATATTTTTGCAAGACGGCAGCTCGCGCATTTTTGGTCCGGGCGAGCATTTTTATTCGGCCGACACGCTGCCCGAGGGCGCAACGTTCGACCCCACCATCCATGGTCACTGGAGTCAACAGGTCGGCCCCGACCCTTTGGTGACCTTGTTCGTGCGCGACTGATTGGACAAAAAAAAGAGCCCGCATGCATCGGGCTCCTTTGGGTGCTGGGGCGCAATCGATCAGCGACCGAAGCCGCGGCCACCGCCGCCGTTGCCGCCACGGTTACCACCACCGTAGCCGCCACCACCGCCACCGCCGCCATGGCGGCGACCGCCGCTGGCCAGGCTGTCGATGCTGGTGCGGGTCGGATCAGGTTGGCCGCTGTTGCGCACAGGCTTGCGGTTGGGCAAATCCAGACGCGCGAACTGGGTGGTTTTCAAGGGGTCAATGTGGCGTGGCAATTCGTCGCCATCGTTGCGGCGGCGCTCTTGCCCACTGCCTTGACCGCCGCGTCCGTGACCACGGCCATCGGCCTGGCCTTCGGGGCGAGGCCCGTTGCGCGGACCCCGGCCTTGGCCTTCGCCTCGGTTGTCAAAACGACCGCCGCCACCTTCTCGGCGACCGTCGCCCTGGCCTTCAAAACGCGCTTCGCCTGGCGGGCCATTGCGGCGTGATGGGGAAGGGCCGTTGCGCGATGGCCGGGGCTGACCTTGGCCTTCGGCGCGTGCAGGGCGTTGACCGCCGCCACCGCCACCCGCGACCTTGTTGTCGCGGATGCGTTGCATCATGTCTTGGCGTGCGGCCTTAGCGGCTGCGGCCATCACATCGCGGCTCGGTGGGCGGCCTGCGCCGCCCCACAAGGTCTGGCGACCCATGGCGATGGGCTCGGCCACTTCACCCGCTTCAGGACCAAAGCCCTCGAGCATCTGCACCTGAATTTCTTGCTTGGTGAAGCGCTCGATTTCCATCATGAAACCTTCTTCGTCCAGGCACACCAAGCTGACGGCTTCGCCAGCGGCGCCGGCACGGCCTGTTCGGCCTATGCGGTGGACGTAGTCTTCCGAAATGTTCGGGATTTCAAAGTTCACAACGTGCGGCAAGTCCTCGATGTCGATGCCGCGAGCAGCGATGTCGGTGGCAACCAAGGCGCGGATGTCACCACTCTTGAAGCCAGCCAGGGCCTGTGTGCGGGCGCTCTGGCTCTTGTTGCCGTGCAGGGCCATGGCCTTGACGCCATTTTTGGTCAGAAAGTCGGCCACATTGTTGGCACCGAACTTGGTGCGGGTGAATACCAGCACCTGGCTCCAGTTGTTCTTCTGGATGATGTGCAGCAACACGTCTTTTTTCTTGTTGCGGCCCACGGGGTGGATCACTTGCGAAATGCGCTGCACCGTGGTGTTGCGGGGTGTGACCTGGATGCTTTGCGGGTCTTTGAGCAGGTTGCTCGCCAGCTCGCGTATCTCGTCGCTGAAGGTGGCCGAGAACAGCAGGCTTTGCTTGTCTTTGGGCACCAAAGCCAGGACTTTTTTCACGTCGTGGATGAAGCCCATGTCCAGCATGCGGTCGGCTTCGTCGAGGACCAAAATCTCGACCGTGGACAGGTCCAGGTGGCCCTGGCCTTGCAGGTCCAGCAGACGGCCTGGAGTGGCCACCAGGATGTCCACGCCTTTTTTCACGCGGTTGATTTGCGGGTTCATGCCCACACCACCAAAGATCACGGTGGAGTCGAGCTGGAGGTGTTTGCCGTAATCACGCACAGACTCTTCGACCTGCGCCGCGAGTTCGCGGGTGGGTGTGAGCACCAAGGCGCGGATGGCTTTGCCGCCGAAGCGGTTTTTGCCGGGCTCAGTCAGGCTCAGCTTGTGCAGCATGGGCAAGGTGAACGCGGCGGTTTTGCCCGTGCCGGTTTGGGCGCCAGCGAGCAAGTCGTGCCCAGCCAGAACGGCGGGAATGGCTTGTGCCTGGATGGGCGTTGGGGTTTCGTAACCGAGTTCGCGCACGGCTTGCATGATGGCCGGAGCCAAATTCAATTCTTCAAAGTTCATTCAAGGAGCGCCACACTGGCGCATGGGATCGGTTCGTTCCGTTGTGGGAATCACAACAGCCAGTCGTGGCCGATCTGTCTCAAGGGGTGGGCATGGAAACCGCGGGCGCTTGTTTTGAGCGTTGCCCGGGTCAGGCCCCAGCAGAAATGCTGGTGTTGCAGCAACTGGTGGTCTGCAACTGCGCCCATTGTCGCACAAAGAAGGCGAAGCGCTCTGGCGGCCTCTGGCGCATCCCAAAATGCGCCAGAGGCCATGGTTCAGTTGAAGCCTGCGATGGCCTTGACCTCGAGGTACTCCTCCAGACCAAAACGGCCCCATTCGCGGCCGTTGCCCGACTGCTTGTAGCCGCCAAAGGGGGCGGTGCGCTCATTGGGCACACCGTTGAGGTTGATGTTGCCCGCACGCAGACGACGGGCCACAGCGCGCACGCGGTCTTTGTCGCCGCCAGACACATAACCGGCCAAGCCATAGGGCGTGTCGTTGGCCATGTGGACTGCGTCTTCGTCGTCGGCGTAACCGATGATGACCAGCACCGGGCCGAACACTTCTTCGCGGGCAATGGTCATGTCGTTGCGCACATTGCCAAAGATGGTGGGGCGCACCAGATAACCCGCGCTGTAGCCCTCAGGGCGACCCAGGCCGCCCGCGACCACTGTGGCGCCTTCCTCGATGCCCTTGGCGATCAGGCCCTGGATCTTGTGCCATTGGGTTTCGTTGACCACGGGGCCCATCTGGGTGTCGTCAGCGCGCGGGTCACCGGCCTTGGTCTTGTCTGCCACGGCCTTGGCGATGGCCATGACCTCGTCCATGCGCGATTGGGGCACCAGCATCCGCGTGGGCGCATTGCACGACTGGCCAGAGTTCAGGAACACATGGGCCACGCCGCCGCTGACGGCTTTTTGGAAATCCGCATCGTCCAAAATGATGTTGGCCGACTTGCCACCCAACTCTTGGCTCACACGCTTGACGGTGGGGGCCGAGCGCTGCGCCACGTCGATGCCTGCGCGGGTCGAGCCGGTGAAGGACATCATGTCGATGCCCGGGTGCTCGCTCATGACGGCGCCCACATCGGGGCCCAGGCCGTTGATGAGGTTGAACACCCCGGCAGGCACACCCGCTTCGTGCAGGATTTCTGCAAAGATCAGCGCGCAGCTGGGGGTGTATTCGGAAGGCTTGAGCACCATGGTGCAGCCTGCGGCCAAAGCCGGGGCCACTTTGCAGGCGATCTGGTTCAGCGGCCAGTTCCAGGGCGTGATCATGCCCACCACGCCAATGGGCTCGCGCACCACTTCGGCGTTGCCGATGGTTTCTTCAAAGTCGTAATCCTTGAGCACGCCCAGCGTGGCCACGATGTGCCCCAGTCCTGCCCCGACTTGCATCTTCTCGGCAAATGCCAGGGGCGCGCCCATCTCGTCGGAGATCGCTGCGCCCAGGTCTTTGGCACGGGTCTTATAGACCTCGATGATGCGGGTCAAGAGGGCCACCCGCTCTTCGCGGGTGGTCAGACTGAAGGTCTCAAAAGCACGCCGTGCGGCGTTCACGGCCTTGTTCACGTCATCGGCGTTGCCCAGGGCAATGTCGTACAAAGCTTTTTCGTTGGCGGGGTTGATGACGGTGCGGGTTTTGGCCTGTGAGGGCTCAACCCACGCGCCGTCAATGTAAAACTTCAGATGTTGGACCATGGTGTTCTTTGTGTAGAGAGGTTGTAACGAACCCGTTTTTACAGGGCAAACCCCGACCTGTTTGTACACCTAGGCGACATGCATGGGTTGAAACCCCAGTGTCCTTGGCCAGCGCAGGCCCATAAACTGGCGTCAACCCACTTCAACAAGGCCAGTCATGAACACCTTTCTTGTGCGCCGTTCCGTTTTCCTGATCAGCGGGCTGACCTTGGCGATGTCCATGACCGGCCCGGTCTGGGCGCAAGCGGCCAAATGGCCCTCCAAACCCGTCAAGATCATCGTGGCCTTTCCGCCTGGCGGCCTGACCGATGCCTACGCCCGCAACTTCGGCGACTACCTGGCCACCAAGCTGGGCGTGCCCGTGGTCATTGAAAACAAGCCCGGCGCTGGGGCGATCATTGGCATCGATGCGGTGGCCAAAGCGCCTGCCGACGGCTACACCCTGAGCATGAGCACCTCTGGCACCTATTGGCAAAACCGCATCCTTTACAGCAAGCTGCCCTACAACCTCGACAAAGACCTGACGCCCGTGACCGTGTTTCCGTCGGGCCCGCTGGTGGTGGGCATCCACGACAAGATCCCGGCCAAAAACATGGCCGAGTTCGTGGCCTGGGCCAAAAAGAACCCGGCGTCCATGGGCACCTACGCGCCGGGCTCTTACCCGCACATGGTGGCCGACCAGACCAACCGCCAGCATGGCACGCAGATCCAGTCGGTGCACTACAAGGGCGAAGCCGCCATGTGGCTGGACGTGGCTTCGGGCCAGTCGCAAATTGCCGTGGGCAGCTTTCAGGCCTTCAACGCCATGGCCAGCCGGGGCGTGCGCGCCATTGGCGTGACGGGCAGCTACCGCTCGCCCAAATTGCCCGATGTGCCCACCTTGTCTGAGCAGGGCAACACCGAAAAACTGGTGACGCTTGAAGGCGGCCTGCCGCTGGTGGCCCCTGCGGGCACGCCTGAGCCTATCCTTAAGCGCCTGGCCGACGAGGCCGTGGCCTGGTCCAACACCGAGAAGGCCGCCAAACTGCGCGAAACCTTTGCCATCCCCAACAAGCCCAAAAACCTCGCCGACACCCGCAAGGATTGGGAGTCCGAAGTGCCTGTGTGGGTCAAGCTGGCGGTGGACTTGGGGCTCAAGCTCGACTGAACCGCACAACACTGCCTGCAGGTGAACAGCCAGGCTTGCGGCCCAATCGAGGCCATTAAAGAGAGCACAACCCCCAAAGTCGTTGAATGACGCCTTTCGCTGTTCGCGAGCAGCGAATGCGCTTGCCAAACCGCCAAATTTCACTTGCTGTCATCTTCTGATTTGCGCTAAAGTAATGATTCCTTACTTTTGGATTTTCGCAATGCTTGCAAAAATTACCTCCAAAAACCAGCTCACCCTGCCCAAAAGCATGATTCAGGCCGTGGGAGCTACGGAGTACTTTGATGTGGAGGCCCGTGACGGGCAGCTCATTTTGACGCCCGTTCGCATTCAGCGGGGCGACGCGGTTCGTGCCAAATTGGCTGAATTGGCACTGACGGATGAAGACATGGCCGCAGCGGTGGCGTGGGCAAGGGCTCCAGGTTTTGCTGCGGCCAAGGCCCTCGAGCCCGATGTTGCCCATGACGTGGCATCTGCCAATCCCAAAGCATGAACGCCCCTGTTCGCGTGGTGCTGGGCACCAGTGTGGTCTTGTCTGCACTGGTGTTTCGCGACGGTCCAGCCGGCCAGTTGCGGCAGGCCTGGCAGCGTGGGCTGGTGTTGCCGCTTGCCAGCACAGCCACTGTGCAGGAGCTGGTGCGCGCACTGGCCTATCCCAAGTTCCATTTGTCGCAAGCTGAACAAGACGAGTTGCTGGCCGATTACCTGCCATATGCCCAAACCGTGCGGATTCCGCAGCCACCACCCCTGGTGCCCGATTGCCGCGATGTGCTGGATTTGCCGTTCATGCAACTGGCGGCGGCAGGTCAAGCGCGGTACTGGTGACTTGGAGCAGTTCAAGCTGATTGCTGGTGATTTGGGGGCCGAAGTGCCCGAAGACGCGGTTTAATCTCGGCTTATGAGCAAAACCCAACAAATGAGTTTTTTCGACGCGCCTGTCGAATCCGTACTTGACCCCGAAGCCATGGCCTTGGTGCTGGCGCAGCACCCCGACTTTCGTGTGTTGCGGCGCTTGCAGCCTGTGGTGGACTATGGCGGCTTGCAGGGCCAGGCCACGCAGCGGGTGATCGTGCTCGACACCGAAACCACCGGGCTGGACAGCCGCAATGAAGCCATCATCGAGCTGGCCATGCTGTCGGTGCTGGTGGACACGGCCACCGGCTTGCCTGTGGGGCCGGTGTCCATTTACGAATCGTTTGAAGATCCGGGCAAGCCGATCCCGACCCAGATCACCGAGATCACGGGCATCGACGACAGCATGGTCAAGGGCCAGCGGATCGACGATGCCGCTGTCACGGTGCTGGTGGAACAGGCCGACCTGATCGTGGCGCACAACGCAGGGTTTGACCGGCCTTTTGTCGAGGCGCGTTGGCCTGTGTTTGCGACCAAGGCGTGGGGGTGTTCGTTCATGGGCATCGACTGGAAAAAGGAAGGCAGCGGCTCGGCCAAGCTGGAGTTTTTGGCGTCGGAGCGCGGTTGGTTTTACGACGCCCACAGGGCGCAGGTGGACTGCCACGCACTCTTGCAGGTGCTGTCGTCCAAGCTGACCGAAGGGCAAACCGGCCTGGCCCGCTTGCTGGCCGGGGCAGGGCAGACCCGCTACAAGTTGCGGGCAATGGGCGCGCCGTTCGAGTCCAAGGACAAGCTCAAATCACGCGGATACCGCTGGGACGGTGAGGGCCGGGTTTGGTGGTGCAGTTTGGCCTCGGACGCATTGTTGGACGCCGAGTGCGACTGGCTGCGCGCCGAGGTGTATGGCCGCCGCAGTGCCCGCGTGCAGCTCGAAGCCATGGACAGCCTGGTGCAGTTTTCGGCACGGCCAGGCCAGCAAACAGACCGCGAGCTGTAGGAGCCCCGCCCTCGGGGCGATGGGTTGTGGTGTGCGGGCGATTTATCGCGGCGGGGGCGCCGCTCCTACAGCAGAGCATCGCGGCGGGGGCGCCGCTCCTACAGCGCTCTATCGCGGTGAGGGCGCCGCTCCTGCAAGCGAAGTTTGTTTGGGGTGCGTCACGCCAAGCGGGGATAATGCGCCCTTGTTGGTATTTTTTCAGGTGGGTATTCATGGCTCAATACGTATTTTCTATGAACCGGGTTGGCAAGATCGTGCCCCCGAAGCGTCACATTCTCAAAGACATTTCGCTGTCTTTCTTCCCCGGTGCCAAGATTGGCGTGCTGGGCACCAACGGCTCGGGCAAGTCCACTTTGCTCAAGATCATGGCGGGCATCGACAAAGAGATCGAAGGCGAAGCCATCCCCATGGCGGGCTTGAAGATCGGGTATTTGCCTCAAGAGCCCGTGATGGACCCTGAGCAGACTGTGCGTGAAGCTGTGGAAAGCGGCATGGGCGAAGTCAAGGCCGCGCAGGCCCGCCTGGAAGAGGTGTACGCCGCCTACGCCGAAGAAGACGCCGACTTTGACGCGCTGGCCGCCGAGCAGGCCAAGCTCGAAGCCATCATCTCCACCGCGGGCGATGCCTCCGAGCACCAACTCGAAATCGCCGCCGATGCGCTGCGCCTGCCGCCTTGGGACGCCATCATTGGCAAGCTGTCGGGTGGTGAAAAGCGCCGTGTGGCCTTGTGTCGCCTGTTGCTGTCGCGCCCCGACATGTTGCTGCTCGACGAACCCACCAACCACTTGGACGCTGAAAGCGTGGACTGGCTCGAGCTGTTCTTGCAGCGCTTTTCGGGCACCGTGGTCGCCATCACCCACGACCGTTACTTCCTGGACAACGCCGCCGAGTGGATTTTGGAACTCGACCGGGGCTCCGGCATTCCGTACAAAGGCAACTACTCCAGCTGGCTGGAGCAAAAAGACGCCCGTTTGGCCACCGAGCAGCGCACCGAAGACGCACGCTCCAAAGCCATGAAGAAAGAGCTTGAGTGGGCGCGTGCCAATCCCAAAGGCCGTCAGGCCAAAAGCAAGGCGCGTTTGGCCCGCTTCGAAGAGCTGTCGGACTACGACTACCAAAAGCGCAACGAGACACAGGAAATTTTCATTCCTGTGGCTGAGCGTCTGGGCAATGAGGTGTTCGAGTTCAAGGGCGTCAGCAAGTCGTTTGGCGACCGTTTGCTGATCGACAACCTGAGCTTTCAGGTGCCTGCGGGCGCCATCGTGGGCATCATTGGTCCTAACGGCGCCGGTAAATCGACCCTGTTCAAGCTGATCGCGGGCAAAGAGCAGCCCGACAGCGGCGAAGTGAAGATCGGCCAGACCGTGCGCATGGCCTTTGTGGACCAGAACCGTGACGACCTGGACAACAACAAGACCGTCTGGGAAGACGTCTCGGGCGGCTTGGACATCATCAACGTGGGCAAGTTCCAGATGGCCAGCCGGGCGTATTGCGGCCGCTTCAACTTCAACGGCGGCGACCAGCAAAAGAAGGTCGGCATGTTGTCGGGCGGTGAGCGCGGCCGTTTGCACCTGGCCAAGACCCTGATCGAAGGCGGCAACGTGTTGCTGCTGGACGAGCCTTCCAACGACTTGGACGTGGAAACCTTGCGCGCCTTGGAAGACGCGCTGCTGGAATTCGCCGGCTCGATCATGGTCATCAGCCACGACCGCTGGTTCCTGGACCGCATTGCGACGCACATCCTGGCCGCCGAAGGCGACAGCCAGTGGGTGTTCTTTGACGGTAACTACCAAGAGTACGAAGCCGACAAGAAACGCCGTCTGGGCGAAGAAGGGGCCAAGCCCAAGCGCGTGCGGTTCAAGGCTTTGAAGTAATCCTCAAACAAGCCACGACGGCGGCCTTCTACGGGGCTAACTCACGATTGACATTAGAGGGCGTTCAATCCTCAAAGCCCCAAAACACCGCACACAAGAGGCCAACCGGTTGGACGCCTGGGCCAGGCTTTGTGAAACGCTGGACCTGTACGCCAAGCCTCCAAAACCGCGCAAGGCCACCAAGCCCACCTGTGGCTCGGTGCAAAGGCGGTTGGAGGGCAAGTCGATTCAGTCCAAGATCAAGGCCTCAAGGCGGGGCCAGGACTGAAGGCCATCAAGTCGATGTGTCGGTGGCGTCCAGCCGATCCAGTACGGCCAGTGCCTTGCCCACATCTCCTGTGGCAGCCATGGCGCGGAAGTGGTTTTCTGTGTCCCACGCTGAAATGGCATGTGCGCTGAGTTGCTCAACCAACTTGTTCATGCTCAGGCCTCGGCTTTGCGCCAGCGACTTAAGCCGCTGCGCAGTGTCGTCGGGCAACCTGATCGTCAAAGTACTCATTTCCACTCCTCTAGACATTTCGCGGGTGTCATGATCCGCAAACTTCCTAAACGCAAATCTCCACCACGCAAATCGCGCAGGTTATGGGTCACGATCGCTTGGGCGCCTCCGGCCAATGCCAGCTCGATCAAATGGTTGTCACCCTCATCCGGCAAATTGGGTCGCCAGCCGTAATACACCGTGACCCATCGCCCTTGACGCGCAAGAGCTGCCAACACGTCGTGACGGTCATTTGCCGTGGTGTTGTCGCCCCACACGGGACGGCCTAGCAAGTCTTGATATTCCATCCACAAGGCATTGCCAAACAATGGCTGAATTTTGCCTCCCAATGCGTGACGCAACACCGCTCGTGACGCGCCACCGTCTGAGCGCAATGCTGCGACAAATACATTGGTATCGATGACAACTGAAATCATTGTGACAGCATATGCGCTATCACATCATTTTGCAAATCTTGTCTGCTTATTGGCAAAGCCCAGCACCATCGCACACAAGAGGCCAACCGGGTGGACGCCTGGGCCAGGCTTTGTGAAACGCTGGACCTGTACGCCAAGCCTCCAAAACCGCGCAAGGCCACCAAGCCCACCTGTGGCTCGGTGCAAAGGCGGTTGGAGGGCGCGTCGATTCACCGTGGCTTGATCGGCACAACGCTGACCAAACTGCGTGCGCTTTGCGCATAGCCCTCGGGCGTCAGGTGGGCCGATCAAGATGCAGCGCGGGGTAGGCGGCTTTGAGCCGGGTCAGGCTGACCCGCTTCGAAGAGCTGTCGGACCACGACTACCAAAAGCGCGGCGAGACCCAGGAGATTTTGATCCCTGTGGCCGAGCGTCTGGGCAATGAAGTGTTCGAGTTCAAGCGCGTGAGCAAGTCGTTTGGCGACCGTTTGCTGATCAAGGCTTTGAAGTAATCCTTAGACCAGAAATGATGGCGGCCTTTTACGGGGCAGCCAAATCTTCAGCGGCGGGCCATTCGAGCCCGCCGTTTTTCATGGTGCGTGCCGCCAGCACAGCCCGCACGGTGGCCATGGCCACTGCCTCGGCGGCCATCACGCACAGCACTGTCATGGGCGGGGGAGTGCTCACGCGGCCCGTGGCCAGCGCAAACAAGGTGTCGCCATCCGAGGTGGTGTGCACCGGATGGATGCTCCTCGCCAGACCGTCGTGCCCCACTTGGGCCAAACGCCGAGCCTGGGCCTTGTCGAGCGTGGCGTCGGTCGCGATCAGGCCGATGGTGGTTTGTGTGCCGGGCAGGATCTGCCCCGGCGTGCGCCCGGCCAGCAGCTGGGCGATGGTGTTGGCAAACGTGTTGTCGCTTTGGCGTGCGCCCGCCAGGATGCGGCCTGTGGCTGGGTCGACCACATCGCCCAGCGCGTTGCAAGCCACGATGGCCCCCACGGTGAAGTCGCCCACGCGGACCGAAGCCGAGCCGATGCCGCCTTTCATGGCCCCGGCCATGCCAAACATCTTGCCCACCGTGGCCCCCGCGCCCGCGCCCACATTGCCTTGTGCGGGCGCTTGCCGACTGGCGGCTTCGCAGGCCGCGTAGCCCGCTGCCGCATCGGGGCGGATGCTGGCGTCGCCCACATGCAAATCGAACAGCACAGCCGCAGGCACGATCGGCACCCGTGCTGGGCCGACTTCAAGCCCAATGCCGTGTTCGTCGAGCCAGCGCATCACGCCGCCTGCCGCGTCCAGCCCCCAGGCGCTGCCGCCTGAGAGCAGCACGGCGTGCACAGACTGGACCGTGTTGCCCGGCTCCAGCAGGTCGGTTTCACGCGTGCCGGGTGCGGCGCCGCGCACGTCCACCCCGCCCACCGCGCCATCACGCGCCATGACCACGGTGCAACCCGTGGGGCGGCGCGTGTCGGTGAAGTGGCCAACTTCGATGCCCGCCACATCGCAAATGCTGTCGCTGCCGTGAAGGCTCATGATGCTGATTTTTGGAGTTGGGCGCTTGCTTTTTCGGCCCAGAGCTGAAGTTTGTCCAGCAGGTCTTTTTGGCTGAACGAGCAGCTTTCTTCACTGAACAAGGCGCCTGCTTCGATTCGGTCGAGCAAGTCCCCCAGCACCTCGCCATATCGGCTGGGCAGGGGCAGCAACGCTGCGTCGGCTCGCCATTGGTGGGTCAAGGCGCTCAGGTTCAGTGCGTTGGATTGGCATTGGCGCAGCGCTTCGCTCATTTGCTTCAAGGTGTCTTGGGCAGTGTTCACGGTCGGGTCTCCGGGAAAAACACATTTTCGAGGCGACAATCATGCCCCATGAAAGCCAAGTCCCTCAAACCCATGCGCCTGGAAGACATTTTGTTCAGCCAGGGCTTTGGCACGCGCCGTGTCTGTGCTGGCCTGATCCAACAAGGCCACGTCTCTGTGCAAGGCCAGGTGCAGACCGATTCGGGCGAGTTTTATGCCCCTGAGGGCCTGGCATTCACGGTGCAGGGCACGCCCTGGACCTTTCATGAAAAAGCCTATGTGCTGCTCAACAAACCCGCGGGCACCGAATGCTCGCAAAAGCCGTCGACCTGGCCCAGCATCTACACGTTGTTGCCCTCGCCGCTGCGCCAGCGCCCCCAAAAGGCGGCGGTGCAAGGCGTGCAGGCCGTAGGCAGGCTTGACCAAGACACCACGGGCTTGCTGCTGCTGACCGACGATGGGGTGTTCATCCACCGCATGAGCTCGCCCAAGCACCATGTGCCCAAGGTGTACGAGGTGACGACCAAGCACCCCGTGACCGAAGAGATGGTGCAAAAGCTGCTGGCAGGCGTGGTGTTGGACGACGACCCCCAACCCGTGTTGGCGGCCGCTTGCGAAGCGGTGAGTGAATCGCACTTGCGCTTGACCCTGACCGAAGGCAAATACCACCAGGTCAAACGCATGGTCGCGGCCGTGGGCAACCGGGTCGAGGGCCTGCACCGCTCGCAGATCGGCGGCATGGTGCTGGGCGACTTGGCGCCGGGGCAGTGGCGGTTTTTGACGGCCGAAGATTTGGCGCTGCTCAAGCCCTGAGCGGCTGCACAGGCCCCATCGCGGCGGGGGCGCCGCTCCTACGGATCTTGTGGGAGCCCCGCCCTCGGGGCGATGACTTGGGTGTGCGAGCGTTGTATCGCGGCGGGGGCGCCGCTCCTACGGATCTTGTGGGAGCCCCGCCCTCGGGGCGATGGTGCCATGTCTACAGGGCGATGAACTGCTCAATCGCCTGGGCCACGGCCTCGGGCTGGTCGCGGTGGGGTGAATGTCCACAATCTGCGAGTTTCACAAGCTGGGTGTGCGGCACTCTCAGCGCGATCTCGTCGATCTGCGCCAGAGTGCCATAAGCATCGTCTTCGCCCTGGATGGCCAGCAGCGGCGCAGTGATGGAGGTGATTTCAGATCGGATGTCGTAGCTGCGAAACGCCGGGTTCAGCCAAGCATCGCACCATTGCCAAAAAGCGCAGTCCACATCGTCATGAAAAGCGGCCAGCCTCTGGCGCAGGGGGCCGTTCAGGTAGGCCTCGCGGGCCTCGGTAATGGCGCTGACCGAGATGTCTTCCACCACCACATGCGGGGCCATGACGATGCAGCCCGCCACGGGGTGTTGGCTCGCGTGCAGCAAGGCGATGGTGCCGCCATCCGAGTGGCCCAGCAGCAGCGGGTGCGCGATGCCCAGCTGGCGCAGCAGCTCGGGCAACACCACCCGCGCTTCGTGGTGCATGTAGTCGGGCTGCAGGCGGCCGTGGGCCACGCCGTTCATCCTGCGGGGTTCGCCACGCACGTCGGGGCGGGCGTCCGACTGGCCATAGCCCTGGCGTGAATACACCAGGCCCGCCAGACCCAGGCGATGGCACAGCTGCTGGGGCCAGTCGCGCCACAGGGCCACGCTGCCCAGGCCTTCGTGCAAAAAGACGAGGGTGGGGCGGTCAGCCGGGCCGCTGATTTGCAGGGTTTCCAACGTGACGTCGTGAACGCTTATGCGTAGCGGGTGCGTGATGTCCATCAAGATTCCTCGTGCCGGGCCGTTTACACTCGAACGCGTTTGAGAAAGCCCTGTCAGTGACCGTTTTTTACCGCATTTTCCGTTGTTTCCCGATTTGCTTGAGCTTGCTGGGCTCGGCACACGCCTTGGCCGCACATCCGGTGTTTGTCCTCAACTCGCTCGACGGCAATGTCAGCGTGGTCGACCCGGTGAGCTGGACCGAGCAAAAACGCATCCCCACGGGCAAGGAGCCGCACCACCTGTACCTCACGCCCGACGAGAAGTCGGTGATCGTGGCCAACGCCTTGAGCGACTCGCTGACTTTCATTGACCCGCGGACTGCGCAGGTTCAGCGCGTGGTCACCGGCATCAGCGATCCGTATCAGCTGCGGTTCTCGCCCGACATGAAGTGGTTTGTCACGGCCGCCAACCGCTTGAACCACATCGACATTTACCGCTGGGACGGCCAAAGCCCCACCTTGGCCAAACGCATTCCCACGGGCAAGACCCCAAGCCACCTGTGGATCGACAGCAAGAGCGCCACGGTGTGGTCATCCATCCAGGACGACGATGAGCTGATCTCGATCGATCTGGCCACGCAGACCGTCACATCGCGCACGCCCACAGGCGCCATGCCCGCTGACGTGTTCGGCACGCCGGACGACAAAACCTTGCTGGTGGGCATGACGGGCGGTACCGGGGTCGAAATTTATGACATCTCCGGCCCACAGCCGCGCCTCATCAAGATGCTGCCCACGGGCAAGGGCGCGCACGCCTTTCGGGCGCTGGGTGACAAGCGCCATGTGCTGGTGAGCAACCGCGTGGGCAACACCATCAGCCAGATCGACTACAACACGCTGCAAGTGGTGGCGCAGTTTCCCGCACCTTCGGGCCCGGACTGCATGGAAGTCTCGGCCGACGGCAAGCTCATCATGGTGGCGTCGCGCTGGGCCAAAAAGCTCACGGTGATCGACATCGCCAGCCGCAAAGTGGTGCGCCAGGTTCGGGTGGGCAAGTCGCCGCACGGCGTCTGGACGCTGGACCATGCACCGCGCCAGTAACACGCTTCAACTCAAGGCCGCCAGCCTGCTGGCGCTTGCGCTGTTATCGACTTTTTCGGCGTTGCCTGGCAGCGCTTTGTCCGCTGTTTGCACCCAACCGGTTTACCTGACTTTTGACACGGGCCACATGGGCGTGGCCCCCTTTATTGCCGAGGTGCTCAAGCGCCAGCAGGTGCGTGTGACCTTCTTTGCCGCACAAGAAAAAACCCGTGAAGGCGACGGCACCTTAGGCCAGCACTGGTCCGCTTGGTGGCGTGAGCAGGCGCAAAGCGGCCACGACTTTGCATCCCACACCTACGACCACGCCTACTGGCGCGCCGACCTGCCAGAGCAGCGTTTTCGCGTTCGGCCCAGCGCGGGCGCGCAGGTCGGGCAAGACCTGACCTGGTCGGCGCAGGACTATTGCGACAACCTGCGCCAGGCGGCAGCGCGGCTGCTAACGCTGACGGGGCAGGCGCCTTTGCCTTTGTTCCGCGCGCCGGGTGGCAAGACCTCGCCTGCGCTGCTGCGTGCGGCCAAGGCCTGCGGCTTTGAGCATGTGGGCTGGGCCGAGGCGGGCTTTTTGGGGGACGAGCTGTCGAGCGACAAGTTCCCCAACGAGCGCTTGCTGAAGAAAGCGCTCAAGACCATCCGAAGCGGTGACATCCTGATGGCGCATCTGGGCATCTGGTCGCGGCAAGACCCTTGGGCCCCGGCGGTGCTGGAGCCTTTGATCGTGGGCCTCAAGGCCCGTGGCCTGTGCTTTGCCACGCTGCGCGAGCACCCGAGTTACAAAAACTGGGTTCGCCAGCAACCCCTGAACCCGCAAGGTTTGGCCCCTTTGCCACAATGACGACATGGATGCGTTGATCGACCTTTTTAACGGCTTGCAGCAAGACTTGTTTGAGCAAGTGGTGCAGCCGCTGGCCGTCTGGTTGGGCCAAGCCAACCTGCTGGAGTTGGCCTACGAAGGCACGGGCTGGCTGGTGGTGGGCCTGCTGCAGATCGCCGTCATGGTGGTGGTGTTCGGGCCCATGCAGCGGCTGTGGCCTGTGGAGCCTGCGCGCGACCGCCGCACCATTCGGGTGGACATGCTCTACACCGTGATCCACCGTCTGGGGCTGTTCAAGCTGGCCATGTTCTTCACGCTCGAGGCCTGGTTTGAACAAGGCCTGGGCGCGTTGCGCACCTGGGGCCTGCCGACTTGGCATCTGGACCAAGTCTGGCCCGGCGTGAGTGATGTGCCTCTGGTGGCCTTTTTTGTGTATCTGGTAGCGCTGGACTTTGTGCACTACTGGCTGCACCGCGCCCAGCACCAGTCGCACCGCTGGTGGGCGCTGCACTCGCTGCACCACGCGCAGCGGCAAATGACCATGTGGAGCGATAACCGCAACCACCTGCTTGACGACATCGTGACCAGTCTGATCCTGTCGGCGGTGGCGGTGCTCATCGGGGTCGGGCCGGGGCAATTTGTGGCTCTGGTGGCCATCAGCCAGCTGAGCGAGAACTTGCAGCACGCCAATGTGCGCATCTGGTTTGGCCGCATCGGCGAGCGCCTGTGGGTCAGCCCGCGCTTTCACCGTCGCCACCACAGCATCGGCATCGGGCATGAGTCGGAAGTGCAGGGGCGAACCGTTCTGGGCGGCTGCAACTTCGGCGTGCTGCTGCCCTGGTGGGACATGCTCTTTGGCACAGCCGACTTTCAGCTGCGCTACGACCCCACAGGTGTGCGCGACCAAGTGGAGCAAGGCCGCGACTACGGCCGGGGCTTTTGGGCGCAGCAGTGGCAGGGGGTGCTGCGTTTGATGGGCAGGGCTTGAATCGTTTTTCAAAACACATATACTTGCACGTATACTTGTTTTGAGGGGTGGGCTCATGTCACAAATCACGCTTTACCTGGATGATGCGACACAGGCTTTGGTGGACGAAGCGGCCAAGGCCAACGGTGTGTCCAAGAGCCGTTGGGTCGCGGACATCATCCGCACCTATGCCTCCCACGAATGGCCCAAGGATTGCCTGACACTGGCCGGTCGTTTTGCAGACTTTCCCTTGCGCGAGGACGGCACCCTCCCGCAGCCCGCCGATGTGCCGCGTTTGGGCTTTTGAGGGCTTGACATGCTGGTCCTCGACAGCAACACCATCAGTTATTACTTCCGGGGCGACCCACATGTTGTGCCGCGATTTCAAGCCGTGCGCCCCGCGGATTTAGGGGTTCCAGCGATTGTGGAATACGAACTGCGCTACGGCTTGCTGCGACTGCCGCAAGAGGCGGCGGCACCTCGGCTGGAGGCACTGACGCAAATGCTCCGGCCCATGCAAATGCTGCCATTCGATGCCGAATGTGCATTGCACGCTGCCCGCATCCGCGCCACCTTAGAGGCAGCGGGCACACCGATTGGCCCGCATGACACGCTGATCGCCGCCACCGCGCTGCGGCATCAAGCCACCCTGGTGACGCGCAACGTGCGCGAGTTTGCGCGTGTGCCGGGCTTGCATGTGCTCAACTGGCATGTGGATGCATGAATTTGTTCGGTCGGTTCAAGCGTGTGTCGATCAGCGGTTGCCTGCAAACCTGCTGCTAAGCTCACCCCCATGCGTTTACTGATCGACTCTTTCTGGCGTGCAGCGTTTTATTGCCTGTACCCCCGCGTCATCTTCTTGTCCTTGTTGCCGCTCGTCCTCACGGTGGTGCTGGCCGGGGCACTGGGGTATTGGTTTTGGGACGGGGCGGTGGGTCAGGTACGTGTGTGGCTGGAGGCTTGGAGTTTGCTGGGCTCGGTCTGGCAGTGGCTGGAAAAAGTGGGCGTCCCCAACCTCAAGATGGTGGTGGCGCCGCTCTTGGTGATCTTTGCTGTGACGCCCGTGGTGGTGGTGGCGTCTTTGCTCGCGGTGTCGTTTTTCATGACGCCCGCGCTCACCCGGATGGTGGCCGAGAGGCGCTTTGCCACTTTGCAACGCAAGCAAGGCGGCGGCGTCTTGCACGGCGTGGGTTGGACTTTGCTTTCATTGGTGTTGGCGCTGGGCGCTTTGCTGCTGACCTTGCCCTTGTGGTTGGTGCCGCCGCTGGCGCTGGTGTTGCCTGCGCTGATTTGGGGTTGGCTCACTTACCGGGTCATGGCGTTTGATGTGATGGCCGAATTTGCCAGCGCTGAGGAGCGTCAAACTTTGTTGATGCGCCACCGCCCCAGTCTGTTGGGCATGGGGGTGCTCACAGGGCTGATGGGCGCGGCGCCCAGCTTGGTTTGGGCTTCAGGTGCCTTGTTCGCGGCGGCCTTTGTGGTTTTGATTCCGGTGGCGATCTGGATTTACACCCTGGTGTTCGCGTTCTCGTCGCTGTGGTTCGCGCACTTTGCGCTGGCCGCCTTGCATGAGTTGCGCCAAGAAACCACAGGCGCTGCGGTCAAGGGCGATGTGGTCGATGTCACGGTCACGACGGTGACGCCTTCGCCCCACGCGGCCGAGCGTTTAGCATCGGCCCATGAACTCCCTGAACACCGCTCCGAATCTTGATGCTTCCAAGACCACGCCGACCTTTGGCGTGATCATCATTGGCGACGAAATCCTCTCGGGCAAACGTGCCGACAAGCACTTGCCCAAAGTGATCGAATTGCTCAGCGCAAGGGGCCTGACGCTGTCCTGGGCCGAGTACCACGGCGACTCGCCCGAGCGCATCACCGCTGCGCTGGCGCGGGCGTTTGCCTCGGCCGATGTGGTGTTCTCGTGCGGCGGCATTGGCGCCACACCCGACGACCACACGCGCCAGTGCGCTGGCCGCGCCTTGGGTCAGCCTTTGGCGCTGCACCCCGAGGCCGAAGCCTTGATCCGTGAGCGCATGCAGGACACGGCGCGCGAGCAGGGCGTGCCCTACGAGCCCGATCGCGACGACAACATCCACCGCTTGAACATGGGGGTGTTCCCCAAGCGTGCCCGCATCATCCGCAACCCGTACAACAAGATTCCCGGCTTTTCGTGCGATGGCCCTGGCGGTGGCGCGGTGCACTTTGTGCCGGGTTTCCCGGTGATGGCTTGGCCGATGATCGAGTCGGTGCTGGACGCGCACTACAGCGCCTGGTTCCGCCGCAACGCGCATGTGGAAAAGTCAGTGATTCTGTTTGGCTCAATGGAGGCGACTCTGACGCCGCTCATGCAGGCCATTGAATCGCGTCACCCCAGCGTGAAGGTGTTCAGCTTGCCCAGCGTTGATCACCCGCAGTGGGGGCGGCACATTGAACTGGGCGTCAAGGGTGAACCGGAGGCGGTGGAGACCGCTTTTGCCGACTTGCGTCAGGGCTTGGAACCCTTTGGCTTGCAGTACGGCCCTGAATTGGTGCGGCAGGTTTGATTGCACCAAAATTAAGCATAATCGCACCTAAATGGTGCAAATACAGCGGAGCATTTTTTGACCTTCAGGCACAGAATTGGGCTTGTGTGAAGGCACAATCACTGATTGTTCCAGGTCGGATTTTCGATGTCCCCAGTTGGCACAGAAACTGCAAGACCTGGCATTGAGTTAACCCAACCCTTTCCAAACAGGAGAATCTGATGGCCAAGACCGTCGCAGACGTGATGAAGATGGTGAAAGAGAACGAAGTCAAGTTCGTTGACTTCCGTTTCACCGATACCCGTGGCAAGTGGCAGCACATCACTGCGCCCGTGTCGCAGTTTGACGAAAGCAAGTTTGAAGACGGTCAAGCCTTTGATGGCTCTTCGATCGCCGGTTGGAAGGGCATCGAAGCCTCCGACATGCTGTTGATGCCCGATCCCAACAGCGCCATCATCGACCCCTTCTTCGAAGAAGTGACTTTGGTCATGATCTGCGACGTGATCGAGCCTACAGACGGCAAGGCCTACGAGCGTGACCCCCGTTCGATCGCCAAGCGCGCTGAGACTTACCTCAAGCAGTCTGGCCTGGGCGACACCGCCTACTTCGGTCCAGAACCTGAATTCTTCTTGTTTGACGACGTGCGTTGGAGCACAGAGCCGAACAACACGTTCTACGCCATCGACGAAGCCGAAGGCCCTTGGAACAGCGGCACCAAAATCGAAGGCGGCAACTCCGGCCACCGTCCTCGTGTCAAGGGCGGCTACTTCCCCGTGCCTCCCGTTGACAGCACGCACGACATGCGCAGCGAGATGTCCCTGATCCTCGAATCCGTGGGCATCCCAGTTGAAGTGCACCACCACGAAGTGGCTGGCGCGGGTCAGTGCGAAATCGGCACACGCTTTTCGACCTTGGTCGAGCGCGCCGACTGGACACTGCTGCAAAAGTACGTGATCCACAACGTGGCCAACGCCTACGGCAAAACCGCCACGTTCATGCCCAAGCCTTACGCTGGCGACAACGGCTCTGGCATGCACGTTCACCAGTCCATCTGGAAAGACGGCAAGAACCTGTTCGCAGGCAACGGCTACGCTGGCCTGTCTGAACTGGCACTGTTCTACATCGGCGGCATCATCAAGCACGCCCGTGCCCTGAACGCGATCACCAACCCTGGCACGAACAGCTACAAGCGTCTGGTGCCTCACTTTGAAGCCCCAGTGAAATTGGCTTACTCCGCCAAGAACCGCTCCGCTTCAATCCGCATTCCCAACGTCGCCAGCGATAAGGGCCGCCGCGTGGAAGCCCGCTTCCCCGATCCATTGTGCAACCCTTACCTGGGCTTCGCGGCCTTGTTGATGGCTGGCTTGGATGGCATCGAAAACAAGATCCATCCCGGCGAAGCGGCTTCCAAGGACCTGTACCACCTGCCTCCAGAAGAAGACAAGTTGGTGCCGACCGTTTGCTCCAGCTTGGACCAGGCCCTGGACGCACTGAACGCAGACCGCGCCTTCTTGACCAAGGGTGGCGTGTTCACCGATGCGTGGATCGACGCTTACATCGACTTGAAGATGATCGAAGTCAACCGCGCTCGCGTGGAAGTGTCTCCCGTCGAGTACGACATGTATTACTCGCTGTAATCCACCATGCGGAAAATTGCACCGCACAGTGCAGAAAAAGGACGGCTCAGGCCGTCCTTTTTTTTGGGGGGCAGCGCGGCGCTGCTGGCCCTGAGCAGTGCCGTGTCGGTCGTGCCTGCGATGGCACAAGAGCAGATTTACCGCTGTGGTCAGGAGTACACCAACGCGCCCAAGGACGCCAGCCGCTGCGAGCGCCTGTCGCCCCATTCGGTGACGGTGATTTCGGGCATCCAACCTGCACGCTCGAGTGAGCCCGCAGTGGCGCCGCAAAGCGCAGCGCCGATGCCCACCGCTTTGAGCACCCAAGCAGGTATGCCCGCTTCGGTGGCGAATGCACCACAAAGGCAGCGCGATCAGCAAGCACGCACCATTGTGGTCACCGAGCTTGAAAGAACCCGCCACCGCCACGCCGAGCTGGTACAGGAATACAAGCAGGGCAGCCCCGCCAAAACAGAGGCTGAATTGTCCAGCCCCCAAAAATACCAAGATCGGGTGGCTGGCCTGAAAGCCGCCATCGAACGCCATGAGCGCGACATCGACAGCCTGCAGCGGGAACTGGCCCGCAGGCCCTCACCCTGACCCATTCAAACCATGAAACCGTCCAGTCCCAATCCCCGATTCCAGGCCTTTGACCTGCTGGCCACCCCGGTGGCCGTATTGGATGCACAAGGCACCATCCTGTCGGTCAATGCGGCGCTCGAAGATGTGCTGGGTCAGTCGCGCCGGACATTGCAGGGCATGTCCTTGATCGAACACTTTGTGGACCAACAGCCATGGCTCAATGCCCTGGCTGGCGTGCGGGCCAACGAGTTTGCGGCGCTGCGTTACGAGGCTGTGCTGCGCCGTGTCCACCACGAAGAGTCTTTGCCCGTGCATGTGATCTTGGCGCCTTCTGACCAATTGAACGAAGTGGTCGTGGAGTTGCTGCCCGTCGAACAGCAAACCCGCCAGGAGCGCGAGGAGCGCCAGCTCGAGCAGGCCAAGGCCAACAAGGAGCTGATCCGCAACCTCGCCCACGAGATCAAGAACCCGCTGGGTGGCATCCGCGGGGCCGCGCAGCTGCTGGAGATGGAGCTGGAAAGCAAAGACCTGACCGAATACACCCAAGTCATCATCCGCGAGGCCGACCGCCTGCAGACCCTGGTGGATCGACTGTTGGCCCCGCACCGCAGGCCGCACGTGGTGGGCGATGTCAACATCCACGAGGTTTGCGAGCGGGTGCGTTCGCTGATCCTGGCCGAGTTCCCCAAGGGGCTCGCCGTGGTGCGCAACTACGACATCTCGATCCCCGAGTTTCGGGGGGACCGCGAGCAACTCATCCAGGCCGTGCTCAACATCGCGCACAACGCGGCGCAAGCGCTGCACGAGCGCATTGCGCAAGGCGATGGCCGCATCGAATTGAAGACCCGCATCCTGCGCCAGGTCACATTCGGCAAGCAGCGTTATCGCCTGGCACTGGAATTGCATGTCATCGACAACGGGCCTGGTGTACCAGACTCGATCAAGGACCGCATTTTCTTCCCGTTGATCTCGGGGCGCGAAGGCGGCTCCGGCCTGGGGCTCACGCTGGCGCAAACTTTTGTGCAGCAGCACCATGGTTTGATCGAGTGTGACAGCGAGCCCGGTTGTACGGATTTCAAAATTCTGATTCCGTTGCCTTGAACCTTAGAAAGCCCACATGTCGATGAAGCCGATCTGGATCGTAGACGATGACCAATCCATCCGCTTCGTGCTCGAAAAAGCACTGTTGCGCGAAGGCCTGCCGACCCGCAGCTTCACCAACCCACGCGAGGTGTTGAAAGCGCTGGACGCCGAAGGCCCGCAAGGCGGCCCGCAGGTGCTGGTCAGCGACATCCGCATGCCGGGTGGCTCGGGCCTGGATTTGTTGACCTCCATCAAGCAGCGTCTGCCCAATTTGCCGGTCATCATCATGACCGCCTTCTCGGACCTGGACAGCGCCGTGTCGGCGTTTTCGAGTGGCGCGTTTGAATACCTGCCCAAGCCCTTTGATTTGCCCAAGGCCGTTGAGCTGATTCGCCGCGCCATGGACGAAGGCAAACGCGACGAAGTGGCCGAAGAGCAGATCACCGAAACCCCTGAAATGCTGGGCCAAGCCCCGGCCATGCAGGATGTGTTTCGCGCCATTGGCCGTTTGGCGCAGAGCCATGTGACAGTGATGATCACAGGCGAGTCCGGCTCGGGCAAAGAGCTGGTGGCCCGTGCCTTGCACAAGCACTCGCCCCGCGCGAGTGGCCCGTTTGTGGCGATCAACACCGCTGCCATTCCCAAAGACCTGCTCGAGAGCGAACTCTTTGGCCACGAGCGCGGCGCGTTCACGGGTGCCCAGGCTTCACGCCGAGGCCGCTTTGAGCAAGCCGATGGCGGCACCTTGTTCTTGGACGAGATCGGCGACATGCCCTTTGACCTGCAGACCCGCTTGCTGCGTGTGCTGTCGGACGGCAACTTTTACCGCGTGGGCGGGCACAGCGCCGTCAAGTCCAATGTGCGCGTGATCGCCGCCACACACCAAGACCTGGAGCAGCGCGTCAAAGAAGGCGTGTTTCGCGAGGACTTGTTCCACCGCCTGAACGTGATCCGTTTGCGCTTGCCTGCCCTGCGCGAGCGGCGCGAAGACGTGGCCATGCTGACGCGCTACTTTTTGCAGCGCAGCGCGCAGCAGCTGGGCGTGGAGCCCAAGCGCATTGCCGAGTCGGCGCTGGCGCAGCTGTGCAATTTCCAGTTTCCGGGCAACGTGCGTCAACTCGAGAACATCTGCCACTGGTTGACCGTGATGGCCCCGGCTCAGGTGATCGAGCCCAAAGATTTGCCGCCTGAAGTTTTGCAGTCTGCCGAGCCCGTTGCGGCGCTGCCCGCGGTCGCTGCCATGGCGGCACACGCCTTGGTTGGCGAAGTGCAGCCCGCTGCAGCGCAGGGCATGGTCGCTTCGGCTTTGCCCGCAGAGCCTGTTGCCCCAGCGCCAAGCACATGGGAAAGCGCTTTGGAACACGAAGCCTTGCAGTTGCTCGACGACGGCCGCACCGATGTGTGGGACGTGTTGACCCGGCGTTTTGAAACCCGAATGATCCAAGCGGCCTTGTTCACCACCCGTGGGCGGCGCATCGAAGCGGCGCAAAAGCTGGGCATCGGCCGCAACACCATCACCCGCAAGATCCAGGAACTCGGCATCGAGGAGTGAACGCGCATTGCTGATTGCTGTGGGAGCTGCGCCCCCGCAGCGATTTTCAGTGGTTTGAAAAAGCCCAATCGCCGCGAGGGCGCGGCTCCTACAGTGGCGATCAGTTCTTGCGGGCCACCCAGTAAGTGGCGCCCTCGGGGCCGTAATGCTCCGCGTGCGGTTCTTCGCGTGCCACGGTGAACTCGTCGCCTGGGGTCAGGTAGCGCTTTTGGCTCTTGCCGCTGGCATCGGTTTGCGTCAACCACAGGTGTCCGGCGGTCACGCGTGCCTTCACGCCAAACGGGTGGGTGTGTGTGTCCAGCACCGTGTTGGGCTCCCAGGTGCGCTCGAGCACCTCGTCAAAACCTTCGGCCAATGCTTGCTGTTTGAACGCTTCAAATGACATGGTGGGCTCCAGTGTGAATTGGCCGTAGGGGGCGTGGGCCGACCAATCGGTCGGTGCAGAAAAATCCATGGACAGTTCGGTGAACGGGTGCACAAACGCCAGCGACTGCGCGTGCAGCATCAGCCGTGGGCTGAGCGCCCGCACCGGGGCAGGCGCGTACAGCGCGTCGCCCAGCATGGGGTGGCCGATGCTTTGCATGTGCACCCGCAGCTGGTGCGTGCGGCCCGTGACCGGCTCCAGCTCCACCAGTGTGGCAGTGCTGCTGCTTTGCAGGGCGCGCCAGCGGCTGCGGGCGTGTTTGCCATCGGGGTGCACGATGTGCAGGGGGCGTTGCTCCCAATCGAGCAAGATGGCCCCATCGATGGTGCGCCAGTCTTCGGCATCGGTTGGTTCGTGCTCTTGGGTCTGCTCGGCTTGGCCTGCCACCACCGCCACGTAGCGCTTGTGCACTTGCCGCGTTTCGAACAGGCGGCTCATGCGCCGCTGCGCCTCGATGCCACGCGCCATGACCAGCAAGCCAGAGGTGTCTTGGTCCAATCGGTGCACCACCAGCGCTTCGGGGTAAACCGCTTGCACGCGGCTGGCCAGGCAATCTTGTTTGTCAGGGCCACGCCCGGGCACGGACAACAAGCCGCTGGGCTTGTGCAGCACCAGCAGGTGTTCGTCTTCGTGGATCGGGATCATCGCAAAGGGACTTTCAGCCCGCGTTCAAACAGCTTTGGCCATGGGCTGGTCCAGCACCACGTTTGACAAAGGCCGCGCCACGCAGGGCAACACATAACCGTCGGCTTTTTCTTCGGCCGACAGGCCGGGCCACTCGGTGGTGTAAGTCACCTCGCCACTGATGAGCATGCACAGGCAGGTGCGGCATGTGCCGTTGCGGCAAGAGCTGGGCAACTCGATGCGCGACATCTCGGCCGCTTCGAGCAGGGTGAGGTCGCCCTCCACGTCGTATTGCAAGTCAGCAGGCAACACCCGTGCGGTGAAAATCTGGAAGTTCTCGGGCATGGCTTGGTCGCGAGCAGGCAGAAGGGTCACCAGCCGCAGACGTTCAAGAGCGGATTACTTGGCCTTGTCTTTTTCCTTGCCGCGCGGCGCCACATAAGTGCTGGGGGCCATCGGGCGGTCAGAGGTGTACGTCTTGGGAGCAGACGTGTCTTTTTTTGGCTTCTTGGCCATTTTGTTGCTGCGTTGTTCGCCTTTGGCCATGGTGCGGTCCTCGTGGATGGCCTCCCAGATCGGGAGTGTCTAGATGTTAAAGCACAAAGCCGCAGAAGTTGCGGCTTTGTGTGGTCTTGCTGTCAAGCGTGCAGGGCGGCCCCTGCGGAGGTCACTTTATTTCTGTGACGAACTTCTCGCTTGGGCGGCGCACCTTTTTGAGGTTGGCCAACCAGTCGCCGTCGGCTGCGCGGTAGCCCAGCGGCACGATGACGACGCTGCGCAGACCCCGTGCAGCCAGGCCAAGGATCTCATCCACTGCTGGAGGCACAAACCCTTCCATGGGCGTGGCATCGACCTCTTCAAACGCCGCCGAAATCAGCGCAGCGCCCAGAGCGATGTAAGCCTGACGGGCTGCATGTTCGAAGTTCACTTGCGGATCGCGGGCGGGATAGTTCTTCAACAGCATTTGCCGGTAGTTTTCCCAGCCTTCGTTGGTGCCACCACGCTCGGCGTTGGTGAAGTCGAAATAGGTGTTGATGCGCTCGGCGGTGTAGTTGTCCCATGCGGCAAACACCAAGAGGTGCGAGCCTTCGGTCACTTGGGCCTGGTTGTTGGCTTTGGCCTGGATCTGCGCGCGCAGCTCAGGGTTGGTGATCACGAACAACTCAAACGGCTGCAGACCGCTCGATGTGGGGGCCAGTCGAGCGGCTTCGACGATGCGGTCCACTTTGTCTTGGGGCACGACGCGTGTTGCGTCCATTTTTTTGGTGGCGTAGCGCCATTGCATTTTTTTGAGCAGATCGGACATGTTTTTCCTTTTTTAATGAAGCAGATGGTTTGATTGTCTCTGAAACCTATTTCACATGCTGCCATGCGCCTGTTGGCAGGTCACGCAGGTGATACGGCCCAATGGCGGTGCGGATCAGGCGCAGCGTGGGCAGGCCCACAGCGGCCGTCATGCGGCGCACTTGGCGGTTGCGCCCCTCGCGAATCGACAGCTCAAGCCAAGACGTCGGAATGTTTTTGCGCTCGCGGATGGGTGGGTTGCGTGGCCACAGGTCGGCAGGCGGCTCCACGGCACTGGCGCGGGCGGGCAAGGTGGGGCCATCGTTCAGCAAAACACCCCGGGCCAGAGCCTTGAGCGCTTTGTCGTCCACCACACCCTCGACCTGCACCAGGTAGGTCTTTTCCATCTTGAATCGCGGGTCGGCAATGCGGGCTTGTTCCTGGCCATCGTCGGTCAGCAGCAGCAGGCCTTCGCTGTCGGCGTCCAGGCGCCCGGCCACATACACCCCCGGCAGGTCGATGTGCTCATGGAGCCCCTGCCAGCGCCCCTCGGGGGTGAACTGGCTGAGCACGCCGTAGGGCTTGTTGAATCGGATCAGCATGGGGGCGGTGACGGGTGACAGGTGGCGAGTGGCTGGGGTGGAGGCCGTGAGCGTATCAGGTCGGTTAGCATCCCCTGTATGAGTTCCCAATACGAATGCCTCAAAACGGCCGATCTTTACGAAGCCTTTGGCGTCGCTGCCCCCGCCCAGTTGCTGGGCAAAGCCGTCTGGCCCCGCCAGCCCGGCCTGTTCATCCGCAAGGCGCAGGCCGAGCTGACCGAGCCCGTGGCCGACACACCCGCAGTGCTGGAACTGGCCCAGGGCCAATACGGGCTGGTGCCGCCTTGGGTCAAGTCAGTTTCTGACGCCAAACTGCGCTCCACCAAGCTGGTCAACGCCCGGTCTGAGACCGTGACCACGACCACCAATTTCCGCGACACCTGGCTGCAAGGGCAGCGCTGCATCATCCCGATGCAGGCCTTCATTGAAGACGACTGGCGCAGCGGCAAGGCCGTGCCCACACGCATTGCCCGCGTGGACGGCAAGCCCATGGGCGTGGCGGGACTGTGGGAGCGGTGGAGCAAAGACGGCGAAGAGATCATCAGCTTTGCCATGCTGACGGTGAACGCCAACAGCCACGAGCTGATGCGCCGCTACCAGCAACACGGCAACGAAAAGCGCATGCCCGCCATCTTGAACGAAGGTGCGTACAGCGCCTGGCTGACGGCCCCGGTCGACAAGGCCAAAGAGTTCATGCGCACCTATTCGGCCACTTTGATGCTGGCCAACCCCGTGCAAAAGAAATGAAGCCCAGCCCGCTGCAGCAGCGGGTGGGTTGTTAAAGCGACTGCTGGTAACGCGCCAGCATCTGGGCCTGGGTTTCGGCCTCGATCTCTTCGCCCTTGAAGGCGAGGATCTGATCGCGCAGCATCTCGGCCATGCTGGGCATTTGCGCTCGGTCTGTCTGGTGCGAAGTGTCCCAAAGCTTGGAGCGCATGAAGGCCTTGGCGCAATGCAGGTACACCGAATCCACCGTCAGGCGGATCACCAGCGCGGGCGTGCGCCGCGCATCGGTGCACAGGGCCAAGTCGGCAGGTTCGGTCGACAGCACCGCACGGCCATTCACGCGCAAGGTCTCGTCAAAGCCCGGCACCATGAACAAAGTGCCCAAGCGGCCCGTGGCAACGATGTTCTCCAGCGTGTCCAGCCGGTTGTTGCCCGGCGAATCGGGCAGCAAGAGCGTCTGCGCGTCCAGCACCTTGACAAAGCCCGCATCGCCCCCGCGAGGCGAGGCGTCCATGTGCCCATCCGCATCGCTGCTGGCCAGCACCACAAAGGGCGACAAGCCAATGAACCGCACCGCATGCGCGTCGAGCGACGGGATTTCTTTTTTGAGCGAACGCTCACGGGCTGGGCCGTAGAGCTGGCGCAGGGCTTCGAGGGTGGTGATGTGTTGGGTGATCATGGGCGGGCTGCGGTGAGGCGAAATACCCAAATTGGGTTTGTTTGAACCCAATTCTTAAGCTTGTTCGCCCAGCAAAGCTTGAACAACAGTGAAAGTTTGGATGGCCAACGCCGCTTCACGCACATCCCACAAAAATGCGCGAGGGTCACGCTGCATAAATCGCCTCGCGGTGCTGGTTGATGCTGGCCAGCACAAAGGGGTTGCGCACCGCACCGGGCTCGATCAGATCGACGCCCCTGCCCAAAAGCGTTTCTAGTTCTGACTTGATGCCAAAAAAGCGGTGCAAGTCTGCGGGGGCCTCGGGTGAAAACTCCACCAAAAAGTCGGCGTCGCTGCGTTCAGCGTCAAAGTCATCGGCACGTGCGGCCGAGCCGAACACCTCCAGCCGGCGGATTTGGTATCGCTGACAGATGACCGAAATATCGGCGCGGTGTTGGGCAATGGCGGGGTGCATAGGGCAAGTTTAGCGAGGTTCTGCGGCCAAGGGCAATTAGACCGATTTCAAAACCATGACGATCTCAAAACGCCGATCCCGTCTCACTCAAAAACACCAGCTCCTCGGGCGTGGACTCGCGGCCGAGGATGGCGTTGCGGTGGGGGTAGCGGCCAAAGCGCTCAATGATGGCTTGGTGGCGCTGCTCGAAGCGCAGGGTGTCTTCGTTACCCAGCTGCGCAAACAGGAGGACGGCTTGGGTGTGCACCAGGGCGGACTCGCTGTGCATGTAGGGCATGTAGGCAAAGCTGCGCTGCGCCAAGGGCAGGCTGCGGTCCTGCCCACTGGCCACCAGCTCTTGTGCCAGCACCAAGGCCAGCGCGTCTTGCGCAAAGGCTTGGGGGGTGTCGCGGTAAACGTTGCGCGAGAACTGGTCGAGCACCAAGACCTCGGCCAAGCGCCCCTCGGGCGTGGCGCGCCAGGCAAACAACTCACACCGCGCCGCCGCCTCCAGCGTGGCCCCGAAGCGGGTGCGGATGGCTTCGTCTAAGGCAATGTCTTTGGCGAAGTGGTGCTTTGGGGTGAGTTCGGTGAACCAGAAGTCGAGGACAGTTTGTGGGTTCATTGCGATAGTGCGGTTGGATGCCGCTAGAGCAGCCATTCCATCAAGCTGCCCGCTTTACAGACAGCTTGACGGTGTAGCCCAGTTGCGCTGCCACATTGACCAGCGCGTCCAACGTGAATTTATGGGTGCGACCTTTCACCAAATCGTTCATGCGCGGTTGGCTGATGCCTGCGCGTTGTGCGGCCTCGGCTTGGGTGATGTCGAGTTTGAGGATGACCTTGCGGATGTGCGAGACCAAGTCGGCGCGCAGCAACAGGTTTTGTGCTTCAGGCTCGGCAAAGCCGAGATCGTGGAAGACGTTGTCGCTGCCAACGACCATGTTCAGTTTGTTGCTCATGACTGATTGCCTGCCTTTCTTGTGTTCAGCAATGCGTTGTAACGGTTGTGCGCTAACTCTAAATCGGGGGCTGCGGTCTTCTGCGTCTTCTTGACGAAAGCATGCAGCACATACACCGCCTCTGAAAATTTGGCCACGTAAATCACCCTGTACTGGTTGCCTGCTCGCACCCGGATCTCGAAAACGCCAGCGCCCACAGTGGCCATGGGTTTGAAGTCGCTGGGCATCAAACCGTTTTGAATCTGCCGCAATTCCGTACCCACCATGGCCCGAGCTTCATCGGGAAATTCTCTGACCGCATTGAGACTGGTGCCTAGCCAATGGATGCGTTTCATTTTATATCCGTTTTGATAATTTTTGGTGATGCTTGTATCTCAACGAAAACGATTGACCAAGTGCCAGCAAGGCTCAAAACCCCGACCCCGGCTCCTTCAAAAAGCCAGCTCTCCGTGCGTGGACTTGCTGTGCAAATAACCCGTAAGTAAGCAAAAATCCAAGCTGACATAGAATGTGCAGAATTCTGCAATGTCAAAGGAGCCGGTCATGGGTTTTTCTGCCAGCGACGTCGTGCCATTCACGCAAGCACGCTCCCATCTGTCCGAGCTGGCCGACCAGGCCAAGGCCGGGGCAGAGAAGATCATCACCAAAAACGGCGAGAGCTACGTCGCATTGATCGACTCTGACCGACTGGACTACTACCACCGTCTGGAGCGCGAACGCATCCACCTGCTGTTGATCGACGACGCCAAGCGCGGCCTGGCCGACATCGCAGCGGGCCGCACGTTTGAAGCAGACGCCGCGCTGGCCCAGCTGCAACAGCAGCGCAAGACCGCCATCAAAATCCCTGCCAAGCAACGTGGCTGATTTGCTGTACCAGGTCGAGCTGACCGCCAGCTTCTTGGAGCGCCTTGAATCCATTGAGGCGTTTTTGGTGGAGGCGGATGCGGGCTTTGCGTTCGATGACTTGCTGGCCGAGATTCGCGCCACCGTCATCCCGAACCTGCGGCGCTTTCCGCGCATGGGGCGGCGCTACCTGGCCAACCCACCCCAGTCGACCGAGGCGCTGGCGCTGCTGGCGGCCATGCCTGCTGGTGCGCCGGATGCGCTGCGCGAATACTTGCACGGCGACTGTCTTGTGCTCTACGCAGCCATGGAAGCCCAAGAGACGGTGGTCCTGCTGACCATTCGGCACCACCGGCAACTCTCGTTTGACTTTCCGCGGCTGTGGCCGTGAGCATCCTCCGAAACGCCACCGGTTCCTCTCAAACAACGACAAGGTTTCAGCATGACGAGCATCCCCGACAAGTTCGACGCCGACAGCAAAATCAAGCTGTTCGAATCGCAGCACATTCGCAGCGAATGGGATGCCGAGGCTGAAAAATGGTGGTTCTCGGTTCTGGATGTGGTGGCCGTGCTGACCGACCAGCCCGACTACAAGAAGGTGCGGAACTATTGGAAGTGGCTCAAGAACAAGCTGATCGCCGAAGGCAGTCAGTTGGTTAGTGCCACTAACCAACTGAAATTGCCCGCCGCCGACGGCAAAAAATACCTGACCGATGTGGCCGACACCGAGCAAATCTTGCGGCTCATCCAGTCCATTCCCAGCAAGCGGGCCGAGCCTTTCAAGCTCTGGCTGGCCGAAGTGGGCAGCCAGCGCCTGGACCAGCTGCAAGACCCGGAGCTGAGCATCGAGCAAGCCATGCGCGACTACAAGCGCCTGGGCTACACAGACAACTGGATCAACCAGCGGCTCAAGAGCATCGAGATTCGCAAGGAGCTGACCGACGAGTGGAAAAAGCACGGCTTGCAGGAAGGGCCAGAGTTCGCCTTTTTGACCGACGTGATTTACAAAACCTGGGCCGACAAAACCGCCAAGGAATACAAGCAGCACAAGGGCCTGAAGAAAGAAAACCTGCGCGACAACATGACCAACAAAGAGTTGATCATGAGCATGCTTGCCGAGCTGTCCACCAAAGAGATTTCAGAAGCCGTGCAGCCGCAAACGCTGGACGACCACGAAGATGTGGCCAAACGCGGCGGCGGCGTGGCCCGTCAGGCGCGGCTCAAGCTGGAGGCCGAAACGGGCAAAAAGCTGGTCAGCCCGAAAAACGCTAAGCAGTTGCGTGCCTTGGTGCAGAACCCCATCAAAAAAGCAGGGGGCAAGGCATGAAGAGGCACAAGCTCACCATGCGTGATCAAACCACCGAGTTTCTGCTTTAAAGCTCAAGGCGCTTTGTGGTCAGTCAGCATTTGTACTGATGACACCCTGTCGCTTGACCTCGTCCAAAGTCTTGCCCGATGCCGTTTTCCATTCGACCCAGCCATTGGCTGATCGGCCCATGACGGCCATGGCGGCGGTACTGGGGCTTGAAAACAGGTGGTCGCGTGTGAAAACCAGCAGAGTTCCAGCACTGCCAGCGATTTCGGTCAGAACGCCTTCCGTAATCAACTGGCTGCGCATGCGCTCGTGAGAAGTTCCCTGAATTGAAGGAACGATCTCTGCTCGCCCCTTCGAACCTTTGTGAACCACAAAACCTTCGGTGGTGTATTCGCCCACGCCGTCGGCCCCCGAGCCCTTGCAATAGAACAATTCGACAATGCCTTTAACGGTTGGGGCACTGGTCAAGGGTTCAAAAATGGGCTGGCCCAATGTAGCCAACAAAGTGGCTGCGGTTTCGTGAATCTCATGACAATCCGCTTGCAAAGGAGCAGGTGTGTAGGGCTGCGAACCAGTGTTGCCGTTCTCTAGACCATAACGTCCTGCCTTGGTGGCTTCTGCAATAGCCAGCCATTCCAAAAACAATGCATGCGTTTGCGTCAAGCTGTTGGTCAGCGAGATGACCACGAAAGCGCGGTTCCAAAAATCTTTGTTTTGATGGTGTTGCTCCAAGCGCTTGCCCACACTGCCGGACTGTCCGATGTAAGAGCGAGGTAAACCCGCCTCAGACAATTCGCCCATCAAAAAGTACACGCCCACTTGCTGGGCCTCCGGCATCTTCAGGAAGTCGGCCAGTTGGCTGCGCGGTACCTCGATCACACGAACAATGCGGGTTGTGATTTCGGCCACGCGCATGCCGCGTGGGTCGCCGGATGGGAGAAAGATTTGGATAGTTTGTGGGCGCATTCAAATTTAATTCAAAGAATTAATTAGGGTTTCAAGTTTTTGTAGCTCAGGAAGTATATGTTTGTATACTAAATTTTGCTCAGTTTGGGGGTCTATTGGAGTAACGGAGCGACGTGAGTTGTGAGCATGCCCGCCTCGAACTTTTCCATAATCATCCATTGTCTGAAGCCAAATGTTATCTAAATCTGACCCGTTTAGTCCGATTGGTTTTATTAAATCTTTGATGTTTTTTGATTTGACGCCATTATTTGATTTTATTGCGTATCTCATTTCTTTATCAAAATAATTTGTTAATGAATCAACGAGTTGTGAGCTGTAGCCTAAGTTTTTCCATGAAGCTATCTTTTTTGTAAATCGCACTAAGGCGTCTTCAACTAATGACTCAATAAATCGCTCGATTTCAGCATGAACTAATAGTCTGAATGCACTCATTGCATCATATTCTGCATCTGAATATGAGCCGGTTGGATCTAGTGAGGGAACGAATCTAAAATGTAACTCGTCAATTCGTTCACTTAATTCAGCAAAGCGTGGCTTTGTGCTCATGAAGATAAATTGATTCGACCAGTAGTTTTGTCAAGGGTGGGTGTAGTGATTTCAATATTTAAAATCTTTGCAAGGGTTTGTCCCCAAAGTTGAAGTCGAGTCGAAAGGGCACCAATGCTTTTCGTAGTTGTCTCAATTGATGTTCTAAATGAGGAGGAATCATCACATAATTTTTTGAAGGCATCGATCACAGCTTGGTTATTTTCCATTGCTTTTATTCGGGTGTTTTTTTCTCGAAAAAAGTAAACCATTACATCAAATACTGCGCGATTAAATCGTCGTTCAAAAGTTTTGCCATTCCATTTTCTAAATGCATCATCGGAAAATAATTTCCAAGTAAATTCAATTGCATTTTCAAGTTCAAACCCTTGTTCGATTACTTCTTTTTCTAGGTTGTTCCATTCAACGTTTAACTTTTGACTTGTTTCATCCAGAAAAAGTTTCAAGTTGCCAGTGTAGCCTTCAAGGTAATTGACTAGACCGAAATAGCGTATTGATAGCTCCACATCGCGCATTCGAAAATCTGGTTTTTGGTTCGAATTGAACAAACCCATTACAGAAGCACTATTTGATGTAAAAGTGGTTGCAAAATCGGTAAATCTACCGGGGCTAACTACTTGTCTTAATTCTTGTGGTGATAATGGCAAACTGCCACTATTTAATCGCAGGAAGACTAGATAAAGGTAGTCTTCTGAAGGCCAGTTTCTCAAAACAACAGTTCGAATTGTTTGATTTTCAAAAAACCTGAGATCATCCTCAATAGTAAAATTTTGTACTGCATCTACCATTGAAAGACCATTTAAATCTGAACGAAGAGCAAGTCCACTTAGTCGCAGTTGTTTGAATTCTGGATCTTGCGATGTTGCGCTAAATTGCCTAAGAGTGAGCAGTCGTTGCTTACCATCTAAAACAATATATGAGCCCTTGCGATCTTTACTCTCTGCTAATACTACTTGTGGAACCGGTAGCCCAAGAAACAACGATTCAATGAATTCACTTTTTCGTTTTGCAGTCCATGCGTCACGCCTCTGAAAGCTAGGGTCAAGTTTGATGTTGCCCTTCTTAAGTTGAGAAATAAGGGTTTCAACAGTCCAGTCTGTAGCGGTTACTACCGCATCATAATTTTTACCGGCAAGCAATGCACTTGCATCTTCTTGAATAAGTGCTTCTTCATCTTGATAATCTTCGTCATCAAAGGATGCCTCTTGATGTGATGTCTTCATTTGTGATCCCAATTGTTTATTACTTACCCCAAGAATCCTTCAACCCCGTCACCCGGTTAAACACCGGCTTGGCCCCCGCCACATGATCCAGGCGGTCCGCCACAAAGTATCCAAAGCGCTCAAACTGAAACTTCTGGTCTGGCTGCGCTTGGGCCAATGACGGCTCCAAATAGGCCGTCACGACCTTCAAGCTGTCTGGGTTGAGCGACTGCAAGAAGTCTTTGCCGCCCGCATCGGGGTGCGCTTCGGCAAACAGGCGGTCGTACAGGCGCACCTCGGCTTGCACGCCGTCGGCCACGCTCACCCAGGTGATGGCTGCTTTGGCTTTGACGCTGTCGGCGCCGGGCGTGCCGCTTTTGGTGCCGGGGATGACTTTGGCGTGCACCTCGGTCACGTTGCCTGCAGCGTCACGTGCGCAGCCGGTGCATTCGATCACGTAGCCGCCTTTCAGGCGCACCACGGCGCCGGGGGACGTGGACCCGTCAGGGTTCACCTTTGGGGGGCTCAGGCGTTTGTAGCCCTTGGGCGGCACTTCTTCAAAGTCTTCGCGCTCGATCCACACTTCTTTGCCGATCAGGAATGTGCGGTCGGCGGGGGGCACGGCGCTTTCAGCGCCATCTTTCCCGTCCTTGCCTTCAGCGATGGCGCTGTGGGGCAGGGCGGGTTGGGTGCAGGCTTCGGAGTAGCCGTCGCTGCCAAAGGCCTCGGCCCAGTTGATCAGCACGAGCTTGACGGGGTCGAGCACGGCCATTCCGCGGTGGGCTTTGTTTTCCAGGTCTTCGCGCAGGCACCCTTCGAGCGTGCTGTAGTCGATCCAGCTGTCGCTCTTGGTCACGCCAATGCGGTCGGCAAACAGGCGCAGGCTTGTCGGGGTGTATCCCCGGCGGCGCAGGCCCACGATGGTCGGCATGCGCGGGTCGTCCCAGCCGCTGACTTTGCTTTCATTGACCAGCTGCGCCAGCTTGCGTTTGCTGGTGATCACATAGGTCAGGTTCAGGCGGGCAAATTCGTATTGTTTGGGGCTGGGCGCGGCCAGCAGGCCGCATTCGCACAGGCGTTCCATCAGCCAGTCGTAAAACGGGCGCTGGTCTTCAAACTCCAGCGTGCAGATGCTGTGGGTGATTTGCTCCAGCGCGTCTTCGATGGGGTGGGCAAAGGTGTACATCGGGTAGATGCACCATTTGTCGCCGGTGTGGTGGTGCGTGGCGCGGCGGATGCGGTAGATGGCCGGGTCGCGCATATTGATGTTGGGAGACGCCATGTCGATCTTGGCACGCAGCACGGCCGCGCCGTCATCCATCTTGCCGTCTCGCATTTCACGAAAGCGGCTGAGGTTTTCAGCGGGGGTGCGGTTGCGAAACGGGCTGTTGATGCCGGGCTTGCCAAAGTCGC
>CAIJQQ010000004.1 GCA_903822825.1 uncultured Burkholderiales bacterium | reverse complement strand
TTGGACTTGATCGTTTCGACCTCGCGCCCCTGACGCACCAATTGATTGATGGTTGGCATTGTTTGTAACGTCCCTAAACGTTTGAATTTGACAAAAGAAACTTCCCCGCCCCAAAAGCGGAAAAGCCTGCCAGTATAACCGCCTGTCGCATCCTTGGCAAACTGGATGAAAACTCAAAGTGGGCGCGCGCTCACTTTTTATTTTATCCAGAGGCGTACAGCGTCCCATGCGCGGCCCAAAACGCCCGCCTGCTCCACCGGCTCGAGCACCACCAAAGGCACCTCGATCAGGGCCTGGTCGCCCCTTAGCACCTTGAGTGAACCCAGCATCTGCCCTTTGTTAAAGGGCGCAATCAGTGGCTCAGGTCGAACCAACTGGGTCTTGATCTGAGCCGCACTGCCCGCAGGCACAGCGACGACCAAGGGGTAGAAAGAGCCCAGCTTGACCACTGGAGCCTTGCCTTTCCAGACCTTCAGCGTCGCCGCAGGCTGGCCGGCATCGAACAGCTTGACGGCGTCGTAGGCCGTGAAGCCCCAATTGAGGAGTTTTTGGCTTTCGTTGACACGCGCGACTTCGCTTTCAGCCCCCAGCACGATGGACAACAGGCGGCGCGACCCCACGTTCGAGAAATCCCGCTTGGCAGTGGCCACCTGGCAGTAACCTGCAGCCAGGGTTTGGCCGGTTTGCAGGCCGTCGACCGTCGGCTCAAGAAAGAGCAGCAAGTTGCGGTTGCTGTCGTTGGCCGCTGGTGTGCCCTCGTAACGGTACTTTTTGATCGCGTAATAGGGCAGGTATTCAGGAAAGTCGCGCATCAATCGCAGCGCCAAAGTGCTCAGGTCGCGTGCCGTGGTGGTGTGTCCCGCTTCAGCCAAGCCGTCCGGATTCCTGTAGCTGGTGTTTTTCATGCCCAGCGCCTTGGCCTGTTCGTTCATGAGCTGAACAAACCGCTCTACCGAGTCGCTGACCCCTTCTGCCAGGGCCACTGTGGCGTCATTGCCCGACTGGACCACCATGCCTTTGATCAGGTCCTCCACCGGCACCCGCATCTTGGGGTCGATGGACATGCGCGAGCCGGACATCTTCCAGGCCCGCTCAGACACGGGCAAGGTCTTATTGAGTTCCAGCTTGCGCGATTTCAAGGCCTCAAAAACCAGGTAAGCCGTCATCAGCTTGGTCAACGAAGCGGGCTCCACCGCCATGTCTGCGTCCTTGGTGGCCAACACCTGGTTGGCGGTGACGTCGATCAGCAAGTACGACCGGGCGGCCACCTCAGGGGGCGGCGGCATTTGGGCATGCGCGCCCAAGGCCAAGCAACAAAAGGCCAGCGCGGCCGTTTTGGAAAAGTGTTTCATCAGCTTCATGTGGGGTGCTTCCAGCGCTTGTCAGGTCCGATAGAAGTCAGGCTTGAACGGGTGCAAGCAAATGGCGCACCGCCAAGGACTTGAGCAAGGGCAATTGCCCGTGAAAAAAGTGCTCCACCCCGGGGATCACCGTCACGGGCAAGGATTGGGGACGCGCCCAGTCCATCACGCTGGCCAGCGGCACCGTGTCGTCTTGCTCGCCATGGAGCACCAAGGTGCGCTCGTGCAGCTCAGGTGCAATGGGGGCCACTGCAAAGCGAGAGGCCGCCGTGCCCACCAACACAATTTTGTCGGGCGCACGGTCAGCGCCGAGTTGCTGCAAGGCATGGCCCGTTACAAAAGCCCCAAACGAAAACCCGGCCAGCGCCAAAGAACCGGAAGGGGCCACCTGGGCAATGACATCCAACATGTCTTCGGCTTCGCCACGGCCTTCGTCGTACACACCGACTGAGGCGCCCACCCCACGGAAATTGAACCGCACCGCCCGCCACCCACACTGCACAAAAGCACGCGCCAGCGTCTGAACCACCTTGTTGTGCATGGTGCCGCCAAACAGCGGGTGCGGGTGAGCAATGACGGCTGTGCCACGCACCGGATTGTCGGCAGGCACATCGAGCAGCGCCTCCACCACACCCGCACCGCCTTGCAGGCTCAGTTCCTGGGTGGCCGAATTCATCAGCGGCCCAGTTGTTCCGGGGTCAGCAGACGGGTCACAACCTGACCCTTGTCAAGGTGGGCGTCAACGATCTCATCGATATCGGACTGATCCACATAGGTATACCAAGTGCCTTCGGGATAAACCACCACCACCGGGCCACCCGCGCAGCGGTCCAGGCATCCGGCCTTGTTGACGCGCACCTGGCCAGGTCCGGCCAGACCGAGCTGCTTGATGCGGTGCTTGCAATGGTCAAAAGCGGCCTGAGCATTGTGCTGGGCGCAGCTGGTCTCGCCATTTTTACGCTCGTTCAGGCAAAAAAAGATGTGGCGTTTGAAGAAGGGATTGGGGTTTTCGGTCGTCATGCCCGGATTTTAGGCCGCGCTGGGCTGAGAGAGCCGGTTCACCAGATAAGCCAGTAAAGCGAACGGCCAAAGCCAACCCAGCCATTGGATCAGCCCATGAAAGCGGATAAACCGCCCCTGCTCCCAGGCTTGCAAGGTCTGGGCGAAATAAACATCCGCCGACGCGTTGTTGAGCAGCGCCAGCTGCCACACCAAAAGGATCAGCATGAGCACAAGGCAGACCCGGGCAGGGACCAGACACATCGCCAAGCCCGCGAACAAGGCCAGCACGCCGCCTGCCAAGACTTCGCTGCCCACCCAGTCCCAAGCATGCGTTGGCCCATAGGTCAAAGCCGCCGACAAGGCGCTGCCCAAAAGCCCCAGCGCCAGCAAGACCGCCGTCATGACCAGGCGCTGGCGAGTTTGGCGCAGCACGCTGAATGCCAGCAAGCAAGGCAACAACAGGCCCATGGCCACGCACAAAACCTCGTTGATGGGCAAAAGGGGCTGCAACTCCACCTCGCGCAGCGGCAACAAATCGAACAAAGTCGAGCCTTGCATCTCCTGAATCAGTGCCGTCTCCAGCCGCTCGAGGACTTGCCCAAGCCCGAAAGGCACGGCCACGGGAAAAAGCAAGGCAGCAGGCCACAAGGCCAACAAGGCCAGCGCACCACTGGACTCAGGCACAAACCAGCGTTCACGAAAACGGCTCCACCGGTCCACGGCACCCGCCCACTCCAGGGCGCGCGCCGTCATCGCGCCAGCCAATGCCCCCGCTACGTTGAGCGCCCAATCCACATTGGAGGGGACCCGGGCGGGCAGAAACATTTGCAGGGATTCCAACGCCAAGGACAGCACAACAGCCGCCAAAGTGGCCCAGAGGATGGCGTGCACACGCGGGCGGGTCCGGTGGATGGCCAAAGCACATAAAAAGCCCAAAGGGGCATAACCCAGCACATTGGAGATGACGTCAAAACCCGTCCAGTACCGTGGCAAGGGTGCCAGCAAAAACGCCCAAGGTGCAATGCCTTGGACACGCCACTGGTCGAAAGGGTACAAGCTGGCGTAGACGATCAGCAAGGCGTAAATCGACGCCAAAGGCCAGGCAGCGGTGCGGTGTGCAAGCATGCCGAGCCACCCATCAAAATGGTTTGACGACCACCAGAATCACGGCCGCCAACATCAACAGCACCGGAATTTCGTTGAACCAGCGAAACCAGACATGGCTGCGCTGCATGGTGCCGTCTTTGAATTTGCGCAGCATCACGCCACAGCCCCAGTGGTAGCCGACCAGCAAGAGCACGGTGGCCAGTTTGGCGTGCATCCAACCCTGGTCCGGGCCGCGCCCGATGCCATAGCCCAACCAAAGCCAAAGCCCCAGCGCCAACGCAGGCACTGCCAGCACGGTCATGAAGCGGTAAAGCTTGTGCGCCATCAGCAGCAAGCGCTCACGCTCGGCCGCCGAGCCAGGCTCCACCATGGCCAGGTTGACAAAAATGCGGGGCAAGTAAAACAGACCGGCAAACCAGCTGGCGATGAAAACAATGTGAAGGGCTTTGATCCAGTTCATGGTCCAAGTGTATTCAGTTGGCCATGGCTGTTCATGCACAGCCTGCTCCGAGGCAAAAAAAACCCCCGACCAGAGGCCGAGGGTGGTAAGCCTTTTTGCTTTGACACATCAAGGCCCCGCTCAGGGAGGTAAAGCGGGGAGCGGCAAGCCGCCCAAGCTGAAATGTATCAAATGACAAAATTGTTAACAAGCCCGTTTTTGTTATTTTTGCCACGGTTTGACCCTGCAGGTGACGACTGGCAGTCGCCTATTTGCACCCATAACCATTCACTTGGGCCACAATGCTTGGCATGAACCCCGTCGCCTCCTTCCCCTCCAATCGCCCGCGGCGCCTGCGTCGTGACGACTTCACCCGCAACCTGGTCCGCGAAAACCAGGTCACGCCGCACGACCTGATCTACCCGGTGTTTGTGCTGGACGGCCAGAACCAGCGCCAGCAAGTGGGCTCCATGCCCGGCGTGGAACGCCTGTCGCTCGACCTGTTGCTGCCCGTGGCCGAAGACTGCGTCAAGCTCGGCATCCCTGTCATGGCGTTGTTCCCGGTGATCGACGCCAGCCTCAAGGACCCCACAGGCAGCGAAGCCAAAAACCCGGACGGCCTGGTGCCCTGCGTTGTACGTGAGCTGAAAAAACGCTTTCCTGAACTCGGCGTGATGACCGATGTGGCCCTCGACCCCTTCACCAGCCACGGCCAGGACGGCCTGCTCGACGAGACCGGCTACATCCTCAACGACGAAACCACCGCTGTGCTGGTGCAGCAAGCCCTGACCCAAGCCCAAGCCGGTGTCGACATGGTCGCGCCCAGCGACATGATGGACGGGCGCATCGGCGCGATCCGCCAAGCTCTTGAAGCACGCGGCCTCATCCACACCCGCATCATGGCCTACAGCGCCAAGTACGCCAGCGCCTTTTACGGCCCCTTCCGCGACGCCGTGGGTTCGGCGGGCAACCTGGGCAAGAGCAACAAAAAGGTCTACCAGATGGACCCCGGCAACAGCGATGAAGCCCTGCGCGAAGTCGCCATGGACCTGGCCGAAGGCGCAGACATGGTCATGGTCAAGCCCGGCATGCCGTATTTAGACATCGTGCGCCGCGTCAAAGACGAATTCAAGGTGCCTACCTTCGCTTATCAGGTGTCGGGCGAATACGCCATGCTCAAGGCCGCCGCGCAAAACGGCTGGCTGGACCACGACCTGGTGATGATGGAAAGCCTGCTGGCCTTCAAACGCGCTGGCGCTGACGGGGTGTTGACCTACTTTGCCCGCGACGCAGCCCGCTTGATCCGCCAGGGCTGAGCCCCACCATGCGGGTTTTCAGCGTCTCTGGCGCGCAGGTGCAGGCGGGTCTTGCCCTGCCAGAGCAATTGCCCGAGGACGGCTACATCTGGATCGCTTGCACACGCGAAACCTTTCAGGCGCAGTTGGGTGCGGTCCAAAACACCCTCGAAAAACTGACAGGCCAAACGCTGGTAGACCTGCACGTGTCTGACCTGCTCAACGCCCAATTGCCCTCGCGCTTTGACTACAGCTCGCATTACGACTTGATGGTGTTCAGGCGACTGGCACAAGGCCAGAGCAACGCCGAAACCAACAAAGGCATGGGTCTGCCCAACGCCAAACGACCGGGTCCACCCGTCTTGCACCGCATCGACACCAGCCCCGTGGGTTTTGCCGTGTTCGATCGCGTGCTGGTAAGCGTGCACCCGGCCGACTGCAGTGTGCGCGAAGCCTACGCCAGCCGCTTGCTCGCGAGCACGAAGGCCCACGACGCCAACGACCCCCGCTCGACCGGCGCACGCGGCATACCCCACAACCCTGCCGACATGATGCTGCGCATCGTCAGCCACATGGTCGATGGCTATCTGGACTTGCGCCGCGAACTGAGCCGACAACTCGACCACTGGCAAGCCGAACTGTTGCACCCGCGCACCCGCTTCAACCGCTGGGATGCCTTGCTGCACGCCCGCATGGGTTTGCACCAAATCGAAGCCCTGTGCGACGACCAGCACACCGCCATGCAAAGCTGGACCGAATCACTGGACAGCTGGCGGGTCGCCCCCGACAACACCGCCCAGCGCGAGCACGAACTGCTCAAAATTCGCAGCCGCGACGTGCTCGAACACATCGACCGCGTGGTCCAGCATGTGCGCCGTCTGGAGCACAACACCGAAACCGCGGTGCAAATGCACTTCAATGTGCAGGGCAACCGCACCAACGACATCATGCGGACCCTCACGGCGTTGACCGCGATTTTCTTGCCACTGAACCTGATCGCGGGCATCTTCGGCATGAACTTCGAGTTCATCCCCTGGCTGCACCAAGCCTCGGCCTTTTGGTGGACGCTGGGCAGCATGGGGGCCATCGCCTTGGGCATGGGCCTGGTGTTCTGGCGCAAGCGTTATCTGGCCAGAACGGGCGACTAGTCACACGCTGTCGCGGCGGGGCAGCGCTCCTGAACAGACCTTTTGTTGTGGGAGCCGCGCCCTCGCGGCGAATGCTTAGGCCTTCAAGGGGCCGATCGCGGCGGGGCGCCGCTCCTACACAATCAAGCGAGGTGCTTGGCAAAAAACGCCAGCGTGCGCTCACGGGCCAGCTGGGCCGAAGGGGCATGCCAAGCGCCGCGCTGGTCGCAATTGAAACCATGGTGCGCCGCGTAGGTGTGCACTTCGACTTCGGGATGCGCTTTTTTGAAAGCCTCCACCGTGTCCAATGGAATCCACTTGTCTTCTTCTGCAAAGTGGGCCAACACCGGGACCGTGGCTTGGCGTGCGGTTTCTTCCGGGGTGGTCACGCCACCCCCGTAATACGGTACGGCTGCACTCAGGCCACTGAGCATGCAGGCCGCGCGCCAGGTCAGCAAGCCGCCCCAGCAGTACCCAACGATGCCGACCTTGCCACCACTGGCCTTGGCCGCGTGGTCAATCGCAGCCTGGATGTCCTGCATCACACCGGGTGCGGGCAATGCCTCGACCGCGGTCTTGTGGCCAAAGCCTTCGCCCATGTCGGCGTCGGTGTAGCCCAGCGCCACGCCGGGCTTGGCGCGGTGGAAGGCCGCAGGCGCCACGGCCAGGTAACCTTCGGCCGCATAACCATCGGCCACGTTGCGGATGTGGCTGTTGACGCCAAAAATCTCCTGGATCACCACCACTGCCCCCTTGGGTGTGCCTGCTGGGCGGGCCTCGTAAGCGGGCACCAGTGTGCCATCAGCGGCCTTGAGTTCAATCATCGTTCCCATGTTCATTCCTTGGTTCGGTTCAACACATCAACGGCCCAGGGCCCGCTCGACAAAGTCGAGCCGGTCCTGACCCCAGAAAATCTCGCCATCCACCACATAGCTGGGCGCGCCAAACACACCCGCATCGATGGCTCCCTGTGTGTACGCCTCATAACGCTCTTGCACCGACTGGCTGTGGGACTGCTCAAGCAAAGCGGCAGGCAGGCCGTGCTCCGCCAGCAATTGGGCCAGCACTTTGTCATCGGCGATGTTGCGCTCCTGCGCCCAACAAGCGGTCAGCACCGCCCCGGCAACCTGCATGGCCACAGCGCTGCCCAGTGCCAAGTCGGCGGCAATGATGAGCCGCGCTGCATCGTCGCCGCCCACCGGGAAGAATTTGGGCTTGAGGTTGAGCGGCGCCTTCAGGTGTTCACTGAAACGCTGCAACTCCACCAGCCTGTAAGCCTGGCGCTGCGGCGCGCGCTGCCCCAAAGGCAGCCCGCCCGAAATCGGGAACACCTTGCCCCCCAAATCAATGGGCATCACCCGCACCGTGGCCCCAGCCCGCGCCGCGATTTCGGCAAGGCGCTGGTGCCCCAGATAAGCCCACGGGCTTTGGGGGGCAAAGTAATAGTCCACTGCGTGACCCATCATGATTCCTTCACGGTGTGTAATGTTTTCAGGGCGGATTGTGTCCGCAGATCGCAAATCATGCTGGAGACCTGAAATGAACAAAGTGCTTTTGGTGACCGGCGGCAGCCGTGGCATTGGTGCCGCCACCGCCTTGCTGGCAGCGGCTCAAGGCTGGACCGTGGCGGTGAACTACACCGCCAACTCGCTCGCCGCCGATGAAGTGGTGCGGCAGATCCGCGCCTCGGGCGGCAACGCCATCGCGGTGCAGGCCGATGTGGCCGACGAAGCGCAGGTCCTGCGCATGTACGAGCACATCGACGCCAAGCTGGGCCGTTTGTCGGGCTTGGTCAACAGCGCGGGCGTGGTCGACATCTATGCACGTGTGGCCGAGATGAGTGTCGCGCGCCTCAAACGCATGTTCGACATCAACGTCATCGGCTCCATCGTCTGCACCCGCGAAGCCGTGCGCCGCATGAGCACCCGCTACGGCGGTGAAGGCGGCAGCATTGTCAACGTGTCCAGCGCCGCGTCGCGTTTGGGCTCCCCTGGCCAATATGTGGACTACGCCTCGGCCAAAGGGGCGATTGACGCCTTCACGCTGGGCCTGGCCAAAGAAGTCGCGGCAGAAGGCGTGCGCGTCAACGCCGTGCGCCCTGGCCTGATCGACACCGAAATCCACGCCTCGGGCGGCCTGCCCGACCGCGTCAAGGACCTGCAGCACCTGGTGCCCATGCAGCGTGGCGGCACCGCCGATGAGGTAGCACAAAGCATCGTCTGGCTCTTGTCAGACGCCGCGAGCTACACCACCATGAGTCTGATCGACGTCTCCGGAGGCCGCTGATGGCTGAGTTCAAGTATTACTGGGAAGACTTTGCCCCCGGCCAGGTCCGCGACCTGGGCACCATCACGCCCACCCGCGAAGAAATCCTCGCCTTTGCCCAGCAGTTTGACCCGCAGCCCTTTCACCTGAACGACGAGGCGGCCAAAGCCTCGGTCTTTGGCGCTTTGTCGGCCAGCGGCTGGCACACCTGCTCGATGGCCATGCGGCTGATGGTGACGAACTTTCTGAACGACACCTCCAGCCTCGGCTCGCCGGGCCTGGAAGGCATCAAGTGGCTCAAGCCCGTCTACCCCGGCGACACCCTGCGGCTGCAAAGCACCATGCTCGAGACCAAACCCATGAGCAAGCGTCCGGACGTGGGCATGACGCGCAACCTGTGGGAAATGTTTAACCAGCACGGCGACAAGGTACTGCACATGGAAGGCTGGGGCATGTTCCGCCGCAGGCAACCTGCCAGCTCCAACTGAAACGGCCAGCCCACCAGTGGGGGCGTGACCCCTTTTTGCATATAAGTTTTTTACAAATCAAGAAGCACTGCAGACTCATCATTGACCTTGTTTTTAATTCGGACCCTATAAATATTTGCGTTCCAATTATTAAAATAAACCCACATAAAAACTAGATATAAGCTTAAAAAATGAACTCCATCAGACTCGACGATGATTCTGCGCGCCACGCTGCACGACTTAGGGATATGTTTAAGGAATCCTATGTGGTTAATGTTGAAAATTATTTTTCCAACCTTAAACAGGAAATTGATTGGTCAGCCTTTGTACTTGCTCAAATGCAAGTTCTTTTAGATACGATCAACGTTAAAAAATTTAACAAAACAGATTCATGGTTTGTGTTGAATGCATTTTTTTCTTCTAAAGCAGATTTTAATGTTGACATGGAGATTGCAGGCTTAGAGCTGGAAGCAGATAAAAACTCTCTAGATGCCTTGTACAGATTGGCTGATCTTTATGAAACTGGAAGTAAGGTTGAAAAAAACATAACTAAAGCCATTGACTATCTTGATCGAGCTGCCACGCTCAACTCAACTATAGCAATGGTTCGCCTTGGAATAATATATGAGAATGGAATAGATGTTGATAAAAATATAAAAAAATCATTCCGTTATTTTAAGTTGTCAGCAAAGCTTGGTGATAAGTACGGGCAATACAATCTTGGAAAATTATATGAGAAGTATGATCTCAATGAAATCAATGATGATGAATACGTTGAGGATGAGTTCACAGAATTGCGGAAAATAACCCTTAGTAGAGTTTGGATAACTTTGGCTGCAGAACAAGGCCTAGCAAACGCTCAACATGATCTTGCATGGTTGTATCATATGGATGAGTCATTTGGAGTTGACTACAAGATTGCTTTATTCTGGTACAAACTAGCAGCAGCTCAAGGTTACCTTGATTCAATAAATAATCTAGGAGAGTTATTTTTGAATGGGCAAGGGGTAGATAAAGATCTTATAACTGCCTATGTATGGTTTCACATCGCGAGTGCTAACAACGCACCAGATGCATTGGAATCGCTTAATGAACTCGAAAAAATTCTTAGATCTTCAGAGATTGAAAAAGCATTGG
>CAIJQQ010000003.1 GCA_903822825.1 uncultured Burkholderiales bacterium | reverse complement strand
GGCGCCCTCGCCGCGATGGCCTGTGCTGTTGCCGCCACTCATGGCCGCCAACGAGCAAGCCCCAATCATCTCGCTCGCCCAACTGGCCCGCTTCCTGCGCAAGCCGGTCGGCGCGTTTTTTCGCGAACGCCTGCAAGTGCATCTGGAAGACGAGCGCAGCGAGCTGCATGACGAAGAACTCTTTGGTCTGGGCGGGCTGGATTTGTACCAACTGCTTGACCACGAACTGCAGCATGTGCCCGTCGAATTGAATGCCGACACACTGCCCGCGCATGTGCAGCAGGTGGTGCAGCGCTTGCGCCAGGCCGGCGCTCTGCCGCTGGCGGGCGTGGGCACGCTCGAAGCGCAAAAACTCAATGCCCGCTTGCAAGCCATGCTGGGCACAGCGTTGCGCGAGCGTGAGGAATACCCCAATCTCGCCGAACGTCTGCTGATCGACCTGCCTCATGAAGAGGTCACTCTGCAAGACGCCTTGGGCAATCTGTTGGTGGGCGAGGGCGGTCACATGTCTTTGCACTTGCGTGCCAGCGATCTGGCCAGTTTCAAGACCAAAAAACCGTTCGCCTATGCCGAAAAACTGATCGACATCTGGCTGTTGTCGCTCGCTGCAGCTTCGATGGGTCAACCCGTGCAGTGCGTTGTGGTGGGACGCAATGCGGTGCTGCGCGTGCATGAGCAAGATCAAAAGCAAAATCCCGAAGTTGCGCGTGCCCTATTGAACGAACTGTTGTCCAGCTGGGCCGAAGGCATGCGCTGGCCGCTGCCGCTGCCGCCGGATGTTGCTTTGCAGTGGCTAAAAGAAAAGGACAACAGAAATGCGCTGACCGATATTTACGAAGGCAGCGAATTCAAAATCGCAGCGAAAGACAAAGACCCTGCTCTGGCTCGCACCTATCCCACGTTGGAAGACTTGCTGGATACGCACGAGTTCGAGCGCCTCGCGCAGATGGTTTACGAACCCTTGAAAGCATGGGCCGCGCGACTCCACATCGTGCCGCTGCCCGATGCGCCTGATGACGACAGCAGCGACGAAGCGGGAGATCAGGCATGAGCACCGCACACGCCCTCAACCCCCACAGCTTTCCGCTGCGCGGCAGCCACCTGATCGAGGCAAGCGCAGGCACGGGCAAGACCTGGACGATTGCCGCGCTCTATGTGCGCCTGGTGCTGGGTCACGGCCAAGATGGCAACGCCCCCGTGCGCCCCATGCTGCCGCAAGACGTGCTGGTGATGACCTTCACCCGCGCCGCCACCCGCGAACTGTCGGACCGCATCCGCGCCCGCCTGACCGAGGCGGCGCAGGTGTTCCGAGGCATTGCCGAAACCAATGACGATTTCCTGAACCAGCTCAAGAACGAATACCCTGAAGGCGAGCCCCGCGAACAAGCAGCGTATCGGCTGGCGCTGGCCGCACAGGCCATGGACGACGCGGCCGTTTACACCATCGACGCCTGGTGCCAGCGCATGCTGCGCGAGCATGCATTCGACAGCGGCAGCCTGTTTGAAGAAACGCTGGTCGGTGACGAAGCCGCGCTGCACCTCGAAGCCGTGCAGGATTACTGGCGTCAGCAGCTCTACCCCATGGCCACACCCCTGGTGGCGCAGGTGCAGCGCGTCTGGCGCGATGTGCCCGCGCTCGACAAGGACATGCGTGCCCTGATGGCGGTGCCTTTGGCCGATCCCGCCCCCGGCACGCTGGCGCAGGTTTTTGGTGCCGTGCTGGCCGAGCGGAATGCGCAACTGGCGGCGCTCAAGCAAGGATGGGTGGAAAAGGCTGACAACTTGCTGGGCTGGATTGAGGGGCAGCTGGAGAACCACAAGTCCAGTTGGGACGGCCGCAAGCTGACGTACAAAAAATCTGCCGAATGGCTGGGCGTACTCAAAGCCTGGGTGAAAAGCGCAGACGAACCCAAGGTACTGCAAGAGGGCATGAAGACAGGCTGGGCACGCTTTACGCCTGAAGGCTTGCTGGCTTGCCGCAAACCCGGCGAAGCACCCGTGGACTTGCCGCCAGAGTCGCAAGCCTACGCCGACCTGCAAGCCGCCTTGCAGGCCTTGCCCGAACCCGCACAAGCCGCCCGCTTGCACGCCCGCACGCATGTGCTGCAGCGCATGGCCGAGCTCAAGCGGCGCAGCGGCTTGTTTGGCTTTGCGGACATGCTGCAGCGCCTCGATGTGGCGCTGGCCGCCCCCGACTCGGGCGAGCGTCTGGCGCAGCGACTGCGCGAGCAGTTCCCGGTGGCCATGATCGACGAGTTCCAAGACACCTCGCCGCTGCAGTTCCGCATCTTTGACAGCATCTACCGCACGGCCGACAACCGCCAGGACACCGCGCTGCTTTTGATTGGTGACCCCAAGCAGTCGATTTACGGTTTTCGGGGGGCGGACATCCACGGTTATCTGGATGCGCGCCGCGCCACCGCAGGCCGGCACCATGTGCTGGGCACCAATTACCGATCGACGCAAGCGGTGGTTGATGTGGTCAACCGCTGGTTCCAGATGTCCGATGATGCCTTTGGCTACCGCCAGGAGGGAGATGACCCGCTGCCGTTCCAGCCCGTGGGCGCGAAGGGACGCAGTGAAGTCTTCAGCACAAGCGTGGGCGATGTGACAGCCATGACCATGGTGCACGACGCCACCCTGCGCAGCCAACGAGATGCGCTCACGCATTTGTCGGGTCTCTGTGCCGAGCAGATCGTGGCCTGGCTCAGCGATCCGCATGCCCGTTTTTCGGATGCAGAAAAGGGCGACAAGCCGCTGCAACCCAAAGACATCGCTGTGCTGGTGCGCACGGGCAAAGAGGCCGCCGCCGTGCGCGACGCGCTGCGTGCTCGCGGCGTGGCTTCGGTGTATCTTTCGGACCGCGATTCGGTGTTCGCCAGCGACGAGGCGCAGGACCTGTGCCTGTGGCTGCGCGGCGTGGCCGAACCCCAAAACATGCGCCGCGTGCGCGCTGCCCTGGGTACGCGCACCGTGGGTTTGTCGCTTGCTGAGCTCTACGACTTGGCCACACAAGACGAATTGCTGGACACCCGCGCCGAGCAAATGCGCGAGTTGCACCAAAGCTGGAAAAACCAAGGGGTGCTGGCCATGCTGCGCCAGTCGCTGCATGTGCTGCAACTGGCCGGGCGCTGGCGTGGCCAGAGCGACGGCGAGCGCCGCCTGACCAATGTGCTGCACCTGGCCGAACTGCTGCAAGCGGCCAGCAGCCAGCTGGACGGCGAGCAAGCTCTTATCCGTTGGCTGGCTCAGCAGATCGACGAGGCACATTCGGGCAACGCCAGCGGTGGCGAAGAGCAGACCGTGCGGCTCGAAAGCGACGAAGACCTGGTCAAGGTCATCACCATCCACGCCAGCAAGGGCCTGGAGTACCCGGTGGTGTGCTTGCCCTTTGCACAAAGCCACCGCGTGATGGAAGCGCACAGAACACCTGTGCTGCAACGCGATGACGGCGAGGGCGAGCGACACTGGACGCTGGACTTTGACAAGGACGACACCCAGCTGGCCGACCGCGACCGTCTGCGCGAAGACCTGCGCCTGTGGTACGTCGCGCTCACGCGGGCGCAGCATGCACTGTGGGTGGGCTGGAGCGCGGTCACGCGGGGGTCGGGCAAAAGCTGCGTGAACCACAACAGTGCTGCAGGCCATTTGTTGGGCGGCGGTGATGTCATCGATGAAGCTGGCTGGTTGCCCAAGCTGCAAGCGCTGGAAACCGATGCGCAAGCGCAGCGCTTGTCCGTGCAACTGGTGAGCGCAAGCGAAAACGTGCCGCTCACTGTCTGGCAGCGGCCCGCCCGCACCACCGAACTGCGCGACGCCTTGGTCTGCACCGCCCGCATCGACAAGTCGTGGACGATCGCGAGTTTTTCGCGCTTGACACGAGACCTGGCTTCGCAGCCTTTGGCGCAAATGAGCCTGCACATGACCACGCCGCGCCCGGCCGATGACGAGCCACCCGTGGACGCGCAGGCGCTGCCTGCAGCCGCAGTCCCCAAGGGCTCCTTGGCCCCTTGGCACAGCTTTGCCAAAGGCCCGAGCGCAGGCAACTTTTTGCACGACCAGCTCGAATGGCTGGCCGCCGATGCTTTCGTGCTGGACGCGCCCAAGGCCGAGCGCCTCAAAAAACGCTGCGAAAACGCAGGCTACACAACCCAGGCCGACGACGTGGTGAAGTGGCTCAGCCGCGTGGTGGCCCAGCCCTTGCGCGGACCAAACGCGCCGCTGAATACCTTGGGCGCCTTGCTGCCCGAGATGGAGTTTTGGCTGCCCGCCGAGCGGCTGCACGCCCGCGAGGTGGACGCGTTGTGCCAGCAGCACCTGCTGCCCGGCGTGAGCCGCCCACAACTGCCCGATGCGCAGCTGCACGGCATGCTGATGGGCTTTACCGACTTGGTGTTCGAGCACGAAGGGCGTTACTGGGTGCTCGACTACAAATCCAACCACCTGGGCGCCGATGACGCGGCCTACACCACGCAGGCGCTCGATGCCGCCATGGCACAGCACCGCTACGAGGTGCAGGCCGCGCTCTACATGCTCGCACTGCACCGCCTGATGCGCGCCCGTTTGGGCGATGCCTACGACCCGTCACTGCACTTGGGCGGCGCGGTGTACCTGTTCTTGCGCGGCATCGACGGGCCAGCGGGCGGCTGCTGCACCTTGCCTGCGCCGATCGAATTGCTCGATGGCTTGGACGCCATGCTCAATGCCGAGGTGAAAGCATGAGTTTCAAAAAGCCCTCGCGCACGATGTCTGTTCCCACCACGCAAATGGACTGGTTGAATGACTTGCCCGCCCAAGGCCTGAGCGCCGCGCAAACGCTGCAATGGCTGCAGCTGTGGACCGAGCAAGGTCTGCTGCGCCACATCGACAGCGCACTGGCAGCGCAGCTGTTGCGTCTTGATGCCCACGCCAGCCCCGCGCTGCTGGTGGCTGCAGCCGTGCTCGCCCAAATGGAAGGGCGCGGCCACACCTGCTTGCCCTTGGCCGATCTGTGCCAGCCGCCTGTGGTGCTGCTGGGCTGGCCTGTGGCGGCAGTGGAGGGCGCACAGGGCCTCAAAGCCTTGTGGACGCACCTGCCTGCCACCTTGGCCGATTGGCAAGCCGCTTTGCAAGGCGAATCGTCAGACGCCTGTTTGCGCGATGCCGACGTCCCTGACAAGGGTCAGCCGCTGGTGCTGGGCGGCCCGGCCGATGCGCCGCTTTTGTACCTGCGCCGCTATGCAGGCTATGAGCAGCGCGTGGGCCAAGGCCTGCTGCAGCGTGCGGGCGAGCCACTGGCCGTGCCTGAGGCCGCCGCACGCGAATGGTTGGACCGCTTTTTTGCGCCCAACCCCGATGACCCCACCACCACCGATTGGCAAAAAGTGGCTTGCGCCGTGGCACTGCGGGCTCGCCTGTCGGTCATCACGGGCGGGCCCGGCACGGGCAAGACCTACACCGCCGCCCGCTTGCTGGCGCTGCTGCTGGCACTGCACGAAGACGGCAGTCCCCTGCGCGTGGCGCTGGCCGCGCCCACTGGCAAGGCGGCGGCGCGGCTCAAGCAATCCATCGACAACGCGCTGACCAGTCTGCAAGATCAGGTGCCAGAGGGCAGTGGCCTCGACTTGAACGCGCTGATCGCCCGCATGGGCCCGGCGCGCACGCTGCACTCTTTGCTGGGTGCGCGGCCAGACACGCGCCAGTTCAGGCACCACGCGGCCAACCCACTCGATGTGGATGTGCTGATCGTGGACGAAGCCTCGATGGTGCACCTGGAGATGATGGACGCGCTCTTGCAAGCCTTGCCGCCCACCGCGCGCTTGGTGCTGCTGGGCGACAAGGACCAGCTGGCCTCGGTGGAAGCGGGCGCGGTGCTGGGCGACCTCTGCCGCGACGCCGCCGCAGGCCGCTACAGCGCGGACACTGCACAGTTTGTGCAAACCGTGGCAGGGCAGACCTTGCCTGCCGAGTATCGGTCTGCGGGCGCTGCGCCTTTGCTCGCTCAACAAACCGTGATGCTGCGCCAAAGCCGCCGATTCAAAGGCGGCATTGGGCAGCTGGCCTTGGCGGTGAATCGGGGCAATGCCGCTGCTGCCCGAGCCGTGCTGCCAGAGGGTTTTTCTGCACCCTGGATGCAACAAGAGCGTCGCCAAGCGCAGGCCATCGCCCCGAGGGCGGGGCTCCTACAAGAAACGCCTCAGCCACCAGTAGGAGCGGCGCCCCCGCCGCGATCGAACGTCGAAAGACCGAACGCTGTTGACGTTGGCCAAGAAACCAAAAAAGCCAGCGCTTTGCTCGCCCTCCAACCGACCTCGCCACAAGCCGTCTGCGACCTGGCACTCGGCACTTCGGGCAAGCCCTCGTATGCCGACTACCTGCGCCTCTTGCAGCAGGTGCCGAGCGGGCAAGACGCCGAAGTCCATGCCGCATGGGTGCGCAGCGTGCTCAAGGCATTTGAGCGTTTTCGCATCTTGTGCGCCGTGCACCAAGGCGATTGGGGCACCCAGGGGCTCAACGCCGCCGTGCAAAAGGCACTGGCCGATCAAGGTCTGCTCAAAGTCACAGGCGAATGGTTTGCTGGTCGGCCCATCATGGTCACCCGCAACGACGCGCAACTGGGCGTGTTCAACGGCGACGTGGGCGTGGTGCTGCCCAACACCGAGGGCAAGTTCAAGGCTTGGTTCCTTGACGGCGATGCCTTGCGCTCGGTCAGCGTCATGCGCCTGGCGCAGGTCGAAACGGCTTTTGTCATGACGGTGCACAAGAGCCAAGGCTCGGAGTTCGAGCACACCGCGCTGGTGCTACCGCCCGGCGGCGCAGAGGTGCTCAGCCGCGAGCTGGTTTACACAGGCATCACAAGGGCCCGTGAGCAGTTCACCCTGATCGAAGCCGAAACGGGATTGCTCGAAGCGGCCATCGACCGACCCAGCGTGCGGGCCAGTGGTTTGGCGCAGTGGTGGCTATGACCGCCTGAAATCGCCCCGAGGGCGGGGCTCCCACATCCCTTGTAGGAGCGGCGCCCCCGCCGCGATAAACCTAACCGCCATAACCTTCACAAGCCCCTGCATTGGGCTTGCCCTTGCACTCGCGCTGCAGCCGCTTGTCCCGCTCGACGCGTGACTCGGCCGGGCCTTTGTCCACGGGCGGCTTGCGCGTTTTGGCGCGGCTGCTTTTTGAAGTGCTGGTCGTCGCCTGCGCCTCTGCGCTCGGCACTGCCAGCGCCGCAGCCAAGGCCAGCAGGCCCCATGCGGTGATGCCCCTGGTCTTGCCCATGAAGCTGTGTGTGTTCATGTCTCTCTCCCTGATGTTTTTGTGTGCCCATGATAGGCCGCTGCCGCTTGTGTGAAAACCCCCCAAGCCTTCTGGCGTTAGCATGCGGTCATGAACAATTCAGCCATGCCCTTCATGCGCCAAGCGGTGCTCGACCTCGAAGAATCCCGCATCCGCGAGGTGGCCAACGCGGGCCTGGGCCGAAGCGATGTGCTGGCCTTCTGGTTTGGCGAGTCCGACGAAGTCACACCCGACGTGATCCGTCAGGCCGCCATCGACTCGCTGCAGCGCGGTGAAACTTTTTACTCGCACAACCTGGGCATGCCCGAGCTGCGCCAGGCCGTGGCCGACTACATGAGTGGCTTGCATGGGCAGATGGGCATGGACCGCATCGCCATCACCTCGGGCGGCGTTAACGCACTGATGCTGGCGTTCCAGTCGCTGGTGGACGCGGGCGACGAAGTTGTGGCCGTCACCCCCGTGTGGCCCAACCTCACGGCGCAGCCGCTGGTGATGGGCGCGCGCCTGAAGTGCGTGAGCCTGAAACCCGTCAATGGCCAGTGGGTGCTCGACATCGACGCCTTCAAGTCCGCTGTGACCCCGGCCACACGTGTGCTGGTGCTCAATGCGCCCAACAACCCCACAGGCTGGACGTTGACCCGCGCCGAGCAGCAAGCCATCCTGCACCACTGCCGCCAGACGGGCACTTGGATCTTGGCCGACGAGGTCTATGAGCGCCTTTACTACGAGTCCGACACCGCCAATGGTTGTGCGCCATCGTTTCTCGACATCGCCACACCGGACGACCGTCTGGTGGTGGTGCACAGCTTTTCCAAGAGCTTTTTGATGACGGGTTGGCGTCTGGGTTGGCTGGTCATGCCGCCTGCCATGACGCAGCCTGTGGGCAAGCTCATCGAGTTCAACACCTCGTGCATCTCGGTGTTCACCCAGCGCGCTGGCATCGCCGCATTGCAGCACACCGCCGACATCACGCCCCGCGTGGTGGCCCACCTCAAGGCCTGCCGCGACACCCTGGTGCCCTTGCTGCAAGCGGTGCCGGGCGTGCAGGTGGCACCAGCGCGGGGCGGCATGTACGCGTTCTTTCAGCTGCCGGGGCATCCAGACTCTGTGGTCACAGCCAAGCGCCTGGTCACCGAGGCGGGCTTGGGCCTGGCCCCGGGCGAAGCCTTTGCCCCCGAGGCCGCAGGCTGGCTGCGCTGGTGCTTTGCATCCAAAGACCTGTCGCGCTTGTCGCTGGGCGTGGATCGTTTGCGTGGGTGGCTGGCCGTTTGACGCCGTACCATCGCCCCGAGGGCGGGGCTCCCACAGGGGGTGTAGGAGCGGCGCCCCCGCCGCGATAGGGCTTCAGCAGAAAGGCGCAGGCTCCATCGCCCCGAGGGCGGGGCTCCCACAGGGGGTGTAAGAGCGGCGCCCCCGCCGCGATAGGGCTTCAGCAGATAGGCGCAGTCTCCATCGCCCCGAGGGCGGGGCTCCCACAGGTCAGAGCTTCTTGACCAGCACTTGGCTCTTGCGGTCCCAGTTGTATTTGCGTTTGCGCGCTTCGGGCAGCCAGTCGGGGTCTTGTTGCACAAAGCCGCGCTTGATGAACCAGTGCATGGTTCGCGTTGTGAGCACAAAAATGCTTTTCAGGCCCATGGCGCGGGCGCGTTGCTCGATGCGCTTGAGCACCTTTTCACCGTCGCCTTGGCCTTGTGATTGGGGCGAGACGGTGAGCGCCGCCATCTCGGCCGTCTTGGCTTCGGGGTAGGGGTAGAGCGCCGCGCAGGCAAAGATCACGCCATCGTGGTCGATGATGGTGTAGTGGTCAATGTCGCGCTCGATCTCGGTGCGGTTGCGCTTGACCAAAGTGCCGTCTTTTTCAAACGGCTCGATCAGCTGCAAGATGCCGCCCACGTCGTCTGAGGTGGCTTCGCGCAGTTCTTCGAGCTTTTCGTCGATGACCATGGTACCGATGCCGTCGTGCACATACACCTCCAGCAGCAAAGCGCCATCCACTGCAAAGGGCAGGATGTGCGAGCGCTCCACGCCTTCTTCGCAAGCCTTCACGCAGTGCTGCAAATAAAAGCCGATGTCGGTCGGCTCGGTCGGGGTGGGGAGCGACGCCAGCAACTGCTTGGCAGCGGCCAGCGGCAACTCGGTGTCGATCGGGTTGTCTTCACTGGCCGGGGCAAGCGGGTCGATGCGGATGCCCGGCACCTCGGTCACAAAAATCAGCTTGTCGGCCTGCAACTCAGCGGCCACGCTGGTGGCCACTTCTTCCATGGACAGGTTGAACGCCTCACCCGTCGGTGAAAAGCCAAAGGGCGAGAGCAGCACCATCGCGCCCATGTCCAGCGTGCGCATGATGCCGTCCACATCGACCTTGCGCACCAGGCCCGAGTGGATGAAGTCCACACCGTCCACAATGCCAACGGGCCTGGCGGTGATGAAGTTGCCCGATAACACCCGCACTGTGGAGCCGGCCATGGGCGTGTTGGGCAGACCTTGGCTGAAGGCCGCTTCGATCTCGTAGCGCAGTTGGCCCGCCGCCTCTTGGGCGCAATCCAGGGCCACGCTGTCGGTGATGCGAATCCCGTGCGAATACTTTGGGGTATGGCCCTTGGCCGCCAGCTGTTCGTTGACCTGAGGGCGAAAGCCATGCACCAGCACGATTTTGACGCCCATGCTCTGAATCAGCGCCAGGTCTTGTGCCAGGTTTTGCAGCTTGCCCGCCGCAATCGCCTCGCCCGCGATGCCCACCACAAAGGTTTTGCCCCGGTGCATGTGGATGTAGGGCGCCACCGACCGGAACCAGGGCACGAAGGTGAAATTGAAAACTGTGGACATGGGCAATCTGGGGGAGGCAAAGGTGGCGGGGCGTCGGGCGGGGATAATCCCGGGCTGTTCTTGCATTGATTTTCACAGAAGTTTTCGCCTTGTCCGACACCCCACTCCAAATCGATTTCCCCGAAGGCCTGCCCGTCTCTGCCCGCCGTGACGAAATCATGGCCGCCATGGACCAGCACCAGGTCATCATCGTGTGCGGAGAAACCGGCTCGGGTAAGACCACGCAGCTGCCCAAAATCGCGCTGGCGCTGGGGCGCGGCAAGCTCAATGCAAAGCCGGGTGAACGTGCCCGCATGATCGGCCACACCCAGCCCAGGCGCATTGCGGCCAGCTCGGTGGCCAAGCGGATTGCCGAAGAACTCAAGACGCCGCTGGGCGAGGTGGTGGGCTTCAAGGTGCGGTTCCAAGACCGCCTGAGCAAAAACGCCTCGGTCAAACTGATGACCGACGGCATCTTGCTGGCCGAAACCCAGACCGACCGCTGCTGCAGGCCTACGACACCATCATCATCGACGAGGCACACGAACGCAGCCTGAACATCGACTTTTTGCTGGGCTACCTGCGCCAAATTTTGCCGCGCAGGCCGGACCTGAAGATAGTCGTCACTTCGGCCACGATTGACGCTGACCGCTTTGCCAAACACTTTGCCTCGCGCAACGGCCCGGCCCCGGTCATCATGGTGTCAGGCCGCACCTTTCCTGTCGAGCAGCGCTACCGCCCGTTTGAAGAGTCGCGTGACTACGGCCTGAATGACGCGATTGCCGACGGCGTGGACGAACTCTGGCAAGGCGGGGCAGGGGGCGACATCCTGATCTTTTTGCCCGGCGAGCGCGAAATCCGCGAAGCCGCCGACCACCTGCGCAAGCACTTGGCGCACCAGCCGCTGACCCGCAACGCCGAAGTGTTGCCCATGTTTGCCCGCCTGTCGCAGGCCGAGCAAGACCAGATTTTTGAAGCGTCCAACGGCCGCCGCATCGTGCTGGCCACCAACGTGGCCGAAACGTCTTTGACGGTGCCCGGTATCCGTTATGTGATCGACGCAGGCACTGCCCGCGTCAAGCGCTACAGCCTGCGCAGCAAGGTCGAGCAGCTGATGGTCGAGCCGATCAGCCAAGCCGCGGCCAACCAGCGTGCGGGCCGCTGCGGCCGCGTGGCCAACGGCATCTGCATTCGCCTGTACGACGACAAAGACTTTGCGGGCCGCCCCCGCTTTACCGACCCGGAAATCTTGCGCTCGTCCTTGGCGGGTGTGATTTTGCGCATGAAGTCGCTGCACCTGGGCGTGGTGGAAGACTTTCCGTTCATCGAAGCACCGTCCAAACGTGCGATCACAGACGGCTACCAGTTGCTGGCCGAGCTGGGCGCAGTCGATGACGACAACGAGCTGACGCCGATTGGCAAAGAGCTGGCTCGCCTGCCGCTGGACCCCCGCGTGGGCCGCATGATTCTGGAAGCCCGTGGCCGCGAAGCGCTCGAAGAAGTGCTGGTGATCGCCAGCGCCATGAGCGTGCAAGACGTGCGCGACCGCCCCATGGACGCCCAAGCCCAAGCCGACCAGCAACACGCCAAGTTCGACGATGACAAGAGCGAGTTCACGGGTTACCTCAAGCTCTGGAAATGGATTCACGAAGCCCGAGGCGGCCCATCCAAATCAATTGGGGTCAGATCCCAATTGAATGCGCCCGCGCAAGAAGCGCCGCAGCACAAGTTGAGCAACCGCCAATACGAGCAGCTGCTGCGCCAGAACTTCATCAACATCCGCCGCGTGCGCGAGTGGCGCGACACGCACACCCAGCTGCTCACGGTGGTGGCCGAGCACAAGTGGCGCATCAACACGCAACCCGCGAGCTACGAGCAATTGCACCTGTCCATGCTGGCGGGCCTGCTGGGCAACGTGGGCTACAAGCTCGAAGACGAAGAAGCCTATCTGGGCGCACGCGGCATCAAGTTCCACAAACACCCCGGCGCGCACCTGAGCAAAAAGCCCGGCCGCTGGATCGTGGTGGCCGAACTGGTCGAGACCACCCGCCTGTTTGGCCGGGGCATTGCGGCCATCGAGCCGCAGTGGCTGGAGCAAGTCGGTGCGCACTTGCTCAAGAAACAAGTGCTCGACCCGCATTGGGAAAAGAAATCTGCCGAAGTGGTGGCGCTGGAGCGGGCCACGCTTTACGGCCTGGTGGTCTACAGCGGGCGGCGCACCGCCTACAGCCGGGTGGACCTGCACGGTGCCCGCGAGATTTTCATCCGCGAAGCGCTGGTGGGTGACCAGTGGGAGACCAAGCTGCCGTTCCTGGCCGCCAACCACAAGATGATCGCCAAGGTCGAAGAGCTCGAGCACAAGTCGCGCCGCCAAGACGTGTTGGTAGACGACGAGCTGATCTATGCTTTTTACGACCAGCAGATCCCGCCTGAGGTGTGCAGCGGCCGCCTGCTGGAAGACTGGTACCGCCATGAGAGCGCCAAGCAGCCACGCCTGTTGCTGCTGAGCCGCGAAGAGCTGATGCGCCACGAAGCGGCAGGCATCACCACGCAAGCCTTTCCCAAACACATCCGCTTGGGCGGTACCGACTGCCAGGCCACTTATCTGCACGAGCCGGGCGATGCCCGCGACGGCGTGACTGTCACGGTGCCTTTGTTTGTGCTGAACCAAGTCAGTGAAGACCGCTGCGAGTGGCTGGTGCCCGGTTTGCTCAAAGACAAGATTCAGGCGCTGCTCAAAAGCCTGCCGCAGCGCCCACGCAGCCGCTTTGTGCCGCTGCCCGAATCGGCCACGCGCATGGCGGCCGAACTGTCGGTGCCCGAGCTGTTTGGCAGCGGGTCGCTCACCGACGTGCTGCTCAAAAAAGCCCGCGACGAAACCAGTCTGGACATCAAGCGGACCGATTTCAAACACGAGATGCTCAGCCCGCACCTGTTCATGAACCTGTGCGTGGTGGACGAGCACGGCCGCCAGCTGGGCATGGGCCGCAACCTGGGCGCGCTCAAAGGCGAACTGGGTGCCAAAGCCCGTGGTGCGTTTCAGGCGCTGGCGCAGCTCAAAGTGGCTGCAGCGCCTGCGGCAGTGCCTCAAGCCCCCAATAGCGGCGAGTCCAAACAATCGGGGTCAAACCCCCATTCGCCTCAGCGCGATGCGGGTGGACGCAACACGTCAGCGCGAGGGGAAAAACCAGCCGCGCCCAAAGCCCTGGCCCCCCAGCGCTACACCACCTGGACCTTTGGCGAACTGCCCGAGTTGATGGAGATCAGCAAAGGCGGCCAGACCTTGATTGGGTTCCCCGCGCTGGTGGACATGCAAGATGCTGTGACCATCGAGGTGTTTGACGAGCCCGACGTGGCCGCCGCCAAAAACCGCGCGGGCCTGCGCCGCCTGTTTGCGCTGCAAATCAAAGACGCGCTCAAGTACCTTGAGAAAAACATCCCCGACTTGCAAAAGATGGCCGTGGCCTACATGCCGCTGGGTACGGCAGACGAGCTGAAAACCCAGATCATCGACGTGGCGCTCGACCGCGCCTTTTTGCTCGACCCGCTGCCCAACGATGAAATCACCTTCAAGCGCCGCATCGAAGAAGGCCGAGGGCGCCTGACCCTGATTGCCAACGAAGTGGCTCGGCTGGCGGGCACCATCTTGCTGGAGTTTGGCGCGGCCACCCGCAAGATCAAGGACACCAAAAATGCCCCTGACGCGACGGCAGACTGCACAGCGCAATTGCAACGCCTGATGCCCAAAAACTTCATGGCCGCCACCCCGTGGCCGCAGCTGCAGCACTGCGCCCGCTACCTCAAAGCCGTGACCCTGCGCTTGGACAAATACCGCGCTGACCCCGCCCGCGACGCCCAACGCCTAGCCGAGCTGAAACCGCAAGAGCAACGCTACTGGCGTCTGGTGGCCGAACGCAAAGGCGCGCAAGACGCCCGCATGCTGGAGTTCCGCTGGCTACTGGAAGAGCTGCGCGTGAGCTTCTTCGCACAAGAGTTGCGCACCCCGCAGCCTGTCAGCATCAAGCGGCTGGAGAAGGCTTGGGGGCAGTTGAATCATTGATGTTTATATCCCTTTGATCACAAATAATGTGCGATTCGCAATGAACACAAGTTGTACTTAACGAAATATTTAAAAGGTGTCCTGAGTCCGCAATCTCTTTAGCGATAGCGAAACCGAGTGTTGTACTGTTGCTGCAGTATGTGCAAATGGCTGTTGGATGACATTCTTCGCTTGGTATGACTACCTGTGGTTTTGACTTTACGAATATTTCGAAATCTAGTCCGCAATTTTGTCCAAAATATGAGGTTTTCGATAGGCCTTCAAATTTGAATAATTTTTTGTAGTGTTCTTTGTAAGAAAAATTAGAATTTACAAAAAACCATTTAGATTTGGAATTGTGTTAATAATTGATTGAAGATTGGGTCCATTAATTATGCCAGGATAAAGTCCGATTATGTAAATAGCAGATGGGAAAATCAAAACCATGGCTGAGATTTGATGGTTTTCTTCGCTTGCTATAGGAATGTATCGAGGAGGAAATCTCGCAAATGAATTATTATTTGCTTGGCAGACGGCGTAGGACCAGTTGTGTTCGTTTTTGTAATTTTTCTCGAGGATATATTCTTTTATTTTATCTAAATTTATGGTATTTATTTGATTATTTGAATTGTGAAGGTAGGAGTTTATCGCGCACTTATGCAAACCCTTACTGAGATTTGTATTGTAGGCCAGCTCTTCAATTTCATTAGAGAAATTTTCGTAAATTACTGTGCTGTTATCTTTTTCCCGAAGTATTCTTAGTTATGAATGAGTGCTTTTAATATTGTTAACATCTTTCTCTTTCTTTTTTTGCTTTTCGCCTTGGCGCCTCTTGCCAATAGGGCTGCCTTTAATAATGGATGACTTTTGATAAAGCTCCATTAATGCTTGGCATGAATATTTAAGTCTTTCGTCAATTATGCTTAGGCTGCCATTGCAGTACTTGCAAACCAGGCCTTCTGGAACAGTTAAGTCGCCATCTAATGCTTCTGGGAATACATGTTCACGATCAGCAAGTCGAAAATTAGTATTGGATTTAGCAATTTCCTTATCGGTTGTTGTATTAAAATCGCACCAAAAACATTTTTTCATTTGTACAAATACCTCTGCATCCCCACAAACGCCTGCCTGACCTGCACCGCATCCCTCAATTCCGCCATCGCGTCATTCAGCGCGTTGTAGCGCAGCTTGAGCAGTGGGGTGAGTTTGTCGGCGTCGAGTTGGTCCACGCCTAGGGTCACGTACTGGTCCAGCACAAAGGCCAAGAAGGCTTGTTGCTTTTGTAAAAAGGGACTCACAGTGCATTCATTTCACATTGGAGAGTCCCACAAACCAATCCGGATTCACCACCACACGTGGTACCAGTTCCGTGGTCACACCCAGAGACAGTTCTTTCAGCTTTTCAGCCAGCTCATCGCCATCCACCAAGTCAATCGGCGGTGCACCGTCCCGAGTGGCTTCTTTGATGGCCCCAGTGGTGAAATTACCCGTGGTGATGAACAGCCCTTTGTCTGCCCGGCCGACCATGGCACCCCGAAAGTCGCCGATTTCGCTGGAGCCGACCGCACCTTTGTAGCGCTTGCACTGAAAGAGGACATGAAAGCTCATGAATCCATTGATGCGGGCGATGCCTTTGCCATCAATGCCGCCGTCGCCCGTTCGGCCAGTGACTTCCACCGCCACAAAACCCGATTCGCGCAGGATGCGCTGCACTAAACGCTCAAAGCCTTGCGGACTGAGTTGCTGGGTTGGCACTGCGTTCAGCTTGTCTTTCCAGCGGTCTTCTTCTGGTAGGTCTTTTCCAAAATCCAATTCAATGGATTCGGTTTTTTTGGTCCGCTTGTTCGGCTCTGGCCGATCCATGTTGCGAACAGCTTTGACAATCTCTGCGGTGTTGATCTTGTCGGCACTGTTGCCTTTGGCCGTCAGTGACCAGACGCCACGGCTGGAGTTTTCCAACAATCCGTATTTGCGCAGATAAGTCCTTGCCCAGGTGAGCCGGTAGCCCACTTTGGTCATGTTGCTTTTGTCTGGATGGTGCATCTGTGATGCCAAGTCTTCAGAGATGCCTGCGACCTCGACGGTCTTGGCATAAATTTCCTCAATGCTGCCTGAGCCACCCAATGCACGAAGCGCTGCGAGCAGGGGCTCGAACAGGGTGTCGAAGGTGGGCATTTCATTGGTTGCGCTCATGCTGTGCTTGTCTCTTTTTGAACGCGAAAAGTCTTCGCTGCACAGTCTATGAAAACGCGTTTGATGAATTTTTCAGATGCAATAGTTGTCCTGGTGGTGTTGACGGAGTTGATGATTTTTGGGTAACTATTTTTTCATCGGCCATGAAAAAAGGCACCCGAAGGTGCCTTGGCGCACTTGGTCTTGCGGCTCAAGCCTTTAACGGCTGCGCTACTTCTGTCACGCCGCGTGCGCGGGCAATGGTGCCCAGCGCGTGGGTTAGCTCGGCGGGGTCGTTTTCTTCCAGAACAAGCGTCAATTAGTTAGCCACGTCCTCGTCGGTCTTGAGGTATTCGGCCATATCGAAGTCGGGCAGGTCGGCCACTTTGATTTTTTGGGTCATGGTCAATACGGTTTCATGGCTTACTTCAGTGCAATGCTGCCAGCGCCGCTTCAGGCGCTTTGTCCAAGACCTTGAGCAAGGCCTTGGCTGCGCCAGTGGGGCTGCGTTTTCCTTGTTCCCAGTTGCGGATGGTTTCCAGTGACACATCGATGCGTGTAGCAAATTCAGCCTGGCTGAAGCCCAGACGGCGGCGCACGCGGCGGGCAAACTTGGCCGCGTCTTGCATGGCCAGTGCTTCGTCTTGCGCCATTTGTACGGTCATTTGCGTTTCTGTGGTGGCATCGACCTGGGCGGGGTTGATTCGCCCGATGGTTTGCCCAGCCATCTTTGCGGGGTCAATCTTCATTCGTGTCGTTTTCATAGTGCTTGACCTCTCGGGTGTTTGCTTTTCTGGCGGAGATGCTGCGGGTTGCGTTGGCGCGAGGGGTGTAGACCACCACAAAAATGCGTGACCCGATGCGCCCTGTGAGTTGGAATCGTTCCTCGCCGTAGCTGTGTCGCTGGTCTGCGCGGATGAGTCGGTTGGTGTCAAAGAAGGCTTGGGCCGCATAAGCAAAGTCGAACCCCCGTTCCTGAAAACAGGTTTCGCTTTTGGTTTCATCCCATTCGAATTCCATGCCTTAGTGTAGGCCAATGGCCTATGTTTGGCAATTGTTGATTTCAGACCATAGTTAAAGTTGCTGAACTTGCTTGAACGCAAGAGGCGAAGGCTGCGTTGTGGTGATTTCTGTTGTTATCAAGAAAAACGGCGCCCTCAGGCGCCGTTGTACTTTAGCCCAGCTTATTTTTTGCCGAACTTGCTCTTGGCCGCTGTCACGCAGCTGGCCTTGGCGTCGCCTGCCAAGGCGTCGCATTTTTCCATGGCGACTTTGTAGTCGGCGTACATCTTGTCATCGTTGGCGTCTTTTTTAGCGTCACCAATTTCTTTGCCCATCTTGACGTCAGCCAGTGCTTTTTGCTCGACGGCTTTGGCTTCTTGCACGCACACGTTCTTGGCGTTGCCTGCCAGGTCGTCGCATTTTTCTTTGGCCACTTCGTAGGCTGCTTTGGCTTTGACCACCTGCACTTTGTTGCTATCAGCCGCTTTGCCTGTGTAGCTCAATTCCAGCTCAGCGCGGGCCACTTTTTCCTTGCCTTTGGCTTCCTCTTCGCACACGTCTTTGGCGTTGCCTGAATGTGACTTGCATGCGACTTTGTCCGCTTTGTAGGTTTCGCTGATGCGCGTCTTGCCCGCTTTGTAGTCGGGCTTGCTCATCATCTCGGCCTGCGCCGCAGTGAGTGACAGCAGGCCGAAGCACAAAAGGGCTGCGTGGAGAGGTTGGCGTGTTTTCATGAGGGTTCCCTTGAATGTGGTGAAGAAAACCCATTGACGCACGCATGGCCCTTGCATTTCGGTGCGGTATCGAACCCACTGACCTCAGCCGGGTGAGGACTCGACCAAGAGTCACAGGTGAAGGCATGGTCTAAACTTTGCTTCGTATCTCCATCCCTGCCTTGATCGACAGTTCCAGGGCTTTGCTCGAACCCCTGAACGGAAACCCCATGAATTCACCAGTTGCAACCAACCCCTTGCTGACCGGGCCGATCTTGCCTGTCTTGTTGCGCTTTTCTTTGCCCAACATGGTGGCCATGTTGGCCACGGCGTTGGCGGCGATTGCCGAGACCAGTTATGTAGGGCACTTTGGTGCCCCGGCCTTGGCGGGCATGGCCTTGGTGTTTCCGTTTGTGATGCTGCAAACCATGATGTCTGCCGGCGCCATGGGGGGCGGCGTGTCGTCTGCCATCAGCCGCGCTTTGGGCGCGGGCGACGCAGCGCGGGCCAATGTGTTGGCGGTCCATGCCTTGTGGATTGGCTGTTCGCTGGGCTTGGTGTTCATGCTCTTGATGGCGCTGTTGGGCCAGGCCATGATGTCGGCGCTCGGCGGCAAGGGGGAGGCCCTGGCCCAAGCCGTGGCGTATTGCGAGGTGGCCTTTGTCGGCTCCATCTTTGTGTGGATTGTGAACACACTGTCTTCGGTGATACGCGGCAGCGGCAACATGTTGGTGCCTTCTGTCACGCTGTTTGTGGTGGCTTTGGCGCAGGTGCTGTTGGGTGGAGCGCTGGGCCTGGGCTGGGGGCCACTGCCGCAAATGGGCATGCACGGCGTGGCGGCTGGCGGGGTGTTGGCCAACTTGGGCGGGGCGGCGTTTTTGTGGGTGTATTTGTCGTCGGGGCGCGGCAAGATCCGGCTCACGGTGCGCAACACACCGCTGGACCCCAAGCACCTGATGGACATTTTGCGGGTGGGCGCTGTGGCGTGCTTTTCACCGTTTCAAACGGTGCTGACCATCTTGATCTTGACCCGCTTGGTGGCTACTTTTGGCACCGAGGCTTTGGCAGGTTATGGCATCGGCACGCGCTTGGAGTTTTTGTTGGTGCCCATTGCTTTTGCCGTGGGCGTGGCCTCGGTGCCGCTGGTGGGCATGGCCATTGGCGCAGGCCGCATTGCCCGTGCCCGCCGGGCCGCATGGACTGCCGCTGCCGTGGCCACCGCTTTGTTGGGTGTGCTGGGCCTGATCGTGACCTTGGCGCCTGATGTGTGGACGTCCTTGTATTCCCAAGACCCCTCGGTGCTCGCGTCAGCAGGCAGCTACTTTTTGTGGGCCGGGCCTTTTTATGGCTTCTTTGGTTTGGGCTTGTGCCTGTATTTCTCGTCATTGGGCGCAGGCAAAGCGATTGGCCCCGTGATCGCAGGCACGCTGCGCCTGCTGGTGGTTGCCGTGGGCGGCTGGTTGCTGGCCTCGTGGCAGTCGCCCGCCTGGATGATCTTTGCCCTGGTGGGGGCAGGCATGGCCGTTTATGGCCTGAGCACGGTGTTGATCATCATGATCACCCCTTGGGGCGAAGAAGCCAGCCTAGCTTGAGAACTTCAATCTGTCACGGGATTGTTAATAATCACAACATCTCAATTCAATTGGAGTATCAGATGCGATTCGTTCTCTTGGTAGCGGCATTACTTTTCAATTCAGGCGCTTCAGCCAAGTGGGTCAAATTCAGCGACTGGAGCTACGTGGATTGGGACTCTCGCAAGGCCATAGGTTTTGAGCAAGTGGCTCTGACCACCATGACTACTTACCAAGAAATTTCCAGTGCCCAAATGTTCGGGTTATCAGAAATCGAATACTTGGCTTTTGATTGCTTGAAATCGCGATACAAATTCAATGGATCGGTTTGGTATTCGGGTCGAATGGCTCAGGGTCGTATTGAAAAAAAATTCGGCCCCAATCCAAATTGGGGACCCATACCAGGTAACTACATCCGACTTTTTGCTGATGCCTGCGCTCGTTGATGTGGTCAGTGTTGATCACTTTGTTCAGGCACTAGCGCACATCGGTCGCATCGGTAGGTGAATTCTCGATTTTGTCCTGACGCATTCTCAGTCTGTAAGGCTCGCCGGATCGGAGCGCAAATCAAGGTCATTCGGCCTTCACGTTGGCCGCCTTGATGACTTTGCCCCAGCGTTCGTATTCGGCTTTGATGTAGGCCGCAAATTCGGCGGGCGATTTGCTGGGGTGCACCGATGCGCCGATGGCGGCAAAGCGTTCTTGCACCTCTTTGCTGGCCAGGCCTTTGGCGATGGCGGCGTGCATCTTTTGCACGATGTCGGGCGGTGTGCCCGCAGGTGCACCCAAGCCAAACCATGGCGCCACGACCAAGCCTGGATAACCCGACTCTTTGGCGGTGGGCACGTTGGACAGTTGGGGTGACCGTTTGTCAGAGAGCACGGCCAGGGCCTTGATGCGCTCGGCCTTGATTTGCGGCATGGCCACGACCAGAGAGCTTTGGAAATCGAGCTGGGTCGAGCCGCCGATCAGGTCTTGAATCTGCTGCGTCGCGCCTTTGTAGGGGATGTGGTTGAGCAGCGTGCCCGACTGCATCTGGAACAGCTCGGCCGCCAGGTGCGGCACGGTGGCCACGCCGGGTGTGCCAAAGGCCAGCTTGCCGGGGTTGGCCTTGGCTTGGCTGGCCAGTTCGGCCAAGGTGTTGAAGGGCGCGTTGTTGTTGGCCACCACGATGGGCGTCATCGACACCATGTCGCTGATGGGCGCAAAGTCTTTGAAGGTGTCAAACGGCGCGTTGCCCAAATGCGGCGCAATGGCCACCGTGATGACCAAGAGGCCAATGGTGTAGCCGTCGGCGGGGGCCTTGGCCAGCAGCCCATGGCCCAGGGTGCCATTGCCGCCGGGTTTGTTGTCCACCACCACGGTTTGCTTGAACTCCTCGCGCAGGATGTTGGCCGCTTCGCGGGCCACCAGATCGGTGGGGCCGCCTGCCGGGAACGGCACGATCAGCCGGATGGGCTTGCTGGGCCAGTCGGCGCTTTGTGCCTGCGCCAATGCGGGCAGCATGCACAGTGCAGAGGCCAGACAGAAGATGCGTTTTTTCATGGTCGGATTAGGTGAGTTGGTGTCAGCGCAGCACGGCGCTCTTTTGGGCGGCGTCGATCAAGGCTTGCGCGTCTTCGGGCAAGAGGAAGCCTTCTTTCATGGCGCGTTCGGTGGCTATGCGCACGGCTTGCACATAGCCGTCATGCGAGCCATAGCGCTCTTGCAATGACAGACGGGTGTCGTTGTTGGCCTGACGTTCGGCAGCGGTTTGGGCAAAGGGCACCATGCCGCCCACGTAGTTGCAAATCTCACCCTGGTGGAAAGGCTTGGCGCCACCTGCGGTGACGTTCCAGCCAAGGTAAGTGCCCAGCGGTGCATCGAGCAGCACCACGGGCACGCCGCCCAATTCGTTCCCGTCGGCATCCACCTTGGGCGCGTACATGGTCAGCACTTGTTTGATTTTGGGTGGTGCGTTGCTGGGCACGCCCGAGCCGTCAACGGCCTTGAAGCCGGGGCCCCAATCGTAGTCGTGCACAGGCATGATGAAGTCGCGCTCAGGCACGGTGGGGCGCAGGCCCGGCAGGCTGGGGTAGCCCAGCGCGGTTTTCTCGGCCACAGCCAATTGGTTTTTGGCCAGTGTGGGGTAACGGCTGGCGGGCGGCTCGGTGCCTTTCATGACCCAGTGGCGAAAGTGCAAGCGCAGCGCGTTGACCGTCTCTTTGTGCGGCATGGGGTTGGCAGGCAACAGGCCTTGGCCAAAGTTGTTGCCGGGGCACATGGGGCCGGCTTTGGGCAAGGCCGCGCCGGGCACGCTGGTGTCAAAGCCACCCGCGCCACCGCCGTGGGTGCTGCTGGCAATGTAATAGCGCTTGACGTTGGCGGGAAGCGGCAGGTCTTGCTTGGCGTCGGTGCCGATCCACTCTGGTGTGAGCTTCAAAGCCCAGACTTCGGCCGAGCCAAAGTGTTCCATGATCTTGGGGCAGGTGCGGGTCTGGGTGCAGCGGTCGAGGATGCCCGCTGCGGGTGTGCCGCGCACCGGGTCGGGGTGGGGCAGCCACCACTGTGGGCCTTCGCTGCCTGCCTGGTAGAGCTCGAGCACGCCGTCGGGCTGTGCCCAGCGGAAGTTGAGCGCAATGCGGCGGCCCGCAATGATGGGCCACAAGCCTTCGTGCACTTGTTGGCCTGCTTCATCACGGTTAAAGCCCAAGTGCAGCCAGCCGCGCAGGTAGTTGCCTGATTGCGAGATGCCCCGCGCAATGCTGTGCGTGACCGTGCTGGCCACCGGGTTGGGGGTGCCTGCGTCGTCGGCCTTGGCGTGCTTGAAGAACACGGCCACATCGCGCCAGGCGGCAAAACCGATGCCCAGCACATAGGGGTCTTGCGCTGTAAAGACCACTTGATACAGGCGCTTGGCGTCAAAGCCGTTTTTCAGGCAAATCTGCGTCGGGTCGGGTTTGCCTGGAAAGGGGTTTTGCGCGTCGCATTGGGCCCAAGCCCATTCGCTGGGGGCGATGGTTTGCTCGTCAAAGACTTCGCCGTTCATGTTCTCGCGACCGCGCGAGACCAAGGTGGCTTTGGCGGTGTCGAGGCTGTCCGGTTTGTAGGGCACAGGGTTGGTCTGCACCATGAGCGGTTGTGATGCCGCACCAGCGCGGTTGACGATGCGGGCCAGCACCTGGCCTTTGACCGGGCTGCCGTCGGCGTTGCGGGCCACGGGCACTTGCAAGAACTGCAGACCGTCGATGGTGGCCTTGGGCTTGACGGCGGTGGCGCCTGCGTTGTCGCCTTGCCATGCGCTGAGCAGACCGATGTCGCCTGCAGTCAGCTCTTGCTCAGCGGGCAATCCCACCCGGCCACGATTGGGCACGTCGTGCCACATGAGGCCACTGGCGTCTTTGAGGTTCACGGGTTTGTAGATCACAAAAGAGGCCATATAACGGACTTTGCCGTCGGCGTCTTTGGCCAGTTCGATGTCCTGGATGATGGCGTTTTGCGCGAGTTTGGGGTCCAGCTCGCCAAAGGCGCGGCCAACGACTTGCTCGTAAGCGATGCCTGCAGACTTGCCTGGGGCGGCAGGTGATGCGGCCACGGGCCGGGTGTCGTCGATCACGATGCGGGTGACGCGGGCTTGGGCGGTGTGGTTGGCCAAGCTGAGCAATGCTGTGGCCCACAGGCCTTGGCGGAAGATGAGATTCATGGGGGTCCAGTCGTGCGTGCAGCCCTTGGGGGCCGGTGACAGTCTGACACAAAAAACCGACGCATTGACCGTGAGCCAAGGTGACTCGGAGTGGGCCGATGACGCTTTAGGATGCGATTGATCGAAAGGTTTTTGATGTTTTCAGCTTTTTCTGCATCTTTCAAGCGACTGGCCTGGTCCAACTTGCTGGCCCAATCGGCCGAGCAGCTGAGCCTGGCCGCAGTGCCCATCGTGGCCGTGCTGCTGCTCAAGGCCGGGCCTGGCGAGATCGGTTTGCTGGCCTCGATCCAGTCGCTGCCGTTTTTGCTGTTGTCGATGCCGCTGGGTCTCTTGGCCGACCGCACCTCGCGCACGCGCTTGATGGCGCTGGCCGAGTCGCTGCGGGCGCTGGCTTTGCTGCTCTTACTGGCGCTGATCGTCACAGGCCATGTGTCGATCATGGCACTGGCTGTGATCGGTTTCATGGCGGCGGTGGGCACGGTGGCCTTCAGCGTGGCTGCGCCATCTTTGGTTCCAGTGCTGGTGCAGGTCGATGGCCTGGCACAGGCCAATGGGCGACTGGAGTTGGCGCGCAGTGCGGCATTTGCGGCAGGCCCGGCTTTGGCGGGGGCCTTGATCGCGTGGACCGGGGCGTCAGCGGCGTTTGTGCTCTCGGGCATGTTGTCGGTGGCGGCAGTTTTGTGCTTGCGTGGCATCGTTGAGCCTGAACGCGCCGCCTTGCCTGCTCGTCACCCTTTGCTGGAGTTGCAAGACGGTGCCAAGTGGGTGTGGCAGAGCGACTTGCTGCGGCCCATGATGTTTTGCTCAATTGCCTGGAACATTTCTTGGTTCATGCTGCAAGCGGCTTATGTGCCTTATGCCATCCACGATTTGGGGCTGGACGCCAGTGGCGTGGGCGTGACGCTGGCGTTGTATGGCGTGGGCATGATTTTGGGGGCATTGCTCGCGCCGCGTGTGGTGCGAGCGCTGCCTTTTGGGCAGGCGATTTTGCTTGGGCCTTATTTCTCAGTGTTGGCCGCGTTCACCATGGCCCTGACCTTGTATTGGCCGCATGGCTGGCTGGCAGCGCTGTCTTACTTTTTGTTCGGGGTGGGGCCCATCATCTGGACCATCACCTCGACCACGCTGCGCCAGACGGTGACGCCCCGCGCCATGATTGGGCGGGTCACGTCGATCAACATCGTGGTCAGCACGGGCGCACGCCCGCTGGGGGCAGCGCTGGGCGGTGTGGTGGGGGTCAATTTTCCGGTGTCGGTGAGCCTGTGGTGCGTGGTGCTGGGCTTTGGTCTGCAAGCCATCATCATCAGCGCGTCCAAGGTGCGCACGCTCAAGCGCTTGCCTGAACCTTTACCCGACACCTTACCCGATTGAATTGAACAACGACAGGAGACAACAACATGGAACAACACCATTTCGAGGCATTGCTCAAGCGGTTTTCGGCTGCTGCCGAAGCGGGCGATGGCGAGGCCTTTGCGCAGTGCTTCACGCCGGACGGCGTTTACCACGACTACATCTACGGCGACCACACGGGCCGGGCCGACATCGCCCACATGATGAACGACCTGTTCCACCGCGATGCCGGGCCCGACTACCGCTGGGAGATGTTTGAGCCCGTGTGCAATGGGCATGTGGCCTATGCGCGGTCTTTGTCGAGCTTCACCTCCAAGGTGCCCGAGTTTGCGGGGCGGCTGGTGGTGATCGACGGCATCAGCCGCTTTGAGTTGCGTGATGGCTTGATTGCCGACTACAGCGAATCGGTCAATGGCGGTGTGGCAATGGTGCAGCTGGGGGTGGCTGCGCCGCGCCTGGAAAAGGTGCTCAAGCGCTGGAGCCAGCAGCTGATCGATCAGCCCGCCACCCAAGCGTTTTTGGCCCGCGGCAAACGCACCGTATGAATTGTTCAATGCTTCTTTGAAAGGCCTTGCCATGACTTACCAAGACATCCTTTACAACGTCGAGCACCGCATCGCGACCATCACCTTGAACCGACCTGACAAGCTCAATGCCTGGACGAACGTCATGGAGCGCGAGGTGCGCCAAGCCATGGACGCTGCCGCCGCAGACGACGGCGTGCGCGCCATCGTGCTTACAGGGGCAGGACGGGGCTTTTGCGCGGGGGCTGACATGGATTTGCTCAAGGGGCTGGACCCCAGCGACATCACCGCGACCACGTGGACGAAGCCTTTCGATGTGAACCAACGGCTCGACTACCAAACGCGTTATGGGTTTTACCCGGCGATCCCCAAGCCCGTGATTGGCATGCTCAACGGCGCGACCGCAGGCATTGGCTTGGTGCACGCCTTGTATTGCGACATCCGCTTTGCAGCCGACAACGCGGTGTTCACCACCGCGTTTTCCAGGCGCGGCTTGATTGCCGAGCACGGCCTGAGCTGGATGCTGCCCCGCATTGTGGGCCACGCCAACGCGATGGACTTGCTGCTGTCGGCCCGCAAGGTGCTGGCCCCGGAGGCGCAGGCCATGGGCTTGGTCAACAAGGTGTTTGCGCCCGACGCTTTGGCCGCCGCAACGTACGCTTATGCGCGTGATTTGGTGGACAACGTGTCACCGCGCTCGATGGCAGTGATCAAGCGCCAGCAGTACGACGCGCCATTCCAGACGCTGGCAGAAAACACCCGTCAGGCCAACGTTGAGATGGCCCGCAGTTTTGCGAGTGACGACTTCCGCGAAGGCGTGGCGCATTTCATGGAAAAACGCCCACCGCAATTCACGGGCCAATGAATTGACCGCCGCTGGTTGCGGCTTATTTGAGGGTCATCAGCGGGATGTCTTTGGCCGTGGCCAGCTTGTCGAGCTGGGCGCGTGTCTGGCTGGCCAAAAAGGTCTCGATGGCTTTTCGGGTGGCGGGCTTGAACAGGTCCTTGACCGGGTGGGTCAGTTGCACGCCTGCTGCTTCGCACAGGCTGGCGGCAAAGTGGGGCTCTAGGGCCGCCACGGCCACGCGGCCGTTCTTGCAGGCGTAGATGCGGTAGCCCGCGTGTGCACCGCCGACAGCACCATCGGGCGTGGTCATGCGCAGCTGGCGGGGCAGGGCCAGCCAAGCGGCGGCATCTGACAGGGCCACTTCGTGTCGCGTGCCTTTGCCCGTGGTTTTGAGCGTGATCACCGCTTTGAGCGTGGCTTCGCTGGCCATGAGCGCACCGCCCATGTCGGCAAACAAACTCGGTGGCAGGTCCATGCCATTGACCAAACCGACTTCGGCTTGGTAGGTCAAATCGTGGCCGGGAATCTCAGCCAGCGGACCGGGTGCACCCACCACTTCGATCAGGCTGAGTGCGGGGTAGTGCTTGCGCAGCGTCTTCCAGCTCAGGCCCAGCTTGATCAGGGCCGAGGGACGAAACGAGGTCAGCAGCACATCGGTCTTGGGCAGCAGCTTGTGGATCGCAGCTTGACCTGCTGCGGTTTTGAGGTCCAGGGTGAGGTGTTTCACGCCCTTGTGCAACAGCGCGTAACCATCGGGTGTGTAGTGCTGCATCGGGTCGCCAGAGGGCGGGTTGACTTTGGTGCAACGCGCGCCCATTTGGGCCAGACGCATGAGGGCGGCGGGGCCGGGCAGGTTGAGGGCCAGGCTCATAACGCGTACGCCGCGCAGGGGTTGGGTGGTGCTCATGATTGCACATTGTAGGAGCGGCGCCCTCGCCGCGATGGATGAACCTCAGGACATGCACAAGCCTATCGCGACGAGGGCGTCGCTCCCACACCAAGACGTCCAGGGATGGCGCGGTGACTGTTCACAGTCACTGGTCGCCAAAGTCCAGCGGCAAGCCTACATAGTTTTCGGCCATGGTGCGTGAGCCGGCTTCGCTGTGGATCAGGTAGTCGAGCTCGGCTTCCTGGAACTTTTGCGTGATTTCACCTTCACCGGGGAAGCGGTGCATCAGGCTGGTGAACCACCAACTGAAGCGCTCGGCACGCCAGATGCGGCGCAGGCAGCGCTCTGAGTAGCCGTCGATGCCCGCTTCGGAATGGTCCTTGTAGAACTCGATGAGGGCGGTGGACAGGTACTTCACGTCGGTGGCGGCCAGGTTCAAGCCCTTGGCGCCTGTGGGCGGCACGATGTGCGCGGCGTCACCCGCAAGGAACATGCGGCCAAAGCGCATGGGCTCGGTCACAAAGCTGCGCAGCGGGGCGATGCTTTTTTCGATGCTGGGGCCCGTGACCAAGTGCTCGCGGGCTTCGGGGTCGAGGCGGTTGCGCAGCTCTTCCCAGAAGGCTTCATCGCTCCAGTCTTCGACCTTGTCGGTCAGCGGCACTTGCAGGTAGTAGCGGCTGCGCGTGGCACTGCGCTGCGAGCACAGGGCAAAGCCGCGTGTGCTGTTGGCGTAAATGAGTTCGTGGTGCACGGGCGGGGTGTCGGACAGCACGCCCAGCCAGCCGAAGGGGTAGACCTTTTCGTATTCGCGGATCTTGTCTTTGGGGGCGCTGGTGCGGCACACGCCATGAAAACCGTCGCAGCCTGCGATGAAGTCGCAATCGATGGTGTGGGTCTGGCCGTCTTTTTCGTAGGTGACGCGGGGCTTGGCCGAGTCGAACTCGTGCACCTGCACGTTGTGTGCGTCGTACACGGTGGGCAAACCTGCCGCTTGGCGGGCGTCCATCAGGTCGCGGGTGACTTCGGTCTGGCCATAAACAATCACCTTCTTGCCATCGGTGAGTTTGTGCATGTCGATGCGGTGGCGCGCACCTTTGAACAACAGGTCAAAGCCACCGTGCACCAAGCCTTCGGCATGCATGCGCTGACCCACACCCGCTTCGTCGAGCAGGTCCATGGTGACTTGCTCCAGCACGCCCGCTCGGATGCGCGAGAGCACATAGTCGCCTGTCTGGCGCTCCAAAATGATGGCATCGATGCCGGCTTTGTAGAGCAGCTGCCCCAGCAGCAGGCCCGAGGGGCCTGCACCAATGATGGCGACTTGGGTGCGGGTGGCTTGGGTCATGTGGGTGTCTCCGGTGTCTCAAAACAATGCGCCCAGCTTAGACAAGAAGCCCGAGCTTGGTCGTTGAGGGAGTGAGAGTTTGTGCGAATGACGGCTGGTTTGTGCGAAGATCGCGCAATGGATGCCCATCAAGAAAGCCCAGCATGCCCATCGCCAAAGCGGATTACATCGAAGGCCTGGCCAAAGGCCTGGCCGTGCTCGAAGCCTTTGACACCGAACGCCAACGCCTGAACGCCACGCTGGCGGCGCAGCGCACGGGCATCACGCGTGCCGCAGCCCGGCGGCATTTGCTCACCCTCACCGAGCTGGGTTATCTGGAAACCGATGGCAGCCACTACTGGTTGTCGGCGCGTGTGCTTCGCTTTGCGGGCAGCTACATGGCCACCTCGCGCCTGCCGCGCACGCTGCAGCCCACGCTCAACCGCTTGGCCCAGCAAACGCAGGCGGCTTTCAGCGCGGTGGTGCTCGATGGCGATGAGGGTGTGATCGTGGCGCGCAGCGCAGGCGTGGCCGAGCCCATCCGGCACATGGCCTATGGCTTGCACTTGGGGGCACGTTTGCCCGTGCACGCCACGTCCACCGGGCGCATGCTGCTGGCGTGCTGGCCCAAGGCCGAGTTCAACGCCTGGCTCAAGGGCCGAGAGCTGGCCCGCATCACGCCGCAAACCGAAGTGGGCCTGGCCAAATTCAAAGCATTGATTGACAAGGTGCGACAAGACGACCACTGCCTGGCCCGCGATGCGCACGAGTTGGGCATCCAGGCGCTGGCCGTGCCGCTGCGCAACATGCAAGGCCAAACCCTGGCGGCGCTCAATGTGGTGGGCACGGCAGAACAGCTGTCAGACGCCGCGGTGCAACGCAAGTGGTTGCCCTTGCTGTTGGAAGCGGCGCGGGAGTTGCGGCCTTTGTTGTGATCTGGGCTGTTGCAGAGGCCCTTTCGCGACGAGGGCGTCGCTCCTACAGCTTGGAGCCCCACCTGCGGAGTGGTAGTGGTGGGAACTGCCGTACACACAGGGTGTGGGAGCCCCGCCCTCGGGGCGATTTTTCACATCCGCTCGAAGATCGCCGCGATGCCCTGACCGCCGCCGATGCACATGGTCACCAGCGCGTAGCGGCCGTTCACGCGGTGCAGCTCGTGGATGGCCTTGACGGTGATCAGAGCGCCTGTGGCACCAATCGGGTGACCCAGCGAAATGCCCGAACCATTGGGGTTGACCTTGGCCGGGTCCAGACCCAGCTCGCGCGTCACGGCGCAGGCCTGTGCTGCAAAGGCTTCGTTGGCCTCGATCACATCGAGGTCATGGACGCTCAAACCGGTCTTTTTCAGCACAGCTTGCGTGGCCGAGATCGGGCCCACACCCATGATCTTGGGGTCGAGTGCGGTGTGTGCGTAGCCCACCAAACGGGCCAGCGGCTTGACGCCACGGGCCTTGGCCGCACCCGCTTGCATCAGCACCACGGCGGCGGCGGCGTCGTTGATGCCCGAGGCATTGCCCGCAGTCACCGTGCCGTTTTCCTTGGCGAACACGGGCTTGAGCTTGGCCAAGTCTTCGAGCTTGCAGCCAGCGCGGAAATGCTCGTCGGTGGCGTAGGCCATGTCGCCCTTTTTGCTCTTGAGCATGACGGGCACGATTTGATCCTTGAAGTAACCAGCGGCAGTGGCACGCTCGGCGCGGTTGTGGCTCTCGACGGCCAGGGCGTCCTGCATCTCGCGCGTGATGCCGTATTTGGCGGCCACGTTCTCTGCCGTGACGCCCATGTGGATGTTGTGAAAGGGGTCGTGCAGCGCGCCCATCATCATGTCGACCATCTTGGTGTCCCCCATGCGGGCACCCCAGCGGGCGTTCAGGCTGGCGTAGGGCACGCGGCTCATGTTTTCTGCACCGCCGCCAATGGCGATGTCGGTGTCGCCCAGCAAGATGGCTTGGCTGGCCGAGACGATGGCCTGCAGGCCCGAACCGCACAGGCGGTTGACGTTGAAAGCGGGCGTGCCTTCGGCGCAGCCGCCGTGGATGGCCGCCACGCGCGACAGGTACATGTCTTTGGGTTCGGTGTTCACCACATGGCCAAACACGACGTGCCCGACATCTTGGCCGTCCACGCCTGAGCGGGCCAGCGACTCGCGCACCACCAGCGCGGCCAGGTCGGTGGGGGGTGTGTCTTTGAGGCTGCCACCAAAGGTACCAATGGCGGTGCGAACACCGCTGACAACAACAACTTCACGGCTCATGGGAACGTCTCCAGAATTGAAAAATGGGAAAGTAGGAAAGTGGTATGGCCCGGATGTTCTCCAAGCCATTGAATTGAGTGTCAGCGCCCATCACTGCACAGGCCTGACAGTGCCTGGCTCAAGCGTCGCGCACGTCTCCAATGGGCTGCGTGCCAAAGTCAGCCCGGTTCAGATACGCCAGCACCTTGGCCGCGGCTTCTTCGGGGCTGCTGAGCATGCCTGTGGACTTGAGTTGCTTGAAGCCTTCTTGGTCCGGAAAGTCTTGCGCCGCTGCCCCGCGCAGCTGAACCTGCATGTCGGTGTCGATCACGCCGGGGGCCAATGAGCAGACCTTGGCCCCGTGGGGTTTGAGGGCTTCGTCGAGCGCCATGCAGCGGCTGAAGTGGTCCATGCCCGCCTTGGCCGCGCAGTAGCCTGCTTGCGAGGCCATGGCCCGGCGGCCCAGGCCTGAGGAGATGTTGAGCACCTTGCGCGGCTGCAGCCAAGCGTCGGTCGCGCCCAAAAACGCGGCGCACAGCTGCATGGGGGCTTCGAGCCCCACACGCAGTGCCCAGGCCAGCTCGGCCGGGTCGCTGTCGCTGAGCGGGGCGATGCGCGGTATGACGCCCGCGTTGTTGATCAGGGTGATGCTGCTGAAGCCACTGGCGTTCTGGCTTTGCAGCCAGTCGCGCAGGCGCTCGCTGGCGCCTTGGCCATCGGCCAGGTCATGTGTCCATTGGGCCAAAGGCACTTCGGCCTTGTGGGCGGCTTGGGCCAATTCGGCGTTGGCCTTGCGCGAGATGCACAGCAGGGTGTTGCCTGGCTGCAGCAGTGCTTGGGCCATGGCCAGACCCATGCCGCGAGAGGCTCCGGTCAGGATGTAAAGGGCTTTCGTCATGGCTTGTCCTTGGAATGGAATCCGCCGATTGTCCAAAAGGCGCAGGCCCAAAACGGTGCCGGATGTGACAGGACCAGCGATTCGCCCGTGACCGGGACGGTCTGCATTTGGCAAGCGTGGAGCAGCATCAGCGTGAGTACGTCACTGTGCACTGGCTGCCCGGATGCGGTGGACCTGCAGCGGCGTGACTTCTCCAGCGCTGTTGCCCCACTTGCTGCGCAGGTGGGTCAGCACAGCGGCGATGTCGCGGTCGTCCAGTTCCAGCACAAAGGGCGGCATGCCGTAAGGACGCGGATGCCCGGCGGTGGCGGGGCCATAGCCCCCGTAAAGCAGGGCCTGCACCAGGTTGGTGGGCTCGCCCAGCAACACGGCGCGGTTGCCTGCCAGGGCCGGGTAGATGCCTGGTGCACCTTGGCCTTGCTCGCCGTGGCAAGTGGCGCAGTGGCGGTCGTAGACCTTGAGGCCCCGTTCGGCCACGGCACCCGGGATGCGTGGTGGCGCTGCGGCGGTGGCAGCGGCCGCAGAGGAGCTGGCTTGGGCACGCGATTGCAAGTAAATGGCCATGGCTTGGACATCGGCCTGGCTCAGGTGCTGCAGGCTGTGCTGCACGACTTCGCTCATGGGGCCGCTGGTGTGGGCTTGGCCGTTGGTGCCTGTGCGCAGCAAGCGCACCACATCGGGCAGTGGGGTGCTGGCGAGACCGGTTTCGCGGTCGTTCGTGAGGTTGGGGGCGTACCAGTTGACCACAGGCATGAGGCCACCCGACAGGTCGCTCACGCCAGCGGTAGCGCCCAGCGCGTTGCGTTGGCTGTGGCAGGCCGCGCAGTGGCCCAGGCCCTGCACCAAATAAGCGCCCCGGTTCCATTCTTTGTTTTGTCGGACGTCGGGCACGAAGGGACTGGGGTTGAAATACAGGCTGCGCCAGACGGCGAGTGCGGCCTGCGTGCCCAGGGGCCAGGTCAGGCCGTGGGGCGGCTGGGCTTGCTGGACGGGGCTCTGGCTTTGCAGCCAGGCGAACATGGCGTCGCTGTCTTCGCGGGTGATGACGCTGGTGTGCTCGTAGGGAAAGGCCGGAGTCAGCAAGCGACCGCCGCGCGAGCGCCCGTGGTGCAGGGCTTGCCAGAAGTCTTGGGCATTCCAGCGGCCCAAACCCGTGTCGGGGTCGGGCGTGAGGTTGCTGCTGTAGACGGGGCCAAACGGCGTTTCAATGGCGCGGCCCCCTGCGAGCTGCGCACGACCCCGCTCACTGTGGCAGGCGATGCAGTTGCCCGCTTGCACCAGGTACTGTCCGCGTTGCAGTGTGTCGGGCGTGGCGGGGGCCGCTGCCCTTGGGGTGGCGGACGGCGAGGTGAGCAGATCGCCCCAGTTGTCCCAGACCACCGCCGCAGCCAGCAAGGCCAGGCCCGCCAGCAAGAGCTGGCCGCAGGTGCGCAAAAGAGCAGACCCTGTTTTCATGGGCGGTCTCCGTTGCGCGCGTTCAGCTCGGGCGCGCTGCCGCAGCGAAAGGCCGCGTCCAGTGCGGGCCGGGGTGTTTGCGCTGCGGGGCGGGTGTCTGCGGGCAGGGGCTGGCTGGCCAGCCAGCTGGAGACGGCAATGATGTCGTCTTGCGGCAAGCGCTTGACGACCTCGGCCATGCAGTCGGGGGCATGGGCGCGTCGTTGGCCGGTTTGCCAAGCCCCGAGTTGGGCGTTGAGGTAGTCGAGCGGCAGGCCCAGCAGGCCCGGCACGTTTGGCTGCGCGCCCGTGAGCCGCTCGCCATGGCAAACCACGCAGGCGGGCAGGCCCCGGGCTTTGTCGCCGCGGCTCACCAGTTGCTGGCCGCGTGCAAGCTGCTCGGACCCAAGGCGCGCTGGCGCAGGCGCAGGGTAAGGCAGGTTCAGGCTTGCAAAGTGCTCGGCCATCTCGCGCAGGTAGGCGTCCGAGAGCGGGTCAACCAGGCGAATCATCAGCCCGTAGTGGCGGCGGCCATCGGCAAAGTTGCGCAGCTGGTGGTAGAGGTAACCTGCAGGTTTGCCCGCCAGGCGCGGGTAGTAGCCATCCGGCCCAGAGCGCCCTTGGTCGCCGTGGCAGGCGGTGCAGGCGCGCGTGCGCTCGGCCATGTTGTCTTCGATATTGCGGGTTTGTTGGGCGAGGCCGGGGGGGCTGATCAGCAGCGTCAGGCAGGCCAGCAAGGCCGTCGCCCAGGAACGGAAATTCGGGTTCATCCTTTGACGATAACCGAACCAGCGACAATGTTGGGTTTTGCGCTTGGTCGGAATGGTCTGCCAAGCCTGATTTATCAAGAGTTTCATCCATGTCCGATATCCAAGTCCGATTCGCCACCCTGCAAGACGCCGCTGCGGTGGCCAACCTGCACCTGATCGCCAGCCGCACCCTGTATGAAGGCGTGGTGCCCGATGCCCATTGGGAAGGCACCCCGCCGCCCAAGCGCGTGTCGTTCTGGAAGGAAGCCATCGAATACGGTGAACCGCAGGTCGTGGTTGCCCTTGAGGGCCAAGAAATCGTCGGCTTTGTGGGCTTTGACCGCTCGCGCGACCCGAAATCAAAAAACACCACGGGCGAAATTTGGGCCATCTATGTGGACCCCGACCGCCTGGGCGAAGGCGTGGGCTTGGCCTTGTGGGATGCGGCCAACGAGGGCCTGCAAGACGAAGACTGCAACGAGGTGACTGTCTGGGTGCCCTTGCGCAGCGAAAAGGCCCTGCGCTTTTTTGACGCCGCAGGCTTCAAACGCGAAATGAACACCCCCCGCACCGTGCCTCTGGGCGGGGTCAAGGTGGAAGAGCTTCGCCTCAAGCGTTCGCTCGGCTGAAGCTGTACCCGGGTTGATGCGCCGTGGGCATTTGGCTGGCACCAATGGAAGGACTGCTCGACCACGGGCTGCGTGACACGCTCACGCGGGTGCCCGGGGTGGACATGTGCGTGTCCGAGTTCATTCGCGTGACCAACAGTGTGTTGCCGCGCCGCGCGTTTTTGCGGGTGGTGCCCGAACTGCTCAATGGCAGCCGAACACCTTCGGGTGTGCCTGTGCGGGTGCAGTTGCTCGGCTCTGACCCCGAGTGCCTGGCCGACAATGCCGCCGTGCTGGCGCAACTGGCGCCTGCGGGCATTGACCTGAACTTTGGCTGCCCGGCCAAAACGGTGAACCAGCACCGAGGCGGCGCGGTGCTGCTGGACGAGCCTGAGTTGGTGGGCCGCATCGTCGCGGCGGTGCGCCGTGCGGTGCCCGCGCACATTCCGGTGTCGGCCAAGATGCGGCTGGGCTACATGGACGACAGCCGTGCCGAGGACTGTGCCCAGGCCATTGAGGCGGGGGGCGCGAGCGATCTGGTGGTGCATGCCCGCACCAAGGCGCACGGCTACAAGCCGCCTGCGTATTGGGACCGCATTGGCGATTTGCGACAGTGCGTCAAGCTGCCCATGGTGGCCAATGGCGAAATCTGGACCGTCCAAGACGCCTTGCGTTGCCGCGAGGTCACGGGCTGCGAGCGCTTGATGATTGGCCGCGGCATGGTGTCTGATCCCGGGCTGGCGCTGGCGATTTCTCGCCACGACGCAGGTGAGTCACTTGCTTCAGGCGCGGTTTTGAGCTGGGACGAGGTGAAAGCGTTGATGCCCGTGTTCTGGCAAAGCGTGACCCGGCGGGTGACGCCCCGGCACCGGGCAGGGCGAATGAAGCAGTGGCTGAACTATTTGCGCCGTGCCTACCCCGAGGCGCAACAGGCGTTTGACGGGCTGCGCTTGGTGCACGATGCGTCGATGATCGACGCTTGGGTCCAAGCCCAGGCCCCAACGCATTCGTGAAATTCGGCGCTCATTGCGCCGAGTTCCTTAAGGGTTGGCCGCGATGTGGCTTTCGACTTCGGTTTGCAGTTGCGCCAACTTGGGCGCCAGCGCCGCATAGGCTGCACGGACTTCAGGCGCTGCAGCGTGCTTGCTCAGAGCCTCCACACTCACCACTTCAGCCACCAGTGCCTCGGTGCAAAAAACCGGGGTGAAACCTTTGAGCTGGTGCAGCCACCTGTTGGCACCTGCCACGTCACCCGCGGTCAGACATTGCTCAATGCGCGGCAGGTCGTCGATCAGGCTTTGGCGCAGGGTATGCATGAGGGACAAGACGCCGGTCTCGTCCCCGATGTATTCCATCGCGCGGGGAATTGACAAACACTGGTGGTCGGGGCTGGTGTTCATGGCATCAGAGTAATCATTAAGAATTCATTTTGTATTTTTATTTTAATCAATCAACCGAGCCCAACCCCCTTCAGGCTCAAAACGGCCACCGGTAAATCGCAAACGGCTTGGACCGGGCATGGCCCGCTCGGCAACCGAATGCCGAGGGTCACCCGGATAACAAATGACCCGCGTGCCCTCTTGGTCAAAGGGCTCGGGCTGGATCACTGGCGGCTTGCGCAGCATCGCTTCGGCCAGCACGCTGCGGGCATTGGGGTGCTGTTTGAGGTGGACCAGGCTCATGATTTGCGGTGGGGCCAGCTCGATCTCACCCGCCACGTAGCGGCCCAGCGCATCGGCGGGGCTGATCCAGACGCTGTCGGTGGTCTCGTGGTTGTCGTGCTGGGCGATTTGGTCCTCGGGCACATGGCTGACAAAAAACCGGGTGTCAAAACGCTTGTTTGTGACCGAAGCCTGGCGTGGCGTGATCCAGCGCGACCAAGGCACCAGGGCATCGGCCTGCACTTGCAGCGTCAGGCTCTGCAGGGCCGCGCCCCAGCTTTGGCCGTCAGCCAGCGCTTGTTGCAGGGCGCTGACCTGCGCAGCTTCGGCGCCTGCAGCAGACTGACACAGCAGCACGCCGGATTCTTCAAACGCCTCGCGGATGGCCGCCATGAACAGCGCAGCGGCTCTTTCGGGGGCCAGTTCGGGTTCATTCAAGCGCTGCTGCATTTGCGCTGGGCTTTGGCTCAGGCGGGCAATCAGTTCGGGGTGGTGGTCTTCGGCATCGAGCTTGCCGCCCGGAAAGACATAAGCACCGCCCAGCACATTGGAGGCTTGGTGCCTGCGCATCAACAGCACTTGCAGGCCTTGGGCGCTGTCACGCAGCAGGATCACAGTGGCGGCATCGATGGGCGGGGTGGTGATGATTTCGGTGTTGAGTTCCATGGGCAACTGAAAGTGCTTTGATGCGTGGGCATCGGGTGAAGGGGCCACTGTCAAGCGGGCTACAGCGCCGCATCATCGGCTCCGTTAGAGTAGACACCGACAACTGTCTGTGCAGTGTCAAGGACATGACAGGGCAGAGATTTTTGATTCCAACGAACAAGGAAAAACCCATGAGCATTGATTTCAAAGGCCGCGTTGCCATCGTGACTGGCGCTGGCGGCGGTCTGGGCAAACAGCACGCGCTGGCGCTGGCCGCACGCGGAGCCAAGGTGGTCGTCAACGATCTGGGCGGTGATGTGCATGGCGTGGGCGGCTCGGTGTCGGCCGCGCAGGCGGTGGTCGATGAAATTCGCGCTGCGGGTGGCGAGGCGATTGCCAACGGCGCGTCCGTGACCGACTTTGAAGCCGTGCAAAAAATGGTGCAGCAGGCCATGGACACCTGGGGTCGTGTGGACATCTTGGTCAACAACGCAGGCATCTTGCGTGACAAGAGCTTTGCCAAGATGGAGTTGGCCGACTTCAAACTGGTGATGGACGTGCACGTCATGGGCGCGGTGCATTGCACCAAGGCCGTGTGGCCCATCATGCAGGCCCAAAACTACGGCCGCGTGGTGATGACCACCTCGTCGAGCGGCCTCTATGGCAACTTTGGCCAAGCCAACTACGGTGCGGCCAAGATGGCGTTGGCGGGCCTGATGCAGACCCTGTCGATCGAAGGCGAGAAAAACAACATCCGAGTCAACGCGCTGGCCCCGACTGCGGCCACCCGCATGACCGAAGGCCTGATGCCCGAGGCCGTGCTCAAGGCGCTGGAGCCCAGTGCCGTGGTGCCCGCGATGCTGGTCATGGCCAGCGAGGATGCGCCCAACCGCACCATCTTGTGCGCGGGCGCGGGCAGCTTTGAGGTGGCGCACATCACCTTGACGCAAGGCGTGTACCTGGGCGTGGGCCCCGACACCGCCGAGCGCCTGGCCGCTGCGCTGGGGCAGGTGAGCGATCGCCAAGACGAGATGGTGCCGCTTTCGGGTTCAGCGCAGGGCGCGTTGGAGGTGGGCAAGGCGATGGCAGCGCATGGGTCTGGCAGTTGAGCTCAGACACCTGTAAAAAATCAAGATGAGAAAAGTAGGTTCAATTGACCAACGTGATTGATGGTCGATGTGCAACCAAATTAAGGTGCCAAGGCTCGCTGTCTGCGCCTTCCAGAATTCGTTGGATGTCGGTAAAACCTAAATCCATGAGAATCTGAACAAGCGATTTTTCTGTGTAGCCCCAACGGTGCGCGTCTTCTTTGCTTCCTCCGCGAGTCTCATCACGCCATCCCCAAAATCCAGCCATTGCATGGAGGTTTTGATCTCCCATGGAGCTTTGCACTAAACCGAGAATTTGCTGTGCGTGAAAAGTGATGTCGGGCACGATCACTTTGAGGATGCCAGAGGGCGCAAGCAAATCATGCCAATGCTTCAATGTGGTCATCGCATCATTGGGGTCAAGGTGCTCCAACATGTGCCGTGAATAAATTTCAGAAACACTGCCTTCAGACACGATCGTGATCGCACTCGCATCACAGACGTGGTCTGTCGCGTCAGTTTGCCGAGAGTCAATATTGATGTAGCCCTCGAGTTTTTTGGACGCACAGCCAATGTGCAATTTCAGTAAATTCATGGGGTTTTATTCGCTTAATTCATCAACTCAATAGGCAAGCTTAACTGCACTTGATGCCAAACAAAGCGCTGGCAGCGCCAAGGGAAGGTGAGCGGCCTGGCCACTCTGTTCTTTCAGGGGGGGGACGGTCTGTGGCGCAGAGAATGCTGCGCTTCTTTCCATTGACGCGACTCAGCTTCTGCGTCGCGTTTGAGGCCCAATTCATTGCGGGTATAGGCCATCAAGAGTTGAAGGTTGGCCTCTGGGTGTTCTTTCTCGGCTGCTGCCTCAAACCAAAAGCGGGCCAACTCTGGAGATGGAGCAACACCATCGCCGGTCATCAACATTTGACCCAATAAAAATTGAGAATCAGGCACCCCGGCTTTGGCCGCGATTTCTAGCCAATGCAAGGCTTTTTCAGGGGAGCGTGGTTGACCGATCAAGTCCTGGCGGTAGATCACGCCCAAGTAATGTGCAGCGCCGGTTTTACCGCCTTTGACTGCAGCCTCCAGCCAAGGGATGGCCGCAAGTGATTGGGCTGCAACGCCCGGAGCGCCTTTTAAAAGTAATTTTCCCAGTGCCAAACTGGCACGCGGGTCGCCGCCCTCAGCAGCACGTTGCAGCCAACCTTGCCCTTTTTGCACCAAAGCTTCATCAGCGCTGCCCACCAAAACTTCTCCCAAAACAAGAGCGGCAACGAGGGATCCCGAATCGGCCGCATTGCGCAGAGAGTCCATCGCCACTTTGTCCTGTACGCCAGCCAATACCCCCCATTGTTCGATTTGGGAGACGTCTGGCACCCGTGTGTGAAGGTGCCATGCCCACCCTGCCACCGCGAGGGTGGACAGGGCCAACAGGCTCACCAGGATGGTTTTTGGAGGTGGGAAGTTGCGAAACATCCGCTGTTACTTGGACAAATCGATGGCGTAATCTGCCAGGTTGTTGGTGCCGCCATCGGTGTTGTTGATGGAGGAAATGTTGGTCAAACCTGCAGCAGTCGCCAATGCCAGTTTGTTGGGCGCAGATTTGAAAGTCACGCGGCCTTTGGTGCTGACTTTGGTGAAGTTCCAGCTGCGGTCAGAGCCGTTTTTGGCCAAAGTCAGTGTCTTGACGTTATTGATGTAGCTGATCAGCACATCGCGGTTGGCATCGGGTGATGCATAGATGACCTTGGTGCTGTCAATGCCCGGGAAGTTGCCGCCGCCGCTGCCACGGTAGTTGTTGGTGGCCACGATGAAGTAAGCAGCAGGGTCAATCGCCACGCCTTTGTAAGTCAGGTTTTTGATGCGGGAGTTCAAGGGCTGTGTCACGTCGATCTCGTACTTGAGGTCGGGTGTGGTGAACATGTCAAAGTTATAGCCTGGGAATGTGCTGATCAGTGCTTGGTCTGTGGTCAAGTTGGGATCAATCTGGTTGAAACGCTTGGCAGCGGTTTCGAGCCAGTTCTTGATGTCACTGCCTTGCACGCGGACTGCATAAACTGTGTTGGGGTAGAGGTAAAGATCGGCTGCGTTGTTGATCGCCACGTTGCCAGAAGCCACGTCGGTGTAATCGTTGCCGCCCGCAAAGCCACTCTTGAAGGGGGCGCTGATCGACAGCACGGGCAGTGTTTTGTACTGAGGCAGGTTGGCAGCGACATAAGTTGATACATAGTCGGCTTGGGCCTGGTTCACGATTTCAATGGCAGAGACTTCACCCACGTCAGCAAAGTAACTCGACATGCTGAAATTGGTGGTGCCAATGGGGGTCTTCACGTACTGGATCGTGGCGGCGTGTTCTGCGGCAACCGCTGGGGCAATGGTGGGTTCAACTGCGACATAGGTCTTGTCTGCATTTTGAGCCGAACGCGCTTCGACCTTGGTACCCGCGCTGTTGACTGCCCACTTGGTGCCGTCGTACACGAGGTCCAGTTTGATCAAGCCCAGGTGCTTGCCCCAGTAGTTCGCCATGACGGTGGGCACACCGTTGACCGTGCCCTTGGCTTTGTCGACACCAGGCAGGTTGAACTGTGCCGAGGTGCTGGCGGCATCAGGAAAGACTTGGTGCGAATGGCCAATCAGCATGGCATCGATGCCTGGCACTTTAGACAGGTGCCAGTTGCCGTTTTCCATGGTTGGATCGTAAGTGGAGTTGTCCAAACCACCGTGGGAAATCACCACCACCAGGTCTGCGCCATTGCTGCGCATTTCGGGGATGAATTTGGTGGCCGTTTCAACCAGGCCTTGGGTGTAGACCTTGCCATCGAGCCAACGCTTGTCCCAAGACATGATGGTGGGTGGCGTGAAGCCGATGATGCCGACCTTGATCGGTGTTGTGACCGTCTTGCCGTCAGGTGTGGTGGCCGTGACATTTTTGGTGATGATGTGATAAGGAGAAAACAGCGGCGCTTTGGTCTTGGCGCTGTAGACGTTGGCCAGTGCTTGAGGAAAGCTGGGGCCGGAGCAAGGCGCAGCGGGGTTGGTCACACCATCGACATTAAACTTGCTGCCGGTCACTTGATTGAGGAAAGGCAGTCCATAGTTGAACTCGTGGTTGCCAATGCCGCCACCGTCAAACTTCATCAAGTTCATGACTTTATACATGGCCAATGTTTGGTTGCACGGCAGAGGGCTGATCAGTGACTGATAGTCCGACAGGGCCGTACCCTGGATCGTGTCGCCGTTGTCCAGCAGCATGGTGTTGGGGAACTCTGCACGGGCGGCATTGATCAAAGTCGCTGTTCGTTCAAAGCCCAAAGATTTGTCTTCGGCCAGCTTGAAGTAGTCATAGCTCATCACGTTGGTGTGCAGGTCGGTGGTTTCCAGCAAAGCCAAGGTGGCCTTGGTGTTGGTGGGAACCACAGGTTGACTGGAGCCCGAACAGCCCGCAATCAGGGTTGCGGCAATGACCGTTGGTAAAAAGGAAAAGCGAATCAATTTACTGAAGCGATTTGACATGAAAAACCTCTGACTTTTGACGTTGAGATGGATGCAATGTCGCCTTCGAATAAGTCATCCACTTGACAGTCCATGGGGTAATTCAAGACTCAGGTTCTTCATTCATACAGTGATCAAAGTGGGTCAATGAAAAAAGTAGCCCATTTTCAATACCATCCCATATTGGCATCAACACTTTTTGCAACTCAAGACCCGCGCTCATTTTTCACCAGTCAGGTGACAAATTTTTTTAACTGGGTAGTACTTGGCCGATTGAAGCTTGCATAAACCACCTGAGCCTGCCTTCAAACCCAACCCTGCCGCCAGACGCTGTCATCCTGCAGTTCCCGCCATGCGATGACCTGCGTGGCTTTTGAGAAAACCGCCTCGATTTCTACGGACTCAATCGGATCGGTGGGCAGTTCCGGTTGAATCACCCGGCTGACCAAAAAGTGCTTTTGCTTGGACACAGGTTTCACGGCCGTCCATTTGCTCAGCAGCAGTTTTTTAGGGTTCAGGGGGTTCATGGTTTGAGCGGCTCAGCGCTTGATTGGCATTTCCCGCGCCACGGCCTCGGCCAGCTCGATCACCGCCATGGCGTAGTAGCTGCTCCAGTTGTAGCGGGTGATGGCGTAGAAGTTTTCGGTGCCCGCCACATAGCTGGGGGCGTCCAGGCCGTTGCGCAATTCAATCAAAGCCAGCGGCCCGGTGTGTTGCAGCGCTGCGCCTTCGAGTTGCGCGCCTTTGGCCGTGAAGCTGCTGACGCTGAAAGTCGGCAAGATGTCGGGGGCCAGCAAGGCGTCCATGTCGGTTTGTCCGGGCACCAGGCCCACCGGGTAGTGGGTGGGCATGCCACTTTGCCATTGGAAGGACTTGAAGTAATTGGCCACCGAGCCGATGGCGTCGGTCGGGCTGCCAAACAGGTCGATGCGGCCATCGCCATCAAAGTCGACCGCGTAGCGTGCCCAGCTGGACGGCATGAACTGGGGCAGGCCCATGGCGCCGGCATAACTGCCTTTGATGCTTTGCGGCTTGGTGCCGCTGCGCGAGGTGAGCAGCAAAAACTGCTCCAGCTCCGAACTGAAAAACGCCTGCCGTTCGGCGGCACGGGGGTGGGCCGCAGGAAAGTCAAACGTCAGCGTGGCCAAGGCGTCCAGGATGCGGAAATTGCCGGTGTTTTGGCCATAGAGGGTTTCGACACCGATGATGCCCACCACGATGGAAGCGGGCACGCCGTACTCGCGCTCGGCTCGCTCAAGCGCGGCTTGGTTGCTTTTCCAAAATCGCAAGCCCGCCTGAATGCGTTGCGGCTCGATGAAGCGGGCGCGGTAAGCGGCCCAGTTTTTTGCTGCGGGTGTAGCGGGCGGCATGATGAATTTTTCAACGACCGGAATGCGTTGCGCTTGACGGATTTGTTGGTTCACCCACGCTGGGGGCAGATCCAGGCGCTTGGCGGTGTCTTGGGCCCATGTCAGTGCCTCTTCGCGCAGCGCATAGCTGCCTGCGGTTTGGGGTGCTTTGACGGGTTGGGTCGCTTTGGATTTGACCTTGGGGTGTTGGCTCTCTTTTTTCTTGTGCTTTGGCTCAAGGGCTTGACCGGGCCATGCCACCAGCAGGCCGGACAGGGCGATGAGGACGGTGCGCATCAGAAATGAAGTTGTGGGTGGAAACATGCGATTGAAATAACGGTGCAGACAGGCTTTCAGTTTAAGCCTTGAAGCTTGGCCACCGAATCCAATGGCACCTGCCGGGACGTGATAAGCTGATTTCCAACTTGCAAGGCGTCTGGCCTTGGGAGCCAACAGAGGAAAACCCGCATGGGCGCGACAGGTTACTTCACCCACCCAGACTGCAGCAAACACGAGATGGGCCCCGGCCACCCCGAATGCCCTGAACGTTTGGGCGCCATCGAAGACCGTTTGTTGATCTCTGGTCTGAGCATGGCGCTGACCCGCCGCGAGGCCGCACCGGCATCGTTGGCAGACATTGAACTGGCGCACGGGCGCATGCATGTGGCCTCGTTGCGTGGTTTGAGCGACACGCTGCGCGAAGACATGGCCGCAGGCGGCCCGACCCACATTGCGCTGGACCCCGACACCTCGATCAATGCCTACACCTGGGATGCGGCTTTGCGCTCGGCAGGCGCTGCGATCGAAGCGACCGATGCGGTGATTGCCGGGGAGCTTGAAAACGCTTTTTGCGCCACCCGCCCGCCCGGCCACCATGCCTGCCGCGACAAGGCCATGGGGTTTTGTTTTTTCAACAACGTGGCGATTGCGGCCAAGTACGCGGTCGAGCGCCGCGGCATGAAGCGCGTGGCCATCGTGGACTTTGATGTGCACCACGGCAATGGCACCGAAGACATTGTGGCGGGGGACGAGCGCATCTTGATGGTGAGCTTTTTCCAGCACCCGTTTTATCCGGAGGGCGGCTCGCAGTCGACAGCGAGCAACCTCGTGAACTTGCCCGTGCCGGCCTACAGCCGGAGCATGGACATCCGCGAACTGATCGACATGATGTGGATGCCGCGCTTGGAAGCGCACCAGCCCGAGATGATTTTCATCAGCGCTGGTTTTGACGCGCACCGCGAGGACGATATGGGCCAGCTGGGCTTGGTGGAGCAGGATTACGCTTGGATCACCCTGCGCATCAAGGACATTGCCAAGCGCTATGCGCAAGGGCGCATCGTCAGTTGCCTCGAAGGCGGCTACAGCCTGAGCGCGCTGGGCCGCAGTGTGGAAGCGCACCTGAGGGTGCTGGCCGACGTCTGAGTATTGACGTACAGGGCCTGCTTTGCGCCACAATGGGCGCCATGACTTCTACCGACATTCAAACGCTCGCTTCGGGCGAGTTGCTGCACACGCGCGATGCCCGTGGCGTGCACTGGCTGACGCTCAATGACCCCAAGAGCTTCAACACCCTGGGTGAATCCATGCTGGCGGCGTTGCAATCGGCGCTGGCGTTAATCGCCTGCGACGGTGATGCACGCGCCGTGTTGCTGGGGGCCAGTGGCAAGGCGTTTTGCGCAGGGCACAACCTGAAAGAAATGCGTGCCCAGCCCGAGCTGGCGTATTACCAAAAGCTGTTCGCGCAGTGCACCCAGATGATGATGGCGATCCGCCACCTGCCTGTGCCTGTCATTGCACGGGTGCAGGGTGTGGCCACGGCGGCGGGTTGCCAGCTGGTGGCGCAGTGCGATCTGGCCGTGTCGGTCGACACCGCCCGCTTTGGCGTCAATGGCATCGACGTGGGTTTGTTTTGCGCCACGCCCAGCGTGCCCTTGTCGCGCAACATGCTGCCCAAGCAAGCCATGGAAATGCTGCTCACAGGTGGCTTCATCGACGCCGCCGAGGCGCAGAGGCGTGGACTGGTGAACCGCGTGGTGGCCGCCGATGCGTTGGATGCCCAAGTGCAGCAACTGTTGGACGCTGTTCTTGCCAAGCCCCCTGAGGCGGTGCGGATAGGCAAGCAGATGTTCTACAAGCAGGCCGAAATGGGCATCGAGGCAGCGTACCAGCTGGCCGGGCAGACCATGGCCTGCAACATGGTGCACGAGGTGGCGCAAGAGGGCGTGCAGGCCTTCATCGACAAAAGGAATCCTTCATGGCGTCTTTGAAAGGGCATGCAGTGCAGTTGACAGACCCGCTGGCCTGGCTTGATGCGCTGGCCCGAGCGGAGTCCTTGCAGGTCTTGTTGTCGTTTGCCACTTGCGTGGCCTTGTCTGGTCTGGCTGTTTGGTTGCTGCGCAAGGCGCTGGCAGGGCATGACTTGTCGGTGCTTTTGGGCAAGCGGCTGTTTGACGGGGTGTTGTTCCCAACGCTGTTGCTGGGCTTGACCTTTGCCGCTCGCGCCTTGCTGACCGATGACCATCCGCTGGCGCTGTTTGGCATCTTGTTGCCGGTGTGCACGTCGCTGGCCTTGATCCGTTTGGGTGTCAAGGTGTTGCAGGCCGCCTTTGGTCAGGCACCTTTTGTGCGGGCGCTGGAGCGCACCATTTCTTGGGTGGCATGGTTTGCTGTGGTGCTGTGGGTCACGGGCGTTTTGCCTTTGCTGCTCGATGAACTCGATCAGATCCACTGGAAGGTCGGCACATCCACCTTGTCCGTGCGCACTTTGTTGGAAGGCTTGTTGACGGCAGGCGTGGTGCTGATCGTGACGCTGTGGGTTTCGGCTGCGCTGGAATCGCGTTTGCTGCGCTCGGCCACGGGCAGTGATTTGTCGCTGCGCAAGGTGATCAGCAACTCGGTGCGGGCCTTGCTGATGTTTGTGGGCGTGCTGCTGGCGCTGTCGTCGGTGGGCATCGACCTCACCGCTTTGTCGGTGCTGGGTGGCGCGGTAGGTGTGGGCATTGGTTTTGGCCTGCAAAAACTCGCCGCCAATTACGTCAGCGGTTTCGTCATCCTGGCTGAACGCAGCATGCGCATCGGTGACATGGTGCGCGTCGATGGCTTTGAGGGGCGCATCACCGACATCAAGGCGCGTTACACCGTGATCCGAGCCTTGTCAGGCCGTGAAGCCATCGTGCCCAACGAATTGCTGATCACCACGAGGGTGGAGAATTTGTCGCTGGCCGACCCGAAGGTGGCGCAAACCACCCAGGTGGCCGTGGCCTATAACAGCCCTGTGGACGAGGTGGTCCAATTGCTTGAAAAAGCTTGCATGGCGCAGCCGCGGGTGCTGACCGAGCCTGCACCTGCGGCTTGCCTGGCCAACTTCGGCGCCGATGGTTTGGAATTCACAGTGACGTATTGGATTGCCGATCCGGAAAACGGCCCGCTCATGCTCAAGTCGGACATCAACCGCACCATCTTGCAGGCCCTGAAGGCGCAGCAAATCGAAATCCCGTTTCCGCAACGGGTGGTGCACAGCGCGCCGTCATCGAAGATGTAGGGGTTGCACTTTTTGCGTCAAAGGCACTGATGTGGGAGCAGCGCCCTCGCGGCGATGGTATTTGAACCCGGCGAGGGTGTCGCTCCTCCAAGAGCGTCCCGTCAGTCCATCATCGATGGCAGCCACAGGCTCAGGCCCGGGAACACCAGCAAAATGCCCAGGGTGATGACGAGCACCACCACCAGTGGCCACACGCCACGGAAAATGGTGCCCAGCCCCACTTTGGGCAGCAAGGTGTTGATCACGAACAGGTTCATGCCCACTGGGGGTGAGATGAGCCCGATCTGGATCACCATGACAATCAGCACACCGAACCACACCGGATCAAAACCCAACTGCATGACGATCGGGAAGAACAGCGGAATGGTCAGCAGCACCATGGTCAGCTCTTCCATCACGGTGCCCAAGATCACATAAATCAGCATCATGGCGCCCACGACCATGATTGGCGACAGGCCCAGGTGGGTGATCCACTCTTTGAGCTCCATGGGCATGCTGGTGAAGTTGACGAAGTTGGCGAATATGGTGGCCGAGATCAGCAGCGTGAACAGCATGGCGGTGGTGCGGGCCGATTCGACCAGCACCTCGAACAAGGCCTTGAAACCCAAAGCACCTCGGGCCACGGCAAACAGGAATGCGCCCATGGCCCCCATGCCCGCCCCTTCAGTGGCGGTGAAGAAACCACCATAGATGCCGCCCAGCACGATGACGACCAGCAGCAAAACCCCCCAGATGCCGCGCAGTGCCGCCCAGCGTTGAGGCCAAGTGAAATTTTCGCCAGCAGGGGCATGTTGCGGGTCACGCGAAGTCATGATGACCACCGCCACCATCATCAAGATGGCCGTCAGGATGCCGGGGATGACACCAGCTGCGAACAATTTCCCGATGTGGGTTTCGGTGATGATGCCGTAGATCACCATGATGGTGGATGGCGGAATCATGATGCCCAGGGTGCCGCCCGCAGCGATCACGCCAGTGGACAGCGCATCGCTGTAACCCAGCTTTTTCATGGACGGGTAGGCCACTTTGCTCATGGTCGCAGCCGTCGCGATGGACGAGCCACAAATGGCCCCAAAGCCCGCGCAGGCCACGATGGTGGCGTGTGCCAGGCCGCCACGGCGGTGGCCAATGAAGGTGTAGGCGGCATGAAAGAGTTCGTGTGCCAGACCTGCTCGGGCCACAAAGTTGCCCATCAGGATGAACAGCGGGATCACCGACAGGGTGTAGGCAAAACCGGTTTCGTAAACCACTTGGGCTGTGCTGGCCAGTGCCGGCATCCAGCCACGGGTGATGCCGATGCCCATCAGCCCGACCAAGCCCATCGAGAAAGCCAAAGGCACACGCAAAAGCGCCAGGCCAAAGATGGCCGCAAATCCAATCAGCGCTTCAATCACAGCACGCCTCCTTCGTTGTCTTGTTGTTCCTTGAACATCAAGCCCAAGTGGATGACACCCGTGAAAGCACAGAGCAAGCCCATGCCATAAATGAACGGGGCTTTGAGGATTTTGAGTTGGGCCGTGGTTTCACCGGTCTCGAGGAAGTCGCCACCGGTCTTGTACATCAACCAGCCGAGCGAAATCAAAGCGACGCCGCACACCAGGTGCACCAATGCGCGTTGAATTTTCTTGAGGAATGCCGGCAAGAAAGGGTCCATGGAGTCGAACACCACGTGTTCGCCGCGTTCGGACACCAGGGGCAGTGCGCCAAAAATGACGACGACCATCAGCAACTCGGTCAGCTCCAGCGATCCGGTGATCGAGTTGTCGAGGAGTTTGCGGCCACCTACATCCAGGAATGTGAGCAGCATGATGGCAAACAGGGCGATCCCGGCCAGCAGCCCTGAAAGGGTCTCAAACAATTTTTTCAAAACAAATGTCTTTCAAATTCAAAGGCGGTCCCTTCCTTCGGACAGGGACCGCTGGTTGTGCCTTTTGCCCAAGTGGGCAAAGCGGGAATCACTTCTCCAGTTTGGCGATTTCGGCACGGAAATCGGCCAGCACCTTGGCCGGGTTCTTCAAGCCCTTGCCTTCTGCGGCCTTGATCCAGCCTTGCTCCAAAGGAGCGGTCTTGGCTTTGACGTCGGCCACAAATTTGGCATCGGCTTGGGTGATGACCACACCGTTGACCTGCATGAGCGCGAAAGCGCGGCGGTCCACTTTGTCCCAACCGCGCCCAAAGATGCGGGCGGCGGTTTCGCCAGAGATGTCGTCCACGGCTTTTTTGTCTTCAGGCGACAGCTTCTCGTACTTGGCCTGGTTCATCATGAACACAAAGCTGGTGTTGTACAGACCGCCCGGGAAGGTGGTGGCGTGCTTGATGATCTTGTCGATCTTGAATGATTCGGTGGACTCGGCAGGGAACAAGGTGCCGTCCATCACGCCGCTGGACAGCAGCTCATAGGAGTCGGGTGCGGGCTTGAGCGTCACGTTCATGTTCAGTGCTTTGGACATCTCATTGACCATGCCGCCGCCCACGCGGAACTTCAGACCCGACAAGTCGTCCACCTTGGTGATGGCGCGCTTGGTGTTGAACACGATGCCGGGGCCATGTGTGAACAGGCTGATGACCTTGACGCCCGGGTGCTCGGCAGCGACCTCGGGGTGCTTGCTGGTGACGCGGCTGAAGGCAATGGAAATGGTTTCAGAATTGTTGCCCAGGAAGGGCAGTTCGGCCATTTGAGGTATGACGAAACGGCCGGGGGTGTAACCGTGCACTGTGAATGACAAATCGGCCAGGCCGTTTTTGACGGCGTCATAGGTGCCGGGTGCTGGGCTCACACCCCGAGGCAAGATGTTGCACTTGACGCGGCCTTTGGTGTTGGTCTCGAGCAGGTCACACCATTCCTTTTGCGCCATGCTGGCGGTGTGGGTGGGGGGAAGCCAGCTTGAAGCGGTCAAGATGGTTTGGGCCTGGGCGCTGCCAGACCAAGCGCCAAAGGCAGCAAGAGACATAGAGATCAGGGTTTTTTTCATCGCGGGCTCCACACAAATTCGTTAGAAAACACCATCTGATCGGTTGATGACCAGATTGGAGAGGATGCTAACTTGAATTCACCGACCAATCGGTCGGTGAATTCCCGGGGGTAGGATGTTAAACAAGCCTTGGGAGGTGTGTAAAATACGAACGATCGTGCTTTTTTGTGACCGTGCCGCATGGCGTGCATCTAACTTGATGCACAATTGACGTTAACGTCAACGTCAACGTCGATAGCGACCCAATTCAATCCAACGGAGATGCATCAATGAAAATTCTCGTGCCCGTGAAACGCGTGGTGGACTACAACGTCAAAGTGCGTGTCAAGTCCGACAACAGCGGTGTGGACATTGCCAACGTCAAGATGAGCATGAACCCTTTTGACGAGATCGCCGTGGAAGAAGCCGTGCGCCTCAAAGAAAAGGGCTTGGCCACTGAAGTGATCGCCGTCTCTTGCGGCGTGACCCAATGTCAGGAAACCTTGCGCACCGCCATGGCCATCGGTGCAGACCGTGGCATCTTGGTCGAGACCCCAGCTGACTTGGACCTGCAGCCCCTGGCCGTGGCCAAGCTGCTCAAGGCCTTGGTGGACAAAGAGCAACCGGGTTTGATCATTTTGGGCAAGCAAGCCATCGACGACGACTGCAACCAGACGGGCCAAATGCTGGCAGCTTTGGCCGATTTGCCCCAAGCCACTTTTGCCTCCAAGGTCGAGATCGTTGACGGCAAAGCCCAGGTGACCCGTGAGATCGACGGCGGCCTGGAGGTGTTGTCCATCAGCCTGCCCGCAGTGATCACCACCGACCTGCGCCTGAATGAGCCGCGTTACGTGACGCTGCCCAACATCATGAAGGCCAAGAAAAAGCAGCTCGACACCTTCAAGCCCGAAGACTTGGGCGTGGACATCACGCCGCGCATCAAGACCCTGAAGGTCATGGAGCCCGCCAAACGCAGCGCCGGCATCAAGGTGCCCGATGTCGCCACCCTGGTGGACAAGCTGAAAAACGTCGCCAAAGTCATTTGAGGAACTGGAACATGACCGCACTCGTTATTGCAGAACACGACAACGCCTCCATCAAAGGCGCCACCCTGAACACCGTGACCGCAGCATTGGCTTGCGGTGGGGACGTGCACGTGCTCGTTGCCGGCCACAACGCTGCTGCTGCTGCTGCTGCTGCTGCCCAAATCGCTGGCGTGGCCAAAGTGATCCACGCCGACAGCGAAGCCCTGGCCCATGGCCTGGCCGAGAACGTCGCGGCGCAAGTGTTGGCCATCGCAGCCAATTACAGCCACATCCTGTTCCCTGCCACCGCAGGCGGCAAGAACGTGGCACCCCGTGTGGCGGCCAAACTGGATGTGGCGCAAATTTCCGACATCACCAAAGTGGACTCGGTCGACACCTTCGAGCGCGCGATCTACGCGGGCAATGCGATGGCCACCGTTCAGTCCATCGACGCGACCAAGGTCATCACCGTGCGCACCACGGGCTTTGATGCCGCATCCGCCACAGGCGGATCGGCTGCCGTGGAAAGCGCCGCTGCCCAGGCCGACAGTGGCATGAGCACCTTCAAGGGCAGCGAAATCGCTAAGAACGATCGCCCGGAACTGACAGCAGCCAAGATCATCGTGTCCGGTGGCCGCGCTTTGGGCAGCGCCGAGAAGTTCAACGAAGTGATGACCCCCCTGGCCGACAAGCTGGGTGCGGCCATCGGCGCCAGCCGCGCTGCGGTCGATGCAGGCTACGCAGCCAACGATCTGCAAGTGGGCCAGACGGGCAAAATCGTCGCGCCTCAGTTGTACATCGCTTGCGGCATATCGGGTGCGATCCAGCACTTGGCGGGCATGAAGGACTCCAAGGTGATCGTGGCGATCAACAAGGACCCTGAAGCGCCGATTTTCAGCGTGGCGGACTTCGGCCTTGAAGCCGACTTGTTTGTTGCGGTGCCTGAATTGGTTCAATCACTCTGATTCACCCACAGATCGGAAAAGGCATCGTTCGCGATGCCTTTTTTGTACCCTCACCCAGACGTAACGGAGACTTCTCATGAGCTACATCGCCCCTCTCAAGGACATGCTTTTCAACATCGAGCATTTGGCCGGTATTGAACAGATTGCGCAGATTCCCGGCTTTGAAGATGCGGGTTTGGAAACCGCGCAAGCGGTTTTGGAGGAGTGCGCCAAACTCAACCAGGATGTGATCTCTCCTTTGAACTGGGAGGGCGACAAGCACCCTTCGTTTCACAACGGCAGTGGGGTGACCACCACGCCCGGCTTCAAAGAGGCTTACCAAAAGTACGCCGAAGGCGGCTGGCAGGGCCTGCAGCACCCGGCTGATTTTGGCGGTCAGGGTCTGCCCAAAACCATTGGCGCGGCCTGCGGCGAAATGCTCAACTCGGCCAACATGGCCTTTGCGCTGTGCCCCTTGCTGACCGATGGTGCCATTGAGGCTTTGCTGACCGCGGGTTCGGATGAACTCAAATCGGTTTATCTCGAGAAACTGATTTCAGGCCAATGGACCGGCACCATGAACCTGACCGAGCCGCAGGCGGGCTCGGATTTGGCCGCTGTGCGTACGCGCGCAGAGCCGCAGCCGGATGGCACTTACAAAATTTTCGGCACCAAAATCTACATCACCTACGGTGAACACGACATGGCCGAGAACATCGTGCACCTGGTGCTGGCGCGGGTGGTGGGTGCGCCAGAAGGCGTCAAAGGCATCAGCTTGTTTGTGGTGCCCAAATTCATGGTCCAAGCCGATGGGGCTGTGGGCCAGCGCAACGACGTGTTCTGCGTGAGCATCGAGCACAAGATGGGCATCAAAGCCAGCCCGACAGCCGTGTTGCAGTATGGCGACGGCATGGCGGCGAGCATTGCAGACAGCACCGGGCCCGGTGCTGTGGGCTTCCTGGTGGGCCAGGAAAACCGTGGCCTCGAATACATGTTCATCATGATGAATGCGGCACGCTATGCGGTCGGTGTGCAGGGCATCGCGATTGCTGAGCGGGCGTATCAAAAAGCCGTGCAATACGCCCGTGACCGCGTGCAAAGCCGCCCCGTGGACGGCAGCTTGCCTGGTGCTGGCCCGATCATTCACCACCCCGATGTGCGCCGCATGCTCATGACCATGCGCGCCTACACCGAAGGCTGCCGTTCGCTGGCCGCAGTGGCTGCGGCAGCTTATGACGCGGCGCACCACCACCCCGACGCCGAAGTGCGCAAGCAAAACCAATCCTTCTACGAATTCATGGTGCCGCTGGTCAAAGGCTACAGCACCGAAATGAGTCTGGAAGTGACCAGCTTGGGCGTGCAGGTGCACGGTGGCATGGGCTTCATCGAAGAGACCGGCGCCGCGCAGTATTACCGCGACGCCAAAATCCTGACCATCTACGAAGGCACCACGGCCATCCAGGCCAACGATTTGGTGGGCCGCAAGACCTCGCGCGATGGCGGTCAAACCGCCAAGGCTTTGGCGGACCAAGTGGCGCAAACCGAGGTGCAACTGCTGGCTTCTGGCCATGCCGATGCGGTGGCCGTGGCCAAACGATTGAAGGCGGCTCGCGAGGCGTATGTGGATGTGGTCAACTTTGTGGCGGGCAACACCAAAGCCCATCCCAATGATGTGTTCGCTGGCAGCGTGCCTTACCTCATGCTCTCAGGCAACTTCATGGCAGGTTGGCAAATGGGCCGTGCCTTGCTGGTCGCCCTGACCCCTGAAGCACAAGCGCAAGACGCGACCTTCATGGCCAGCAAAGTCACTACGGCTCGGTTTTACGCGGACCACATTTTGTCGAAAGTGCCAGGCGTGCGCGACAGCATTGTGGACGGCGCAGGCAGTGTGACCGAGCTGGCGCTCGACGCTTTCTGATCCACCACCATGTCACCCCGCAGACAGCCCCCAAAGGGGCTTGTCTTTGACAATGCTTCAACAAGATTCAGGAGACCCCATGTCCAAGCTTCCCCCCGTTCTGGCGCACCTGCCCTTTCCCGTCATCGCTTCGCCTTTGTTCATCATCAGCAACCCCAAGCTCGTGATCGAGCAGTGCAAAGCCGGTGTGGTGGGTTCGATGCCCGCGCTCAATGCACGCCCTGCAGCGCAATTGGAAGACTGGCTGGCAGAGATCACGGAGACGCTGGCCGCCTACAACGCGGCCAACCCCGACAAACCCGCTGCGCCTTTTGCGATCAACCAAATTGTGCACAAGAGCAATGACCGCCTGGAACACGACATGGCCATGTGCGTGAAGTTCAAGGTGCCGATCATCATCACCTCGCTCGGTGCGCGAGAAGAGATCAACCAAGCGGCGCACAGTTACGGTGGCGTTGTGCTGCACGACATCATCAACAACAAGTTTGCCCACAAAGCCATCGAAAAAGGGGCCGATGGCCTGATTGCCGTGGCTGCAGGTGCTGGTGGCCATGCGGGCGTGAAAAGCCCCTTTGCTTTGATTCAGGAAATCCGCCAGTGGTTTGATGGTCCGGTGGCGCTGTCGGGCTCGATCGCGACGGGCGACGCCGTCTTGGCAGCTCAAGCCATGGGCGCTGACTTTGGATACATCGGTTCAGCCTTCATTGCGACGGAAGAAGCGCGTGCGGCACAAGAGTACAAGCAGGCCATCGTGGATGGCAACTCAGACGATGTGGTTTACAGCAACTTGTTCACGGGCGTGCATGGCAACTATTTGGCGCCGTCCATTCGCGCGGCCGGGCTGGACCCGGACAACTTGCCTGAGTCAGACCCCAGCAAGATGAACTTTGGCGGTGACGCCAAAAAAGCCTGGAAAGACATCTGGGGTTGTGGACAGGGAATCGGTGCAGTGAGCGCTGTGGTCAGCACGGCTGAGTTGGTCGCTCGCCTCAAGCGCGAGTACCAGGCTGCACGGGCCCGCTTGGCACTGTGACCCATTGAGTCCCACCGCACTCCCCTCAGAGCAGCGCCCTTCGGGGCGCTCTTTTTTGCTCGATGTGCTCAAAGCAGTCGCCTGTTTGTTGATCGTTTTACACCACTTGGCTTTTTACGGCCCCATGTCGGATGTGGTGTTCCAAGAGTGGCCTCGGCTCATCAATGAACTGTATGACCACGGTCGACTGGCCGTGCAGGTCTTCTTGGTCTGCTCTGGGTTCTTGACCGCCGTCAGCTTGCAAAAAAAACACAACCTGGACTGGCGCCAAGCTTGGCCAATGGTCGGTCAGCGTTACTTGCGCTTGGCCATTCCTTACTTGGCGGCGCTCAGTGTCACTGTGGTCGTGACCGAGTGGATTCGGCCTGAATTCGATTTCGCGAGTTTGTCGGCCACGCCCGACGTGTGGCAAGCATTGGCCCATGTGTTCTTGATGGAGCATTTGTTGGGCATGGAGTCCTTGTCTGCAGGTGTCTGGTATGTGGCGATCGACCTGCAGCTTTACCTGATCGTGTTGTTCAGTTGGTTGTTGGTCAATCGTTTTGTAGCGCAGCACACCAGCCTGCGGGCCAACCGCGTTCTCTGGCAAGCGTGGCTGGTGCTCACGATGCTGTCTTTGATCCGGTGGAGTCTCAACGACGATCTGGACATGTATGGGCTGTATTATTTTGGCGCCTACGGCTTGGGGCTGCTCGCTTTTCGCGCCAGAAAAAGCCGAATTCCCCTCAAGGGCTGGTTGATTCTGACCCTGATGGGATTGCTGGCGCTGTGGGTGGATCCTCGCTGGCGTGTCACCACCGCTTGGGGTGTTGCCCTGTTGCTGGCAGCCGCCCCCGAGCGCTGGTCTACTCTGCCTGCTGTGCCCCACGTATGGCGCAAGGCTGTGCAGTATTTGTCTCGTATTTCCTACTCGGTTTTCGTGATTCACTATGCCGTGAGTTTGCTGGTCAGTGCCTTGGTCACGGCTTTCTGGCCAGAAAGTGTGCTGGCCAATGGCCTGGGCATGCTTGCGGCTTTATTGGGTGCGATTTTCGCGGGCGCTGCTCTGTACCGAATCACTGAGAAAAACCCCCAGGACTGGCGTCACTGGGGGCTTTTTGTGGGGGTGTTCATGGTCAGTGTGGCGCTGGCCATGAAGATGTCAGGTTGAGGCTTTGACCTTTGCCGTGATGTAAGCCAGTGCTTCTTCGACCTGGTCGATCAAGATCAGGCACAAGTCACCCGGATGGAGACGGGCCAAGGCGGTGTCGATCGCGTTGAATTCGCCTTGAATGGATTCCACATGGTTCGTGCGCGAGGCCCCTTGCAGCCCTTGCCGCAGCAGTTCCAGCACTTCGCCGTCGGCCCGCCCGCGCTGGCATGCGTCTTGGTAGAGCACCACATCGTCAAAGGCCTCCCCGAGAATTTTGGTTTGGTCTCGGATGTCTTCGTCGCGGCGGTCGCCCGCGCCACTGATGACAGCAACGCGTTTGTTGGCGGGCATGTTGTCCACGGCGTTGACCAGCGCCTGAATGGCGTCCGGGTTGTGGCCGTAGTCGGCGATCAAAGTGGCACCCCGGTAATCGAACAAGTTGAAGCGCCCGGGCACACCTTGGATGTCGCTGATGAAAGTTTCCAGGCCTTGCGCGATCGCCTCCCAGGTGATGCCCACCGCCCAGGCCGCGCCGATGGCCGCGAGCACGTTTTCGGTTTGAAAGCCGATCTGGCCGTTGCGCGTCAGCGGCACTTGGGACAGCGGAATGCGGAACACTTGTTTGCCTTTTTGGGCCACGATGGCGCCATCGTCCACAAAGACCACGCGTTTGCCTTGCGCGCGGTGGGCGGCGAGAGCGGGCTGGTTCACGTCGAGCGCAAAGAAGGTCACGTCTCCCGGGCAGTGGGGGGCCATGGCTGTCACAGCGGGGTCGGCCGCGTTGAGCACGGCCATGCCATCGCTCTCGACGTTCAGAACGATCACGCGCTTGAGGACAGACAGGTCCTCGAGCGTGGTGATGTAGTTCAGTCCCAGATGGTCTCCTGCCCCCAAATTGGTCACGACGGCCACTTTGCATCGGTCAAAAGCCAAACCTTCGCGCAGCAGGCCGCCTCGAGCTGTCTCGAACACGGCGGCATCCACTTCGGGGTGCATCAGCACGTTGCGGGCGCTGCGTGGGCCGCTGCAGTCACCGCTGTCGGTCTGTCGGCCGTTGACGTACACGCCATCGGTGTTGGTCATGCCCACGCGCAGGCCTTGTGCCTTGATGAGGTGGGCGGTCAGGCGCACGGTCGTGGTTTTGCCGTTGGTGCCAGTGACGGCAATGACCGGGATGCGGCCGTTCTCGCCATGGGGAAACATCTGGTTGATCACGACTTGGCCCACATCGCGGCCTTTGCCATAGGAAGGCGTCACGTGCATGCGCAAACCCGGCGCGGCATTGACTTCGACGATGCCGCCGTTCTGCTCTTCGAGCGGGCGCTCAACGGATTCGCACACCACGTCCACACCGCAGATGTCCAGGCCCACCATCTGGGCCGCAGCCACCACGCGGGCGACCACTTCGGGGTGGACTTCGTCGGTCACGTCCGTGGCGGTGCCCCCGGTGGACAGATTGGCGTTGTTGCGCAGGATGACGCGGCGGCCTTTTTCGGGCACCGATTCGGGCTCCAGGCCTTGTTCGTGCAGGCGGCCAATGGCGATGTCGTCAAAACGGATTTTGGTCAACGAGGTCGCGTGGCCCACGCCACGGCGCGGGTCGGCGTTGACCTGGTCGACCAACTGGCGAACGGTGTGCGTGCCGTCACCCACCACCAGCGGGGGCTCGCGGCGGGCGGCCGCTACCAGCTTGTCGCCCACCACCAGCAATCGGTAGTCGTGACCGGGCAAGAATTTTTCGACCAGCACGGTGCCGTAGCGCTCGGCAGTCATGTAGGCCTTGTCAAATGCTTCGCGCTCGGTGATGTTGACGGTGACGCCTTTGCCTTGGTTGCCGTCTTGCGGCTTGACCACGACGGGCAGGCCAATGTCTTGGGCGATGGACCAGGCGTCTTGCAGCGAACGGGCAGGGCGACCCCAAGGCACGGGAACGCCAGCGGCGTGCAGCAGGCTTTTGGTCAGGTCTTTGTCCTGCGCGATCGACTCGGCAATGGCACTGGTGGCGTCGATTTCAGCGGCCTGGATGCGCCGCTGCTTGGAACCCCAGCCGAATTGCACCAAGCTGCCCTGAGTCAGTCGGCGATATGGGATGCCTCTGGCCACTGCGGCGTCCACAATCGAGCCGGTGGATGGCCCCAGGCGGTCGTCTTCGTCGAGCTCGTGCAATTGCGCGAGAGCTGCTTCCAAGTCAAAAGCTTGACCAGTCAATGCCGCTTGGCAAAGCTTGACCGCCAAATCGAGTGCCATTCGACCTACGGACTCCTCTGTGTACTCGACCGATACTTGGTAAGTGCCTGCCACCTCTGTGGGTGTCGTGCGGCTGAATGTCACGGGGCAACCGGCTTGCGATTGCAGGCCCAAAGTGACCTTCTCGAGGGCATGGGCCATGCTGGTCGATTGACGCGGGCGGCTGCCTTCGATGGTCCCTACTTCCGGGAAAATGCGGCGCAATTGCTGTTCGACGGCAGGGGGTAAGCTGCACTCTGCTTCTGGGCAGGTCACGATGACTTCAATGGCGGTGTGCCGGCTCCACAAATTGGGGCCGCGCAGGGCGCGAATTCTTGACACTTCCATGAACCAGTGTTCCTGTCTTTTGACTCAGATGGATAGGGCGTTTTGCCCGTAACTCTTGACGCCGGCACGGATCATGTCGGCGGGCATGTCCAGCGCCCAAGCCGCGCAGGCTGCGATCATCATGTCATCGGTGGAGAGTTGACCGCCTTTGAGGAGCCGGGCCACGGCCGGGCGGTGAATGGACAACACTTCGATCTCGTTGGCGCCTTGCGCCAGGATCAACAGGCCTTCACGCCAAAACGCTGTGCGGCCACCGGTCTCGCGGTGCGCGGCCAAGCGGGGCTCTTCTTGCGTCTGGGCATAAAAAATCACACTACCATCGCTGTACTGCGCCAGATCGGCCACGGCCTCATCTGCGGCATTGAGCACGGCGTAACCGTTGCCCAGCACCAGGTCAATCTGGGTGCGGATGTACGTTGGGATTTTCTCGTCCGGCCCGGCATAGAGGTCTTCTAGACCCGCGGCTTTGGGCATGCTTGTGACGATGCCGACATGGCACCGGTCATAAGGCATGCCTTGCTCCAACAGATGGCGTGCATCGCTTTCGAACACGGCCGCTTGGACCGATCGGTTGATCAGCAGACGTTGGGCTTGTTCGAAATCCATTGCGCCTCTAGCTTGCAGTTGGCGTTGATCCAAGTAAAGGCCGTCTGCGCAGGCCAAGCCCGTGTGAAAACCTTTGATGTGGAGCAGCCAGGCCGTGAGCTTGGCGCTGCGTGTGGTGTCTCCGTCGCCCATGATGCCAACGACAGGGATTCGGCCACTGTCGGAGGACGGAATCAAATGTTGTGCAATGGCTTCACCGACAGGGCGAGGCTGACCGACAGCCGGGTTCAGATGCATCAACAAGCTGGGGCCGGCATTGACCTCCACGATGACACCGCCCGCACTGGCCAGTGTGTGAGTGATGCTCGGGGTGACCACATCCACACCCGCAATGTCCAAGCCCACCACGCGGGCGGCCAAAACGGCTTGACTGGCCACATCTGGATGAACTTCATCCGTCACGTCGGTGGTCATGTTGCCCGTGCGCTTGACCAGCACCTGACGACCTGCCTCGGGCACGGTGTCTGGGGTCAGGTTTTGGCGCTGGAGTTCGAGCACCTCGGGGCTGCCGCTGCGCAGGCGCACCCGCTCAAGGGGCAGGCTGCCGTCGCTTCCGCGGCGGGGGTCGGAGTTGATTTGCAGTTCCACCAATTCACGCACGGTGTGTTGGCCATCGCCATGGATGCTGGCTGTTTCACCTTTGGTCGCGGCCACCAGGCGGTCGCCCACCACCAGCAGGCGGTGTTCCACGCCAACAACGAATTTTTCAACGATGACTTCGCTGCCTTGTTCTTGCGCCACTGCGAATGCGGCTTCAATGTCGGCTTGTTCGCGCAGATCCAATGAAACACCTCGGGCACGGTTGCCATCGCTGGGCTTGACGCAAACGGGGACGCCGATTTCTTGCGCAGCTTCCCAAGCCGCTGCAGGGGACTCGACCACGATGCCTTCAGGCACCGGGATGCCGCACATGGTCAAAAGCTGTTTGGTCAGGTCTTTGTCTTTGGAGATGCCTTCGGCAATGGCGCTGGTGCGGTCGGTCTCGGCCGTCCAGATGCGCCGTTGGTTAACACCATGGCCCAGTTGCACCAGGTTGCCTGCATTGAGGCGAATGAAGGGGATGCGCCGATCGACGGCGGCTTCGACGATGCTCGCCGTGCTGGGGCCGACGCACAGGCTGTCGACCATGTCGGTCAGGCGGGCCACATCGGCTGGCACATCGTAAGGCGTGTCGTGGATGGCGGCCAGGATCAGTTCACGCGCCATGTGGAGGGCGGCACGGCCAACGTCTTCGTGGTCGGTGCGGATCACCACTTTGTAGACGCCGCGCGGCCCTGCCTCGCGGGCTTTGCCAAATCCGGTGGGCATGCCCGCGAGGGTTTGCAGCTCCAGGCTCACGTGTTCAAGGATGTGACCAGGCCAAGTGCCGTTGTCCAACCGTTGGAAAAAGCCGCCACGCACGCCGGGCGTGCAGCGGTGCTCGATCATGGTGGGCAACCAAGCCTTGAGCCGGTCGTTGAAGCCGGGCAGGGTGTTGGAGGGGAAGTCTTCGAGCTCGCCAATGTCGATCAGCGCTTCGATGACGGGACGGTAAGTCCAGATGTTGGGGCCGCGCAGGTACGTCGTGCGCAGAAACAGGATGTCTTTGGCGCTCATGTAAAAAATGCTCGGCGATACAATGGCCGACCATTCAGGTTTTCGGCTTTTCGCTCAGTGTGGACTGGGTGCATAGGCATAAACGGAGCCATTCTTCAATCGGATGATTTCTTGGTTGCCGGGAAATCCCGGGCCGCTTCAGGTTTGCATTACATGACTTCAATACCCTCCTCTGCGTCACGTCCGGTCATTCCGGATGCTTGGCTTGCGGAGGTCAAAGCATTGTTTCAACCTGATGAAAACGTTTCAGCCTTTCTTGAAGTTGACCTGAACACGTCACTGAAATTCGCAAAAACTCCACTTATTTTGACCGATCAACGGCTCTTGACGCGGTTTGAAGACCAAAAAAATTGGCAAAGTTGGAACTTAGACCCTGATTTAACGCTGAAACTGAGCGACCACGCCGGTGTCGGGTCTCTGGAACTGTTACGAGGCAATGCGCGTTTGGCGGTGTGGCGCTTCACTTTGGGCTTGCAAGCGGCCGCTTCTCGCATGGCCGGGCAGCTGGATTTGCACAAGAGTGACGAGGCCCAAGGGGTGCCTTTGCAACAGCGCCTGTCTGGTTCGGTGTGCCCCGTTTGCCAAGCGGTGATGAGCGGGGACGATGTGGAGTGCATGAGCTGTGGTCGGGATGACCTCACCCCGCCGTCGACCTGGGCGCTGCTCAAGCTCTGGCGTTTTGCCCGACCTTACCGCACATCATTGCTGTCGGGTTTTTTGCTCACACTGGCGGCAACAGCGGCAACATTGGTGCCCCCTTACCTCACGATGCCGCTGATGGACGAGATTTTGATTCCGTACCAGAGCGGCAAGCCCATCGAGCCCGAGCAGGTCTCTTGGTACTTGGTGGGTCTCTTCGGATCGGCCTTGCTGGCTTGGGGGCTGGGTTGGGCCAAGACCTACATCCTGGCCTTGGTGTCAGAGCGCATCGGGGCCGATTTGCGCACCACCACCTACCAGCATTTGCTGAACCTCTCGCTGGAGTATTTCGGTGAGCGCCGCACGGGTGACTTGATCGCCCGCATTGGCAACGAGACCGACCGCATCAACGTGTTTCTGTCGCTGCACCTGCTCGACTTTGCGACCGATGTGTTGATGATCGCGATGACGGCGGTGATCCTGATTTCCATCAACCCGACGCTCGCTGCGGTGACTTTGTTGCCGCTGCCGTTCATCGGCTGGCTGATCCATGTGGTGCGCGAGAAGCTGCGCACCGGCTTTGAAAAAATCGACCGGGTCTGGGCCGAGGTGACCAACGTTTTGGCAGACACCATTCCAGGCATCCGGGTGGTGAAGGCTTTTGCGCAAGAAGACCGCGAGGCCCAACGCTTCAAGGACGCCAACCGCCACAACCTGCTGGTCAATGACCGGCTCAACCGGGTGTGGTCCCTGTTTTCGCCCACGGTGACGCTCATGACCGAAGTGGGCTTGCTGGTGGTCTGGGCCTTTGGCATTTGGCTGGTCGCGCACGACAAAATCACGGTGGGTGTGATGACGGCCTTTTTGGCCTACATCGGGCGCTTTTACACACGGCTCGATTCCATGAGCCGCATCGTGTCGCACACCCAAAAAGCCGCTTCTGGGGCCAAACGCATTTTTGACATCTTGGACCAAGTCTCCAGCGTGCCTGAGCCCACGACACCGGTGGCTTTGCCCACCCAAGTCACAGGGCACATCGTGGTGCGGGATGCTGGCTTTCGCTATGGCAACCGCGCTGTGATTCGTCAGCTCAACTTGGATATTCAGCCCGGCCAGATGATCGGTCTGGTGGGCCACAGCGGCTCGGGCAAAAGCACGCTGGTCAACCTGATTTGCCGTTTCTACGACCTGAGTGAAGGCGCCATCGAGCTCGATGGCGTCGACATTCGACAGCTCAAAATCGCCGATTACCGCCGCCAAATTGGCTTGGTGCTGCAAGAGCCTTTCCTGTTTTTTGGCACCATCGCCGACAACATCGCCTACGGCAAACCCGAGGCCACGCGCGAAGAAATCTTGGAGGCGGCCCGCGCCGCACACGCCCACGAGTTCATCTTGCGCATGCCTCAAGGCTACGACTCGCTGGTGGGCGAGCGAGGCCAGGGCTTGTCGGGCGGTGAACGCCAGCGCATCTCGATCGCTCGGGCCTTGCTGATCAACCCGCGCATCTTGATTCTGGATGAAGCCACCTCGGCGGTAGACACCGAAACCGAAAAAGAAATCCAGCGTGCGCTCGACAACCTGGTGCGAGGACGCACGACGATTGCCATTGCCCACCGCCTGTCGACCTTGCGCAAGGCCGACCGCTTGGTGGTGATGGACAAAGGCCTGGTGGTGGAAGAGGGCACGCACGATGCGCTCATGCAAACTCAGGGCGCTTACTGGCGTCTTTACGAAGCCCAGCAGCGGCAAGCCGAAGCAGAGGGTCCTGTGCTCGGTCTCGGGCAAGCCCAAGGAGTGACAGCATGAACGGCGATTTGCAACGCGATGCCCTGGGCCGTTGGGTCTGGACCGACGCGCAGGGCGTGCGCCACGAGCAGGTGGTGGTGGTGCGGGCCTACCCCGTCACCGCGCCTGACTTGGGCGCTGGGGTCATGGACGCCGAAGGCCATGAACTGGCTTGGTTTGAACGGCTGGATGCGGTCGAGGGTGCATTGCAATTGCGCCTGCGCGAAGCCATCCAGGAGCGTGAGTTTTTGCCAGAAATTTTGCAACTCAAAGGGGTGAGCAGTTGGGTCACCCCCAGCACTTGGACGGTGGAAACCGATCGGGGCACCGCACGCTTCATGCTCAAAGGCGAAGAAGACATCCGACGCCTGACGGGCAGCGTTTTGTTGATCAACGATGCCGATGGCGTGCAATACCTGATCCGCGATCTGGCGGGCATGGACAGGCATTCCCGCAAGTTGCTTGACCGATTCCTCTGAGCCTACAAGGGCCAGACCGAACCCATCTCCGGCACAACAGCGCGCCACTTGATTTCGTGTTCTATCCGTTGGCGCAGCATGTCGGAGGCTTCGCGCTCGCCATGGACCACATGGACCTGATCGGGCGCACTGGGCATTTGGTGCAACCACGAGAGCAACTGGTTGCTGTCGGCATGGGCTGATGCCGATGCGATCTGCACCACCTCGGCCCGCACAGTGACGTCCTGCCCGTGGATGCGCACCGTGCTGCGGCCACTGGCCAGCGTGGCGCCGCGCGTGCCAGGGGATTGGTAGCCGGTCAAGATGACCAAGTTGCGGTGGTCCCCCGCGTAATTGGCCAGGTGGTGCAGCACGCGCCCACCTGTGGCCATGCCACTGGCGGCCAGTATCACCATCGGGCCATGCCGCGCCGCCAAGGATTTCGATTGCTCGGGCGTTTCGAGCATGGTGGCGACCCGGTCCATGGCGTGGACTTCCGCCAAATTGAGCCGATGCTCGCCCATGTGCTTTTCAAACAAAGCGGTGGTGTGGATGGCCATGGGGCTGTCCAGAAAGATGGGCAGGCCCCTGGGCAATTCGCCTGCGGCCTTGAGTTGCGCAATCGTGTGCAACACAGCTTGCGCACGCCCCACGGCAAAAACCGGCACCACCGCCACGCCGCCGCGCCTTGCCAGTTTTTGCAACAAGGGGCCCAGCTCAGCGAACAGGTTTGCGTGAGGGTGCTGCCGGTCACCGTATGTGGACTCCATCAGCACGGTGTCGGCCTGGGGTGGTGGCTCGGGCGGGTTCATCAAGGGGTCGTCAGGGCGTCCCAGATCGCCCGAGAACAAAATTCGGCGGCCTGCCACTTCAAGCAGCAGACTGGCCGCCCCCAAGATGTGCCCTGCGCTTGTGAAGCGTGCTTTCCAACCCTGTATGGGTTCAAACCATGGCCCGAGGTGTTCGGGGCGCAATTGAGTGAGGCTGACCATTGCGTCTTGCTTGGTGTACAGCGGCAGGGCCGGCGTGTGTTTGGAAAAACCATGCCGATTGGCAAAAAAAGCGTCTTCTTCCTGGATGTGTCCGCTGTCGGGCAGCAAGATGCGGCACAGGTCGCAAGTGCCTGAGGTGCCATGGATCTGCCCGGTGTAGCCTTCTTTGACCAGCAAGGGCAGGTAGCCGCTGTGGTCCAGATGGGCGTGGGTCAGGATGACCGCGTCAATGTCTTTGGCGGGCACGGGCAAGGGGTTCCAATTGCGCAGGCGCAACTGTTTGTAGCCCTGAAACAAACCGCAGTCCACCAGCAAGCGCTGGCCGTTGAGCTCGACCAGGTATTTGGAGCCGGTGACGGTGTCGGCTCCGCCGAGGAAGGTGATGGTGGCGCTCATGCCTCCATGTTAGGAAGTCATGCCGTGCAGATCTTGACCTGCATCAAGGAAAAGGGCCCGCGTCTGCGGGCCCTGTCATGCAAGTGCAGGTTCACGCACCAAAAAAGCCTTTGAGCTTGTCGGCCCAGCCGCCCTCGGAGGGCTGGTGTTTGGAGCCCCCCTTTTTGAGGGATTCTTCAAACTCTTTGAGCAGCTTTTTTTGGTGCTCGGTGAGCTTGACGGGCGTCTCGACCGTGATGTGGCAATACAAGTCGCCGGGGTAGCTGGCGCGCACGCCCTTGATGCCTTTGCCGCGCAGTCGGAACTGCTTGCCGGTTTGGGTGCCTTCCGGAATGTCGATCGCCGCTTTGCCGCCCAGCGTGGGCACTTCGATCTCACCACCCAGCGCCGCTTTGGAGAAGCTGATGGGCACCGCGCAGTGCAGGTCGTCGCCATCGCGCTCAAAGATGTCGTGTTTCTTGAGGCGAATCTCGATGTACAGGTCACCTGCGGGGCCTCCATTGGTGCCAGGCTCGCCATTGCCTGCGCTGCGGATGCGCATGCCGTCGTCGATGCCGGCCGGGATTTTGACTTCGAGTGTTTTTTGCTTTTTGAGCTTGCCCTGACCGTGGCAGGTGCCGCAAGGGTCGGGGATGATCTTGCCGGTGCCCCGGCAGTGCGGGCAGGTTTGCTGCACACTGAAAAAGCCCTGTCGCATCTGCACCTGGCCTTGCCCGTGGCACGTTGCACAGGTTTTGGCCGAGGTGCCGGGTTTGGCGCCAGAGCCGCTGCAGGTGTCGCACGACTCCCAACTGGGAATGCGCAGTTGGGCATCCTTGCCGTTGGCGGCCTCTTCGAGTGTGACCTCCATGGCGTAACTCAGGTCATTGCCCCGAAAGACCTGACGGCCTGAGCGGCCACCTCGGGCGCCGCCACCGCCGCCACCAAAGATGTCGCCAAAAATGTCACCAAATGCTTCGCCAAATCCACCAAAGCCCTCACCGCCGGGACCGCCACGCATATTGGGGTCCACACCCGCATGACCGTATTGGTCATATGCGGCACGTTTTTCAGCGTCAGACAGCATCTCGTAGGCCTCTTTGACCTCTTTGAATTTGGCTTCGGCATCTTTCGCCGCTTCCCCCTGGTTGCGGTCAGGGTGGAACTTCATCGCCAACTTGCGATAAGCCTTTTTGATGTCTTCGTCCGAGGCGTTTTTGGCAACGCCCAGCACTTCATAAAAATCTCGTTTGGCCATGGGTGAATCAAACCGTTAGAACAAGAACGCCGCGAAGGCGATTCAGAGGGCTGAATCGGCTTGCGCGGCGGGATTGCAGCCTGGGCTGCAGGTCAGGGGTTTCAGCCCTTTTTGACTTCCTTGACTTCAGCGTCCACGACGTTGTCGTCCTGGGGCTTGGCTTCGGGAGCGCCGGCACTGGCCGCAGCTTGCTGCGCCTGCATCTCGGCATAGACCTTCTCGCCCAGCTTTTGGCTGGCGGTCATCAGGGCTTCGGTCTTGGCATTGATGGCGTCTTTGTCTTCGCCCGTCAGCACTTCTTCGAGGCCTTTGATGGCTTTTTCGATGGCTTCTTTTTCAGCCGCTTCGATCTTGTCACCGTGCTCAGTCAAGCTTTTCTTGACACTGTGAACCGAGGCTTCACCCGAGTTGCGTGCCTGCACCAGCTCCAGTTTTTTCTTGTCTTCTGCCGCGTTCAGTTCGGCGTCTTTTACCATCTGCTGGATTTCAGCTTCTGACAAACCCGAGTTGGCTTTGATGGTGATCTTGTTTTCCTTGCCAGTGCCTTTGTCCTTGGCGCCCACGTGCAAGATGCCGTTGGCGTCAATGTCAAAGGACACCTCGATCTGGGGCGTGCCGCGCGATGCAGGAGGGATGCCTTCGAGGTTGAATTCGCCCAGCGCCTTGTTGCCAGAAGCGATTTCGCGCTCGCCCTGGAACACCTTGATGGTGACGGCAGGCTGGTTGTCTTCGGCGGTCGAGAAGGTCTGTGCGAACTTGGTCGGGATGGTCGTGTTCTTGGTGATCATCTTGGTCATGACACCGCCCATGGTCTCGATGCCCAGGCTCAAAGGGGTCACGTCCAGCAGCAGCACGTCCTTGCGGTCACCCGAGAGCACCTGGCCCTGGATGGCGGCGCCAACCGCCACGGCTTCGTCAGGGTTCACGTCCTTGCGGGGTTCCTGGCCGAAGAATTCCTTGACCTTTTCCTGCACCTTGGGCATCCGGCTCATGCCGCCCACCAAAATCACGTCATGGATGTCAGAGACCGACACGCCAGCGTCCTTGATGGCCGTGCGGCAAGGGGCGATGGTGCGCTCGATCAGCTCTTCCACCAACTGCTCCAACTTGGCGCGTGTCAGCCTGACGTTCAGGTGTTTGGGGCCAGTGGCGTCAGCGGTGATGTAGGGCAGGTTCACGTCAGTAGACGCGGAACTCGACAGCTCGATCTTGGCTTTTTCAGCGGCTTCTTTGAGGCGCTGCAAGGCCAGCACGTCTTTGGCCAAATCCACGCCGGATTCTTTCTTGAACTCGGCAATGATGAAGTCGATGATGCGCTGGTCGAAGTCTTCGCCGCCTAAGAAAGTGTCGCCGTTGGTGGACAGCACTTCGAATTGCTTTTCGCCGTCGACGTCGGCGATTTCGATGATGGACACGTCAAACGTGCCGCCACCCAGGTCATACACGGCGATCTTGCGGTCGCCCTTTTCGTTTTTGTCCAGACCGAAAGCCAAGGCCGCAGCGGTGGGCTCGTTGATGATGCGTTTGACATCCAAGCCAGCAATGCGGCCCGCGTCTTTGGTGGCCTGGCGCTGCGCGTCGTTGAAGTAAGCGGGCACCGTGATCACGGCCTCGGTCACTTCTTCGCCGAGGTAGTCTTCGGCGGTTTTCTTCATCTTGCGCAAAATCTCGGCGCTGATTTGCGGCGGCGCCATTTTCTGGCCGCGCACTTCCACCCACGCGTCACCGTTGTCGGCTTTGGCGATGGTGTAAGGCATCATGTCGATGTCTTTTTGGACTTCTTTTTCAGCGAACTTGCGGCCGATCAGGCGCTTTACCGCGTACAGCGTGTTGCGGGGGTTGGTGACCGCTTGGCGCTTGGCCGAGGCGCCAACCAGGATTTCGCCGTCTTCCTGGTAGGCAATGATCGACGGGGTGGTGCGAGCGCCTTCGGCGTTCTCGATCACTTTGGTCGTGTTGCCTTCCATGATGGCCACGCACGAGTTGGTGGTGCCCAGGTCAATACCGATGATTCTTCCCATGTGATTCTCCAAAATTCAGTGAAAGTGCAGATGTTTTGCAAATGGGGCGAGGGGGACACATTTCAAGTCCCCACACGCCAAAAAAGGTTTTTGCGGTCTCAACGTGGCGTTATTTGGGCGCGGTGACCGTCACCAATGCAGGGCGCAGCACACGGTCGGCGATCAGGTAGCCCTTTTGCAGCACCGTGACCACGGTGTTGGCTTCTTGCTCGGCCGGCACCACACTGATGGCTTGGTGGTGGTGCGGGTCGAATTTGGTGCCCGCAGGTGGAGCGATCTCGACCACTTTGTTGCGCTCAAGGGCACTTTTGAGTTGGCGCAAGGTGGCCTCGGAGCCTTCGCGGATCTGCTCAATTGTGGCGTTGGGGATGGCCAAACCGGCTTCCAGACTGTCGAGCACGGGCAGCAGGCTGTCGGCAAAGCCTTCAACCGCAAACTTGCGCGCTTTGCTGATGTCTTCGTCTGCGCGGCGGCGGGCGTTTTGCACATCGGCTTGGGCACGCAGGTACTGGTCGGCCAAGTCGGTGTTTTGTGCTTTCAGGTTGGCCAGTTCGGCCTGGGCATCGGCCAACGGGTCAAGTGACTGAATGGCTTCGGCGGCTGCAGGGTGATGGGCTTCAGCGCTGGTCCTGTCGGCTTGTGGGGGTGTCATTGGATCTGTCATTTGGGGGGTATTTTTCAAAGATTGTTGGCTAACTGGGGGTGCCAAACCCTTATTTCAAGAGGGGTGATGCGAGAAATCAGTGAGTCCAGTGAATTCTGTGAGCCTCTTTGGCTTGGCGGTATTTCTTCAAACTGGCATAGGGCAAGACCACAGGGCCATAGCAGGCTTGGACCACGTGCGGACCTGAATACATGACGTGCAGGCCCTCAGGCCCCAAAGCGAGGGTGTCCTTGTCCAAGAAACGAATTTCGTCTCGTTCAATGACGCCAATGCATTCGTCGTCTTTAGGGGAGGGTTTGCGCTGAGCCAGCAGGCGCTGCCGAATCAGTGTTCGAACCGAAGGCAGCAACTCGCTACCGTCATGGTCTGTGCGGTTCGCGATGGCATAAAGTTTCAACGGGTCATACATCTTTCCCGTGCTGATATCAAAAACTGCAGCAATCTCTGCAACCGCAGGGTAAGGCCCGCCACAATAAACATTCAACACGCTGCCGACAGAGAAAATTTCTGGACTGTCGAGAAAAACTTCATATCGAACGTCGTACTGGTAAAGACCAGGATGGTCCTTTCCATGCGCCTGGATCGGCGCGGCGTCCTTCGCGCAATCCTTGGCATCTTGAAGCCGTTTTTTATCCCACGCCGCCAGGCTTTTGGACAGTGTTTTGGACACCGGCACAGCTTTGGGGCGGGGTAATTTCGCCACGGTGGGCGGCTTGGCGTGCGCGCACAGGACGCTCAACCAGGCGCAACTTGTCAAAGCGATGACCCTGATCCAGAAGGGGGCAGCTGTCAGCGGCATCACCCGGCTTTATTCGGTGGCCAGCAGTTCAACGTCAAATTTCAGGGTGGCGTTGGGTGGAATCACGCCACCTGCGCCGCGGGCGCCGTAGCCGAGTTCCGCTGGGATGATCAGTGTGCGTTGCCCACCAACCTTCATGCCGGCCACGCCTTCGTCCCAGCCTTTGATGACCATGCCTGCGCCCAGTGGGAACACGAAAGGGTCGTGGCGGTCGCGGCTCGAATCGAACTTCGCGCCTTGTTGGCCGTCCTTGTAGAGCCAGCCGGTGTAATGCACGGTGACGTCTTGGCCTTGGATGGCCTCAGCGCCTTCGCCAACCACGGTGTCTTCGTATTGCAGGCCGGAGGGGGTGGTGTTCATGGTGTTCTTTCAAAAGAAAGTGGCCAGGGAGGGCCACGTTCAAGCCCGAAATTATGCCAGCAGGCCCCGGCGCGCCAGATCGCGCATCAAGGCCCGCGCGCCATAAGTCCAAGGCGCAGCCAGGTCGGAGGTGGTGACCCGGTTGAACAAGGTGCCCAGCAGTGGGGTGGACACGCTCACCTTGTCACCCACCACGTGGGTGAAGCCCTGGCCCGGGCCATGGCGGTCCTGGGTCGGCGCGAACATGGTGCCCAGGAACAGCATCATGCCGTCCGGATACTGGTGGCAGGGGCCCATGGCCTGACTGGCCAGGTCAAACGGGTCCCGGCTGATTTGGCTGAGCGAGCTGCTGCCTTGCATGACAAAGCCCTCTGGCCCCTGCACGTTCAAGGTCAGCTCGCATTGGCGCACATCGTCAATGCCAAAGTGGGCATCAAACAGGCGGATGAAGGGGCCGATGGCGCAGCTGGCATTGTTGTCTTTGGCTTTGCCCAGCAGCAAGGCGCTGCGGCCCTCAAAGTCACGCAGGTTGACATCGTTGCCCAGCGTGGCGCCGACCACCGTGCCGCGCGAGTTGACCGCCAGCACCACTTCGGGTTCGGGGTTGTTCCAGACGCTGCCGGGGTGGATGCCCACTTGGCTGCCGCTGCCCACGGCGCTCATGGGCTGGGCTTTGGTAAAAATCTCTGCATCGGGCCCGATGCCCACTTCGAGGTATTGAGACCACATGCCTTGGGCCAGCAAAACCTCTTTGAGCTTGGCCGATTCGGGGGAGCCGGGCTTGACGCTGCGCAAGTTGTCGCCGATCACGGCCACCACCGCTTGGCGCACGGCTTCGGCACGGCTGGCGTCGCCACGGGCTTGTTCTTCGATGACACGCTCGAGCATGCTGGCCACAAAAGTCACGCCTGCGGCCTTGATGGCTTGCAGATCGCAAGGGCCCATGAACCAGGGGGCTTGGGCGTCGCGGCTGGTCTCATCGCTGTTGGCCAGAACGGCGGCTGTGCTGGCCAGTGGCTTGGCGCTGCCGTCTGCCAGACACTGGCGCACGCTCGCTGCCGCATCGGTCAGATCGAGCAATTCGCTGCAGGTGAGGGCGAGCGTGCTGAGGTCGTGCACGGTGGATTCGGTCACGGCCACCAAGGTGGCACCTGCGCCGGGCAGCCACAGGCGACCGATCAGCAGAGCCCTGTCACTGTCAACGGGCAAGGAGGTTTTCATATGTATGTTTCCGTGCGGTGAAGGATGGCTGCATCCTGCCAGAGCCGCGTTTGCAGTGCTGTCGCTCAGACGCCAGAGAGGTCGCCTCGGCAGCGCATCAGAGGTAGATTTTTTGCAGCAACTCCAGCAAGGTCTTGCGCTGGGCAGAGGTCAGCCGGGCTGAGCGGGCCACTTCCAGGTCGGTGGCGGCCTGCTCGGCTTTTTGCATCAACGCGGAGCCTTTGGATGTGGGGTGCAAACCCACTGCGCGGCCATCGGTGGGGTGGGGTTGTCGATGGATCAGGCCACGCGCTTCGAGGGACTGGACCAGCCCCACCAGATTGGGGGGCAGCAGGTTCAGCGCGGCGCACAGCTGGCGCGAGGTCACGCCAGGGTTGTGCTGGATGACCGACATCACCGAAAAGTCCACTGGGCGCAGGCCGAACTCGGCCATGCGTTCCAAAAAGCCTTCGATGATGGTCAGTGCTGCACGGCGGGCGTTGTAGCCCAGCAGGGTTTGCAGGTAAGAGGTGTCTACTTGATCGACGGCGCTGACCACGGGCAAGCTTGCTTGGTTTGCCAAAGTGAGGCTGGTGGTGCTTTTGGCGGGGGACGGGGCGGCATGGGCCATGGTGCTACTTCCTTGCCGACTCAGACCAACACCAACTGCACGTCATCGGTGCGGGGTGGGTGGGCGTTCATGGCGTGTGGATGTCCATCAAAAACACCGGAGCACCCACATGGCGCTCCGGCAGTGATCCGTCTGATGGACGGATCAGGAGTCCACAGTGAAACCAATGCGTTTGATCAGTGGTGCCCAGCGCTCCAGCTCCACTTGTGAGCTTTTGAGTTGCTCGGCAGGTGTGCCACCGAATGGGATCAAGCCGACCACCGTGAACGCGTCTTGCACCGCTTTGTCTTTCAGTGCCGCGTTGATGGCTGCGTTGGCGGCTTGAATCACGTTGGCTGGGGTTTTGGCAGGCGCATAAAAGCCGAACCATTCTTCCACTGTCAACTCAGGAAAGCCCTGTTCTGCGAAGGTGGCGACGTCGGGCACAAAAGGGGAACGGGTTTTGCCCGACGTGGCAATGATGCGCATCTTGCCAGCCTTGTGGTTGGCTATGAAGTCGCCGTGCGGGGTGAACATGCAAGCGATCTGGCCGCCGACCACATCGGTCACACCCGGCACCGAACCACGGTAGGGCACGTGTTTGAACTCGAAGTTCTGGTTCAAACCCAACAAGGCCCCAATGAAGTGAGGTGTGGAACCTGCAGCCGGTGAGCCGTAGCTCGCTTGTGCGGGATTGGCTTTGGCCCAGGCCACAAAGTCTTTCACGTTTTTGACGCTGGCAGGCACCATGGGCCCCACGGCCAGACCATGGTGGATCATGGATGCCGTGCCCACAGGGGTGAAGTCTTCAAAAGGCTTGTACTGCAAGTTCTTGAAGATGTGGGGGTACAGCGAAATGGCAGAAAACGGGGTCATGGCCAGGACGGAGCCATCGGTCGGCGCGCTCTTGAGCAAATTCAAGGCAATCTGACCCCCGGCGCCTGGGCGGCTGTCGATGATGCCGGCGTTTTTGCTGAAGGCAGTGCCACCGAACTTGTCGGCCACGCGGCGTGCGCAGATGTCGCCTGCACTGCCTGGCGGAAAGCCATAAAGCACTTTGACTTGCTCAATGGGCAGACCGCTTTGTGCCCAGGCTAGCTGGAAAGCGGAGCTGCCCAGTACCGCAGCACTGACGGCGGATTGAATGAACTCACGACGTTGGGTCATGCTTGTCTCCTTGGTGGGTTGATTGAAAAAGCGCAGGGGGGAACGGTGGTGGTTTCAGATGGGACGAACTTCAACTGCACAAAGCCTTGATGTCTACGGGCACGGGGATGGCTTTGATGCGGTCCGGGTCTTCGGGGTGCTTGATGCAAAAGGCGCGCACTTCGGTGCCTTCGCACAGCACGGTCTCATCGCGCATGACCACATGCTTGTGTACAAACACCTTGTCGCGCCATTCCTGCACGCTGGTGTGCACTTGGATGGTTTCGCCATAGGTGGCTGGTCGGACGAACTTGGTGTTGATCTCCAACAGCGGCGTGCCAATGATGCCGCGTGTTTTGACCAGTTCGCGCCATGGCAGCACGCCACACTTCACGAAGAAATTCAAGGACGAGGCGTCCATCCACTTGGAGAAGTTGGGAAAGAACACGATGCCTGCCGGGTCGCAGTCACCGAAGGTCACCTGCACGTCGTAAACAACGGTTTTGGACATGCTTGGCTTTCAGCGCGGGGCCATGCGCAGAGCGCCGTCCAGGCGGATGACTTCACCGTTCAGGTGGTCGTTGTGCACGATGTGGCAGGCCAGTTCGGCAAATTCGCTGGGCTTGCCCAAGCGTGCCGGGAAGGGGATGCTGGCGGCCAGAGATTGCTGGATCGGCTCGGGCAAACTCGCCAGCAGGGGTGTCTTGAACAGGCCTGGGGCGATGGTGCATACGCGAATGCCATGCTGCGCCAGATCGCGCGCCATGGGCAGCGTCATGCCGACCACACCGGCTTTGGAGGCGCTGTAGGCCTGCTGGCCCACTTGACCGTCAAAGGCGGCAACAGAAGCGGTGAAGACCATCACGCCTCGCGCACCGTCCTCCATGGGGTCGAGTTTTGAGCAGGCCTCTGCAAACAAGCGGGCTGCGTTGTAGGTGCCGATCAGGTTGACGTTGATGACCTTGGCGAATTCCTCCAGCGCAGCGGCCTTGCCGTCTTTGCCGACCACGCGTTTGGCGGTGCCGATGCCGGCGATTTGCATCAGGATGCGAGCGGTGCCGTGTGCCGCTGCGGCGGTGGCGATGGCATGCTGCATGCTCTCTGGGTCGGACACGTTGCAATGAACGGCCAGGCCAGCGATGTCTTTGGCCACGCGCTCAGCGTTCTCCATGTTCAGGTCGAGCACGGCGACCTTGGCGCCCAGGCGTGCCAGTTCGCGTGCGGTGGCTTCGCCCAGGCCGGACCCACCGCCGGTGACCAGAGCTGCTTGTCCTTGGATGTTCATTTTCAATTCCTTTCGGTTTTTTGAGGAGCGACGCCCTCGTCGCGAATTGCGGGGATTTTCGCGACGTGGGCGTCGCTCCTACAGGGAGGTCATTGGGGTTTGACAATGTGTGCAAGCGTGCCTTCATGCAGCGCCGCGACGGTGACTGCGCGGTGACTGAGAACGGAGCGCTGGTTGATCGAGCCTTTGTCGGTGATCTCGCCCTTGTCGATGGTGGGTGGTTCGCTCAAAAGGCACAGCCGGGCAATGCGGTTGGCGCTGCCCGTGGCAGATTGGGCCAGTGTGTTCACGATGTCTTGAAACTTTGAAATCACCGGGGCTGAGCTCAGCACATCGGACAAAGGCGCATCGGCAGCCAAACCGCTCAAAGCACGCACCGCTGGGGTCGGGAAAATCATGGCGCCGACCTCTTTCAAGTTGATGCCGGTCAGCACTGCGTCCTGGATGAAGGGTGCGCCTGCCGCGATGATCTTGGCCCGCAGGGGGCCCACGCTCACAAAAGTCCCTGTGGCCAGCTTGAAGTCTTCGGCGATGCGCCCGTCAAACTTCAGGCCCAAGTGCACATTGTTCTTGTCGATCCATTGGACTGCGTCGCCGGTCTTGAAGTACCCTTCTTCGTCAAACGAAGCAGCGGTTTCTTCGGGGTTGCGCCAGTATCCGGGCGTGATGTTCGGGCCGCGGTAGCGCACTTCGGTTTTGCCCTCGGTGTCCACCAGCTTGAGCTCAAGGCCTGGGGCGGGCACGCCCAAGTCACCTGCTTGTACAAAGGGGTTGGTCACGAAAATGCCAAATGGGCCAGATTCGGTCATCCCGAGTCCCGTGCCCATGACGATGCGCTCGCCCACTTCGCGCTCTTGGCTGGCGTACAGGCTGTCCCAGATGGGCTGGGCCAAAGCGGCACCGGCATAAAAGAACATCTGCACACGCGAGAGCAGCGTTTTGCGCAGCTGGTCGTCGGTTTGCATGGCGTTGGCAATCGCTTCAAAACCCGTGGGCACGTTGAAGTACACCGTGGGTGCGATCTCGCGCAGGTTGCGCAGGGTCTCGTGCATCAGCGTGGGCGTGGGTTTGCCATCGTCAATGTAGAGCGTGCCACCATGGAAAACGGTCATGCCAAAGTTGTGGTTGCCACCAAAGGTGTGGTTCCAGGGCAGCCAGTCGACCAGCACCAACTCTTGCTCGGCCAAAACGGGCATGGATTGGGCCATTTGTTGCTGGTTGGCGCACCATAAGCGGTTGGTGTTGATGACGGCCTTGGGCATCTTGGTCGAGCCGCTGGTGAACAAAAACTTGGCGATGGTGTCGGGGCCCGTGGCGGCCATGGCGTCATCCACGGCGGGTGTGGCGGGTGTGGCGCACAGGTTGTCAAAAGCCGTGACCTTGCGGCCAGGCACGTCGCCTTCGACCATGGTGATTTCCATGTCGTCGGCCACCGTGGCGGCGATGGCTTTGGCGTAACGCGCGTCGGATGCAAACACCAAGCCCGGCGTGACCGTGCTCAGCACATGTTTGAGCTTGTCGTAGTCCACGCTGACCAGCGAGTAGGGCGGCGAAGTGGGCACATAAGGCACGCCTGCAACGAGGCAGCCCAAGGCCAACAGGGCATGCTCCAAGCTGTTTTCGCTCAGTATGACCACGGGACGCTCTGCGCTCAGGCCACGGTTGATCAGGCTTTGCGCAATGCTGCGAGCCGTTTGCCACGCTTGGCCGTAGGTGATGTGTTTCCAGTCACCCAGCGTGCCATCGGCATTTTTCAAGCGCCGAGCCATGAAAGTTTGCTGGGGCTTGGCGTGGGCCCAATGCTTAAGGCGGTCTGTCAGCCTGTCCGGGAAGGCTTGCAGGTCTTGATCGGCCTTGAGGTACTGGGTGCCGGGCACGCCGCCGTGCAGAGTGACGCGGGTCACGCCGAACTTGAGCGGGCGAAATTGAGGGGCGTTCATGCGCGACTCCGATTCAGCTTTTTTGCACCTTGGCCGCTTTGCCTTCGAGGAAGGCGCGCACGCGGGCTTTGGCTTCGGGCGCAGATTGGGCAATCGAGGCCATCAGCGCTTCGGTGAACAAGCCGTGGTCCGCAGGCTGCTCGGCAATGCGCGGCAGAGCGTGAGTCAAGGCGAAATTGGTCATGGGCGCATTGGTGGCAATGCGTGTGGCCAGTTCGACCGCCTTGGCCAATGCGCCGCCAGTGGGCACCAGGTATTGGGCCAATCCAATGCGTTCACCGTCCACTGCGTTGTAGACGCGGCCAGTGAGCATCATGTCGGTCATGCGGGCCGCGCCAATCAGCTTGGGTACACGCACCGATCCGCCGCCGCCGACGAAGATGCCCCGTGTGCCTTCGGGCAGCGCATAAAAGGCGGTTTCGTCGGCCACGCGGATATGGCAAGCACTGGCCAACTCCAGACCGCCACCGACCACCGCGCCGTGCAGGGCGGCGACCACAGGCACTCGGCCTTGCTCGACGGCGTTCAGGGCGACATGCCAGCCACGCGAGTGGAAGATGCCTTCACTGGCGTCGCGTTCTTTGAGTTCTGACAAATCCAGACCGGCGCAGAAATGGTCGCCTTCCCCATGGATCACTGCCGCTCCGGCTTCCTCAGGCAGGTTTTGAAACACATCACGCAAGGCCTCGATCAGCGCATCGTTCAGGGCGTTGCGCTTGGCCGGGCGGCACAGGCGCACCACGGCGACGGCCCCTTGCATTTCAAGGGAAACGCCATGGATTTTGGCTCGGTCGAGGATGGGGTGGCTTTGCTGGGTCATCTTGGCGCTCTGTCATGACTTGACCTGTTGGCCAAGAAGGTTATTATTGATAACCATATTGTCGACAGGTCGTGGTGCTTTGCATCATGGGGGTTTCCCCTAGGCGAGCATGAAAAGCTGAGAACGGCGGCCGACACAAGACAGACTGAATTGGCCGTTTCGGCTATCGTTCAGCAGAAACCACGGAACCTCGAACCCATGAAATACCAAGACCTGATCGCCATCGACATCCACACCCACGCCGAAGTGAGCTGCTGGAATCCGTTTGACAACTACGGCGAAGAATACGACCGCGCAGCCGACAAATTTTTCGGCAGCAACCGCCGCCCGACCATCGACGAAACCGTGGCCTATTACCGCGAAAAGAAAATCGGCTTGGTCATGTTTACCGTCGACAGCGAATCACAGTTGGGCCGCCGCCGCATCCCCAACGAAGAGATCGCCAAGGCCGCGCGCGACAACAGCGACATGATGATCGCCTTTGCCAGCATCGACCCGCACAAGGGCAAGATGGGCGCACGCGAGGCCGAACGCTTGATCAAAGAAGAAGGCGTCAAGGGCTTCAAGTTCCACCCCACGGTGCAGGGTTACCACCCTTACGACAAGATGGCCTGGCCCATTTACGACGTGATCAATGAACACAAACTGCCTGCCATTTTTCACACAGGGCACAGCGGCATCGGTTCGGGCATGCGCTGCGGCGGTGGCCTGCGGCTGGCCTACAGCAACCCCATGCACCTCGATGATGTGGCGATCGACTGGCCCGACATGCAAATCGTCATGGCCCACCCGAGCTTTCCGTGGCAAGACGAGGCACTGAGCGTGGCCACGCACAAGCCCAACGTCTGGATCGACCTGTCGGGCTGGAGCCCCAAGTACTTTCCCAAGCAATTGGTTCAGTACGCCAACACCTTGCTCAAAGACCGCATTTTGTTTGGCAGCGACTACCCGCTCATCACGCCCGAGCGTTGGATGAAGGACTTTGAAGTCGCTGGTTTCCGTCCCGAGGTGATGCCCGGCATTTTGAAAGACAACGCGGTGCGTTTGCTCGGCTTGGACAAAGCCAAAGTCTGAGTTTCAGTCAGCAAAGTTGGGGGTGGGGGCTTCAGGCGGTGCGGTTTGGAGCAACTGGTCCATGGGCCAGTTGAGCAACTCGGCCAGGCGGCAAACCACCCAGCGTGCTTCCAGAGGCGAGACCACCGCCGGCTCGGCCAGCAAGCCGAGTTCGCACTGCTGCAACACCAAGTCTTCGGTGATGCCCAGCGTGAACTGCATGTTGGCGGCTTTTTCGGTCAGCAGATTGGCCAGGTCTTCGCACAGCTCGTAGCGCTCGGCCATCTCGCGGTGGCCGATGCTGGGTTTGACCTTGCCCGGCGGCACATAGAGCGCCGTGAAGCTCTCGGGCAGGTAGATTTGGTTGCCTTCGCTCATGCTGGATCAGGTTTTTTGGATGAATTCTTTTTCAGTTTCAAGGGGCCAAGGCTGTGCTCTTGGAGTCCTTGATCCGTGCGACGGTGTCGCCGTTCTGCAGCATTGGTTTGGATTCAGCGCAGCGCTTGCACCACAAGCCCCGTCACAAGACTGAGCCCCAACACTTCGTAAACACTGCGCTGCTTTTTGATCAGCAGCCAAGCGGCCAGGCCGGTCAGCACAAAGGCCGATCCGTCGGGCAGCATGTGCCAGCCGCCGGGCAACCAGGTTTGCCGTGCAAACACACCCGCCAAGTGAACCATCACGCCGATCACCGCTGCCGTGATGGCTTGCAGCGGGCCTTGCAGGGATGGCATTTTTCGGGTCGATTCGACGAAGGCCCCCCCCGCCAGAATGAACACAAACGAGGGCAAAAAGGTGAACCACGTCACCACACAGGCGGCCACGATGCCGCCCAGCAAGGGGTAGCCCGTGATGGCCTGGCTGTGCCCACCCAAAAAGCCCACAAACGCCACGACCATGATCAGTGGGCCGGGCGTGGTTTCGCCCAGTGCCAGGCCGTCCATCATTTGCGCTGCCGTGACCCAGCCGTATTGTGAGACCGCGGCTTGCGTCACAAAGGGCAGCACCGCGTACGCACCGCCAAAGGTCAGCAGCGCCGCTTGCGTGAAAAAGCCGCCCATGCGCGTGAGGGTGTGGTGCCCGCCCAGCAGCAAGGCCAGTGCGCCCAGTGTCACCACCCACAGGCCCACGCCAATGGCGCTGGTTTTGATCAGGCGGTCATGGCTGTAGAGCGTGTGTGTGGGCGCCGGGCTGTGGTCGTCCAGCCAGGCTGGGCCATCGGATGTCATCGCAGTCTTGGGAGCGCCGTGCGCAGAAGCCGCGGCAGGCAGTCCGTGTCGCTTTTGCATCTGCCATCCCGTGAAAGCGGCACCGGCCACGATGAACGGGAAGGGCATGTCCCAGAGCATGCCCAACAAGGACAAACCGGCCACCCACCACAGCCAGCGCGCTTTGAGTGTGCGCATGCCGATGCGGTGCACGGCCTGGATCACCAGCGCCGTCACGGCGGGCTTGAGGCCCCACAAAATGGCCTGTCCCCAAGGGTGTTGCCCCCAGGCGCTGTAAGCCCAGGCCAGCACGATCAGCAGCAGCAGAGAGGGCAGCACGAACAGTGCTCCAGCGGCAATGCCGCCGCGTGTACCGTGCATCAACCAGCCCATGTAGGTGGCCAGTTGCTGGGCTTCCGGGCCGGGCAGGAGCATGCAGTACTGCAAGGCGTGCAGGTAGCGTTTTTCGGAAATCCAGCGGCGGCGTTCGACCAGTTCTTGGTGCATCAGCGCGATCTGCCCGGCTGGGCCACCGAAGCTGACGCAACCGAGCCAGAACCAGAATTTGAGGGCTTCGCGGAATGCGACTGGGGCCACAACTGAGGTGTTCATGACAAAGAGACTTCTTGTTCAAGGGTATGCCCGAAGTCGACGCCGCCTGTCAGGCAAAGGCTCAGCGTGAGTCGGGTGTGAGCGCTGGCAGGAGCGGCTGCCGACGACCATTGCACTTGGTGTTCATGCCAGTGCCATGCAAGCGGGGTGCCGTCTTCGTGGTGAACTTGCAAGTCGCAGTCCCAAGCATGGCCTTCGTCCAAGGGGCCGGGTTGGCCGTGATGCGCGCAAAGGCCAGCGAGCAGGCATGCCACCTCGGCGAGCAATGCTGCGTTGTGCACTGGCGCAGGGCTGGCCAAGGCATCCCAGTCCTTGGTGCCGTGTGCGTCTTCGTTCTGGTTGAAATCGAGAAATTGCAATGCCATGACTGCTGGTTCTGTAAAACACAATTGTCGCAGGGTCCCCAGCACGTTTGTTTGGGTGAACCGGCTGCTAAAGGCCGTGCTGGGATACAAAAAATCCTTGATTGCTTAATAAATGGGCAAAATCGGCTTTATCAACGATTTTTTGTATACATAATCCCCATCTCTGTACCCAACCCCCTTGTTCAATGTCTGTTGTGCCGGTTCGATCACGCGAGGTGCTGATGCCCACAGAGGAGGGCGGCTCTCAAGCCGTCAAAGCGCAGCAGCGCCTGCGCGAGCTCATTCTGGCCGGGCAACTGGCATCAGGTGCCCGCATTGCAGAGCTGGCACTTGTGGACTTGCTGGGCGTCTCGCGCACCCCGATCCGGGCTGCCCTTATGCGTTTGGAGCAGGAGGGTTTGTTGCAGGCCTTGCCCGGTGGCGGCTATGCCGTGCGCACATTTTCCGAGCGCGAAGTGGGTGATGCCATCGAACTGCGCGGCACGCTCGAAGGTCTGGCCGCGCGACTGGCCGCAGAGCGCGGAGTGAGCCGTGTGACGCTGGTACAAGCCCGCGAGTGCTTGGACCAGATTGATCGTGTGCTGCAGGACCCCTCCCTCAGCGACGAGATGTTTTCCGAATACGTGTTGCTCAATGCGCGCTTTCACCGGCTGCTCGCCGACATGCCCGAGAGCGATGTGCTCTCGCGCGAAATCGAGCGTGCCGCCAGCTTGCCGTTTGCTTCGCCTTCGGGCTTTGTGGGGGTCCAGGTCAACAACGCCCCGGCACGCGACATGCTGGTGGTGGCACAACACCAACACCGGCAGGTGCTTGACGCGATCGAGCGCCGAGAGGCCGGTCGAGCGGAAGCCCTGATGCGGGAGCACTCGCGCATCGCCCGCCACAACATGCAGCTGGCCTTGCGCGACCCACAGGCCAAGGGCATGCCCGGTGTGCAGCTGATTCGTCAGACATGATTGAACGACCCCGATGCAACAACCTCATTTCAACCAGGAGACCTCCATGCAAAAACGACAATTCCTGAGCGCGGTGTGCTGCGCTGCTTTGGCGCTGACCGCTTCTTCGGCCATCGCGCAAGACACCTTCAAGATCGGTCTGATCCTGCCCATGACGGGGCCATTCGCGTCGACGGGCAAACAGATCGAAGCCGCTGCCCGCCTGTACATGGCGCAAAACGGCGCGACCGTGGCGGGCAAGAAGGTCGAGTTGATCGTCAAGGACGACACCAGCGCCCCCGACGTGACCAAGCGCATTGCGCAAGAGTTGGTGATCAATGACAAGGTCAGTGTGTTGGCCGGTTTTGGTTTGACACCATTGGCGCTGGCCACGGCCCCGATTGCGACGCAATCGAAAACCCCGCTGGTGGTGATGGCTGCAGCCACTTCAAGCATCACCCAGGCGTCGCCATTCATTGTGCGCACCAGCTTCACGCTGCCACAGGCGGCAGTCGCCATTGCCGACTGGGCGCCCAACAACGGCATCAAGAAAGTCGTGACTTTGGTCTCTGATTACGGCCCGGGCATCGATGCCGAGAAATTCTTCAAAGACCGTTTGTTGTTCAACGGCGGTCAGGTGCTCGACAGCTTGCGCGTACCCATGCGCAACCCCGACTTCGCGCCTTTTCTGCAAAGAGTGCGTGACCTCAAACCCGATGCGGTCTATGTTTTCGTGCCCTCGGGTGCGGGCGCGGCGCTGATGAAGCAGTTTGCCGAGCGCGGTATGGACAAAGCCGGCATCAAGCTGATCGGCACCGGCGACATCACAGACGACGACATCTTGAACAGCATGGGTGACGTGGCCAACGGCGTGGTGACCTCGCACCACTACTCGGCTTCTCACAACTCGCCGCTGAACAAGAAATTTGTTACGGCTTTTGAAAAGGCCAACAACGGATTGCGCCCGAACTTCATGGCCGTGGGTGGCTATGACGGCATGCGCGTGATTTACGAAGCTGCAAAAACGACCAAAGGCGCGGGTGGCGAGGCCTTGCTCGAAGCCATGAAGGGTCAGGTGTTTGAGAGCCCCCGTGGCCCGATGTTCATCGATGCACAAACCCGCGACGTGGTGCACAACATTTACATTCGCAAGGTGGAGATGGTGGGTGGCCAGCTCTACAACCAGGAGTTTGCAACGATCAAGGACGTGAAAGACCCGGGCAAGACCAAGTAAGCACATGGCCTGACCGAAATCCTTTTTTCGGTCGGCTCGAAAGCCTTTCATGTTGACCATTCTTTTCGACGGCGTTGCTTACGGCATGCTGCTTTTCATACTTGCCGTGGGCCTGTCGGTGACCATGGGCTTGATGAATTTCATCAACCTGGCCCACGGCGCTTTTGCCATGGTGGGCGGCTACCTCACGGTGGTGCTCATGCAGCGCTTTGAAGTGCCGTTCCTCTTGTGCCTGCCCATCGCTTTCACAGGCACGGCCTTGCTGGGTGCAGTGCTCGAGCGCACGCTGTACCGCCACATGTACCGAAAGTCACACCTGGACCAGGTCTTGTTTTCAATTGGCCTGGCTTTCATGTCGGTGGCCAGCATGGATTACCTGATGGGCTCGCAGCAGCAGATCATGCAGTTGCCTGACTGGTTGCGTGGCCGAACTGAACTGTGGGACGGGGAAGTTTTTGCATTGGGCATGGGCCACTACCGCCTGTTCATCATCGCCGTGTGCGCAGCGCTCACGGTGGGCTTGCAATACATCTTGGCCAAGACCCGTTTTGGCAGCCGCTTGCGCGCCAGCGTGGACGATGCGCGCGTAGCCGCTGGCTTGGGCATCCCTGTGAATTTGATCTTTGCCGCCACTTTTGCCATGGGCTCGGGCCTGGCCGGTTTGGGCGGGGCTTTGGGCGCTGAAGTGCTGGGCCTTGACCCGACATTTCCACTCAAGTTCATGGTCTACTTTTTGATCGTGGTGGCCGTGGGCGGCACCTCGTCCATCACCGGGCCGCTTTGGGCGGCGCTGCTTTTGGGCATGGCCGATGTGGCGGGCAAGTACTACATGCCCAAGCTGGGTTCTTTCATTGTTTATTCGCTGATGATCGCGATTTTGATCTGGCGACCGCAAGGGCTGTTTGTGCGCAAAGGGGGCCATTGAAATGAAGCCACTTTTGAATGCACAACAACAACTTTTATCCACCGCCCGCCTGCGCGGCTGGGAACCGCTGCTTTGGCTTGTGGCCTTTGCCTTGCCTTTTGGTTTTCCAGGCCATGCGCTGATTGTGAATGAGGTGGCCATCGTCGCCTTGTTTGCCGTGTCGCTGGATTTGGTGCTGGGCTACACCGGCATCGTGTCGCTGGGACATGCGGCGTTTTTGGGTTTTGGGGCGTATGCGGCGGCCTTGTTTGCCAAGCATGTGATGCCCGATCCGCTCATGGGCCTGTTGTTTGGCATGGCCTGCGCCACGCTGCTGGGCGCGCTGTGTTCGCTCACCATTTTGCGCGGCACCGACTTGACGCGCCTGATGGTCACGCTGGGCATGGCCCTCATCCTGATGGAGTTGGCCAACAAACTTGACTGGCTCACTGGCGGTTCGGACGGTTTGCAGGGAGTGATGATGGGCCCTGTGTTGGGTCGATTCGAGTTTGACCTGTATGGGCAGACGGCAGCCTGGTATTCCCTCTCCGTGCTTTTGATCTTGTTTGTGTTGGCGCGGCGCTGGGTGAATTCACCTTGGGGTGCTACGCTGATGGCGGTGCGCGACAACCCGCTGCGCGCCATGGCCATTGGCATCCCGGTGCACAACCGTTTGGCGGTGGTTTATACCCTTGCTGCAGCATTGGCCGGTGCCGCAGGCGCCTTGATGGCGCAGACCACGGGTTTTGCCTCGCTCGATGTGTTCGCACTGGAGCGCTCGGCCGACGTGATGCTGATGCTGGTCATCGGGGGGGTGGGGTGGCTCTATGGCGGCGTCCTTGGCGCGGTGGTCTTCAAACTGATGCACGACGTGATCTCGGGCATCACGCCGCAGTACTGGACGTTCTGGATTGGCCTGTTCTTGGTGGTGCTGGTCATGGTCGGGCGTGAACGTTTGATTCGACCTTGGTTGTGGTTTGGCCGATCAGCCGAGCACAAAGGCGGTGCGAAATGAACATACCCATCGTCCTGAAGGCTCAAGGCCTCGTCAAACAATTCGGTGGCATCACCGCCACCGACAACGTGAACCTTGATTTGCGTTTGGGCTCACGCCACGCGCTGATCGGCCCCAACGGCGCAGGCAAGACCACGCTCATCAATTTGTTCACGGGCGTGCTCGCGCCCACTTCCGGCCGCATCGAGTTGCTGGGCGAAGACATCAGCCAACTGGCCCCCTACCAGCGTGTGGGGCGCGGGCTTGTGCGCACCTTCCAGATCAACCAGCTGTTTGCCAGCATGTCGCCCTTGCAGACGCTGGCCATGGTGGTCTCGCAGCAGCGCGGCCATGGCGGGCGCTGGTGGCAAAAGCTGGGGCAAGACGCTGCGGTGGTCGAGCGCTGTGAGGTTTTGCTCGAATTGTTTCGCCTGACCGAAGTCATGCACCAGCGCACCGAGCACTTGGCTTACGGCAAGCGCCGTTTGCTGGAGATGGCGATTGCCCTGGCTTGTGAGCCCAAGGTGCTGCTGCTCGATGAGCCGGTGGCGGGCGTTCCTGCGGGAGAGCGAGAAGAGTTGTTGCAGACCGTGGCAGCCTTGCCCGCCGAAGTGTCTGTTTTGCTGATCGAGCACGACATGGATCTGGTGTTTGAATTTGCCGACCGCATCACCGTGCTGGTCAATGGCGCGGTGCTGACCGAGGGGACCCCCGAAGCGATCGCGGCCGACCCGCAGGTCAAGGCGGTGTACTTGGGCCATGGTGAAGAGGCGACCCATGGCTGAATTACACCGCGTAGGAGCGGCGCCCTCGCCGCGATGGACCGCATGCAATCGCCGCGAGGGCGCGGCTCCCATAAAAGAGGGCATCGCATGACAGAACTGTTGCATGTTGAAAACCTGCGTGCAGGTTATGGCGAAGCAGTTGTTCTGAATGACATCAGTTTTTCGCTGAGCGAGGGTGAAACCCTGGCCTTGCTGGGCCGCAACGGCACCGGCAAAACCACGCTGATGGACACACTGGCCGGGGCCACACGTCAGCACGGTGGGCAGATCTTTCTGGGTGGCCAGCCGCTGCACACCTTGCCATCGCACGAACGCGCCGCCGCAGGCATTGCTTGGGTGCCTCAAGAGCGCAACATCTTCAAGTCCCTCACGGTGCACGAAAACCTGACCGCCGTGGAGCGCCCGGGCCGCAACACGCGTGGCAGCCAAGCTTGGACGCCTGAGCGTGTGTATGAAATGTTCCCCCGTTTGGCCGAACGCAAGACCAATTTGGGCACGCAGTTGTCGGGTGGAGAGCAACAAATGCTGGCTGTGGGCCGGGCGTTGGTGCTCAACCCGCGCTTGCTGCTGCTGGACGAGCCGCTCGAAGGGCTGGCACCGATCATCGTGGAAGAGTTGTTGCGGGCGATTGCCCGCATCACCCGCGAAGAGGGCTTGACGGCCATCATCGTGGAGCAGCACCCTCAAGCGATTTTGAAAATCAGCCACTGCGCCGTTGTGCTGGACCACGGCAACGTGGTCCATGCCAGTGATGCCGAAACTTTGCGCCAAAACCCTGATTTGCTCGACAGCCTGTTGGGCGTGGCCCGTAAGCTTTGAACAAGAGAGGACAAGATGTTCATCAAAAACACCTGGTACGTGGCCTGTTCCCTGGCCGATTTGAACGCCTTGGGCGACAAGCCTTTGGGCCGCACCATCTGCAATGAGCAGATGGCCTTCTTCAAAGGCCCGGACGGCAAGGTCGCTGCGGTCGAGGACTTTTGTCCGCACCGGGGTGCGCCATTGTCTTTGGGCAAAGTGTGCAAGGGCCATTTGCAGTGCGGCTACCACGGGCTGGAAATGGGCGTGAATGGCAAAACCGTGCACATGCCCGGTCAACGCGTGCGGGGTTTTCCAGCCATCAAAAGCTATGCCGTGGTGGAACGCTATGGCTTTGTTTGGGTCTGGCCCGGTGACCAGGCCAGGGCCGATGTCGCGCAGATGCCGGTTTTCGAATTTTTTGAGAACCTTGCCTGGGCTTATGGTGGCGGCCTGTACCACGTCAAGGCCGATTACCGATTGATGATCGACAACCTGATGGACCTCACGCACGAAACCTATGTGCACGCCAACAGCATCGGCCAACCCGAGATCGACGAGTCGCCTTGTGAAACCAAGGTCGACGGTGACCAAGTCATCTTGCAGCGCCACATGGCCGGCATTCAGGCCCCGCCGTTTTGGCAAATGGCCATGAGCGCCAATGGTCTGGACCCACAAGCCCCGGTGGACCGCTGGCAGATTTGCCGCTTCACGCCGCCCTCACACATCATGATCGATGTGGGCGTGGCGCTCGCCGGTAAAGGTGGTTTTGATGCGGCGCCCGAGCACAAGGCCTACAGCGTGGTGGTGGACTTCATCACCCCCGAGACCGAGACCTCGCATTGGTATCACTGGGGTATGGCGCGCCAGTTCAAGCCCGAAGATGCGGCGCTGACAGACAAGATCCGCGCGGGGCAGGGCGGCATTTTCAACGAAGACATGGAGATGCTGCAGTTGCAGCAAGCCAACATCAGCCAATGGCCAGAGCGCAAGTTGCTCATGCTCAACATCGATACAGGCGGCGTGCAGTCGCGCCGCATCATCGAACGGTTGCTGGCCCAAGAAAACAACACCGGAGCGAGTGCATGAACACGCCAGATTTGACCCAACAACCGATCGCTGAAGATGGCAGCTTCGAAGTTCAGTTGCAAAAAAGCGGACAAGTCTTGTTCGTGCCGAAAGACCAGTCTATCCTCAAGGTCCTGCAGGACGCGGGCCATGACGTGCTGTTCTCGTGCGCCGAAGGCGTTTGCGGCACCTGTATCACACCCGTCGTGGCAGGCCAGCCTGACCACTGGGACATGTACCTCACCCCTCAAGAGCAGGAAAAGGGCGATTGCGTGATGGTGTGTTGCTCACGCAGCCAGACTGCGCGGCTGGTGTTGGGCATTTGAGACCCATGCCATGAAGCGTTGCCTTGCCTTGGGGTCCTGCTTGGTCGCAGCATGGTGGCTTTGCTGTGGTCAGGTTGCGGCGCAAACGGCTTTCCCTTCAAAGCCTTTGCGCATGGTGGTGCCCTTTGGCGCAGGCGGTGTGGCAGATCTGACAGCGCGCACCGTGGCCCAGAAGATGAGTGAGGGGCTTGGACAACCCATCGTGATCGAGAACAAACCAGGTGCAGGAGGGGTGGTGGCTGGCGAGACGGTGGCCAAGGCCGATCCCGATGGGCACACATTGCTGTTGATGTCCAATGGCACCGCCGTCAGTGCCGGGCTTTTCAAAACACTGCCATTTGATCCTCGCAAGGATTTTGCTCCGGTGACGTTGCTTGCACAGTTCGATTTGGGCATTCTGGTGCCAGAGGCATCGCCCCACAAGACTTTGTCCGACCTGTTGGCCTGGGCGCGTGCCCATCCGGGGCAGATGAATCTGGGGACCATCAACATCGGCAGCACCCAACATTTGGCGGCTGAGTTATTTCGCTCACAGGCGCTGCTGAGTGCGCAGGTGGTGCCTTACAACGGCACACCTGCTTTGATCAATGCGCTGCGCGGGGGACAAGTGGATGCAGCAGTTGAGATTTTGGGGCCTGTCAAACCCCAGATCCAAGCCAAGGCCATGCGCGCGCTGGCCGTCATGGGCGAGGCCCCGCATGCCGAATGGCCTGGGACCGTTTTGGTCAGCAGCCAGCCGGGCCTGGCTGGCTTCAATGTGGCGTCATGGAACGCATTGGCGGCACCCGCCAAGACACCTGCAGCCGTGGTGGCTCGGTTGAACCAAGAGGCTCAAAAAGCGTTGAATCACCCGGACGTCAAAAAACGCCTGGCTGCGTTGAACGTGACAGGCCAACACAGCAGTTCCGAGCAACTGGGGCGCTTGCTCGATACAGAAATCAGCCGCTGGAGCGAAGTCATCCAAAAGGCGGGCCTTCCCAAGCAGTGAACAAAGCTTTTATGAACTCAGCGATTGAAATTTTGGGCATCACCGGCCCGATTTATTTGGCCATTGCCTTGGGCTACATCGCCACACGGCGTGGCCTGTTCAGCAGCGCCGACATGCCGGTGTTTGGCAAATTCGCGGTCAACATTGCGCTGCCCGCTTTGCTGTTCAACGCCCTGTCGCAACGCAGTGTGGGTGAGATTTTCAATGTGCAGTATATGAGCGCCTACGCTGCAGGCTCTTTGCTCATGATGGGTTTGGGCCTGTGGTGGGCGCGCAAGGTTCAGCGCCGCAGTTTGAGCTACAGCAGCCTGATGGCCATGGGCATGGCTTGCCCCAACAGCGGCTTTGTAGGTTACCCCATCATGCTGTTGACCTTGGGGCCGGTGGCGGGTGTCGCGCTCGCGCTGAACATGGTGGTGGAGAACCTCGTGCTCATTCCGATCTTGCTGGCGGTGGCAGACAGCGATGGTGACAAGGTGGGCCACTGGCGTCATGCGCTGGTGAACACCTTCAAAGGCCTGCTCAAGAACCCCATGATCTGGGGCATCGTGGGCGGGCTGGCTTGGTCCTTGTCCGGATGGCAGTTGCCAGCAGCTTTGGGCCGCACGGTCAACTTGTTTGCGGCGGCCAGTGCAGCGTTGTCGCTGTTTGTCATTGGTGGCTCATTGGTGGGCCTGAAGGTGCAGGGGCACAAAGCGACCGTGTGGCAAATCACCTTGGGCAAATTGTTTTTTCATCCCTTGGCCATGATCGCTGTGCTGATGTGGATTTTTCCTGTGGCCGATCCAGCACTGCGTTCGGCGGCATTGCTCAGTGCGGCCTTGCCCATGTTGGGCATCTACACGATATTGAACCAGCGCCATGGCCATGGCGCGGTCAGTGCGGCTGCCTTGCTCGTGACCACAGTGGTGTCCTTTTTCACACTGAGCGCATTGCTCTGGGTACTCAGGCACAACCCGATCTGACTCAGTCATTGCAGTTGGGGGTGGGCGGGTCTTCGCCATTGCGAAAAATCCAGGGCGCTTGAGGTTGACGCTGGATCCACAGACCCAAGCTTTGTGCCAAGGCTTGCGCCTGCGCCGCTTCGTAGCGCGAACGCCGGGGCTTTTCCAGATCACAAGCGTAGGCCTTGTAAAACCAGGCCATGCCCAAGCTCAGCATTTGCTGGTTCACATCTGCACAATTGCGGGTGAACACCTGACCCAAGATGCGGTCGTACCGGTCTCGTTGGGTGTAGGCCACGCGAACACTTTGGTGCAGAGTTTGCTGTGTCAGTGCCGCTCTGGCTTGATCGCCAAAGGGCTGCGCCAACTCGGGAGCGTCAATGCCTTGCAACCGGATGTGTTCCGTGCCCGTGCCTGTCGTCAGCGTGAGGGTGTCACCGTCGTGTACCGCGGTGACAGAACCGCTCAACAGGGTGTTGCCACTGGCAGCACCACAGCGCTCGGCCGCGTTGGTGTCCGAGCTGGACGAGCCGCCGCAGGCGGTCAGCACCGCGCACAGCATCAGGCACACCATCCTGTTGAACAGGTTTTTCATTGTCTCCTCCCTGAATGGGTGGGACCTGGGGCTTGAGCCCTCTGTTGGATGTTAGTCCGCACCAGCCCCGATCATCGGGTGGTGCTAAAAAGATGTCAACCTGGGTTCAAGCGGGATGAGTCAGCCATTCAAGTGCGGTCTGGTGCAGCAATGCCAAAGTGGCTTTTTGCGTCAAGGTGCTGGGGCGCAAGGAACTGATGGCTGTGCTGAGCGCGATGCGCAGTGGCGGCTCGATCACGGGCCGCACCGTGTAGGCCGATGGCCGCACCGAGCGCATCACGGCGTTGCGCGGAAGGATGGCGAGGCCTGCGCCATCGGCCACCAAGTCGAGGATGGCGCTCACGCCGTCGATTTCCAGCGCAATGTGCGCACGGCAAGCAATGGCGGCCATTTCGGACTCGACATGCATTCGGATCGCATTGGGGCGGCTCGGAATTACCAAGGGCAGGGCCGACACATCCTTCAAAGTGATGGGGGGTGGAGGCGGATCTTCCTGCAGGCCTGGTGGGCGTGCTTGCACCAGCAGCAATTCTTCCTCCAGCAGGGGGTGGTTCTCCAGGCCAGGCATGGGACTGGGGTTGTAAAGCACGGCAATGTCCAGTCGCCCGTTTTGCAGGTTTTCCTGCATGGCACTCGAGAGGCCCTCACTGATGGACAACTGGGCGTCGGGCAACTTCTGCCTGAATGCCCTTGTCAGCGGAACGGTGAGCACCCTTGCCACGCTGGGCGGTAAGCCCAAGGCCACTCGGCCAGAGAGTCCGGAGCGGACCCTTCCCAGTTCTTCGCGGGCGCGCTCCACCTGGTGCAAGATGCCCCGTCCGTGCTCGAGCAGCAACTGGCCAGCTTGTGTCGGGGTGGCACCTCGGCCATTGCGCACCAGCAGGTTTTGCCGCAGCTCAACTTCGAGCAGACGCACTTGGCGGCTGAGCGCCGGTTGGGCAATGCCCAGCACCTGAGCGGCCCGAGTGAAGCCGCCCAATTCGGCCACGCGCACAAAATATTCGAGCTGTTTGAGGTCCATCCCAGGCTTTCTGTTGGGTATATTTTGTCATACTGATCGATTGGTTATGCTCATTTGTTATATCTGGTAGATGACCCCAAGGCTGTTTGCCTGGCGGGTGACCCTGCACAATCTGACCCAGTCACCTCTCCCTTCAGGAAGTCCCATGAGCCAATTCAAGCCCTTGATCATCGATGTGCACGGCCACTACACCACCGCTCCCAAGGCGCTGGAAGACTGGCGCAACCGCCAGATCGCTGGCATCCAGGACTCCAGCGTCAGCCCCAAAGTGTCCGAGCTGAAAATCAGCGACGACGAACTGCGCGAAACGATTGAGACCAACCAGCTGGCCAAGATGAAAGAGCGCGGCTCGGACATCACCATCTTCAGCCCCCGCGCCAGCTTCATGGCCCACCACATTGGCGACTTCAATGTGTCGTCGACCTGGGCGGCGATTTGCAATGAACTTTGCTTCCGCGTAAGCCAACTCTTCCCCGACAACTTCGTGCCTGCGGCCATGCTGCCCCAGTCGCCCGGTGTCCATCCCGCCACCTGCATCCCCGAGCTGGTCAAGTGCGTGGAGCAATACGGCAACGTGGGCATCAACCTGAACCCGGATCCATCGGGTGGCCACTGGACTTCGCCCCCGCTGTCCGACAAGGCCTGGTACCCGATTTACGAAAAGATGGTCGAGTACGACATCCCCGCGATGATTCATGTGAGCACCAGCTGCAACAGCTGCTTTCACACCACAGGCGCGCATTACCTGAACGCCGACACCACCGCCTTCATGCAGTGCCTGACTTCAGATCTGTTCAAAGACTTCCCGACGTTGAAGTTCTTGATCCCGCACGGCGGCGGCGCGGTGCCTTACCACTGGGGCCGTTTCCGGGGTCTGGCGCAAGAGCTCAAAAAGCCTTTGCTGACCGAGCATCTGCTGAACAACATCTTTTTTGACACCTGCGTGTACCACCAGCCGGGTATTGACTTGCTGACCAAAGTGATTCCGGTTAAGAACATCTTGTTTGCTTCCGAGATGATCGGTGCTGTTCGCGGCATTGACCCCGAAACCGGCCATTACTTTGACGACACCAAGCGCTATGTGCAAGCCACGACCAACCTGAACGACCAAGAGCGTTACATGGTTTTCGAAGGCAATGCACGTCACGTCTTCAAGCGGCTGGATGACCAGCTGACGGCCAAAGGCCAGTGAATTTTTTGTAGGAGCAACGCCCCTGCCGCGATGGAACCCCATTGCACGATCCATCGCCGCGAGGGCGCGGCTCCTACAAACCCAACCCCTATCAGGAGAAAACCATGTACGAACTCGGCGTTGTTTACCGCAACATCACCCGCGCTGACCGCGCAGCCACCGATGACCTGGCCGCTTTGGGCTCAGCCACGGTGCACGAAGCCATGGGCCGCGTTGGCCTCATGAAGCCTTACATGCGCCCCATCTATGCAGGCGCCCAAGTCTCTGGCACGGCGGTCACCGTGCTGCTGCACCCCGGTGACAACTGGATGATGCATGTGGCCGCTGAACAGATTCAGCCCGGCGACATTGTGGTCGCGGCCATCACCGCAGAATGCACCGATGGCTACTTTGGCGATCTGTTGGCCACGTCCTTCATGGCCCGTGGCGCACGGGCTCTCATCATCGACGCTGGCGTGCGCGACGTGAAAGAGCTCACAAGGATGGGCTTTCCTGTCTGGAGCAAAGCCATCAGCAGCAAGGGCACCATCAAGGCGACTGTCGGCTCGGTGAACATCCCCGTGGTGTGCGCGGGCATGATCGTCAACCCTGGCGATGCGATCGTGGCCGACGACGACGGCGTGGTCTGCGTGCCCCAAGCCCTGGTCGCCAAGACTTTGGAAGCGGCTCAGGCGCGTGAAGCCAACGAAGGCGCCAAGCGCGACAAACTGGCGCAAGGCATTTTGGGTCTGGACATGTACAAGATGCGCGAGCCATTGGCTGCTGCTGGCCTGAAGTACATCGATTGAGGCACACACCATGACAAAACCCACAACCGGGGATTTCACCAAAACCGCTGGCTGGATGGACTGGTACACCGAACCGTCCAAGCCGACCTTCAAGCTGCCCGCAGGTGCAGTGGACGCGCATTGCCATGTGTTTGGCCCGGGTGCAGAGTTTCCATATGCGCCCGAGCGCAAGTACACGCCGTGTGATGCCAGCAAGCATCAGCTGTATGCGCTGCGTGACCATCTGGGGTTTGCACGCAATGTGGTGGTGCAGGCCACCTGCCACGGCGCCGACAACCGCGCCATGGTCGATGCCTTGGTCAGCGCCAATGGCAAAGCCCGTGGCGTGGCCACCGTCAAACGCAGCGTGACCGACCAAGAAATCCAGGCCATGCACGACGCGGGTGTGCGCGGTGTGCGCTTCAACTTCGTCAAGCGCTTGGTGGACTTCACGCCCAAAGACGAGTTGCTGGAAATCGCTGGCCGCATCCAGAAATGGGGCTGGCACGTTGTGATTTACTTTGAAGCTGTGGACCTGCCTGAGCTGTGGGACTTCTTCACAGCCTTGCCCACCACGGTGGTGGTGGACCACATGGGGCGCCCCGATGTGTCCTTGCCTGTGGAGGGCCCGCAGTTTGCGTTGTTTCAGAAGTTCATGCGCGAGCACCAAAACGTGTGGAGCAAAGTCAGTTGTCCTGAACGACTTTCAGTCGCAGGGCCCCGAGCGCTGAATGGCGAGCAAAACGCTTACCAGGACGTGATCCCGTTTGCCAAACGCATCGTGGCGGAGTTTCCCGATCGCGTTCTTTGGGGCACCGACTGGCCACACCCCAACCTGAAAGACCACATGCCCGATGATGGCCTGCTGGTGGACTTCATCCCGCACATTGCGCCGTCCGCCGAGTTGCAAAGGAAGTTGCTGGTGGACAACCCGATGCGCTTGTACTGGCCTGAAGAAAAAATTTAACCGGCATCCCAAGTTCAGATCATTCGTTAACAACAATCAGGAGACAACTCATGCGAAACAATTTTCATCCTCTGCTGCTGGTCTTGACGGCCTCATGGATCTCGGGCACCGTGTTGGCCGCTTCTCCAGCCCTACCGCTCAAGGCTTCTTGCGAAGCTTTGACAGGTGTCGGCTTGCCTGCGCAAATCATGGCCTTGCCCAGCGGCCCTGTGCGCATCGACTCGGCTGCATTGCAGGCAGCCAGTGGCCTGTCCGTGGCCGAGCGCGGGCCTACACCGGCAGCCCGCTTCAGCCCTTCTTTGCCGCTTTATTGCCGCGTGTTGGGCGAGATTTCCCCGCTGGACCCTCAAGCCCCACCGATCAAATTTCAAATCAATCTGCCGATGACCTGGAACGGCCGATCGGTGCAGTACGGTGGTGGCGGGTTCAACGGCGTTTTGATCAACGCCTTGTCCATGATCCCCGCTGCGCCGTTTGATCAGCCTGTGCCTTTGAGCCAAGGCTATGTGACCTACGGCACCGATTCTGGCCACCAAAACAAACCCGGTGAACCGCCCCAAACTTTTGCCCTGAACGACGAAGCCTTGCTCAACTTTGCCCATGCGTCCTACAAGAAGGTGCGCGATGTGGCGGTCGAAGTGATGAAGCGCAGTTATGGCCAAGGGCCCGAAAAACTGTATTTCGTGGGCAGCTCCGAAGGTGGGCGCGAAGGCCTGACCATGGCGCAGCGCTACCCGCAAGACTTTGATGGCATTTTCAGCCGCGTGCCCGTGATCCACTGGACCGGCCTGCAGCATGCGGGTTTGCGCGACGGCATGGCGTTGATGAATGGCGGTTGGATGGCCCCTGCACAGGTCAACTTGGTGGGCCGAGCGGTGCTGGCTGCGTGTGACGCTGCCGACGGCTTGGCAGACGGTGTGGTGTCTGACCCGGTGGGTTGCCGCCGGCTTTTTGACGTGCGCAAACTCCAATGCGAAGGCGCAGCCAGCGACAGCTGTTTGACCGCAGCGCAAGTCAAAGCGGTGCAAACCTTGGGTGCTCCTTTGCGCATGGACGTGGCGTTGGCCCATGGTCTGCGCGAGTACCCCGGTCGAGGCCCCAGTGGCGAGGCGACGCCTGCATTTGCCGCCACGGGCGGGTGGATGGCTTGGTGGACCGGTGCCACAGCGCCCTCTTTGCCACCCCAGCAGAGCAATGGCATCGCTTGGTTTTATGGCGGCGGTGCGATCCAGTATTTCTATGCCCGTAACCCAGCGCTGGATGTGACCACCTACCAAGCACGTGAACACGAAGCGCGGGTGAAAGAAATTTCAGCTTTGATGGATTCGACCAACCCCGATTTGTCGGCCTTTCACGCCCGAGGCGGCAAGTTGATCGTGCTGGAAAACATGGCCGACTATGCGCAAAGCCCTTATGCGGGCATTGGCTACTACGAGTCTGTGCGCCAGAAAATGGGCGCAGACACCACACAGGCGTTCATGCGTCTGTACACGGCACCCGGCGTCGACCATGTGGGTGCGGGCGCTCCAGCCAATGTGGACATGCTCAGCGCCTTGACCCGTTGGGTTGAAAACGGTCAAGCTCCGGGGACTTTGGAATTGCTCGATCAGTCGGTCAGCTTGCCTGTCAATTTGATCCGCACTCGCCCACTGTGCCAGTGGCCCTTGGTGCCGCGTTACCAAGGTGGCGATGTCAACGCTGCTGCCAGCTTCAAGTGTTTGCAATAAAGGAAAAGTTGTGGCTTTGGATAAACCCTATTTGGACGTGCCTGGCACCATCATTTTTGATGCCGAACAATCCCGCAAAGGTTACTGGATCAACCAGTTCTGCATGTCGCTGATGAAGGCGGATAACCGCGAACGCTTCAAAGCCAACGAACGGGCATATCTGGACGCATGGCCCATGAGCGAAGAGCAAAAGCAGGCCGTTTTGGCACGCGACCTGAACTGGTGCATGCGCACCGGCGGCAACATTTATTTCTTGGCCAAGATCGGCGCGACCGACGGCAAGAGCTTCCAGCAAATGGCCGGCTCCATGACCGGCATGACCGAAGAGGAATACCGCAACATGATGATTGGCGGCGGCCGCAGCGTGGAAGGCAACCGCTACATCGGCGAAAACGGCACGGCCCAAGCGCAGAACCAGCCCCAAGGCGCAGCCGGCAAGAAAACCTAATTGGGGTCAGATCCCCATTATTTTGAGAAATCAACACATGGCCAAAATCACCGCATCCGTTTTCACCTCGCATGTGCCCGCCATTGGCGCAGCCATGGACCTGGGCAAGACACAAGAAGACTACTGGAAGCCCTTGTTTGCAGGCTACGAATTCTCCAAGCAATGGATGAAAGACAACAAGCCGGATGTCATCATTTTGGTGTTCAACGACCATGCCACGGCGTTCAGCTTGGACATGATCCCCACATTCGCGATTGGCACCGCAGCCCAGTACTTGCCCGCAGACGAAGGCTGGGGGCCCCGCCCAGTGCCTGTGGTCAAAGGCCACCCCGAGCTGGCCAGCCATATTGCGCATTCCGTCATTCAGCAAGACTTTGACCTCACCATCGTCAACAAGATGGACGTGGACCATGGCCTCACGGTGCCTTTGTCGCTGATGTGTGGCGAACAAGACCCCGTCAAGGGCGCCTGGCCTTGCCCGGTGATCCCTTTCGCCGTGAATGTGGTGCAGTACCCCGTGCCCAGTGGCCAGCGCTGTTTCAACCTGGGCCAGGCCATCCGCAAGGCGGTCGAGAGCTACGACGAAGACCTCCACGTGCACATTTGGGGTACAGGCGGCATGAGCCACCAGCTGCAGGGTGCGCGTGCGGGCTTGATCAATCGTGAGTGGGACAACGCGTGGATGGACAAGATGATCAACGATCCGGTGGCCTGTGCCGCTACACCACACATCAATTACGTGCGCGAAGCGGGCAGCGAAGGCATCGAGCTGGTCATGTGGCTGATTGCCCGAGGCGCGATGAGCGACATCGAGGGCGGCCAAGCCACTGGCCCTGCGCCCCTGCTGCGTCACCGCTTCTACCATGTGCCTGCCAGCAACACGGCGGTGGGCCACGTCATTCTGGAAAACGTTGAAAAGGAATCACCATGAGCAAAACCATCAAAGTCGCCCTGGCGGGCGCAGGTGCCTTTGGCATCAAACATCTGGACGGCATTAAAAACATCGACGGCGTTGAAGTCGTCTCCTTGATTGGCCGCGAGTTCGCTAAAACCAAAGAGGTCGCTGACAAATACGGCATTGGTCACGTCACCACGGATTTGAATGAATCGCTGGCTTTGAAGGAAGTCGATGCCGTCATCCTCTGTACGCCCACCCAAATGCATGCCAGCCAAACCTTGGCTTGCCTCAAGGCAGGCAAGCATGTGCAGGTGGAAATTCCGCTGTGCGATGTGTACAAAGAAGGCCAGGAAGTTTTGCGCGTTCAACAAGAAACCGGTCTCGTGGCCATGGTGGGGCACACCCGCCGTTTCAACCCCAGCCACCAGTGGGTGAACCGCAAGATCAAGGCCGGTGAGTTCAACATCCAGCAGATGGATGTGCAGACCTACTTTTTTCGCCGAAGCAACATGAATGCGCTGGGCCAGGCCCGCAGCTGGACCGACCACTTGCTGTGGCACCACGCGGCCCACACGGTGGACTTGTTCGCCTACCAGTGCGGCAGCCCCATCGTCAAAGCCAATGCGGTGCAAGGCCCGATCCATCCCGTTTTGGGCATCGCCATGGACATGAGCATCCAGTTGCAAGCGGCCAACGGTGCGATCTGCACGCTCAGTTTGAGCTTCAACAACGATGGTCCCTTGGGCACGTACTTCCGCTACATCGGCGACACCGGCACCTATTTGGCGCGTTACGACGACTTGTTCACCGGCAAAGAAGAAAAGATCGACGTGTCCAAAGTTGCGGTGTCGATGAACGGCATTGAGCTGCAAGACCGCGAGTTCTTCGCAGCGATCCATGAAGGCCGCGAGCCCAACAGCTCGATCGCGCAGGTGCTGCCTTGCTACCAGGTGCTGCACGATTTGGAGCAGCAGCTGAACGGCTGATCGATGCTGACATCAAAAAGGCCGCTGCACCTGAGTGCAGCGGCCTTTTTCGTTGGGGCGTTTTAGCGTGCCAATTTGGGCGCAGTTTGCAGCAGGTCTGCCACTTCTTTTTTCCAGAACTTGGCGTTGCCCGTGGTGCCATGCCCAAAGGTGTCGGGGCTGCCAGGAATGATCAGTACTTTGGCCGTCTTGATGCGGGGCAGGGCTTTTTCAATCACGCCCAATTCAGGCGGGTTGCGCTCGTCGTCGGCCGAGTTGATGACCAGCACGCTCGCTTGTATGCGCTCCAAGCCCGCGGATGGATCGTAGTCTTTGGAGGACTCCCACTGGTAAAGGTGGTCGTTCGCATCGCCAGCAAAAGGCGCGCTCAAGCGCTGCTTGAGCAGTGCGTCCCCTTTGTCGCTGGTGGGCGCGATTTTCTGCAAGCCCTGGTTGCCGCCAATGGTGGCAGTGGCATAAAAAATCGAAGCAAACTGCCAGCTCGGGGGCTGTTGGGTGTAATTGCCGCCCATCCACAAGGGGTCGTTTCGGATGGATTCGGTCAACATGCGGCGCAGCATCCAGTTGCGGCCAGACATGGGCGAGGGCAGTGAAGCCATGGGCACGGCAATGTCCATCATGCTCGGGTACTGTATGGCCCACATCCAGGTCTGCATGCCGCCCATGGAGTTGCCCAACACCATGCGCAAGTGGCGAACACCCAGATGCTCGGTGACCAATCGGTGTTGGGCCGCAACCATGTCGGCGTAGTTGTAGGCCGGGAATTTGGCGCGCAAGCCATCAGAGGGCTTGCTGGATTTGCCAGTGCCAATGGCGTCCGGCAGGATCACAAAGTAGCGTTTCGCATCCAAAGGCTGACCTGTGCCAAAGAGCTCACCACCAAATGCTGGCGAAAGCATTCCAGACCCCGACCCGGTCGTCCCATGCAACACCAGCACGGCTTCATTTTTGGGGTCACCCAAGGTGGTGTAGTGCAGCTTGAGTTCAGGCATGACCTCGCCTGTGTGGAACTTGAAGTCTTTGATGATCCATTGACCGCTCAGGGGCGAAAGGGCTTCTTGGGCATGCCCCGCTGAACACAGGCTCAAGGTCAAGGCCAACAAGCTGTGTCTCAAAGATTGAACGATTTTCATGGGGTTCTCCTGGGGGGTTGCACAATTTAGGGCATGTCGCTTGAGGTGCCTGACGCCATGGTGTCAGAGGTGGCGGTCGGGGTGGGGCTGGTGCAGGCGATAAGATCGGGCGATTGATTGCTGGACACCTTCATGACAGACCGCTATGCCGTCATCGGCAACCCCATTGAGCAGAGCAAATCGCCGCTCATTCACTCCGCATTTGCACAAGTGACCGGGCAGGACATCGATTACACCAAGCTTTTGGCCCCCTTGGGCGGGTTTGCGCAGGCGGTCGGTGCTTTTCGCGCCGCGGGCGGCCGGGGCATGAACGTGACGGCCCCCTTCAAACTCGATGCCTTTGCCTATGCCACCGACCTGGCACCCAGCGCTCAGATGGCCGGAGCCGTGAATGCCATGAAATTTGAAGGGGACAAGGTCTACGCTGAAAACTTTGATGGCGTGGGCTTGGTGCGCGACCTGGTGCACAACCTGCTGTGCCCAATTCAGGGGCGACGGGTTTTGATTTTGGGCTCAGGGGGGGCCACCCGAGGGGCTTTGCTGCCCTTGTTGGCCGAGGCACCCGCCGAGGTGGTGATCGTGAACCGCACTGTGGCCAAAGCGCAGGAGCTGGCCGATTTGGCCCACCGACACCACAATGGCCGCGTGACCGTTCGGGGTATGGGTTACGCCGATGTGGGTGAGGCGTTCGACGTCGTGCTCAACGCCACCTCGGCCAGCCTCACGGCCGAGCTGCCACCCTTGCCCGTTTCGGCGTTTGCACTGGGGTGTCTTGCGTACGACCTGACTTATGGAAAAGGCCTCACGCCGTTCCTGAAGTTGGCCCGTCAATCAGGCGTCACGCGCTTGGCCGACGGGGTGGGCATGCTGGCCGAACAAGCGGCCGAGGCGTTTGAATGGTGGCGCGGCGTGCGCCCGGACACCACTGCGGTGATTGAAAGAATCACGGTTCCCTTGGCCTGAGTAGGCATGCGGCGTATTTTTTATCTGCGTCACTTTGGTGGTTGAAATGCCAAGGGCAGCGATACCATGCTCAAGAAAACCGCGCTGATGCCGATGCAATTGATCAAAGGTGCATTGGCACCATGAAAGACGGGTGCGATGCTGGGCTCTCAAGAATGGCGAGGATGGATCGGAGTTTGGCTCATGGCCAGTTGCCCGGTGTTCGCCGGACAATACCAATTGATGCTCGGTCAGGCCCAATCGGTGCCGATCGCGGCGTCTGTGCGCAACAACGAAACGCAATGCCATCTGCAATTGCAGGTGCCGGGCCAGCAAGTGCTGGAGCGGGTGGTCACCGCGCCGCTGTTCGAAGCCCGGGTGGTGATCAGGCCAGAGCAAGCCGGTCCAGTGATTGTTCGCTGGATGGGCACTGCCATCCGCAATGAAAAAGGCGTTGTCAATGCTTGCCCCACAGAAGGGCAAACCGAGCTGGCCGTGGTCACCAGCAACGAAAGGGTTATGGCGGTTTGGAACGCCCTGTTCACCCAACTGGGCCCGTCAATGACCGAGTGCGTCCGCACCGCGATGCAGACGCAGCAGGTGCGCTACGAATGGTTTGACCTCAAGGCGCCGCAGACCAGCGGGGAAGACGCCAAGATCAATGCGTCGCTCCAGCAATGCGAAATCTTCTTGACGCGAAGCACGGCATGGGGTGCCAAAGACCCACTTCGCCATCCCTGCGCCCTGCCTTCAGGCCAAAAAACCGTCTGCGAAGGCTTTTACGCTGAGCCCGGCCGATCAGGCAAAGTAATCAGCAAGCAGCAAGCCATTGCGCGGCAATTGCAAGGCTTGTCCTGGACCACTGGGGTACAGGAGCAACCAGCCGTCAAGGCCCAGCGCCTGAAACGCGAACACGCCGAGCAAGTCCAGATTGAAGCCCAAGCCGCAGCCAAACTGGAAGCGCAAGCCAAGCAGCAGCGGGACGAAGAGGCGCGAGTGGCGGCACAAGTCAAGGCCGAAGCAGACAAAGCAGAGGCCGAGAAGGTGCGCGAGGCACAGCAAAAAGAGCAGGAAGAAAAAGAGCGGCTTGAAAAGAGAAGCTGGTTTACCAAAACCTACGACGACCTCAAGCAAAAGGTTTTAGGTGGCAACAAATGATGCTTCAGCGACGCAGAGATGGGGGTTTTAGGGCTTGATTGTGCAGTTTGCACACCGAAAGGTGTAGTCCTCCTGAGGTGCTGATTTTGACCGCAGGGTGTATGGCAGTTTGGCGTTCAGGGGGCCATCATGGTCGTTCGGACTCCTCAATTTCCAGTTGACAACATCATGGAGATGTCATGCACCTACAAAGCCCACAATTCGCTCAAAGCGCACGCAAAAACGACATTTTGGCTTCGTTGCCCATTTTGGACTATGCCAATATTTGCGATGATCTGGAGTCCGTCGATTTGACTTCAGGTCAGGTGATTGATGAGCCAGGTTCCGTATTTGGCTTTGTCTATTTTCCTGTGAGCTGCACAGTGTCACTGGTCTCCAGCACCCAGGACGGTGAAATGTCGGAGTTGGCCACCACGGGCCGCGAAGGCTTGGTGGGCGTGGCCTCCGTTCTGGGCATGCCGACCATGAACCACAGTGCAAAGGTGATGTGCGCTGGGCAAGCGTACCGCATGTCTGCAGACGCGTTCGAATCTGCCCTTGCTCAGTCCGAGGTCTTGCGTTGCCTGAGTTTGCGCTACGTGCAAGCGCTCATGACCCAAATGGCGCAGAGCATTGTCTGCAGCAGACACCATTCGGTTTTGCAGCGTCTGAGTTATTGGCTTCTCTTCAACCAGGATCGCGCAGCCAGCGATGAGTTGAAGGTGACCCATGAAGTCATTGCCCACATGCTGGGTGTGCGACGTGAGTCGATCACCCAGGCGGCAGGTTTGCTGCAGACATCCGGTTGGATTCGAACCAGCCGCGGGAAAATCCGGATCGAAAATACCTCGGGCCTGCGCGCCCGCGCCTGCGAGTGCTATGGCCTGATGGACGCCGAATACGCACGCTTGAGCCCAACGGCTCAACCGAGTCTGCATGTCGCTCAAGTGCCGTTGTCTTATGCGAATTCAAAGGCGCTCCTGATGGATACAGACAGCGCTGTAGCCCTTGACGCCGCTTCAGACCGAAGGTATGCAGACATCTATGACTTCGCGCCTGTGGGCCTGTTGTCTGTCGATGGCCAAGGGCAGATGCTGGAAGTCAACATGGCTGGCGCCATTTTGTTGGGCGTGCAACGGTCTCAGTCCAAGCGCCAACTGTTTGTCGATTTTCTGACGGACGGGTCACGCGCAGATTTTCTCAGTTTCCATGCCGAAGTCATGACCGGGAAATGCCGTCGGCACTGCGAACTCAAGCTGGCGGCTACCGCCCAGCGGCCGGTGGTGGTGGTGCGCATCGATGCCACGGTCGATGAGGACGGCCTTGAAAACAGGATGGTGATGTTTGACATCACGGAGCAAGTGCAGCAATCGATGGCTTTGGTGGCGCGTGAACGCGAGCAGCACGATCTGTTGGCGCATTTACCTGGCGTCTTCTGGATCAAAGACGAGTCGGGCGGCTTTGTGGCGGTCCACCATTTGGCCCACCTCCAACCCCTGGATGGCGCGCAGAATCTGCGTTCGCCATCGGTTCCCGTGGAAATCCCTTCGAACTACGGTTTTTCCAAAGCCGCAAAGCCAGTGTTGTCGGCGGGTCTGAAAACCTGAATTCAAGACGGCTGCTGTTCAAGCTTTGAGGCTGCTTGCTGCAGCCACGGGGGGTGTTTTTCGGCATAAGATCACGCCATGAAAAACAGACCTCTCGGCCCCTTCAACGTCAGTGCCATCGGCCTGGGTTGCATGAACCTCAGCTACGCCTATGGCGCGCCCGTTTCCCGCGAGCAAGGCGAGCGTGTCTTGCTGTCTGCCTTGGACGCGGGCGTGACATTTTTTGACACGGCCGCTTTGTATGGTTTCGGTGCCAATGAAACCTTGTTGGGGCAGGTCATGAAACCACACCGCCAAAAATTCACCTTGGCCAGCAAATGCGGCATGCAGGGCATAGAGCAAAGTGATGGTTCCAAACTGCGCGTCATCGACGGCCGACCTGAGACGATCAAGAAGACCTGCGAAGACGCCCTGCGCCGCCTGCAGACCGATGTGATCGATTTGTATTATTTGCACCGATGGGACAAACAAGTGCCCATCGAAGACAGTGTTGGAGCCTTGAGCGACTTGGTGCGCCAAGGCAAGATCCAAACGGTTGGTTTGTCCGAAGTCTCGGCCAGCACTTTGCGTAAAGCCCATGCAGTGCACCCCATCGCCGCGGTGCAGACCGAATATTCCTTGTGGACGCGCAATCCCGAAATCGCGCTGTTGCAAGCCTGTCGCGATTTTGGCGCTGCTTTTGTGGCGTTCAGCCCTGTGGCGCGGGGTTTTTTGTGTGGCGTTGATCTGGACATCGCGGGATTCGACCCCAAAGACATTCGCCGCAGCATGCCGCGCTTCTCTCCAGAAAATTACGCGGCCAACCTGAAACTGCTGCCCGCTTACCATGCGCTGGCGCAAGAAGCCGGCTGCAGCCCCGCTCAGTTGGCGCTGGCTTGGTTGCTGCACAAGGGGGAAGACATCATTCCCATTCCGGGCACCACATCGGTGAACCACTTGCTGGATGACTTGGCGTCGGTGGATGTGAAACTGGACGCCCCTTTGATGGTGCGCCTGGAAGCATTGATCAACCAGAACACCGTGGTGGGTAACCGCTACAACGCGCAAGCCAACATCGAAGTCGACACCGAGACCTTCGCCTGACAGCTCTTTGCCCCCTTGGGAGCGACGCGCTCGTCGCGATCCGCCTCTCAGAGGCAGACCCTGGTGTCACGCATCGGGTTGCGACATCGGCGCTGCTTGCTTGAACGCCTCCAACTCGCCACAGGCTTGGTCGATGGCACTGATCAGTGGCCAGCGGCGCATGTCCACATTGAAGCGCCGAGCGCTTTCGACCTGCGGGATCAAATACACATCGGCCAGCGTGGGCGTGTCGCCAAAGCTGAAGCGCCCTCGAGCCGAATCGGCGGCAATCAGCGCTTCGTAGGCGTCAAATCCTGCACTGATCCAGGTGCCGCACCAGGCGTTGATGGCGTCTTCGTTGGCTCCAAACTGCTTGCGCAGGGTTTGCAAAATGCGGCGGTTGTTGATGGGGTGGATGTCACAACCCACGATGGCCGCCAGTGCACGCACACGGGCGCGGGCATCTGCACCTTGAGGCAGCAGGGCGGGCGTGGGGTGTTTTTCTTCCAGCCACTCGATGATGGCGGGCGACTGGATCATGATCTTGTCGCCCGTGTCCAATGCAGGCACCATCTGCTGAGGGTTCACCGACTTGAAGGCGTCGCCTTGTTGTTCATCCACCCGCAAATCCACCGCCACATAGTCGGTGGCGATGCCTTTGAGGTTGAGCGCGATGCGCAGTCGGTGTGAGGTGCCGCTGCGAAAAAAACTGTAAAGCTTCATGGGTTCACTCCGCTGGGTCAATGGTCAAGGCGAGTTCTGCCACACCTTCAACGCGTCCGGTGATCTTGTCGCCGGGCAGCACGGCACCCACACCTTCGGGCGTGCCGGTGTAAATCAGGTCGCCAGGCTGCAGGTGGTAGTAAGTGGACAGGTCGGCGATGATTTCGCGGATGTTCCAAATCAGCTTGTCCACGTCGGACGACTGCTTGGTGACGCCGTTGACTTCCAGCGCAATGACAGCTTTTTCGATGACCACACCAGGCATGGGCACGATCTCGGTGCAGACCGAGCCTTGCTCGATGTCCTTGCCCGTGTCCCAGGGGCGGCCCTTGTCACGCGCCACCAGTTGCAGGTCGCGACGCGTCATGTCCAGGCCTGCGGCGTAGCCATAGACCAGCTCATGCGCGTTGGCTTCGCTCACGCGGAAACCAGCTTTGCCAATGGCCAGCACCAGCTCCATCTCGAAGTGGTAGTTGTTGGTTCGGGGTGGGTAGGCCACCACGGCAGCATGGTCCACGCCGCTTTCCACCAGGGTCTGGGGTGACTTGGTGAAGTAGAACGCTTGCTCAACGCTTTTGTCGACGGGACGGCCCATCTCGACAGCGTGCGCATGGTAGTTGCGGCCCACGCAGAAGATGCGGTTGATCGGGAAGCGTTCGGCTTGGCCACGGATGGGCAGGGATTGAACGGCGGGAGGATGAAAAAGGTAAGAGGTCATGGTGTTTGCAGTGGTGTTGATGTGGGAGCGACGCCCCCGTCGCGATGGTCTTTGGCCGGGGATTATCGCGACGAGGGCGTCGTTCCTACCAAGGAAAAAAATCAGCCGCGGTTTTCGTACACTCCCAGCTTGCGGTGCAGTGGCGATTCGTCGGCAATGAACACGAACGCAGGCTGGCAGGCGTTCAGGTTGGTCAGCGTCACGGCTTCGTAGCCGGGGGCGCAGCAGGTGTCGGCTTCGGCCAGCGTGAAGGTGCGGGTCACGGTCTGCGCTTGCACCGCGCCTTCGATGATGTGGAACACCTGCGCGGGCGAGCGGGCAGTCAGGCGCAGCGTCTGTCCGGGCCTCAGCATCAGGGCGTAAAAGCCCAAGATGTTTTCGGCATCGCCCCCGGTCTCGGGGTTGGTGTAGGTGACTTGCACTTGCTCCAAATCCGCATCGTCAGCCGCCAGCGATTCGAGCGCGGCCTTGGCGTCTTTCCAGGCGTAACGCAGCATCGGGTAGGCCTTCTTGTTGCGCTCAAACACATGGCTGGGCACCACGCCGCCTCGGGCGTATTGCTGGTCACTGCGACCAGGCACCACGGTTTGGCGGTCGCCGTTGATGTGGTAACTGGTTTCCATGTAATAGACCAGCGGCAGGTCCAGCACGTCCAGCCAAATCACGGGCTCGGTGCCGTCATGGCCGTGTTCGTGCCACAGGCCCGTGGGCGTCAAGATCAAATCGCCCCGGCTCATTGGGCATTTTTCACCGTCCACCGTGGTCCAAGCGCCTTCGCCCTCAACGACCATGCGCACCGCGTTGGGGGTGTGGCGGTGGCTGGGGGCCCATTCGCCGGGCATCAGCAGTTGCATGCCCAAATACATGGCGGCCGAGGCTTGCATTTTGTCGAGGCCATGGCCGGGATTGGCCAGCACCAGCACGCGGCGCTCGGCTTTTTCAATCGGGGTCAGCTCGCCTGCTTTGAGGAGCAGGGGCTTGATGTCTTTGTAAGCCCAGCAAGTGGGCTGGGTCTGGCGGGTGGGCACCTTGGGCGGCAGCACGCCGCGCAGGCTGGGCCACAGGGGCACCAGGTTCAGGTCACGCAGGTCCTGCACATAGTCTTTGGGCAGGTCTTCGAGTCGTCCGAGGTCGTTCATGTTTTGTCTCCGTGCATTCAGTTGTTGTGTGCTGCATCGAGGCAATTGCCCACGTTCCAGCCATACAACCATTCCATCGCATCATAAAACCGATCGGCTGAACGGCCACGCCACAAGTCATTGCGCACCAAGCGCTCCACGCCTTTGGCATGGTAGATGCGTCCCATCTCGCGGCTTGACAGCACAATGCGGGCGGTGCGGGCCACGCGTGCGCGTTGGTACATGTCCAGCGCTTTCGGCCAGTCGTTGCTGTGCACGCGCAAGGCTTCGCCCAAAGTGACAGCGTCTTCCATGGCCATGCACGCGCCTTGCGCCATGTATTGGGTGGTGGGGTGGGCGGCGTCGCCCAGCAAGCTCACACGGCCATACGTCCATTGGCCAATCGGTTCGCGGTCGGCGGTGGCCCAGCGTTTCCAGCTCTTGGGCAGATCGATCAATTGGCGCGCTTTGCGGCAAATGCCCTGGAAGTAGCTTTGCACTTCTTCTTTGCTGCCTTCCGTGACGCCCCATTCCTCTTGTTGGCGGCTGTGGAAAGTCACGACCACGTTGTACTGCTCGCCGCCGCGCAGGGGGTAGTGCACCAAGTGGCAGTTGGGGCCGACCCAGATGGCAGCCGCATTCCACTGCAGGTCTTCGGGGAAGTCTTTTTTCTCGACCACGGCGCGGTACACCACATGGCCGGTCACGCGCGCTGGGTCGGCCACAAACCGCTCGCGCACCGCAGACTTGACGCCATCGGCACCGATCAGCGCGCAGCCTTGAAAAGCCTTTCCGTTTTGGTCCCAAACGGTCACGGTGGCGTCGTCTTGTTCGATGCGCACCACGCGTGTGTTGGTGTGGAAAGCCACCAGCCCGGTTTCCTGCGCGCCTTCGAGCAAAGACAAATGCACATCGGCGCGGTGAATGACAGCGTAAGGGTTGCCAAAGCGTTGGCGGAATTTTTCGCCGGTGGGGATCTTGCCCACTTGGTACTCGTCGATCGCGTCGTGCATCACCATGAAATCGGTGTAGACGGCGCGAGCCCTGGCCTTGTCGCCGATGCCCAAGGCGTCAAAGGCGTGAAAGCCATTGGGGCCCAGCTGGATGCCTGCACCGATCTCGCCAATCTGGGGGGCTTGCTCCAGCACGGTGACGGCAAAGCCTTGGCGCACCAGTGCGAGGGCGGCGGCCAAGCCACCAATGCCGCCTCCGGCAACGATGACAGGCCAATTTTTTGGTACACAGTTCATGGTGAATCCTGAAGCAAAAGCAGATATGATAAGTATACTTATTAAAAAAGGCCAGTCTTGTTGTGAAGCCCCAAGAAAATGAATTGGGGGGAAAACCCTTTGAGGCAGGCCACCATGTGTTTGACAAATGCGGCTAGAATTAACCGACCAATCGGTCGGTTAATTAGCAGTTCACTGTCCCGCCAATTCATTGAAAGCATTTCCCATGTCCCAAGTTCTTCAAAGTTTCATCGCTGGCCAATGGATCGGCCAGCAAGGCGCGCAAGCCCTGCGCAGCGCCATCAACGGCCAGTCGGTTTACCAAACCCATGCCGAAGCCATCGACTTTGGCGACGCGGTGCATTACGCCCGCACCGTGGGCTTGCCCAACTTGCTCAAGCTCGATTTTCAAGAACGCGCCCAACGCCTCAAGGCCCTGGCCAAGTACTTGGGGGAGCACAAAGAGCAGCTCTACGCCATCTCGGCCCACACGGGCGCCACCCGCGCCGACAGCTGGGTCGACATCGAGGGCGGCTCAGGCACTTTGTTCGCCTATGCGGGTATGGGCAGCAACGAATTGCCCAGCGGCAACCTGATCCACGAAGGCCCGGCTTTTCCTTTGGGCAAAAAAGGCGGCTTTGCGGGCACACACATCCTGGTGCCGCGTGGCGGCATCGCGGTGCACATCAATGCGTTCAACTTCCCCATCTGGGGCCTCTTGGAAAAGTTCGCGCCCAGCTTCTTGGCGGGCATGCCTTGCATCGGCAAACCCGCATCATCGACCAGTTACCTGACCGAGGCCATGGTGCGCTTGGTCGAGCAATCGGGCATCTTGCCTGCGGGCGCTTTGCAGCTGGTGATCGGCTCCACGGGTGATTTGCTGGACCGCTTGAACGGCCAGGACGTGGTGACCTTCACCGGCTCGGCCGACACCGCCGCCATGCTGCGTGTGCACCCCAATGTGGTCAAGCACAGCATCCCCTTCAACGCCGAGGCCGACTCGCTCAACTGCGCCATCCTTGCGCCCGATGTGACGCCAGATGACGAAGAGTTTGACCTGTTCGTGAAAGAAGTCGCTCGCGAGATGACCGTCAAGGCAGGCCAGAAGTGCACCGCGATTCGCCGCGCCATCGTGCCGCGCCAGCACCTGGACGCAGTGGTCGAAAAGCTCAAAGCACGCCTGGCCAAAGTGGTGGTGGGTGACCCCTCGGTCAAAGGCGTGAAGATGGGGGCTTTGGCCTCACATTCGCAGCAGGCCGATGTGGCCGAACGCGTGGCCTTGCTGCGCCAAAGTGCCGAGCTGGTGTTTGGCGGCGGTGCCGATTTCAAGCCAGTGGGGCAGGGTGTCGAAGGTGGTGCTTTCTTCCAGCCCACGCTGCTGCTGTGCCAAAAGCCTTTGCAAACCGACAGCGTGCACGATGTCGAGGCCTTCGGCCCCGTCAGCACGCTCATGCCTTACGACGGCATCGACGAGGCCCTGCAACTGGCCGCACGCGGCCTGGGCAGCCTGGTGGGCACGCTGGTCACCAAAGACCCGCACATTGCGGCACGCATCATCCCGGTGGCGGCTGCCTTGCATGGCCGCCTGCACATCCTCGACCGCGAATCGGCCGTCGAGTCGACCGGCCATGGCTCACCCTTGCCCCAGCTCAAGCACGGCGGCCCGGGCCGCGCCGGTGGCGGCGAAGAGTTGGGCGGCATCCGCGCCGTCAAGCACCTGATGCAACGCACCGCGCTGCAAGGCTCACCAACCATGATCGCCGCCGTCACCGGCGAGTACATGCGCGGTGCCAAGTTGATCGAAACCGAAGTCCACCCCTTCCGCCGCTACTTTGAAGAGTTGCAAATTGGCGAGAGCCTGCTCACCCACCGACGCACTGTGGGCGAGGCCGACATCGTGGCCTTTGGTGGCCTGTCGGGCGATTATTTTTATATGCACTTTGACGAGATCGCCGCCAAAGATTCCCCATTTGGCAAGCGCATTGCGCACGGTTACTTCGTGTTGTCGGCGGCCGCTGGTTTGTTTGTCTCGCCCGCACCTGGCCCGGTGTTGGCCAACTATGGCCTGGACACCCTGCGCTTCGTCAAGCCCGTGGGCATTGGCGACACCATCCAGGCGCGCCTGACCGCCAAGCGCAAGATCGACCGCCAAAAGAAAGACGCCAACGGCGTGGGGCAGGGCGTGGTCGCTTGGGATGTTGAAGTCACCAACCAATTGGGTGAAGTCGTGGCCAGTTACGACATCCTGACACTGGTGGCCAAGAAGGGCTGAGTTGCGAGCATGGCCGTGCCACCGACGCGGGCGTGCGCCGCTGGCAAAACCGCTTGCAATCCTTGCGGGGTCCTCTTGCCGGTGGCTGACATTTGGGGCGTGACATTCCGCGCAAACCCCATCGGCGTATTTGCCCGGCCCCCGCCCGATGGCTTTTCATGACTGTTGACAAGCCCGGGCCGATTGACGCGGGTGGTGAAGGGGCCTGCGGTCACGAGATCGACCATTGCACTTTCAGTCACCTAGCCCAGTCGCGTTGATGTTTAATTGTTGATAATCACCCATGACAAACACCATGGGCCAATACGCCGAGTTCACTGCGCAAGACAAGCACCGATTTCGTGCATTTGTGGCCCATCCATCCAGCCCGCCACGAGGCGCCTTGGTCCTCTTGCATGAGATGGATGCACGAGCTGCCAATCGCGATCAGTCTGGCGCACACCACAACCCCATGCCCGGGCTGAGCCAGCGCATCAGGGTTCTGGCCAATGCGCATGCGTCCAGAGGCTATCTGGTGGTTGCACCATCGCTGTTCGGCAGAGGTCGTGCAGGAAAGGACCATGGCTACCAATACCAAATCACTTCCGCGGGCGAGCAATTGATGCAACCTCTGCAGCCCGTTGATTCGAGCCGAGCGATGTTGGACGTTCAGACGGTGGTCGCTTGGGCCCAGCGCCAGATTCCTCAGGGCAAAGTGGGCATCATGGGGTTTTGCTGGGGGGGGCTTGCTCGCCTGGCAAGCCGCGTGCACCATGCCGCAAATTTGCGCAGCCACTTCTTTTTATGGAGGAGGCATGACCAACCCGGAGGCCCTCAGCTGGCAGCCCTTGTGTCCTGTGCTGGTTCATTTGCCCAACAAAAGCTTGTTGATGACACAAGATTCCATGGACGAATTTGTCGCTGTGCAGCGTGGTCTGCATGAGGTGCACCACCTGGAGCGCCCTGGCCAAGGCATCCCGATGGTTCAAATCCATCGGTACGACGCAGCGTATGGTTTCGATCACGCCGGCAGCCGTCAGCACGATCCGGTGGCATCGCAAACGGCCAATTTGAAAACCACCGCATTCTTTGACAAGTACCTGAACTTCTAGAAGCCCTGATTCGGAAAGTCAAAGCTTGGCTTGCCCGCTTCCTTTGCGTTTCATCGTGCCCCAGCTGCTATCCTTTTGCGTGACCCATCGGAACAAACCGACAATGCGCCACCACGCATTCAGTTGTCTGTAGCCCAAATTTTCGGCCATCGCCACCAACACCAGCTTGAACAACTGGCTGACCTTGGGGTACATCTGAAACGACAACTGCTCCAGCAAAACCCCGCCCACGCTGAGCAAAATACCGAGCCCCAGCGACACCAGAAGAAAAATATAAAACGCGTTCAAAGAGATGAAACCCGCCCACCAGGCGTAACAGGTCCAGAAATAACCCAGCATCTCCACCACCGGGCCCAGCCACTCAAAAAACACCATGTAAGGAAATGCGACCCAGCCCGGCCAGCCACCGCGTCGTGAAAGCCATCCAAAAGTCTTTTGAAATTCGTATCGGAAGGCTTTTTCTTGAGAGGGCTGTGGGCTGAGGTACGAGGCACTTTTCATGGCCCAAAAGATGCCGGCCACGCCTATCCGGATGCTGTCAGCAACGGTTTTACAAGAGTGAATTCAATCGGCCGCGAGGTGAGCTTTTTTGCGGCTGTGGTGTTTGAACTGGCGCAGTGACTGGGCTTCAATTTGGAGGATGCGTTGGCGTGCCATTCTGTTCGGTTCGTCCACGGCTTCCAAGTGGATTCAGTTTCTGCCGTAGGTGTCTTCAAACCTGACGATGTCGTCTTCACCCAAGTAGCTGCCTGATTGCACTTCGATGATTTCCAGGGCGATGTTTCCCGGGTTGGCCAATCTGTGGATGACGCCAAGGGGGATGTAGCTGCTTTGGTTTTCCGTCAGGAGCACTTTTGTCTCGCCATTGGTGATTTCTGCGGTGCCTTTGACGACGATCCAATGCTCGGCCCTGTGGTGGTGCAATTGCAAACTCAAACTGGCTTTGGGTTTGACCAGTATCCGTTTGACTTTGAAGCGCCCACCCTCGTCAATGCTGTCGTACCAGCCCCAAGGACGGTGGACTTTGCGATGCAGTGTGTGTTCGTTGCGTGCTTGCTCGTTCAGCTGCTGAACGATGTGTTTGACATCCTGACTGCGCGCTCTGTCTGCGATCAGTACCGCGTCTGCGGTTTCTATGACCACCAGGTTTTCGACGCCGACCAGACTCACCAGGCGGCTGGTGGCGTTGACCAAATTGCTGCGGCTGTCGCGCACCATGACATCGCCTTTGCAGGCATTGCCCATCGCGTCTTTGGGCAAGAAATTCCACACCGAGTCCCATGTTCCCAGGTCGCTCCATCCGGCATCGAGTGGAACCATTTTGATGGTGAATTCACTGCCCGGGCAGCGTTCGAGGACAGCATAGTCCACCGAGTCGGGATGAATGGCTGTGAAGGCCGTTGGGTCGGGTCGAATGAAGGCACCATCTGTCGTTCGATGGTCCCAAGCCTTCTGCAAGTGGGTTGCCATTTCAGTTTGGAACGTCTTGAGCGCACGCAACCAAACAGATGCGCGCAGTATGAAAATGCCTGCGTTCCAGTAATACCCGCCTTCTGCGATGTATTGCTTGGCCCTTGCTTCATCCGGTTTCTCAACGAACCGTGTGACCTCATGCACACCATGACGTGCATCCGAGGTCTGTGTTTCAACCTGGATGTACCCAAAGCCGGTTTCTGGTCTGTCGGGGGTGATTCCGAGCACCACCAACGCGCCAGTGTTGGCTTCGGCGACAGCTTTTTTCAGTGCGGCATGCAGTGACGAAGTGTCAGTGATTGTCTGGTCGGCGGGGGTCACAATCAAAATCGGATCATCTGCTTCGCCGTTGCAGCAGGCCATGGCGGCCAGAGTGAGTGCGGGCGCTGTGTTGCGTCCTTCAGGCTCAAGCAAAGTTGTGATGGATTCCAGGCCGGCTTCGCGCAACTGCTCCATCACCAAAAATCTGTGGGCTTCGTTGCAAACCACCAGCGGATCAGAGACCAGCCACTGCACATCACCGAGTTGTCGCAGTCGGGTGGCCGCTTGCTGAAACAGTGTTTCGTTGCCCGTCAGACTCAAAAATTGTTTGGGAAAACCGCTTCGCGATAAAGGCCACAGCCTTGTCCCAGAACCACCGCAAAGGATGACCGGTGTTGCGCGCAGGGGGGTGGACGGGTCTGAAGTGGACGACGAAGTCATGGGGTTGGATGTGTTGTGCTGGTTCGATTGAGCAGTCGTGGCTTGAGCTGCCAAATCAAATTGAGCCAAGGCATGCCGACGGCCAACCACAACACGGCTGCTGCTGTCCCTTGTTGATGGATGGCCCTGGAAGCCAGATGGAGAGACGCGAGGCAAAGCAAAAGACCCAGGCCAGTGATGACTTGGGTGGAGTGCTGCAAAGACGGATAGCGTTGTAAAACCAATCCACCGCTGATGCCAGCAATCCATCCCAGGCTTGCACCGGCCACAATGTCTATGGGCCAATGAACGCCCAAGACGATGCGTGACAGTGCGATCATCACCGCAGTGCCCAATGAGACCCACCAAAGCAAACGGCTTGTGTGTGTTGATCCCGCCAAGCGATTGGCATACCAAAATGAAAAGGCAACACAAAATGCAGTCAAGGTGTGTCCCGAGGGGAAGCTGTTGCCGCTCAGTTGTCCGAGCATGCCTTGAACAAGCGCGGGGTCGAGCACATCGCCCGGGCGAGGTGCAGAAAATGCAGATTTGAATGACAACGACAGCAGTGCGCCCAAAGGGACAGAGGCAACGATGTTGATGACTGCCACAGGGTGACGGGTCAGCAGCACGGAAAGCAGACAAAGCACCACCAGCGTGTCACCCAACAAAGTGATGGCTTGCCAAATGGCAGGCGTCAGGTAAGAGCCCTGTGCGTTGATGGCCAAAAAAATGGCTTGCTGGGGAACCGCCAACAATTGCCACAAAAAGGCCAAGGTCAGGCAAATGGTGGCAACCAGCGGGAAACACAGATGCCTTGTGGTGATCGTGCCAGGGGGATGATTGTTTGTTGAGGTCATGGTGTCGAAGACTCCTTGTGGCCTTGCCAGCCATCGCACAGCAGAAAATCGAAATGGGCGATCTGTCGGCCGAGATGGACAACTGGCAAACTGTCGATGGGTGTGCAACGTGAGAACTGTTGGGCTTGTGTGGGTGGCGCGAAATGCATCACGGACCAATTCACCAGAATCACTTTGTCGGTGTTCAAAACGGGGCCGAACCAAATGTCAAATTGGTCCTTGTGGCTGTTGATGACCTTGACGCTCATTGGTCGGGCGTACCAGGCAATGCGGCTGGCCAGGGTCCAGTTCATCACGGCCAAGCTGTTGGCACCCTCTTGTTCTGCCAAACGGGATGCGTGCGTTGCCGCCAAACTCCAGCCATGCAAGTCAGCAAAGGGATTGGTCGCTGTGGATTGGCCTGGCAGTGCATTGTCTTTCCCAATGCCGGCGCTCAGCATCAGTGCGCTGACGAGTGCGGTGCCGAAAAGTTGAAAGCCCAGCAGTGCTCTGGTGCTGCTGCGGTAAGCCGTGTCAGCTCTGGCGCAGCCCAATGCGGCAAGCGGGAGCAACGCCAAAACCGAATTGGCTGGCCAATGGGGCAGTGTTCTGCCACCACCAGACAGATACAAAAACAAGGCCAAACCCGGCAATCCAAAATACAGGCACAAGCGGGTCGCGGAAAGTTCTACTTTAAGGAACCCGCTGGCTTTACTTGTGCCTTGCCAGATCCACCAAAGCAAGCCTGCGCCGTAAACCAACAGCAAAATCAGGAAGTAACTCAGCACGCGATCACCACGCCAGTGATTGGAGCCATGGGCATGGTCAATCTGGTACCGCAAAGAAGCCCAATCGTGCGAAATGTTCCAGTAAATCACGGGGACGATGCACAGCGCGGCCACACAGAACGCCAGCCAAGGACCACGGCGTTTGAGCCATGCAAGGCCTTGGTGCTGTGTCAGCGACAAGACCACACCAACGGCCAGCAACACGGCGGTGTATTTGGACAGGCCCGCCAAGCCCAGGTAAAAGCCAAGCTCACACCAGTCGCGCGTTGCCTGATCTGTGGTCTTGGCCAGTCGCCAAGTCAGGAGCATCACGCGGCAAGTCAGGGCCAACAGCAAGGTGTCGGGCACCCAGGCCATGCCCAACAAAAAGAGCATGGGACTGAGTGAAAAAACGAGCACGTCTGGCCGTGTGTGCCAGATCCGTATGCGACCAACGTATGGAAAGAGTTCATCGACCAACTGCAACAATGTGCCCAGGCTGATGAGCCAAAGCAACATGGGCAGGGTGCGCAGCCCCAGATCACTGTTCAGGAATTGAACAAAGGGCCACTGCAACCAACCCACAAGCGGCGGGTGATCGTAATAGCTCCAGTCAAGGTAATAGGCGTACAGCGCGTAATGTGCTTCGTCAGGTGACAGGCCGGTCGCGACAGCCAGAACCAGGTGCAAGACGATGATCGAAGTCACCAGCCAGTTCAGTCGCCATAGCGAATGCCTTGAGGACATTTCAAGCGCCTTTGGTGGTTTTGGTGTTGTTCGACCACACCAAAATCGATGTGGCAGCGTAGTTCCAGATCAATCCAACCAGAATTCCTGCCAGTCCCGAGACAAGCCAATAGCCCATGTCGTCGTAAATCCATGAGGCGACACCCACGTTGGCCGCACCTCCCACTGAGCACACCAGCATGAATTTCAACAATCCCCAAATCAAACTCAGGCCGCGAAGTTTTTTGTCTCGGTAGGTCAGTGCGTTGTTGACGAAGAAGTTGAACACCATGGAAATTGACACAGCTGCGACCTGGCCCACCATGAACGCACCGTGAAAAATGCCCATGAACAGGAAAAGCACCAACATGTGGACCAAAACACCCAAGGAACCAACGGTCGCGAATGAGATCAATTGAATTGGGATGTAACGCCCCAGCCGTTTGTCTGCCAACAGCATCAGGTAGTCCCAAATCACACGGGTGTCCAGTTTGCTTTCGCCTTCAAGGCGCTGCCCGAAGTGAAATGGAATTTCCTTGATGCGCAAATCACGCCGGGAAGACGCAAGCAAATCAACGAGCAATTTGAATCCAATGCCCGAGAGTTTGTAAACCGCGCCTTCGAACACTTCGCGGCGCAGCATGAAAAAGCCGCTCATGGGGTCTTTCACGCGCAGACCCAGCAGTCGTTGGCTCATCCAGGTCGCCACCTGGCTGGTTTGAATGCGGTCCTCTTGCCAGTTGCCTACACTGCCGCCTTCCATGTAACGCGTTCCCACTGCCATGTCGTAGCCCTCTTGTTCCAGGGCGCGCAGCATCTCGGGCAACTTGGTTTCGTCGTGTTGCAGGTCGGCGTCCATGATGGCGAAATAACTGGCTGAAGAAGACAGCATGCCCTCTGTACAGGCGCTTGACAGCCCTCGACGTCCAATGCGACGCAAGCAACGCACACGGGGATGGTTTTCGGACAATTGGCGAATCAAGGACGAGGTGCCATCGGGCGAGTCATCGTCAACAAAAATGATTTCCCAAGAGTGATCAGCGCCCAGCACTTCGTGCAGTTTGTCGACCAGAACCGCCACATTGCCGGATTCATTGAAAGTAGGGATCACCACTGCAAGTTTCAAAGGGGTGGGCAGAGTAGTAGGCATGTCCAGCTTTGCTTTGCCTCTTCAACAGTGGCTTATGTGAATAATTTAATTAAATGTTGTTTCAAATTCATTACAGTTGCACGGCTGCGCGGGCCTGCGGCTGTCGTGCAGACAAGAGTTGCTCAATAGGTATTAAAAAAGCCTCCCCGCTTTGCAGCAGGGAGGCTTTGCGCTTTTGAAAGCTGATGGGCTTACATCGAGTCGATGAAGCTGCGCAGCTTGTCACTGCGGCTGGGGTGCTTGAGCTTGCGCAGCGCCTTGGCTTCGATCTGGCGGATGCGTTCACGCGTCACGTCGAACTGCTTGCCCACTTCTTCGAGCGTGTGGTCGGTGGACATTTCGATGCCGAAACGCATGCGCAGCACTTTGGCTTCGCGGGGCGTGAGGCTGTCGAGGATGTCCTTGACCACGTCGCGCAGGCCCGCTTGCAGCGCCGCGTCCATGGGGGCGGTGTGCGTGCTGTCTTCGATGAAGTCGCCCAGGTGGCTGTCGTCGTCGTCACCGATCGGCGTTTCCATCGAGATGGGCTCTTTGGCGATCTTCATGATCTTGCGGATCTTGTCTTCCGGGATCTCCATCTTCTCGGCCAGAACAGAGGCATCGGGCTCAAAGCCGAATTCCTGCAAGTGCTGACGAGAGATGCGGTTCATCTTGTTGATGGTCTCGATCATGTGCACCGGGATGCGGATCGTGCGGGCCTGGTCCGCGATGGAGCGGGTGATGGCCTGACGGATCCACCAGGTGGCGTAGGTCGAGAACTTGTAACCGCGGCGGTATTCGAACTTGTCCACGGCCTTCATCAGGCCGATGTTGCCTTCCTGGATCAGGTCGAGGAATTGCAGACCGCGGTTGGTGTACTTCTTGGCGATCGAGATCACGAGACGCAAGTTGGCCTCGATCATCTCTTTCTTGGCATCGCGTGAGGAGCGCTCACCGGCGTTCATGCGCTTGTTGATGTCTTTCAGTTCATCGAGCGGCACCACCACTTTGGATTGCAAGTCCATCAGCTTTTGCTGGAGGTCTTGCACAGGCGGGATGTTGCGGCCCATGACCGAGCTCCAGCTCTTGTTCGCAGTGGCTTGTTTTTCGATCCACTTGAGGTTGAGCAGTTGCGATTCAACGCGCTTGCCGTTTTTGTCACGGCCACTGAAATCGGCGATGAAGTTGTCTTGCGGGTAACCGCATTTGTCCACAATGATGCGGCGCAGTTCACGCTCTTTTTTGCGCACATCATCGACCTGGCCGCGCACCATGTCGCAGAGCTTTTCGATGGTCTTGGCTGTGAACCGGATGGTCATCAGCTCGTCTGACAAGGTGGTTTGTGCCTTGACATAGGCGGGGGTGCCCCAGCCTTCCTTGTCGTAGATCTTGTGGACTTTTTCAAAGTACTCGGTGATGCGGTCAAAGCGCTCGAGGGCCTGGTTTTTCAGCTCTTCGAGTTTCTTGGTCAGGGCTTTGGAGCCGCCTTTGCCGTCGTCGTCGTCGGATTCGTCGAATTCGTCGAAGTCTTCTTCGGCCACATAGTCGTCGGCTTCGTTCAGGTTGGAGAAGCCGTCCACCACGGTGGAGATGACGATCTTGCCTTCGCGGATCTCATTGGCCAGGCGCAAGATTTCGGCAATGGTGGCAGGCGAGGCGCTGATCGCAGCCATCATGTCCATCAAGCCGCCTTCAATGCGTTTGGCGATCTCGATCTCACCCTCACGGGTCAGCAGTTCCACGGTGCCCATTTCGCGCATGTACATGCGCACGGGGTCGGTGGTGCGGCCAAATTCGCTGTCTACGGTGGACAAGGCGGCTTCTGCGGCTTCTTCCGCTTCCTCTTCGGTCGAGCCAGTCGGCGCGTTGTCGGTGATGATCAGGCTTTCGGCGTCGGGCGTTTGCTCGTACACCGCCACACCCAGATCGTTCAGGGTGGCGATCACCACTTCCAAGGTTTCGGCATCGACCAGCTTGTCTGGCAAGTGGTCGCTGATTTCGCCGTTGGTGAGGTAGCCGCGGGTCTTGCCCAGCTTGATCAGCGTTTTCAGGCGTTGGCGGCGCTTGAGCATTTCTTCTTCAGTCAGGACGGTTTCGTCCAAGCCGAATTCCTTCATCAAGGCGCGCTCTTTCGCCTTGCTGATCTTCATGCGCAGGGGCTTGACTTTTTCACCCGGCTCTGAGGCTACGGGTTCACCTTCCAGGTCGGATTCGATGTCGCCCAGATCGTCTTCCGAAGGCGGAGCGATGCTGCCTTTTTTCTTGGGTCCGCGCTTGGCACCGGTCGCGGCTGCGGGTTTTGGCGCTGCAGCTTTTTTGACGGGTGTTTGGACTTCAGCCGCAGCTTTGGACTTGGCGGTTTTCTTGATTTCTACTTCGGCTACAACAGCCTGGGGTTTGGATGCGGTTGTTTTTTTAACTTCAACAGCTTTAACAGCGGTTTTCTTAACAGGCACAGGGGCGACTTTCTTCACAGGCTTGGCGGTTTTCGCACTGGCACTGCTGGCTTTGGGCACGGGCTTGGCCTTGACTGCCACAGGTTTGGCTGCAGGTTTAGCAGCCACTTTGGCAGCAGGTTTTGCAGCCACTTTGGTGGCAGGTTTGGCTTTGGCTGGTGCGGCCTTGGCTGCAGCTTTGGTTTTGGCGGGGGCCTGGACGGACTTCTTCGGCTTTTGAGCGGGCATGGAACAACCTCAAGACTTCAAAATTGACAAGGAAACAGACACAGTCAGCGCCAAAACTGCCGGCGCGGGCTCATGGGGACTCAAATCAACAACCCCAGATGGGGTCAAAGATTGAACAGGCAAGATGGGTGGGCGAACATTTGGAGTGCAGTCCTTGCGGTACGGAGGCCTGCCCGCATGGGGCGTCGCGCTGATGGCGTTGGCCGGGCCGGAGGTGCTGCTGTCGCTCTTACCAGGGAAAAAGGATTATACCCGAGGGCGGATGGCGGTTTTCGGGCGAAAGGCTTTGCAGAGCTCGTCGCGGGTTTCCAAGTAGGGGCCGCCAATCAGGTCCACGCAGTAGGGGACAGCTGCAAAAATGCCGTGCACAACGGCTTGGCCGTTGTCGTCTTTGAGGCCTTCCAGGGTCTCTGCAATCGACTTGGGTTGCCCGGGCAGGTTGATGATCAGGCTTTGCCCCCGTATGACGGCCACCTGGCGCGAAAGAATGGCCGTCGGGACAAACTTCAAGCTGATCTGGCGCATTTGTTCGCCAAAGCCGGGCATTTCTTTGTCGGCCACCGCCAGCGTGGCTTCGGGTGTCACGTCGCGCAGGGCAGGGCCTGTGCCACCGGTGGTCAGCACCAGGCTGCAGCCTGCGTCGACCAACTCGATCAGGGTGGCGCTGATGCGGTCCTTTTCGTCGGGGATCAAGCGCGGCTCGAACCGGATGGGGTTGAGCAGCGCACGGCTGAGCCAGTCTTGCAGGGCGGGCAGACCTTTGTCTTCGTAAACGCCCGTGCTGGCGCGGTCGCTGATGGAGACGATGCCGATCTTCACGGCATCGGGCAAGTTTGCGTCACTCATCTTGGTCGTCTTGGACTTGATCAGTTTCTTCGGACTTGGCGGGCGAGAGTACCGATTTGACCAATTGGAAAATGTCGCGGTAAGCGCGGCTTTGGCGCGGTGCCAAGCCTTGCGACACGGCCGCGTTGTCGGCTGGCGGCGCGTCCTTGCGGGCTTGGCGCACCAGGGCGCGCAGTTGCTGCGTGTCGGTGCCCGGGTTTTGGGCAATCCATTCGCCGACCGCGTCGTCGTTGGCCACCATGCGGTCGCGCCAAGCTTCGGCCAGGTGCAGCGAGGCTGTGTGTTTGGCGCTGCCCAGGCGCTGCACCTCGAGTGCTTCGCGCACGGCCAGCAAAGTTTCCGGGTCGAGCAAGCGCATTTGCTTGCCGATGAATTGCATTTGTCGGCGCTTGCCCTCAAAGTTGGTGATGCGTTTGGCTTCGGCCAGCGCATCGATCAATTTGTCGCTCAAGGGCAGTGGTTTGAAGAGGTCGCTGCGCAGCGTCATCAGTGCTTCGCCGAGCACCTGCAGTTCTGTGCTCTCGCGTTTGAGGTCGGTTTTGCTGATCTCCAGGCCGCCCTTGAGCTCGCGCTTGAGCTCCAGGTCGAGCTCACTGCCTTCGGCCACGAACTGGCCTTTGACAAAGTAACCTTTTTTGGGTTTACGGGACATGTTGGGGGTTCTCGGGCCGGGGCGGCCCTTCTTTCTTGACTGGCAAGTATCATAGCCGCCACCTCCAAAGACATTTTTTGCCGTGAAAAAAACAAACCCCCCAGCCGCCTCGTTGACCGTGACCGAGAACAATGGCTTCAGCTACAGCCGCACGTTTTTTGAACACCTGGTGGACAGCGCTTTGAAGCACGCCAAGAAGCTGGGTGCCACCGACGCAGGGGCTGAAGCCTCAGAAGGTTGTGGTTTGAGTGTTTCAGTGCGCAAAGGCGAGCTTGAAAACGTCGAACGCAACCGCGATAAATCATTGGGCGTGACGGTCTATGTGGGCCACCGCCGGGGCAATGCCAGCACATCGGACTTTTCGCAAGCGGCGATCGAGCGCACCGTGCAGGCCGCCCATGACATCGCCCGCTTTACCGCCGAAGACCCGACGGCGGGCTTGCCCGATGTCGCCGACATCGAGACGCAGGCGCGTGATCTGGATTTGTTTCACCCCTGGGGCTTGACCAGCGAAGCGGCCGCCCAATTGGCGCTGGAATGCGAAGCTGCGGCGCTCAAGACGAGCCGCCGCATCACCAACAGCGAAGGCGCAGCCGTGTCTGCCCAGCAAAGCCATTTTTTCAGTGCGCACACGCATGGTTTCAGAGGCGGTTACGCCAGCTCTCGCCACAGCATTTCGGTGGCCCCCATCGCGTCGCTGCCAGGGCGCAATGCCGAAATGCAGCGTGACGCTTGGTACAGCTCCATGCGCGACGCCAGCGAGCTGGCCAGTCCGCAGGCCGTTGGCCGTTACGCGGCTGAGCGAGCCTTGTCCCGCTTGGGCTCGCGCAAGATCGCCACGACCGAATGCCCTGTGTTGTTTGAGTCCACTGTGGCGGCAGGTTTGCTGGGTGGGTTTGTGCAGGCCGTGAGCGGCGGCGCGCTTTACCGCAAGAGCAGTTTTTTGCTCGATTCATTGGGCAAAAAAGTATTCCCCAAGCACATCGACATCTTTGAAGATCCGTTTGTGTTGCGCGGCAAAGGCAGCTCGCCTTTTGACGACGAGGGGGTTCGCTCAGCGCCGCGCGATGTGGTCAAGGGCGGTCGCGTGGAAGGCTATTTCCTGTCCAGCTACTCCGCCCGCAAGCTGGGCATGAAGACCACCGGCAATGCCGGGGGCTCGCACAACCTGACCATGACTTCGCGCCTGACCCGCGCCACCGACGATCTGGACGAGATGCTGCGCAAGCTGGGCACAGGCCTGTTTGTGATCGAACTGATGGGGCAGGGCGTGAATTACGTCACAGGCGACTATTCGCGCGGTGCCAGCGGCTTTTGGGTCGAAAACGGCCAGATCGCCTACCCGGTGCATGAGATCACCATCGCGGGCAACCTCAAGGACATGCTGATGGGCATCGAGGCGGTGGGTGCGGATACTTACAACGTGGGCGCCAAAACCACAGGCTCGATCTTGGTCAACCGCATGAAGCTCGCAGGCAGTTGAGCTTCGGCTGAAGAGCACTGCTTGTCGGCCGCTGAACGTTTGTTCAACGTCCAGCGAACGGACGTTCAGGCCCAGTGCTTTTGCCGGATGTCTTCAAAATACCCGGCCAGTGACTGCACCAGGCGTGCCTGCTCAATTTGCAGTTTTTGCGCGGGCATCTGGTCGTGTTGTCCGGTAAACGGGCAGACCACTTCTGTCTTCAAACCGGTCATCTGTTCCAACACCGACATGCCCCAAAACGGGACCGACACCGGGCAATAACCGCCTTCGTGCGTCATGACCACGCGGCCTTGGGCGTGCTTGCGGGCCATGTCCAGCACCGCATCGGTCATCCAGCGAAAGGCCACGCCGTCGAGCATCATGCGGCCCAGGGGGTCAAAGCGCCCGGCATCGTAGCCGCAAGCCACGACGATCAGCTGGGGTTTGTAGGCATCCAGTGCGGGCAATATCACTTTCTCGAAGGACTCCCGATAAGCCCCGAAGCCGCAACCCGGGGGCAGGGGGATGTTGATGTTGTAGCCCGCACCTGCACCTTGGCCCAGTTCGTCGGCCTCGCCCTTGACGAACAGATAGCCTGCTTGTTGGTGCACCGAAATCGTCAGCACATCGCTGCGCTGCTCAAAACACTTTTGGGTGCCGTTGCCAAAATGCACGTCCCAGTCGACGATGGCGACACGCTGCAAACCATAGACTTCGATGGCATGGGCTGCAGCCAAAGCGGCATTGGCAAAGACGCAAAAACCCATGCCTTGTTCGGGTTCTGCGTGGTGGCCGGGCGGGCGGGTCAGGGCATACGCCATTTGCGCTTGACCTTGCATGGCGGCGTCCACGGCGGTGAGGGCGCAACCGGCAGAGCGGCGGGCGGCGGCCCAGCCGTTGGACGAGATGGGTGCGCCAATGCCGGTGTCACCGCCTCCGGCCAGTGCGATTTGCTCGACCTTGGCCACGTAACTGGCGCTGTGCAGGCGGGTGAGTTCGTGCACCTGCGCGTCGCGCGCCGGGATCACATGCAGGCTGTGCACCAGGCCCGATTGCTGGACCAGGTTGTGCAGACGCCGCTTGGGGTCGGCGTTTTCGATGTGTCGGTTGTAAGGCTCCACAAAACCACCAGGCTTGAGCATCAGGGCGTAGTTGCCCGGGTCATGCCAAAAGCACAGCTCGTCGGTCACATAGGCGGTGGTGTTGGGCATGGAAAATTTCAGGGTTTGCGTGATAAGAAAAGCTTGTGCAGCCAAGGCCAGACCAGCATCAGAACCATGACGGCCAGAATGCTCATGGAGATGGGGCGTTCAATGAATGGCATCAATGAGCCGTCGCTGCGGCCCAGTGCTTGGCGCAAGGCCGACTCCAGCGTGTCGCCCATGACCATGCCCAAAATCAGCGGGATGGTCGGGATGTTGGCCCGTGCACACACCAGCCCGAAAACGCCAAACACAGTGGCAATCAGAACGTAATACATGGAGTTGGCGGCTGAGTAGGCCCCCACAAAGCACAGCGTCAAAATCGCCAGACCCAGGATGCGCGGGTTCACATAAGCCAGGCGGGCCAGCGGTTTGACGCACACCACCAGCAGGGCCAGGATGACCACGTTGATGACCAGCAAGGCCGACAGCACCCCGTTGATGATTTCAGGACGGTCCATGAACAGCGACGGGCCCGGCACGATGCCGTGCACCACAAACACACCCATGATGATGGCCGTGATGGCATCACCCGGAATGCCCAGCGTCAGCACCGTGATCATGGCGCCGCCCGAGTTGGAGTTGTTGGCGCTTTCGGCGGCCACGATGCCTTCGGGGTTGCCTTCGCCAAAAGGTGTGGGGTCTTGGGCGCCGCGTTGCGCCCAAAAGTAAGCCAGTGAGGTGGACAGGGCAGCACCCACAGCGGGGAGCACACCGATGGCCGAGCCCAGAAACAGGCCTTTGCCCAGGGTTTTGGGGTATTTGAAGGGCTCCAGAAAGGCCCGCCAGGACACACCAGCACGGCCAATCAGCGAAGCGTCAAACGTGGGCACGGGAGAGCTGACCATGACCAGGGCCTGCGCCATGCCGAACATGCCCACCGCCACGGGCACCAACGGGATGCCGCTGAGCAGGCCCTGCAGGCCCAGGGTGTAGCGTTGCTCGTTGGAGTTGGGGTCGATGCCCACCGTGGCCAGGAAGAAACCGAAGCACATCATCATCATGGCCGAGGCAAACTGGCGCTGATAGGCTTTGCCCACACACAGGCAGGCCAGCAAAATGGCCATCACGCTCTCAGGTGCGCCGAATTTGGCAGCAAAACCGGCCAGTGGTCGAGCCGCCAGGCCCAGCAGCAATGCGCTCACGATGCCGCCAATGAAGGCCGACATGAAGGCCAGCGACAAGGCCCTTTGCGCCTGACCCTTTCGGGCCATCGGGTAGCCGTCGAACATGGTCATGATGGACGAGGCTTCGCCCGGCGTGCGGATCAGGATGGACGTGACCGCACCGCCGTAAAAGGCGCCGCAGTAGACCCCCAGCAGCAAGGAAATGCCCGCCAGCGGGGCCATGCCGTAAGTGAAAGGCAGCAGCACGGCAATCGTGACGCCAGGCCCCACACCGGGCAACACGCCCACCACAATGCCCAAAGCCGAGCCCACCAACAGGGACAGTGCGATTTGCCACGTGGCCAGCGCCGCAAAACCCTGCGACAGACTTTCAAAAAACTCCATGCTCAGTTCAACCAGCCGTGTCCGAAGTGGACTTTGAGAAGTTTCAAAAACACCCACCACATGGCCAGCGCCAGGGGCAGGCTCAGCGCCCAGGTGGTGCGCCAGGCAAAGCCCAGCATCCGACTGCTGGCCACCAAAAAGAGCAAGGTACTGCTCAGATAGCCCATCCACGGCACAGCCAGCATGTAAAGGCCAAACAGGCCCAGCATGAGCCAGGCCAGACCCATGCGGGCCTGGCTGGAATCGAGCTCTTCAGAGTCTTTGAGCTCGATGGCGTTGCGGCGATGGAAGACCTCCACCACGCCCGCCAGGGCCATCAGCCCCAAGGCCAGCAAGGGAAAAAATGCGGCCGATTCGAACCAAGCCGCATCTTGGGGGTAAGGCACGATGAGTGAGCGGCTGGCCAGCGCCAGGCCACCCGCCAGCAACGCCAGCACGAGCAACAACACCCGGTCCCAGGACCAACCGCGAAGGCTTGATTCGGGCTTCATCGTCACTTCTTGGTCATGCCCAACTCGGTCATCAACTCGCCAATCCATTTGGCGTCTTCAGTCACGCGCTTGCCCATCTGCTCAGCGGTCATGGGGAACGCTGGAATACCGGCTTTCTTGAACTGGTCCTGCACCGCCTTGTCATTGAGGGATTCCATCATCACGCTGGAGAGCTTGTTGATGATGTCCTTGGGCACACCCACGGGTGCGGCCATTCCGCCCCAGGTGTACAAGTCGCCATAGCCTTCTTCGGTGGGGGTGGCGGCGTTCGGGAACACCGGGTTGCGCTGAGGGCCCCAGGCTGACAGGATCTTGATTTGCCCGGCCTTGGCATAAGACATGGCGCCTTCGGCCCCGGCGGTGGTCACGTCGGCATCACCGGCCACCAACTCTTTGGCACTGGGGTTGGGGAAGGCCACGACCTTGTAGGCCCATCCGTCTTTTTTGGCGATTTTGGCGGCGATCAGTGCAGGCACGGCGGCTGGTGCGTAGCTGCCAATCACCACGGGCTTGCCGCTTTTCTTGGCCCATGCGGCAAACTCCTTGAGGTTGGTGGCCGGTATGTCGCCACGCACAGCCAGCACAAAGTCGTTGATCAGCATGCCGCCTACCGACTGGTAGTCGCTCATTTTGTAAGGCGTGTTGCCCGCCACGATCTGCGAGATGCCTGGGCCAGGCGTCCAGGTGCCGATGGTGTAGCCATCGGGTTTGGCGCGGGTCATCTCGGCAAAGCCCACCACGCCGCCACCGCCGGGCTTGTTGATCACTTGCACCGGCACGCCCAGCCGCTTGCTCATGCCTTCGGCCAGCAATCGCGTCACCACGTCCATGTCGTTGCCTGGTGGGTAGGGGTAAATGATCTCGATGGGCTTGCTGGGCCATTTGTCTTGCGCCATGGCGGGCAGTGCAGCAGCAGCGGCCAGGGCGGCCAAAGCGATGAGGCGGATGCGATGAGGCATGGTTGTCTCCAGTCAGTTGAGGGCAGTGGGCATGGGGGAATTAAACTTTTTCGGCCGCTGTGAACGCAAGGTGTAAAACCCTGAGCGCTTCGTCCACGTTCTCACGGGTGAAGACCAGAGGGGGCGACAAGATCAGCCGGTTGCCTTGCACGCGGACGATGGCACCAGCATCTCTGGCTGTACCCACCAGGGTCTGGATGTAGGCCGAAGGTGGCACCAGCATGGCCCGGCTGGCTTTGTCGGTCACCAGTTCCACGGCGGCCATCATGCCTTTGCCACGCACTTCGCCCACATGGTTGTAATGCGTCAGCTCTTGCAATTTGTCTTGCATGTAAGCCCCCACGCGGCTGGCGTTGCCGGGCAAGTCTTCGCTGGCCACGATGTCCAGATTGGCATTGGCCGCAGCGCAGGCCAGCGCATGGCCTGAATAGGTGTAGCCGTGCATCAGTGCAGCGGGCACGCCGGGCTGGTTCCAGGCGCTGGCCACGCGTTCGTTGATGAGGGTGGCGCCCAAGGGCACATAGCCCGAATTGATGCCCTTGGCCATGGCCATGATGTCTGGGGCCACGCCCCAGGCGCGGGCGCCGCACATGGCGCCGATGCGGCCAAAGCCGGTCACGATCTCGTCGCTGATGAGCAAGATGCCCTGCTGGTCGAGCAGTTGACGCAGGCCCGGCCAGTAGCTGTGGTGCGGCACGATCACGCCGCCTGCGCCTTGCACCGGCTCGGCCACCAGGGCAGCGATGTGCTGGGCGCCGATTTGCGCGATCAGCTGGGCCAATTGGTCAAGGCACAGCTGGGCCAGTTGGGCCGGGTCGGTTTCGTTCCAGGGGTTGCGGTAGGTGTAGGGTGTTTCGGCCAGATGGCAGCCCGCCAGCAGGGGTTCGTAGGCGCTGCGGAACATCGGGTTGCCGTTGATGGACGCGCCGCCAAAATGCACGCCGTGGTAGCCCCATTTGAGTGAGATGAATTGGTGACGATCGTGCTGGCCTTGCAGCTTCCAGTATTGGCGCGCCAGCTTGAGCGCCGTCTCCACCGCGTCCGATCCGCCGGAGGAAAAGAACACCTTGTTCATTTTTTCGGGGGCAAACATGCGCATCAGCCGCGCCGACAGTTCGATGGCGGGCGGGTTGGAGGTGTTTTGAAAGGTGGAGTAATAAGCCAGCTTGTCCAGCTGGGCCTTGATGGCGTTGATGACCTCGGGGCGGTTGTGCCCGACGTTCACGTTCCACAGCGAAGCCACGGTGTCCAGGTAGCGCTTGCCGTCGATGTCGTAAACATAGACGCCTTCGCCCCGGTCAATGATCAGGGGTGGCGAAGCCTGCAACGCCTTGGGGTCGATCATGGGGTGGTACATGTGCTGCGCGTTGGCGCTGCGGATGTCGATGGGGTCGTTGACCGAGGTCTTGAGGGGCGTTGTGCTCATGCGTTTAAGCATAGGCAGCAAGCAGGTGATGGAATAAATCCATTATCCTCAGGTTTTTCCCGTAGACAGGCCGCATCCACCATGGGTTTTCCCAAAGCATCATTGGCCGCGCAAAGCCAACTGCCCGAGTTTGAAGATCCGAAATCGATTTTCGATCTGCTCAATTTCCGGCTGTCGGAGTTGCTGGGCATCAGCGGTTCGCTGGTCACCCGCATCTGCGAAAACGAATACGGCATCACCCGTGAAGAGTGGCAGTTTGTGGCCATGCTGGCTGAGCTCAACGCCATGTCGCCCTCGGACCTGGCAGCGCGCACCACGGTGGACCGTTCACAGGCTTCTAAGACTTTGCGGGGCCTGATGGGCAAGGGGCTTGTCGAGCGACAACCCGTGCCGGGCGATGGCCGCAGGGCCCGTGTCTTGCTCACGCAGGCTGGCGCGGCACTGTTCGAGCAACTGTTTCCCCGTGTCGTTCAGGTACACCATGAGCTTTTGCAGGATTTGGAGCCCGACGCGCGACAGGCCCTGGCCCGCAGTTTGAACGCCATGCAGGCGCGGGCCTTGGCGGTGGCGCAAACGCACAAACCCGAAGGCGCTACAGGGCGCAGACAGGGCGGCAGTCGCGCCCGCTGGAAGGCATCACTGCCTGGCGTTTAGACTCGCAAATCCTCACGGATCAGGTCTGCGGCTTTTTCGGCCACCATGATGATGGGCGCATTGGTGTTACCCGACACGATGCGCGGCATGACCGAGCCGTCTACCACTCTGAGGCCTTGCACACCGTGAACGCGCAGTCGGGCATCGACCACAGCCATGGGGTCTGTGGCGGGGCCCATGGCACAGGTGCCCACAGGGTGAAAAATGCTGCCTGCCCGGCGCCGCACCCAGTTCAGGATCTGCGCATCGCTTTGACATGACGCGCCTGGTTCATGCTCTTGCAAGATGGTGCGAGACAGAGGCCCCTGGCTGGCGATCTCGCGCATCTTGCGCACCATCTTCACAGCCAGCCGCTGGTCGCTTTCGGCACTCAGGTAGTTGGCCTGGATGGCGGGGGACGCCAAGGGGTCGGCGCTGCAAATCTGGATGCGCCCACGACTTTCAGGACGCAATATGCAGGCCGACAGCGTGATGCCTGGAAAAGGGTGGGGCGGCTGGTGAGGACGGTCAAAACTCACCAAGCCGAAATGGATCTGCACATTGGGCCAATGGGTTTGTGCAGCATTGTCCAGCGACAAAAAAGCTCCCGCTCGGTACACCCCGGTGGCCAGCGGTCCAGTGCGGGTGAGTTGGTAGCGCAGAAAATCACGTGCGCTGCGCCACCGGCTGTTGGCCACATCGTTCAGCGTTTCCACGCCTTGGCAGCGAAAAGATGGGCGAACTTGCAAATGGTCTTGCAAGTTTTCGCCCACGCCCGGCAAATCGATGGCGGGCGAAATCTGATGCTGCTGCAGCAGTTCGGCCGGTCCGATGCCCGACAGTTGCAAGAGCTGGGGTGACTGGATGGCCCCTGCACACAGCACCACTTCATGCTTGGCTTGGAGTTGGTGGTTTTGTCCGTTTTGAACCCATGCCACGCCATGGGCCCTGTGGCCTTGCATCAAGATGCGGGTGATCTGTGCACCACTGATGACCTGCAAGTTGGGGCGTTGCATGGCGCGCCGCAAATAGGCGCGCTCGGTGCTCATGCGTTGGCCGTGGCGCGTGTTCATTCGAAAATATGCTGCGCCGGTGTTGTCACCACCATTGAAGTCTTCGATCGGCGCGATGCCGCATTGGCCAGCCGCTGCGATGAACGCATCAGACAGTGGATCACGTGGCAATTCGGACACCCACAAAGGCCCGTCCTGGTCATCGCCCGTTGTCGTCTGGCGGGTACCCATGGCCCTTTGAAAATAGGGCAGCACATCGGACCAAGACCAGCCAGGGTTGCCCAGCGCCTGCCAGCCCTCATAGTCTTGCGCATGACCTCGCAGATACAACATGCCGTTGATCAGGCTGGAGCCCCCCAGGCCTTTGCCTCTGGGCCAAGGCAGACGTCGGTCAGCCATGCCTGTTTCGGGCTGGGTTTCAAATCGCCAATCGTGCGCTGGATTGCCCACGGTTTTGAAGTACCCGATCGGGATGTTCAGCCAAGGGTAGCTGGACGGTGTGCCTGCTTCGATCAGCGTGACCTGCAAATTCGGATCTTCACTCAGACGGGCGGCGAGGGTGCAGCCTGCCGAGCCTGCCCCGACAATGACGATGTCGGTTTCGGTCATGGCGGGAGACATTCAATCGGCCTTGATTTGCGCAGCTCTGCCGATGCGCAGCCATTTCTCGGTTTCAACGGCAATGACGCTGTCAAATTGGGTGCCGCTCATGGGTTCGGGCTCCAGGGCCAGGGCACCCAGGCGCTCGCGAACATCGGGCAGGTTCAGTGCCTTGTTCAGTTCGGTGTTCAGGCGCTCGATCACTTCTTTGGGCGTGCCAGTCTTGACCATCATGCCGTCAAAGGAGCGCAGCACAAAGTCACCGAAACCTTGCTCGGCCATGGTGGGCACGTCTTTGAGGGCTGGCAGACGTTTGGCGCCTGTGACGGCCATGGGTTTGAGTTTGCCGCCGTTGATTTGCGCGATCGCAGCTGAGGCTGTCAAAAACATGAAGTTGGTGCGGTCAGCGATCAGGTCGCCAATGGCCAAGCCGAACTGGTTGTAGGGCACATGGGTGGTGACGGTGCCGGTTTGCTGCTTGAACAGTTCGCCTGCCAAGTGGGCTGGGGTGCCGTTGCCGCCCGATGCAAAACTCAAACTGCCGGGCTTGGCCTTGGCCGTTTGCAAAATGTCGGCTGGCCCCTTGAGTGTGCTGCTCACCGGGGTCACCAGCACGTTGTAACTCCAGGCCATGTGCCCGACGGCTTCCAGGTTTTTGAAAGGAATGGTCTGCGTTGGAAACAGCAAAGGTGCCACCAGTGAAGCCGAAGACAGCAGGTACAAGGTGTAACCATCTGCGGGTTGCCTTATCGCATCGGCCATGCCGATCGTGCCCGCTGCTCCGGGTTTGTTGTCCACCACGATGGGTTGACCCAAGCTTGCGCCCATTTTCTCGGCAACGATGCGGCCGGCCACATCGGCCGGCGTGCCTGCGGGCCAAGGGACCACCATGCGGATGGTTTTAATCGGGTAGTTTTGTGCCAAAGCAGACGACCCCAGTACCAGCAGCAAGCTGGCCAGCAGGCCCTGGGTCCATCGATGGGCAGTTGGGTTGGTGCGCATGGTGAGGTGTCTCCAGGTCAGTTTGATTCATCCATTCCCAAGCGGGGGCATGGGCCATTATTCAAAGCAGCAAAGCTCAGGACAAATGAAAAATTAAGGAGCATTCATACCTGAAACGGTATGATCGATGGATGACTTTGAATCTGCAAAGGGTTTTGACTCTCAAGCAACTTCGTTTGGTGAGTGTGTTGGGGCGCGAACTCAATTTGAGCCGTTGCGCCGAGTTGTTGCACTCGACCCAGCCTGCGGCATCTCGGGCTTTGTCTCAACTGGAGGCGCAACTGCAATTGAGCTTGTTTCAGCGCACCACCAAGCGCATGGTCCCCACCATGGCTGGACTGAGCTTGATCCAGCACGCCAACCGCATCTTGGCTGAAATCGATCTGGCTGAGGAAAATTTGATGGGCCTTTCGACGGGTGTCAACGCCGAGATGCGCCTGGGTGTGCTGGCGTCCTTTTCGCCAGAGGTGCTGGCGCGTGCCATCGCGCGTTCGCGCGACATGTTGCCCGATCTGCTGCTGAGCACCCAAATGCAGCCACTGGAGGTGCTTTACGAACAATTGCTGGATGGGCGCATCGACCTGATGCTGGCACATGCCGAGTTGCGGGTGGACTTGAATCTGGTGGAGGTGACCACCCTGTACGAAGAGCACAGCACCATCCTGGCAGGTTCAGGCCACCGGCTGCACAAAAAGAAAAAGCCCAGCTGGTCGGACTTGGCGCAAGAAGCCTGGGTTCTGCCGCCTGTCAACACGCCTTTGCGGCCCAAAATCGACCGGATGCTCTCCGTGCACCGCAGTGGTGATCGCGAAGGCAAGGGGCCTGATGTGCAAACGGATTCGTCTTTGCTGGCCCTCAGGCTGATCAGCCAGGCCCCGATGCTTTGGGCCATTGCGCACCAGCAAGCCAAGCAGTTCGAGGCCACCCCTGAAGTGAAAGCCATTGCGGCTCCAGCCGAGTTGCTCAGGGGCCCGATGTGTTGCTTCAGACTGCGTCAGGAGAGACTCAAAACGCAGCAAAGTGTTTTCATCGGCTGTCTCAAAGACAGTGCTCTCAGCCTGACAGACTGACTGCCGGGTTTCAAGCGGCCAGAGCAGCCTTCACGGCAGCAGACACTTGGCCCATGTCGGCCTTGCCTGCCAATTGGGCTTTGACGGCGCCCATGACTTTGCCCATGTCGCCGGGGCCCGCCTTTTTGCCCATTTCTTCGCCCAGCGCGGCCACGATGGCCTGCACCTGCGCCGTCACTTCTTCAGCAGACATGCGCTCGGGCAGGTAGCCCACCAACACCGCCATTTCGGCTTTTTCCTTGTCGGCCAAGTCTTGGCGCGCGGCTTGCTCGAACGCCGCGATCGAATCCTTGCGCTGCTTGATCAGCTTGTCCACGATGGCCACCACAGCCGCATCGTCCAGCACCACCCGTTCGTCCACCTCTTTTTGCTTCAGCGCAGCGAGCAGCAAGCGGATGGTGCCCAGGCGTTCGCTGTCCTTGGCACGCATGGCGGTTTTCATGTCTTCGGTGATTTGGTCTTTCAGGCTCATGTGGGTCTCCTGGGGTGGTCAAAAGGGGCAGGCATGAACAACAAAGCCCGCCTGAGCGTCCTCCAGCGGGCTTGTCTGCAGACCCCGATGGGGTCAACAAAAGGAAGTGTTCAATACATTTTCTTGGGCAGCTGCATGCTGCGCACGCGCTTGTAATGGCGCTTGACTGCAGCCGACTTCTTGCGCTTGCGCTCGGTGGTTGGCTTTTCGTAGAACTCGCGGGCACGCAGATCGGTCAGCAGACCGAGTTTTTCGATGGTGCGCTTGAAGCGTCGCAGTGCAACGTCAAACGGCTCGTTTTCTTTCACGCGGATGGTGGTCATTGAATCAAATTTCCAAAATGTGTGCCGGTCGCAGTTTCAAGGAAGATCGTGCCTTGAAACCCGATGACGGCGGTTCCCCGTCACGAACTAGTATTTGGCAGACGGGGGTTTGCCAGCAAAGACGACCATTATAGCCCGAGCAAAAGCAGTTTTTCACATTCATTGTGGCTTGTTTGCGCAGACGGCGGCGGGCCGTGCGCGTTGTCGCACTGAACATCTGCAGCGCCGGCCTTGCTCTAAAATGATAACCAAATGAATAAATTCATCAAAAAACTGATTTGTATCGGTCGGGTGGGCTTGGCGTGTCTGTGTGCGCTGCCCATTGGCGGCTGGGGTCAAACGCCACCCCAAAGCGCCACGGCACCTGCCGTCAAAGCGCCCACGGTGGTCGTGGTGCTGGCAGGTGGCGGGGCCAAAGGTTTTGCCCATTTGTCGGTGTTGCGCCAACTCGAAAAAGATGGGATCAAAATTTCGCGCATCGTGGGGACCAGCATGGGTGCGGTCATCGGGGGGCTGTATGCCGCAGGCATGAGCACCGATGACATCGAAGAGGTGGTGGGCGGGCTCGATCCGTCCAAAGTGGCGCTGGACCAGCTCAACCGTCTGGAGTTGCCGCCGCGCACACGGGCCTACCAGCGCCAGTACCCGATCGACCTGGAGTTCGGCGTCAAGCAAGGGGGGCTCAGCTTTGCCCGGGGCATGAGCGACGGCCAGCGGTTTTTGGGCTTGTTGCAGCATTTGACGACCCACATTCCTTCTGCCGTGGACTTCAACGATCTGAAGATTCCTTTCCGGGCTGTGGCCACCCGGTTTCGGGACGGAGAAACACACATCTTTGACCGAGGTGCGTTGCATTTGGCCATCCGAGCCAGCATGGCAGCGCCTGCGGTGTTTGCGCCTGTCGAGATCGATGGCGAGTCTTATGTGGATGGCGGCCTGGTGGCCAACCTGCCGATCGAAGTGGCCTTGAAAGAAGGCGCTGACGTGATCATCGCTTCTTATTTGGGACAGCAAGAGGGCGATGAACAATCCGCGCAGTCCAGCAACGCGCTCACGGTAGCCAACCGCATGCTGGACATTTTGATTCGGCAAAACGAAAAACGAAACTTGGCCTTGCTTCGCGAGGGCGACATTCTGATCACGCCGCACCTCAAGGGCGTGGGGTTTTCTGACTTCAACCGCGCTGCTGAAATCATCGCCCGGGGCAACCAAGCGGTGCAGGAGGTGCAGGGTCGCTGGCAAGCGATGTCGGCGCGTGTGCACCAGTCGCAACAGTTGAGCGAGCCCGCACGCAAGCTGTCATTTGACGAACGCGAAAAAAGGATCGTTGAGATTCGCCCGGTGGGCAACCAGGACGTTCCTGCCAGTTACATCGAAGCGGTGATGTCCCCCTTGCTTGGAAAAGACTTTGCGTCCGATACGGCCTCTGAGCGCGTGGATTGGCTCTACACCAGCGGCTACTTTGAGCGCGTGAGCTACAGCCTGTCGCAAATCCGGGATGAGCAATACACCTTGCTGGTGCATGTGCAGGAAAAGCCTTATGGCCCTCACTTCTTCAAAACCTCCTTGGGGTTTTCAACCGAGCAAGGCGGGATGAACCAGTTTTCGATGGGTGTGGGTTACCGCCGACCGTGGCTCACGGCTTCAGGGCTTGAATTGGGGTTGGACGCCCGCTTTGGAACCCAGTCTGAATTTTCCGCGCGCCTCTACCAACCGCTGGGCCTGAGGTGGGGAGCAGAAACCGCCATCACAGCAGGGCGCAACACCATGCCTGTGTATGCGCCGGACACAGTGGACTCCATTTACAAAAACAAAAAATTGGCCTACGTGAATGTGGCCATGCAGTCGCTGGACGCCCAGATGGTTTATGAGTGGGACCGCAAAGCCACCTTCAAACTGGGCTGGACGCAAAGCGGCATTCGGTACGACCCCGACACGGTGTTCTATTACCCGGGAAGCACCACGCCCGTGGAGACCACGAGCTTGCACTACAACGGCTTGAAGCTGCAATTGCACGTCGACCAATTGGATTCTTGGAGCTTCCCAACGCAGGGGTACGCTCTCACCGCCACGGTTGAAGAAGGGCTTTCGGGCAACCCTTACAGCAATATGCGCGTGAGTGGGCGCTGGGCCATGTCTCACCAGGCGCACATCCTCAACCTGGGGTTCAATTTGGGCCGTGACACCTTGCCCACGAAATGCGGTTCTTGCAACAACCCCAGCAACTTGTTTTTGGGGGGATTCCAATTCATGGGGGCCTACCGCATGGCCCAACTGGCAGGAGACCAATTGGCCCACGCACAGGCAACCTACATGTACCGACTGTCCGATGGCGGCATCTTGAAACAACGCACCTTTGTGGGCACCGTTTTGGAAGCAGGCGATGCTTGGTACAGGGACGATCCCACGAGCCACGTGTCTCGCTACAGCGCCAGTTTGTTTGTGGCTATTGACTCCAAGATCGGCGACATCTACCTGGGCGCAGCCCGGGGCACGCGGGGCGCGAGCAACGCCTTCCTGCAACTGGGCAGGCGATTCAGCTTTTGATCAAGTCGCCGCCGCTGGCAGCGCCTGTCCACAGGCATGGGCGCTGGCCCAAGCCCACTGAAAGTTGTAACCCCCCAGCCAGCCGGTCACATCGACCACTTCGCCTATGAAATAAAGCCCGGATTGCTTGGACTCCATGGTTTGCGACGATAAATCGCGCGTGTCCACACCGCCCAGCGTGACCTCTGCTTTTTTGTAGCCTTCGCTGCCGTTGGGGGTGAGTGTCCAGTTGGACAAGGTTTCGGCCAGTTTGTTCAAAGCTTTGTCGGGCACCTCGGCCGATGTGCGTTGCAAGGCCGGGTCTTGGCTGACCCAAGCCTCGGCCAAGCGGCTGGGCACCAAGGTGGCCAACTCGTTGCCCAATAATTTTTTGGAGCGCAGCTTGGCGTCTTGCAGTCGTTCGGGCAGGTTGACCTCGGGTGCCAGATTCAAGCGAATGGGGGAGCCTTCTTGCCAATAACTTGAAATTTGCAGCACCCCCGGGCCTGACAAACCGCGGTGGGTGAACAGCAAGTCTTCGTCAAAGTGCATGCGTGTTTTCTTTTCGCCTGTGCTGATACCCACGGGCAAAGCCAGTCCGGCCAATTGCGCATAAGGCGCCCAGGCGGCACCGTCAAACGTCAAGGGAACCAAGCCAGCACGGTGCTCGACCAAGCGCAAACCGAACTGCGTGGCCACCTCATAGCCCCAGCCCGTGGCTCCGATTTTGGGAATGGACAAACCCCCGGTGGCCACCACCAGGGACCGTGTTTTCAATGTGCCTTGGGTCGTGTCCAACTCGTAGCCACCCTCTGCCAAGTGGCGCACGGCCTGCACGCCGCAGCCCGTTTGCAGCGTCACGCCGCCCGACTTGCATTCGGCCAACAGCATGCGGATGATGTCTTCGGCCGAATGGTCGCAAAACAGCTGGCCCTTGTGTTTTTCATGGAAGGCGATGCCATGCTTTTGCACCAGATCGATGAAGTCTTGCGGCGTGTAGCGCGACAGGGCCGAGCGACAAAATTGCGGGTTCTGGCCGATGAAGTGCTTTTGTGGCGCGGATGCGTCGAGCAAGCGGTTGGTGAAATTGCAGCGCCCGCCGCCCGAGATGCGGATCTTTTCGGCGATCTTGTCGCTGTGGTCGAGCACCAGCACCTTCAAGCCGCGCTGGCCTGCCACGCCTGCGCAAAACAAACCGGCAGCCCCGGCACCCACGATCACAGCATCCCATGTATTCATGCGGGAGAGTGTAGCTGGGTTAGGTGTTGTTCATGCGCATGCAATGCGCATAGAATCAGTCGGAAAGTGGGAGTACCTCATGTCAACTTTTGAAACCACCGCTAAAAAACCAGTCAACCTCTCCCTCAGCGAAGCGCTGGTTCAGGAGTCACGCGCCTATTGCGGCAACCTCTCGGCCAAGGTTGAAGAAATGCTGCAAGCTTATGTGGTGGCTGAGCGGCAGTCTCGCCAGCAGCACCGGGAGCAAGCCCAGCGGGCTGTGACGGACTGGAATGCCCTGCACGATGCCTCTGGCTCTTATGCCGATGAGCACTCCACGCTCTGAAACCTCAGCGATGCCGCAATACGATGTTCACCTGAACCCAGGCCCCATGCGGGCCACCGTGCCCATGGTGGTCGTGGTGCAGTCTTCGCTGTTTGACGGCTACCGTCGAAGGGTCGTGGTCCCGCTCGTGCTGCGCTCGGCCTTAGCAGCCGGGGCCAAAGTGGCAGGCACGCGCATGAACCCAGTGTTCAAAATCAAGGGGCAGACCTTGGTGTTGCACCCGCTGGACATGGTTTCTGTGGCCAGCGAGCAGTTGGGCGAGTGTGTGGGCCATCTGGCCGATCAGGGGCAGGTGATCGCCGATGCCCTCGATGAGCTGCTCACGCGCAGCTGGGGCTGAAATCAAGCCACTTTTTGTGAGGCATTTGGCTGCGAGGCCCAAGCCCGCGCACCCTTCACCACATCACCCACCACGATGATGCTTGGGCTGTGCAGGCCTTCGCGGGCTATGGTGCCCACCACCTCATCGAGTGTCGTCAGCGCTTCACGCTGCCGGGGCAAACTGGCGTGCTGCACTATGGCCACGGGTGTGTGTGCGGGCAGGCCTTGCAATAAACCAGCCCTGATGTGCTCCAGACTGCTCACGCCCATGTAAATGACCAGCGTCAGTTTGGACTGTCGAGCGGTGGCAGCCAGTTGAGCCCAATCGGTACCGCTGTCGCCGGGTTTGGCATGACCGGTCACAAACACCACGCCATGCGCGTGCTCGCGGTGGGTCAGCGGCGCACCCAGGCTGCTCATACCTGCAAGGCCCGAGGTGATGCCGTTGACCACCTCGACGTCGATGCCTGCTTGGCGCAGGTGTTCGACTTCTTCACCACCTCGGCCAAAGATGAACGGGTCGCCGCCCTTCAGGCGCACCACCTGCTCGCCTTCTTGCACGGCGGTGATCATCAGTTTGTCGATGAAGGCCTGAGGCGTGCTTTTGCAGCCACCGCGCTTGCCCACATGCACGATGCGGGCGCTGGGCGAGGCATGTTCGAGCACAGCGTCGTTGACCAGGTCGTCCACCAAAATGACTGTGGCGCTGGCAATCGCTTTCACGGCTTTGAGGGTCAGCAGCTCAGGGTCACCGGGGCCTGCGCCAACCAAGGTGCAGCGGCCTGTGCGGGGTGTGTTCATGGCTTGACCTCGTGCAGGATGTGTTGGACTTGCAGTGCAATCGCCTGTGGCACGGGCAATTCACCGCGCAAAACGCGCTGGATGTAAGTCGCCGTGGCCACCGCGTCTGGGCCAGGCAGGTCGGGCACTTGCACGAGCGAGCCTTCTTGCGGGGGCTGCACACGCCGCGTTTGCCTGTCTTTGAAAACGTCCATCGCAGGGGTGCGTCGGGCATCGGCCACGCTTTCGCCTTCGGTGCCGCGCAGCAACAGGGCGTGTTGCCCGGTCAGGGCAAAGGTGGCCGACATGGACAGCAAATATTCGGGGTGGGTGTAGCTGCTTACCACCAGAGCTGGGCCATCGCAGGGGTTCATGAGCTTGACCAAGCTGTGCCCGGGGTTGCGCAGACCCACCACGCGGCGAACGGAAAGCAGGCGCTCCAGCCCAGCGTTCAGCCCGCCCGTAGGCACAAAAACCGTTTCACCGGCGTTCACCTGGGGTGGCGCTCCTGATGCTGAAATGTCCAATGCGTCAATGCCCAATTCGGCCAGCACCGCTTGGCTGCTCACCCGCTTGTCTTCGGTGGCCGTGCCGTGCATCACCACCGCCACGCCCTCACGCGCCAACAGCAGGGCCAGCAAGGGCGTGAGCACCGGCAGTTTGCGTGCGCCGTTGTAGCTGGGCAGCACCACGGTGGGGGCTTGACCGTTGTGAACTTTGTTCAGGCGTTGGTGCGTTGCATCCAGAAAACCGGCCATCTCTTCGGGTGTTTCGCCCTTGATGCGCATGGCGATGCAAAAAGCACCCAGCTCCAGGTCGCTCACTTGCTGGTCCAAGATCAGGCCCATCAGGTCTGCCGCTTGCGCGCGGCCAAGTGCACGGGCGCCGTCTTTGCCGCGTCCAATGTCCTTGATGTAGTGGCCAATTCCCATGCGCTCGATTGTGAAGGAAGTCAGATAACTGTCCGTTATATGGGTATGCGCGCTTCAGGCTGGCTGTTGCGCCAGTCGGATGATCTTGCGCAGCTCGGGCATGCACGATCCGCACTGGGTGCCGCAGCGCAGCTGGCCTTGCAGTCCCGCAAGGCGGTGCTCTTCGCTGCCCGCTTGGGTTTGCAGGCAGGCGGCAATGTCGTCTTCGCGCACGTTCAGGCAGCCGCACACTTGCCGGCTGACGGTGGCTGCGCCTTCGGGTGGTGCGTCTGACGCCATCAGCCACTGTCGGGCTGGCCAGTTCATCGGGGTGGCTTCTTGCAACAAAGTCTTGAGCCAGCGCGCTGAGCGGCTGTCGCCTGCGACCAAAAAGCCTTGCAGTTTGCGCTGGTCTTGGTTGCTGGGCTGGCGCACATCGGGTGCGCTCAGCTTGACCGAGCGGCGTTGCATGCGCACCGCGTCTCGGTAGTGCAAGGTGTCCGGGCTGTTCAGGCCCATGGCCTCGGCCACGGTGTGCAGCAGCGCGGCATCGGCAAGCTGAATGCAGGCCGCACGCAGGAGCAAGCCGGTGCGTGGGGCCTGGTCTGCCAGAGCCACGCTGGGGTCGGTGAAAGGCACCAGGTAGGCAAAGTCGAATTGCGACAGCAGTTTTTGCAAGTGCTGTCGAACTTTCCAGACCTCCTTGCTGGGCAGCCAGGCCATGGCCGTCACTTGCCATGTGGCATCGACCGACAGGGCGGCACGGGTGATCTGCACCGCCGCGTGCTTGAGTTCGGGTTGCTTGGACGTGGCACAGTAGCTCGATGTGGTGAGCACATTCACGCCCAGTCCGGCTTCGCCCTGTGCATCGCGGCCACTCAGCACCTCTGGGCCCCAATGCATGGCGATGAAGGCTTGCGAGGCGGCGACTTGCGTGCTGGACTGCACGGGCAGCACCAAGCTGCCGCGCTTGCTACGCACCTTCACCAACTCGCCGTCTTGTAGACCCAGCCGCAGGGCGTCTTGCGCATTCATTTGCACGCAAGGCTCGGGGCTGTGGGCCATCAAGCGGCCTGCGGTGCCGGTGCGGGTCATGCCGTGCCACTGGTCGCGCAGGCGGCCGGTTGTCAGTGAAAACGGATACTGCGAGATGCGCTCTTCTGCCACGGGCTGCCAGCTGACGGCTGCAAAACGGGCGCGTCCGTCGGCCGTGGGGAACTGCCCATCGGCATACAAACGGTCTTGCCCGGTGCTGGCCCCCTCGGGCAGTGGCCATTGGGCAGGGCCTGTGGTTTCCAGGCGGGCGTAGCTCAGACCCGTGATGTCAAGGTCGCGGCCTCTTGTGCTTTCGCGGTGCTCGTTCCAGATCGCCTGGGGGCTCGCGTAATGCATCAGGCGGGCGTCTTGGGGGCGGCCCAGCGCCACGGCCAGGCGTTGGCCCAAGTCTGCTGCGATGGCCCAGTCGGCGCGAGCCTGACCGGGTGCGACCACAGCGGCGCGAACGCGGCTGATGCGTCGCTCGCTGTTGGTCACGGTGCCTTCTTTTTCGCCCCAGGTGGTGGCGGGCAACAGCAGGTCGGCGTAGTCGCACGTTGCGGCGGTGGCAAAGGCTTCTTGCACCACCACGAACTCGGCGCGTTGCAGGGCGCGGCGCACGGTTTTTTGGTCGGGCATGGATTGTGCTGGGTTGGTGCAAGCGATCCACAGGGCTTTGATTTGCCCGTCTGCCGCAGCCTCAAACATCTCTACTGCGGTGAGGCCCGGCTTGGCCGGTACATCTTGAACACCCCATAGTGCCGCCACTTCGGCGCGGTGCTGCGGGTTGGCCAGATCGCGGTGGGCCGACATCAGGTTGGCCATGCCACCCACTTCGCGCCCACCCATGGCGTTGGGCTGACCCGTCAGCGACAGCGGACCGGCCCCTGGGCGGCCGATTTGCTGGGTGGCCAGGTGCAGGTTGATGAGCGCAGCGTTTTTGGCCGTGCCATTGCTCGACTGGTTCAGTCCTTGGCAATACAAGCTGAGGGTTGGTGTTCGTTCAGCGCCTGTGTCTTGAACGCCCGCAAACCAGCGGGCCGCGGTGTCAAGGTCAGCTTCGGGCACGCCGCAAATTTGTGCCACATGCGCAGGCGTGTGCTCGGCCACCAGCGCTTGCAAGGCTTCAAAGCCGCTGGTGTGAGCGTCGATGAAGTGGGGTTGCGTCCAGCCCCGGGCCAGCATGATGTGCAGCAGGCCGTGGAACAGCATCACGTCGGTGCCGGGCTGTATGGCCAGGTGCAAGTCGGCCATGTCGGCAGTGTCGGTGTGGCGCGGATCGACCACCACCATTTTGAGCGCCGGGTTGGCGCGCTTGGCGTCTTCGATGCGGCGAAACAAAATCGGATGCGCCCAGGCCGCATTGCTGCCCGCGATGAACAGGCATTGCGCGTGTGCAATGTCGTCGTAGCAAGCGGGCGGGGCGTCAGCACCCAGCGTCATTTTGTAGCCGGCCACGGCGCTGCTCATGCACAGGCGCGAGTTGCTGTCGATGTTGTTGGTGCCCAAAAGGCCCTTGGCCAGTTTGTTGAAGATGTAATAGTCTTCGGTGAGCAACTGGCCCGAGATGTAAAAGCCCAGCGCGTCCGGCCCGTGGTTTTGCACGATGGTGGCCAGACGCTGGCTGGCCATGCCCATGGCGTCGCTCCAGCCCATCGCCTGCGTGGCCTCACCCCGCACAGGCCGCCACTGGGGCGTGAGCAAGCGGGTTTGCGCCGTCACCTGGGGCGCAGCCGTCAGGTGCAATGACTGGCCCTTGGTGCACAAGCGGCCGAAATTGGCAGGGTGGTCCGGGTCACCGCGCACGCCAGTGATTTGGCCGCTGCGTGTCTCGATGATCACGCCGCAGCCCACGCCGCAATAGGGGCAAGTGGATGGGGTTTCTTGCAGGATAGGGACCATGCGCGTGGGCTCAGGTTCAGACTGTTTTGCGCGAAACAGGCCCTGCGATGGGACGTGCCAGATCTGTTCCGAGACCGACCAATTCGTCTGCATTCAAAAACACCAGGCCGGATTCAAGCTTTACCTCAAAGCGCGGCGTGCAGCCTTTGTCGGGCGCTTGCGCCTGTCCGTCGCACAGGCCAATCGTCCAGTTGTGCAGGGGGCAGGCCACGCTGGTGCCAAACACAATGCCTTGCGACAAGGGGCCGCCTTTGTGCGGGCAGCGGTCGAGCAGGGCGAACACTTCATCGGCGTCGTTGCGGAACACGGCCACGTCGATGCCTTGATCACGCGCCACGCGGCGAGAGCCCAGCACCGGGATATCTTCCAATCGGCAAATTTCTTTCCATGCGGTCATGGCAACTCCTTCTCTTGCGTCAGGCGGTCACAAGGGGCTCGAACTGGCGGGTGTCCACCTTGGCTTCTTGCAACTCGAACCACGGATCGGGCTCGCCCTCAAGCGCCGCTTGCAATTTGGCCCACAGGGCTTGGCGCAGCGGGGCGTCTTCCAGGATTTTTTTCTTCACGTAATCCAGACCCACCCGGTTGATGTAGTGCACCGTGCGCTCCAGGTACCAGCCTTCTTCGCGGTACAGCTGCATGAATGCCCCGGTGTACTCCAGCACCTCTTCGGCAGTTTTGAGTTTGGTGAAAAAGTGCGCCACTTCGGTCTTGATGCCGCCGTTCCCGCCCACATACATCTCCCAGCCTGAGTCCACGCCGATGATGCCCACATCCTTGATGCCCGCTTCTGCACAGTTGCGAGGACAGCCCGATACGGCAAACTTGACCTTGTGCGGCGCGTACATGCGCCACATGGCTTTTTCCAGGTCCTTGCCCATTTGTGTGCTGTCTTGCGTGCCCATGCGGCACCATTCGCTGCCCACGCAGGTCTTCACTGTGCGCAGAGCCTTGGCATAAGCGTGGCCGCAAGGCATGCCAATGTCTTTCCAGACACCGACCAGGTCTTCTTTTTTGACGCCCAGCAAGTCGATCCGCTGACCGCCCGTGACCTTCACGGTCGGGATCTTGTACTTGTCGACCACATCGGCGATGCGGCGCAGCTCGGCGGCGGTGGTCTCGCCCGCCCACATGCGCGGGATCACGCTGTAGGTGCCGTCTTTTTGGATGTTGGCGTGGCTGCGTTCATTGATGAAACGGCTTTGCGGATCGTCTTGCGCCTCTTTGGGCCAGGTGCTGATCAGGTAGTAGTTGACGGCTGGGCGGCAACTGGCGCAGCCGTTGGGCGTGCGCCAGCTCATGAACTTGAAAACGCCACCCACCGTGAGCAGTTTGTGGTCGCGCACCGCGTTGCGCACCGCTTGGTGGCCGTGCTCGGTGCAGCCGCACATGGGTTTGAGCTTGGGCGTGGCCGAATAGTCACCTCCGGCAGTGAACATCAAAATCTGCTCAACCAGCCCGGTGCAGGAGCCGCAGCTGGCGCTGGCTTTGGTCTGCTTGCGCACTTCGTCCAGTGTGAACAAGCCCTTGTCCTTGATGGACTTGCAAATCGCGCCCTTGGTCACGCCATTGCAGCCGCAGACCTCGTCAGCATCCTTCATGGCAGCGGCTTTGCTTTGGCCCTGGTGGCCCACATCGCCAATGTTCGATTCGCCAAACATCAGCTTGTCGCGGATGTCGGCCACGCTGCGCCCGTCACGCAGCAACTTGAAATACCAGCTGCCGTCCACCGTGTCGCCATACAGGCAAGCACCCACCAGTTGGTCGCCCTTGAGCACCAGCTTTTTGTAGACGCCGCCCGCGGGGTCGCTCATGACGATCTCTTCACACTCCGGGCTGCCCATGAAGTCGCCCGCGCTGAAGAGGTCGATGCCCGTGACCTTGAGTTTGGTCGAAGTCAGTGACCCGGTGTAGCGTGCAATGCCGAACTCGGCCAGGTGGTTGGCCAGCACTTTGCCTTGCTCAAACAGCGGGGCCACCAGACCGTAGGCCATGCCCCGATGCGCGGCGCATTCGCCCACTGCCCAGATGCGCGGATCGGTCACGGTTTGCAAGGTGTCGCTCACCACGATGCCACGGTTCACATGCAGGCCCATGCTTTCGGCCAGCGCCGTGTTGGGGCGGATGCCCACGGCCATGACCACCAAGTTGGCGGGCACATGCGAGCCGTCCTTGAATTCGACTTTGCTGACTCGACCAGACTCGTCACCGATCAGGGCTGTGGTCTGCGCGCTCATGCGGAACTGCATGCCGCGCGCTTCGAGCGAGGCTTGCAGCATTTGCGCCGCGACCTTGTCGAGTTGGCGCTCCATCAGCCAGTCGCAGGCATGGATCACAGTGACCTGCATGCCGCGCTTCATCAGGCCATTGGCCGCTTCCAGGCCCAACAGGCCGCCGCCGATGACGACGGCGTACTTGTACTTTGTGGCCGCATCGATCATGGCCTGCGTGTCGGCGATGTCGCGGTAGGCCAGCACGCCTTGCAGGTCTTTGCCGGGCAGGGGCAAGATGAAGGGGTTGGAGCCGGTGGCGATCACCAGTCGGTCGTAAGGCGTCGTCAGCGTTTCGCCTGCAGCGTTTTCTGCGCTCACGGTGCGCTGGACGCGGTCGACCTCTTTGACATTCCAGCCAGCGTGCAGCGTGATGCTGTTGTCTTTGTACCAGGCCCAGTCGTTGAGCACGATTTCGTCCAGCGTTTGTTCACCCGCCAGCACGGGCGAGAGCAGGATCCGGTTGTAGTTGGGGTGTGGCTCGGCACCAAACACGGCGATGTCGTACAGGTCGGGTGCGAGCTTGAGCAGCTCTTCGATGGCACGGATCCCGGCCATGCCGTTGCCGACCATGACCAGTTTCATTTTTTCTTTGCTGTTGACGCGCATGTCCATGGTCTTGTCCTTAAGCGGTTTTTTCAACGTGCGCCTGGCGCGTGTAAAGAAAGTCGATCACCGCTTTGCGGTAACGCTGGTATTGGGCGCTTTCGGCCAGTTCCACGCGTTGACGCGGGCGGGGTAATTGAACGCTGAGCACCTCACCAATCGTGGCAGCGGGGCCGTTGGTCATCATCACGATCTTGTCTGACAGCAACACGGCTTCGTCTACGTCGTGCGTGACCATGACCACGGTGCTTTGGGTGCGGGCCACGATCTCGAGCAGCTCGTCTTGCAATTTGGCGCGTGTCAAAGCATCCAGTGCCCCAAAGGGCTCGTCCATCAACAGCACTTTGGGCTCCATCGCCAATGCACGGGCAATGCCCACGCGCTGCTTCATGCCGCCCGAGATTTCGCCAGGACGTTTTTGCGCTGCATGACTCAAGCCGACCATGGCCAGTGCCGCGTCGGTGCGGGCACGCAACTGGGCCTTGTTTTCGGTCTGGCCAAATACGCGTTCAATGCCCAGATGCACGTTGTCAAAGCAGGTGAGCCACGGCAGCAGCGAATGGTTTTGGAAGACGACGGCACGCTCGGGGCCGGGGCCTGCGATCTCCCGGTTGGCGCACAGCAGCACGCCAGCAGTCGGTGCTGTCAGCCCAGCGATCAGGTTGAGCAAGGTGGACTTGCCGCAACCCGAGTGGCCGATCAGGGTAACGAATTCGCCCTTGGCGATGTCCAGGTGGATGCCACGCAGTGCCGGAAAAAACCCCTTGTTGGTCTTGAAGGTTTGTTCAACGCTTTGGATCTGGATGAATTTCGCATCGCTGTTCATGATGCAACCTCCTCATAAGTGAAAGCGGTGGCGATGCGGATCAGTGCGTATTCCAAAATCAAGCCCACACCGCCGATCACGAAGATCGCGATGATGATGTTCTTCACGTTCAAGTTGTTCCACTCGTCCCAGACCCAAAAGCCGATGCCCACACCGCCCGTCAGCATCTCGGCGGCCACGATCACCAGCCAGGCTGTACCCACGGCCAGGCGCACACCGGTCAGCATGTAAGGCAGCACGGCTGGAAAAAGAATGGTGGTGGCGATCTTCCATTCCGACAGGTTCAGCACCCGCGCCACGTTGAGGTAGTCCTGCGGTACGCGCTGCACGCCGACGGCAGTATTGATGATCATGGGCCAGATAGAGCATATGAAAATCGTCCAGATGGCCGCCGGGTTCGCCCCTTTGAACACCAGCAAACCGATCGGTAGCCACGCCAGCGGCGACACCGGGCGCAGCAAGCTGATGAGCGGGTTGAACATGCGCGATAGGAAGGTGAAGCGCCCAATCACAAAGCCCGCCGGAATGCCGACGAGTGCAGCCAGGCCAAAGCCCACGGCCACGCGCTCAAGGGACATCAGCACATTCCAGCCCACGCCTTGGTCGTTGGGGCCCTTGCGGTAAAACGGATCGCTGAAGATCTCGATGGCTTGCACGCCGGTTTCATAAGGGCTGGGGATGCTCCCCTTGGTGGTGATGGATACCAGTGACCACAAACCAATCAGCAGACCCAGACCCATGAGTGGCGGCAAGACCGCCATCCAGAAGGTGTGCCACTGGCGGGCGCGCAGCATTGCCTCGGCAGCGGCGGCGTTGGCTGCCATTGCTTCTTCAGCCGTTGGAGGCGCGACCGGTACAGGGGCATTTTTGCTCCCCGTGGGTGAATGGAAAACGGCGCTGACCATGGTGCTTCCCTTCAGGCTTTGACTTTGAAGCTGTCTGCGTATTTTTTGGGATCCTTGCCGTCCCAAACCACACCGTCGATCAGCTTGTGGCTGCGCATCTCACTCTTGGGTACAGGAGCCTTGGCTGCGGTGGCCGCCTCTTTATAGAGTGCGATTTGGTTGATTTGCTTGGCTACGCCCAGGTAGTCAGGGTGGTCTTTGAGCAAGCCCCAGCGCTTGTGCTGGGTCAGGAACCACATACCGTCGGACAGGTAGGGGAAGTTCACCGTGCCTTCGTTGTAGAACTTCATGTGGTTGGGGTCGTCCCAGGTCTTGCCCATGCCATTTTGGTAGCGACCCAGAATGCGCTGGTTGATCGCGTCAACACCGGTGTTCACGTAGGATTTGTCGGCCACGGTCTCGGCCATCTTGAGCTTGTTTTGCAAGCTGGCGTCGATCCACTGGCCCGCTTCGATGATCGCCGCCGTCACAGCGCGTGCGGTGTTGGGGTATTTGTTGACGAACTCGGCAGTGGTGCCCAACACCTTTTCAGGGTGGTCTTTCCAGATGTCCTGCGTGGTGGCGACTGTCACACCGATGCCGTCCATGATGGCGCGGTGGTTCCAGGGCTCGCCCACACAAAAGCCGTCCATGTTGCCCACGCGCATGTTGGCCACCATCTGAGGCGGCGGCACGGTGATGACTTTGGCGTCTTTGAGCGGGTTGATGCCGTAGGTCGCCAACCAGTAATAAAGCCACATGGCGTGGGTGCCTGTCGGGAAGGTTTGTGCAAAGGTGTAGTCGCGCTTGTCGCTTTGCATCAGCTTGGCCAGCCCCGCGCCATCGACCGCGCCTTTGTCGGCCAGCTTTTTGGACAGCGTGATGGCTTGGCCATTGTTGTTGAGCGTCATCAGCACGGCCATGTCTTTTTTGGGGCCGGAGATGCCCAAATGCACGCCATACACCAGGCCATAAAGAACATGGGCAAAGTCGAGTTCGCCATTGACCAACTTGTCGCGCACACCGGCCCAGCTGGCTTCCTTGCTCAGCACGAATTTCACCCCGTGCTTGACGTCCAGGCC
>CAIJQQ010000002.1 GCA_903822825.1 uncultured Burkholderiales bacterium | reverse complement strand
TGGCGCGCACCTTGGGCGAACTCAAGGAGCGCAACATCTGGATCATTGGCACCAGCGGTGACGCGCCCAAAACCATTTACCAGGTCGAGATGAGGGGCCCCACCGCCTTGGTGCTGGGCGCTGAAGGCCCGGGCATGCGGCAATTGACCCGCAAGACCTGCGATGAACTCGTCAGCATCCCCATGAAAGGTGCCGTCGAAAGCTTGAATGTGTCAGTGGCCAGTGGCGTGTGTTTGTTCGAAGCGCTGCGCCAGCGCGGTTAAATTTCAGGAGTCATTCAATGAAGTCCCTATTGCCTCTGGCCGTGCTTGTGGTGCTCAGCGCCTGCACCCAAGAACAGCAAAACAAGATCAGCCGAGACATTCAGAACTGGACCGGCACCAACGGCGTGATGGAGGTTTACGCTGGCGACAAACTGGTGCGCCGCTTCTTGAAGGTGGACAAAGTCAGCACCGCCTTGGGCACCGATGACAAGACGCCACGCGCTTACCGCTACGGCTATGGTGTCCTCGACGAGAACCTGAACATGCAGGTCGACCCGGGCGAGAAAAAAGTCTATTTCGAGGTCAGTGACTTCTCGAACACGGTGTTCTTCGAAAACCCACGCTGAGCCATGCCCATCACCCTGAACTTTGCGTCGCTGCAAATGTCGCCTGAATTCCTTCAGTCAATCTTGTTGGCGCTGTTCTTGGGGTCGCTGGTGGGCATTGAACGCCAATGGCACCGCCGCTTGGTGGATCTCAAAACCAATGCTTTGGTGGCCATGGGGGCTTGCCTGTTTTTGTTGTTGTCGCGCACGCCGCAAGGCTTTGTCGACCCCATCCGCATGGCCGCCCAAATCGTCGTCGGGGTGGGGTTCATCGGGGGTGGCATCTTGTTTCGCGAGTCAGGCCAAACCAAAGGACTCAACACGGCCGCCACTTTGTGGTGTTCTGCCGCAGTGGGTGCGCTTTGCGGGCTGACCCGCTGGGTAGACGCAGGCGTGGCCGCCATCACCATCGTTCTGGCGAACATGGGTTTGCGCCAATTGGCCCAATACCTCAATCTGAAAATGGGCATCAGCGACCACCTGACCGACAGTGTGCAATTCCAATGGACTTGTTTGGCCAGTGACATGGTGGCCATCCAAATCAAAACTGGAGCCCTCTTCGGACAAGGTCAATGGCAACTGCGAGACGTTGCACAAGAAACCCTTGATCTCACCCATGTGCGTTGGACCATGACCGCCTTTGTTGAGCACGGACAATACGACCAAGCAGCTTGGGCGATTCAGCAAGCCATGACAACCCTGCCCGTGGCCAATTTTTCCTGGCGAAAACTTTGACCTTCACCCATTCGGTGCAAGCCGTTTAAACCCAGCCCAGCGCCCCGACAAGCGCACCAGCCCCAATCAGCCACAACATGTGCAGCTTGGTGCGCCACACGAGTCCCGTGGTCACCAAAGTCAACAGGTAAAGCCGCCAGTCTTTGGCCGGTTCGTCGTGGCTCAGCGTCAAAAGCCAAGACGTGGCCAACAACAAAGCAATCACGATCGGCGCCATGCCCGACTTGAACGCCCGAATACCGATCTTGTCCCGGTGCCGGTGCGCCCAGCGCGTGGCCGTGTAGGTGAGGATGGAGGAGGGCAGCATGATGCCCAGCATCGGCACCAACACGCCCAGGCTGGTCAACAAAAAAGTGTTCCACAGACTGCCCTCGGCCCCCAGGCCTGCGGCGGTGTTCATGCCCACGTTCCAGCCCATCAGGGCCACAAACAAAATGTTGGGGCCAGGCGCTGCTTGGGCCAGCGCAATTGACGAGGTGAATTGGGTCTCGCTCAGCCAATGCGTTTCATCCACCAGATAGCGGTGCATGTCGGGTGCGGTGGTGATGGCGCCGCCCACCGCCAGCAAAGACAGCGAAGCGTAGTGGTTGAACATCGACAGCCAGTCGGCTGGGGTCATATGCAGCACGGGGTTCATGACGCATCTCCAGCCGCCGACGGGTTGGCCGCTTGCTTGGCCAATTGCCAATAAGCCCAGCCACAAGCGAGCAAGCCCGTGCCCAGCAGCACATAGGCCAGAGGCCAGCGCATCACGCCCACCCCCATGAAACTGGCCAAGGCCAGCGCAATGCACACGGGCATGCCCATGGGGTTGCTGCGCAAGGCGCTGATCAGCTTGAGGCCCACAGCCGCAATCAACCCGGCCGAAACCGCGCCCATGCCCCGCAATGCGCCTTGCGCCCAAACCGCGTCTGACACGCCCCCAAAGGCCATCGCCAGCAGCAACACCACGATCAATGGCGCAGTCAGCATGCCCGCCAAACCCGCCAAGGCGCCCGCCAACCCAAAATAACGTCCGCCAATCATCAATGACAAATTGACCACATTGGGGCCCGGCATGATCTGGGCCACGGCCCAATCTTCGACAAACTGCTCGCGCGTCATCCAGCGCTTTTCTTCGACCAGCACGCGCTGCACCACTGCCAGCACGCCCCCAAAGCCCTGCAAGGCCAGCAAGGTGAATGACACGAACAGGTCGGTTTTGGACCGCGGGTGGTGAAGTGGGGTGGGCTCAGACATGCTGCGCATTATCGGTGCCCAGCCAAGCCAAGTTGCCTTGCCCGCTGTCGCACAGGCGCTGCACCAAGGCAGCGGCTTGTGTTTCAGGCAGTGCAAAACGCAGCGTGACCACGCTGCAGACCGTCCGGTTTGTCATGCCCCGTTTGTGATGAGCAAATGAAGCGATGAAAAAAGCATTCCGGGATTGTCGGACAAGCTGCTGAGGACCTGGTCGGTATTGATTGAGCCCAGCTCAATCAAATAGCCGTCAAACCCCCAAGCCCACCCCCAAGCGCCTACACTAGAGGGTTATCCCCGAATCGATTCCATGAACGCCTTCACCGACGTCTCTTTTTTCCCGCGCGACGCCAAACCCCTGACCAGTTACCGCAAGTACTGGGCGCAGCGCTTTGGCACGGCACCGTTTTTGCCGATGAGCCGCGAGGAAATGACCCAACTGGGCTGGGACAGCTGCGACATCGTGCTGGTGACAGGCGACGCTTATGTGGACCACCCCAGTTTCGGCATGGCCGTGATCGGCCGCATGCTGGAGAACCAGGGTTTTCGGGTGGGCATCATCGCGCAGCCCGACTGGACCAGCGCCGAGGCCTTCAAGGCCTTGGGCCAACCCAATTTGTTTTGGGGCGTGACCAGCGGCAACATGGATTCCATGATCAACCGCTACACGGCGGACCGAAAAATCCGCACCGACGACGCCTACACCGCGGGCGACGTGGGCGGCAAGCGGCCCGACCGCGCGGCCATTGTGTACAGCCAGCGTTGCCGCGAAGCCTTTCCTGAAACACCCATCGTGCTCGGCGGCATCGAAGGCAGCCTGCGCCGCATCGCGCATTACGACTACTGGTCGGACAAAGTCCGCCGCTCGGTGGTGGTGGACAGCAAGTGCGACTTGCTGCTGTATGGCAACGCCGAGCGGGCGATTGTCGAGATTGCCCACCGCCTGGCCGCCCGCGAACCAGTGCAGCAGATCACCGATGTGCGCGGCACCGCCTTTGTGCGCCGTGAAACGCCCGAAGGCTGGTTCGAGATCGACTCCACCAGCGTGGATACCCCCGGCCACGTTGAGGCACACATCAACCCCTATTTGATGATCTCGGACCAAGCGCGGGAGCAGGGCGCCACTTGCGCCCGTGAGGAAGAGGCCAAAGAAGTGGCCGAGGGCCACAACGCCAAAAACATCGAGACTGATTTGTCTGCTGCCGTGGCCCAAGCCCGCACCGTGCAAGCCGCTATTGAGCCCATCATCCAGCCGCTCACATTTTTGCCCAACCCTGCGCTGCGTGGCAAAGGCACCCACAAAGTACCGCCCCGCGACAAAAGCGTGATCCGCCTGCCCAGCTACGAGCAGGTCAAGTCGGATGCGGTCTTGTATGCCCATGCCAACCGCGTACTTCACCTTGAAACCAACCCTGGCAACGCCCGCTGCCTGGTGCAGGCGCACGGCGGAGGCCTTGATGGTGACGTCAATTCCAAACGTTTGGCCCGCGACGTGTGGATCACGCCGCCGCCCATCCCTCTCACCACCGCTGAGATGGACCATGTGTTCGACCTGCCTTACGCCCGCAGCCCGCACCCGCGTTATGCCGACGAAAACGGCAGCCACGACCACGCAACCAAAATTCCTGCGTGGGAAATGATCCGGTTCTCGGTCAACATCATGCGCGGCTGCTTTGGTGGCTGCACCTTTTGCTCCATCACCGAGCACGAAGGCCGCATCATCCAAAGCCGCTCTGAAGAATCGGTCATCCGCGAGGTCGAAGACATCCGCGACAAGGTCAAAGGCTTCACCGGCGTCATCTCTGACCTGGGTGGCCCCACGGCCAATATGTACCGCTTAGGCTGCCGCACCCCTGAGATCGAATCCGCTTGCCGCAAACCCAGCTGTGTGTTCCCCGGCATCTGCCAGAACCTGACCACCGACCACGGCCCGCTGATCAACATGTACCGCCGCGCCCGCAACTTGAAGGGCATCAAGAAGATCCTGATCGGCTCAGGCCTGCGTTACGACCTGGCCGTGCAGTCGCCCGAGTATGTGAAAGAACTGGTGCAGCACCATGTGGGCGGCTACCTGAAGATCGCGCCGGAGCATACCGAGGGCGGCCCGCTGTCCAAGATGATGAAGCCGGGCATCGGCACCTACGACCGCTTCAAGTCGATGTTCGACAAGTACAGCGAAGAAGTGGGCAAAAAGCAGTTCCTCATCCCGTACTTCATCGCCGCCCACCCGGGCACCAGCGACGAAGACATGATGAACCTCGCGATTTGGCTCAAGAAGAACGGGTTCAGGGCCGACCAGGTGCAGACCTTCTACCCCAGCCCCATGGCCACGGCCACAGCCATGTACCACTCCACCCGCAACCCGCTGCGCAAAATCACCCGCGACAGCGAAAAAGTGGACGTGGTCAAAGGCGACAAACGCCGTCGCCTGCACAAAGCTTTTTTGCGCTACCACGACGCCAACAACTGGCCCTTGCTGCGCGAAGCGCTCAAGGCCATGGGCCGCGCTGATTTGATCGGTAATGGCAAACACCATTTGATCCCGAATTGGCAACCGCTGGCCGAAGACGGCTACCAAAGCGCGCGGCGAAAAAACAGCACAGGGGCGGGGGCCAAGTCCTCGGTGTCGCTGTCCACGGCCCCCAAGCGCTTGGGTCAACCCAAAAAAGGCCAGCTGCTCACCCAGCACACAGGCTTGCCGCCACGCAAGAAAAGCTGATTCTGAGCAATGTGGCCGATGAACGCTGAATCGGCCCGTGTGCGGCTAGAATAAAAATTTTCAACCCGAAGGAGACATCCCATGAACAAAGCAGAATTGATCGAAGCGATCGTCAAAGAAACCGACATGACCAAGGCTGGCGCAGCCCGCGCTTTGAACGCCGTGCTCGACACCATCGTCAAAACTGTCGCGAAAAAGCAAGACGTGCAGTTGATCGGTTTTGGCACCTTCAAAGCCACCAAGCGCGCGGCGCGCGCAGGCAAAAATCCACGCACTGGAGAAGCTCTCAAAATCGCAGCAGCCACCGTGCCCAAGTTCTCTGCTGGTGCCGCTTTCAAAACAGCCGTCAACAAGAAAAAATAATCGCCATCCAACTGCCGCCCAACCTCTGGGCTTTCAGCAGCGCGATCATCCCGCTTGCAACGCCGCCAGCAACTCGGTCTCGATCTCGATCTGGGCCTTGTTTTGCTGCAATGCCGCTCCGCTGATCAGGAAGGTGTCTTCCACCCGTTCACCCAGCGTGCTGATTTTGGCCAGTTGCAGGCTGATCCCGTGCTTGGCCAAGACCCCCGCGATGCTGTAGAGCAAACCAATGCGGTCACTGGCCGAGACCGATAACAGCCAATTTTGGGCTTTTTCATCAGGCTTGAGTGTGAGGCGAGGCGTGACTGGAAAGCTTTTCACGCGCCTGGACAGCCGGCCTTTGGTCGGGGCTGGAAGGGGCATCTGCTTGTCAATGGTTTGTTGCAGACCCGACTCCACCATGGTGATCAATTCGCGGTAGTGCTCAGGCAGCGATGCGGTCACGATCTGGAAGGTGTCGAGCGCCCAGCCCGTGCGGGTGGTGTGGACTTTGGCGTCCAGAATCGAAAACCCCGATTGGTCAAAGTGACCGCAGATGCGGGCAAACAAGTCGGGCTGGTCGGGCGTGAACACCAGCACCTGCAGGCCTTCGCCCACAGGTGACAAGCGGACCCGCACCGTGGTTTGAGCTGCGTTGCCCCCCACCTGCGCCACCACCCGCGACAAGTGGCGTGCATGCCAGGCAATATCACTGGCATCGTGGCGCATGAAATAGCTCACATCCAGAGTGTCCCACAGCGCCTTTTGGCCTTCGTGCGGCTCACTGTGGCGGGCCAATTCGATCAGGGCTTCGCGCTTGCGGGCCTCGACCTCGGCGTTGGCGTCGGGTGCGCGGCCGCCCAGCACTCGCAGGGTGAACCGATACAGGTCTTCGAGCAGTTTGCCTTTCCAGGCGTTCCACACTTTGGGGCTGGTGCCCCGGATGTCGGCCACCGTGAGCAAGTACAGCGCGGTCAAGTTGCGCTCGTTGCCCACCCGCTGCGCAAAACGGGTGATGACTTCAGGGTCGCTCAGGTCTTCTTTTTGGGCCACATGGCTCATCATCAGGTGTTCGGCCACCAAAAATTCGATCAATTGGGCATCGTCTTTGGCCAATGCATGTTGGCGGGCAAAGGTGCGGACCTCGGCGCGGCCAAGCTGGGAGTGATCGCCCCCGCGACCTTTGGCGATGTCATGAAACAAAGCGGCGGTGTACAAAATCCAGGGCTTGTCCCAGCCCACGGCCAGCTGCGAGCAAAAGGGGTATTCGTGCGCATGCTCGGCCATGAAAAAGCGCCGCACATTGCGCAGCACCATCAGGATGTGTTGATCCACCGTGTAGGCATGGAAAAGGTCGTGCTGCATCTGGCCTACGATGCGTCGAAACACCCACAAATAGCGCCCCAGCACCGAAGTTTCATTCATCAAGCGCATGGCGTGAGTGATGCCCTGGGGCTGCTGCAAGATTTGCAAAAACGTCTGGCGGTTGACCGGATCGGCTCGGAAGCGCCCGTTCATGATGGCCCGCACGTTGTAAAGCGCCCGCAGTGTTCGCGCCGACAAGCCCTTCACGCCCGGTGTGGCTTGGTAGAGCAAAAAAGTCTCGAGGATGGCGTGGGGTTGTTTTTGGTAAAGGTCGTCGCTGGTGACTTCGATGAGGCCGGCCTTTTCGACAAAGCGCTCGTTCAAAGGTCTGAAGCTGTTGGTCGCTTCACCGCGCTCTGTGCGCATGTGGTCTTCGATGTTGAGCAGCAAGATTTGGTTCAGCTGCGTCACCGCCTTGGCCGCCCAATAATACTGGCGCATGAGCTTTTCGCTGGCGCGAAGGGCCAGGCGCCCATCCGGTGTGGTGTCGGCTTGGTAGCCAAAGCTCTCGGCCACACCCGTTTGCAGATCGAACACCAGTCGGTCTTCCCGGCGCTTGGCTTGCAGGTGCAGCCTTGCCCGGATGAGGCTCAGGAGGGCTTCGTTGCGTTTGATTTGCCGCGCCTCAAGCTGGGTGGCTAAACCTTGGCGAACCAGGGCATCCCAGTTGTTCCCCAGACCTGCTGCACGAGCTACCCACAGAATGACTTGCAGATCGCGCAAGCCACCGGGCGACTCTTTGCAGTTGGGTTCCAGCGCATAAGGGGTGTCTTCGAACTTGGTGTGACGCTGGCGCATTTCCAGCGTCTTGGCCACAAAAAAGGCCTGCGGGTCCATGGCCGCTTGGTACTGCTTTTGAAATTCTGTGAAGAGTTTGGCATCACCCGTGATGCGGCGCGACTCGAGCAACGACGTCTGCACCGTGATGTCTTTGGCCGACTCGGACAAGCACTCGCTGAGGGTGCGCACGCTCGAACCAATCTCCAGTCCACTGTCCCAGCAATGGCCAATGAAGGCTTCGAGCTGGGCCTGCAAGCCTGGCGTGGACTCGGGCGACTGACCATCGGGCATCAAAACCAACACATCCACGTCAGAGGATGGGAACAGCTCACCCCGGCCAAAACCGCCCACTGCAACAAGGCAAAGTTCTGGAGCGAAACCGGCTTTGTCCCAAAGCAACACCAAGAGCTTGTCCACCAGCCCTGCCTGCTGGCGCAGGATACGGTGGATGGCCCGCGTACTGGCCTCTGAGGATGTCAGGGATTGAAGAATGGCCGCCTTGTCTCGGCGATATGCGTCACGCAGGGCGGCGATGTGGTTCATGGCGTGGGCTTTTGTTCAGCTGGCGGCTTTTGCAAAAGACGGAATGGCAGGGCTGCCAGCCGACAAGGTCAGCACTTCGTAGCCGGTTTCGGTCACCACCACGGTGTGCTCCCATTGGGCCGAAAGCGAGTGGTCTTTGGTCACGATGGTCCACCCATCACCCATCTCTTTGATGTCACGCTTGCCGGCGTTGATCATGGGCTCGATCGTGAAAACCATGCCGGGCACCAACTCGGTCAAGGTGCCGGGTTTGCCGTAGTGCAGCACTTGAGGCTCTTCGTGAAAGACCCGGCCAATGCCATGACCGCAGAACTCGCGCACCACCGAAAAACCGTGGCCTTCGGCAAACTTCTGAATGGCGTGTCCAATGTCACCCAAATGGGCCCCAGGTTTGACCTGCACGATGCCGTGCCACATGGCTTCGTAGGTGAGTGCCGCCAAACGCTTGGCCGCAATCGATGCGTCGCCCACATGGAACATGCGGCTGGTGTCGCCGTGCCAGCCGTCCTTGATGGTGGTGATGTCGATGTTGACCGAGTCGCCTTTTTTGAGCGGCTTGTCATTCGGGATGCCGTGGCAGACCTGGTGATTGATCGAAGTGCAGATCGACTTGGGGTAAGGCTTGTAGCCGCCAGGCGCGTAATTCAGGGGTGCGGGGATACAGCCTTGCACATCGACCATGTAGTTGTGGCAAAGCTTGTCGATTTCGTTGGTGGTGACGCCCGGCTTGACAAAGGGCTCGATGTAGTCGAGGACTTCCGAAGCAAGGCGACACGCCACGCGCATGCCCTCAATGTCTTGGGCGGTTTTGATGGTGATGGTCATAGGCTCAGATTATCCCAGAGGCTCTGGAGCCGACCGGAATGCAGGGTTTCCCCGGCTAAAATAGCCCCTTTGCCGGTCAGCCCCAGTCAGCGGTCCCAGCACATCGGTTTTCCGTCCCTTTACAAGGCCACCCCGTGTCCCTGCACATCACGACTTTTGATGGCGCCAACGCCCTCAGCGACTTTCGCATGGCCCAGCTTTTGCCACGTTTGGCGGCCATTTCGCCACAAATTCAGGGCATAGCGGCCCGTTTTGTCCACTTGGTGGCCACAGAAGCATCCTTGGCGGAGTCCCAAAAGCAGACCTTGTCGGCGCTTTTGACTTATGGCGAGCCCTACGCCGGACCGAGCGACGGCCCGGTGATCGTGGTCAGCCCGCGCTTGGGCACCGTCTCACCTTGGGCGTCCAAGGCCACCGACATTGCCCACAACTGCGGATTTGCTGTGCGCCGAGTCGAGCGTTTGACCGAATACCGTTTGACCCTCAAGTCGGGCCTGCTGGGCACCGCCAAACTGTCAGAAGAGCAACTGGGCCAAGTGGCCGCTGTGCTGCACGACCGCATGACCGAGTCGGCCATGCCCCATCGGGACGAGGCCGCCGCCTTGTTCACCGCCCTCGACCCCGCGCCCATGGACCATGTGGACGTGTTGGGTGGTGGCCCTGAAATGGGAAAGAGGGCCTTGGTGGAGGCCAACCAAACCTGGGGCCTGGCCTTGGCCGAAGATGAAATCGACTACCTGGTCACCGCGTTCACGGACCTCAAGCGCAACCCCACCGATGTGGAGTTGATGATGTTCGCGCAGGCCAACAGCGAGCATTGCCGCCACAAAATCTTCAACGCCGAGTTCACCATCGACGGCCTGGCGCAGCCCAAGAGCCTGTTCGGCATGATCCGCAACACGCACCAGTTGAGCCCGCAGCACACGGTGGTGGCGTATTCGGACAACGCTTCGGTGATGGAAGGCCACACGGTGGAGCGTTTTGTCGCCAGAACTTCAGGGCAGGGCGCCGCTTACCAGCCCGAGCAAGCCCTCCACCATGTGCTGATGAAGGTCGAGACCCACAACCACCCTACTGCGATTTCGCCTTTTCCTGGCGCATCCACGGGTGCGGGCGGCGAGATCCGCGACGAGGGCGCTACGGGTCGCGGCTCCAAGCCCAAGGCGGGTTTGTCGGGCTTCACCGTGTCCAAACTCTGGGGCGGCATGTCGGACCATGCGGGCGGCAAGCCCGAGCACATCGCCAGCCCGCTGCAGATCATGACCGAAGGCCCTTTGGGGGGCGCGGCCTTCAACAACGAATTCGGCCGCCCCAATTTGTTGGGCTATTTCCGCGAATTCGAACAAACGGTGGACGGCGTGGTGCGTGGTTACCACAAGCCCATCATGATCGCGGGCGGTCTGGGCCAAATCGACGCCGAGCAAACGAAAAAGATCGAATTCCCGGCGGGCAGCTTGCTGATCCAGTTGGGCGGCCCCGGCATGCGCATCGGCATGGGCGGCAGTGCGGCCAGCTCCATGGCCACGGGCACCAACGCCGCGAATCTGGACTTTGACTCGGTGCAGCGCGGCAACCCCGAGATTGAGCGACGCGCGCAAGAGGTCATCAACCACTGCTGGGCGCAAGGTGAGGCCAATCCGATTTTGGCGATCCACGACGTGGGTGCAGGCGGATTGTCCAACGCCTTCCCTGAGCTGACCAACGACGCAGGCCGGGGCGCACGTTTCGATTTGCGCGCTGTGAAGCTTGAAGAATCTGGCCTGTCGCCTAAGGAAATTTGGTCCAACGAGAGCCAAGAGCGCTATGTGATGGCGATTGCGCCCGAGTCTTTGGCGCAGTTCACCGATTTTTGCGAGCGTGAGCGTTGCCCGTTTGCGGTGATAGGCGTGGCCACCGACGAACGCCAATTGGTGCTGGAAGACAAGGGCCGGGAGTCACCAGTCAATATGCCCATGGACGTGTTGCTGGGCAAACCGCCCAAGATGCAACGCGATGTGAAGACGGTGCTGCGCCAGTCACCCGCGATGGACCTGACGGGCGTGAGTTTGCAAAAAGCCGTGATCGATGTACTGAGCCACCCCACCGTGGCCTCCAAGCGCTTTTTAATCACCATCGGCGACCGCGCTGTGGGGGGGCTGACGCACCGCGATCAGATGGTCGGCCCCTGGCAAGTGCCTGTGGCCGATGTGGCCGTGACCCTGGCCGATTACCAAGGCTTTGCCGGTGAAGCCATGAGCATGGGCGAGCGCACGCCGCTGGCCTCACTCAACGCCGCCGCCTCGGGCCGCATGGCCGTGGCCGAGGCCATCACCAATTTGCTGGCCGCGCCGATTGAGCTGCCCCGCGTCAAGATGTCGGCCAACTGGATGGCCGCTTGTGGCGAGCCGGGTGAAGACGCCGCGCTGTACGAAACCGTCAAGGCCGTGGGCATGGAACTGTGTCCGGCTCTGGACATTTCCATCCCCGTGGGCAAAGACAGCTTGTCGATGCGCACGCAGTGGACCGACAACGGTCAGACACGCAAGGTCACCTCGCCCGTGAGCTTGATCATCACCGCCTTTGCCAGCTTGCCCGACGTGCGCGGCACTTTGACGCCGCAGCTGGACGCGCAGACCGATGACACCAGCTTGCTTCTGATCGACTTAGGGCAAGGCCGCAACCGCATGGGCGGCAGCGTGCTGGGCCAAGTGTTGGGCCAGTTTGGCGACCAAGTGCCTGACCTCGAAGACCCGCTAACCTTGGTCAGCTTGGTCCATGCCGTGAACGCCTTGCGCGCCAAAGGCCAGATCCTGGCCTACCACGACCGCAGCGATGGAGGTTTGCTGGCGGCAGTGGCCGAAATGGCATTTGCAGGCCATGTGGGCGTGGCGCTCAACATGGACATGCTGGTCACCGAAGGCGACGGCATCACCGACAGCCGCGCCGACCACGGCGACGCCAAGAACTGGGCAGGACAGGTCAGCGTCCGCCGGGATGAACTCACCCTGAAAGCCTTGTTCAACGAAGAGCTGGGCGCAATCTTGCAAGTCCGAACCGCAGACCGCAGCGCAGTGCTGCAAACCCTGCGTGAACAGGGCCTGTCCAGGCACACGCATGTCATTGGAAAAACGCGACCTGTTCAATCCACGATCCAAAAAGGCGTGGGCGAGCTGAGCATCTGGCGCGACGCCAAAGAGGTGTTTGCCTCTCGGCTGGAAGACCTGCACCAGGTCTGGGACAGCGTGAGCTGGAAGATTTGCCAGCAGCGCGACAACCCTGCGTGCGCCGATGCCGAACACGCTGCCGCAGGTCAGGCCAGCGACCCCGGCATGCATGTGGCGCTGACTTTTGACCCGACACAAGATGTAGCTGCACCATTCCTGAATTTGTCGCACCCCAAGGTGGCGATCTTGCGCGAGCAGGGCGTGAACTCGCATGTGGAAATGGCCTACGCCTTTCACAAAGCCGGCTTCGAGTCGCACGACGTGCACATGACCGACCTGCAATCGGGCCGCGCCAAACTGGCCGACTTCCAAGGCCTGGTGGCTTGCGGCGGCTTCAGCTACGGCGACACGCTGGGCGCAGGCATTGGCTGGGCGCGCAGCATCACCTTCAACCCAGCGCTGTCCGATCAGTTCAAAGGTTTCTTTGGCCGCACCGACACATTTGGCCTTGGCGTGTGCAACGGCTGCCAGATGTTTGCGGAACTGGCCGACATCATCCCCGGCGCTGAGGCTTGGCCGCGATTCACCACCAACCAGAGCGAGCGTTTTGAAGCTCGCTTGTCGATGGTCGAGGTGCTGGAGTCGCCGAGCTTGTTTTTGCATGGCATGGCGGGCAGCCGCCTGCCCATTGCGGTGGCGCACGGCGAAGGTTTTGCCAATTTCAAGCACCGGGGCAATTCGGCGCAGGCCATAGGCGCGATGCGCTTTGTAGACAACCACGGGCAAGCCACCGAGCAGTACCCCTTCAACCCCAACGGCAGCGCTGGCGGTTTGACTGCGGTGACCACCTTGGATGGGCGCTTCACGGCCATGATGCCGCATCCCGAGCGTGTGTTTCGCAATGCGCAGATGAGCTGGACAGACTTGAGCAAGGGTGGAGACATCAGCGCACCGAGCCCCTGGATGCGCGTGTGGCAAAACGCCCGCAAGTGGGTGGGTTAATCGACTGTGCGAGCGAAACATGAAGTGTCTGAGCAGTGGTTTCCACCGTCTCAGCTGGCCTTTTACTTTGACTCCAACTCCTGGGCCAAAGGCACGGCGCTGTATTTGGGCAACGACATCCTGTCTGCCCGCATGGCACCTGACGCGAACGGCTGGGAGATTCATGCGCAAGTCGAAGGCTCCCTGAGCGAGCCTTACCGGGTCACGGCCCATTTGCGCGTCTCCGATGCAGGCAACTTGCAAGCCTGGCGCTCGACCTGTTCGTGCCCAGCAGGCCGAATGTGCAAGCACGGCGCAGCGCTGGGCATCCATGCCGCCATGCAAGGCCTGTCGATGAACGACACGCCCGGCGACGAAGAGGGCAGTCTTGAGCGCCAAGACCAGATTCGCCAAGAGCGGGCTTTGCACCAAGCCGAGCACCAGGTGCGCGACTGGCTGCTGCGCCTGGAGACGGCCGATGTGCCCAAGGGTTTCAGTTTGCCTGGTGCGAGCAACGAGCACTTTTTGTATTGCCTGACAAAGGCCACATTGGGCCACCGACCCGAGTTCCACCTGACGGTCAAACGATCGCTCTTGAAGTCAAACGGGGAATGGTCCAAGCCCAAAAAAGTCACCAGTCAACCCTATCCTAGCGACCCGATTTGGCGCGCTTGCACGCCAGGCGAGTCGGGCATTTTTGACCTGATGAAGGCCTGCCCACCCACCAACAGTTTTGGCTCTTACGGGTTCCAAAGTGCCGTCAAGTTGCAAGGCATGGTGGCCGGCCTGCTGCTGCGCATGTGCGCGGCCACCGGGCGCCTCATGTGGGAGAGCGAGAAAACCTTGCAAGCCTTGAGCTGGAGCGACGAACGCGTGGCCTTCAGGGCGAGCTGGCATGCCGTGCCAGAGCAAGGCCACCAGCCCGGCGGATGGAAGTTGGAGATGCAGACCAGCCAAAGTGGTGCCGTGCATGGCCTCAACGACCCGCCTTTGTATGTGAGCCCCGAGACCAGCACCTGCGGGCTGCTGGACACGCAAGGCATGGGGGCCGAGCAGGTTTTGCTGCTCACTCAAGCACCCGTGGTACCCGAGCAGGTGGCGGTCAAGTTTCAGCAAAAATTTGTGGACACCCTGGGCGCTTTGCCTTTGCCACCCGTGATCGAAACCGTGCCAGAGGTCAGGGACTTGTTGCCTGTGGCGGTACTGAAGCTGTTTGCCGTGCCGCCCCATTTGCGCGCAGAGCAGGGCCTTTTTCAAGCCGAATTGAAGTTTGCCTATGGCGACTGCGTGGGTTTTTGGCCGCACCACCAGCCACGCGTGGTGGTGGGCCAGGGCGCACAAGCCCGCATGCTGATGCGCAACTTGGCTGCGGAGCATGCGATCTGGGACCTGCTGGGCGATCTGGGCTTTGAGCTGAGGGACGGCAACCTTTTGGGCATCCCCGGCCCTGAGGGTCAGGCGCTGTGGCTCGATTGGCTGGAAACTGACTTCGAACCCCTTCGGGCCGCAGGCATCGAGGTGCACAGCCATGAAGGCCTGGACCGCTGGTTGCGCCTGGCGCAGGACGTGCAGGTGCGCATGAGCGGCGAGGGTGACGAAAGTGCCGAAGACACATCGCCCTGGTTTGACTTGTCGCTGGGCATGAACATCGACGGCCAACGTGTGAACATCCTGCCCTGGGTGCCTGCGATTTTGCAAGCCATGGCCCGTGCAGGCGTGGCGGAGCACTTTCCCGACCATTTGTATCTGCCCGATTTGCGGGGGCCAGGCTTTGTGAAGCTGCCGACCACGCAAATCAAGCCTTGGCTGTCAATGCTGATGGAACTGCACGGCGAGCGAGGCCGCAACTGGGATGGCGATGCGCTGCGCCTGTCGCGCCTGGACGCACTTCGCACCGTTGCATCACTGGGCGAGGGTGCGGTCTGGCAAGGCGCACGCCGCTTGTACGAGTTGGCGCAACAAATGCAGGGTTCAGCCTCGCTGGCCGAAGTGCCCTTGCCCGAAGGCTTGCAAGCCACGCTGCGCCCTTACCAACAGCAGGGGCTCAACTGGCTTCAGTTTTTGCGTCAGCACCGGCTGGCTGGCATTTTGGCCGACGACATGGGCTTGGGCAAAACCTTGCAAACGTTGGCCCACATCCTGACCGAAAAGCAGGCTGGGCGACTGACGCAGCCTGCATTGATCGTGGCCCCGGTGAGCCTGCTTGGAAACTGGCAGCGTGAAGCCTCGCGTTTTTGCCCAGGGCTGTCGACCCACATTCACCACGGCTTGTCACGCCACGAAACGGCGCAAGAGCTGTGTCAATTTGACGTGGTCATCACGGCCTATTCGCTGCTTTCGCGCGACCGAGAGATGTGGCTCGATGTGCCTTGGCACTTGCTGGTCCTCGACGAAGCCCAAAACATCAAAAACGCACAGACCAATGCCGCCCAGGTGGTTTCCGAAATTCCGGCACAGCACCGTTTGTGCCTTTCGGGTACCCCCATCGAAAACCATTTGGGTGAACTTTGGAGCCAGTTCCATTTTTTGATGCCCGGCTTTCTGGGCAGCCAGCGACGCTTCACCGAGTTGTTCCGCAACCCGATTGAGCGTCAGGGCAGCACCGAAAAACTGGCCCAGTTGCGCGCCCGCGTGACCCCGTTCATGCTGCGCCGAACCAAAGACCTTGTCGCCAGCGAGCTGCCGCCAAAAATCGAAACACTGATGTCTGTTCCACTGCAAGGCCAGCAGGCTGACTTGTATGAAACCATCCGTTTGGGGATGGAAAAAACCGTGCGCAATGCGCTGAGCACCCAGGGGCTTGACAAATCACAAATCACCATCCTCGACGCGCTGCTCAAACTCCGTCAGGTGTGCTGCGACCCGCGTTTGCTCAAAATCGGTGCGGCAGCCCCAGTGCGCGAGTCGGCCAAGCTGACGCAACTGTTGGACATGCTGCCCGAGATGGTGGCCGAGGGCCGCAAGATTTTGCTGTTCTCCCAGTTCACGCAAATGCTCGGCCTGATCGAAGAGGCCTTGCCCGCTTTGGGCATCCCTTGGGTCAAGCTCACCGGGCAAAGCAAAAACCGCGACGCCATCATCGACAAGTTCACCAGCGGGCAAGTGCCGCTCTTTCTCATCAGCCTCAAAGCCGGTGGCGTGGGCCTGAACCTGCCGCAGGCCGACACCGTGATCCACTACGACCCGTGGTGGAACCCGGCCGTGGAAAACCAGGCCACTGACCGCGCCCACCGCATTGGCCAGACCAAGAACGTTTGGGTGGTCAAGCTGGTGGCCCAGGGCACCATAGAAGAGCGCATGCTGGCGCTGCAAGAGCGCAAAGCCCAGTTGGCGCAAGACATGTACGAAGGCGCGGTCATGCGCAAAGAGCCCCTGTTTGGGGAGTCCGACTTGAACGAGCTGCTCAAGCCGCTGGGTTGAGCCCAAGGCGATGGTGCGAATTCTCAGAATGTTGGCTTGTCTGGCGGCGCCCTTGCTCACGGCCTGCAGCCCCGAGCCGCCTGTGTTGCTGCCTGCACCCGAATCCGCCAGCTCTGCAGGGATGGCGGGTGCAATGGCAGGTGCTTGGTCAAGCGCCGACCCTTTTGATCCCGATGTGCAAGAGGCCGCCCGCTTTGCGGTTCAGACCTTCGCGGTGCAAGGCCAGCGCCGTCTACTTTTCAAAGAAGTGATCCAGGCCCGACAGCAGGTCGTTGCCGGGCTGAACTTGGAGCTGCACGTCCAAGTGAGCGAGGATGGCGCCAAACGCATCGCACGCGTTGCGGTATGGCGAAAACCCGATGGCCACTACAGCCTGACCGAATGGGTTTGGCTGGACTGATCAGTGCATGCCCACCCTGGGGCGCGACTTGTAAAACTGCACCGGGCTCTCAGGCACGGCGTTCAAAACCGATTTTTTGATCTTGCCCACCACATGCATTTCGCAGGGCTTGCAGTCAAAGCGCAGGGTGAGTTTTTCCTTGCCGTTGATCAGCTGCATGGGCTCGGCCTTCACTGTGCCTTGAACGCCCGTCACGCCTTTGGCTTGTTTGGGGCACAGGCTCAGGCTGAAACGCACGCAGTGCTTGGTGATCATCAGGCTGACTTCACCCAACTCTTCTTGCGCTTCGTAGGCGGCATCGATCACCCTCACGCCATGCTTGGCGTAAAAGTCGCGGGCCTTCTGGTTGAACACATTGGCCAGGTAGGTCAGGGTGTCTTCGGGGTACAGCGCAGGCGGCTCAACCGCCACGGCTCGCGGCAGACGGTGCAGGCCTTGGGCGCGTGCCGTCTCTAACGCTGCCACCGCGTCGCGCCGCAAGGCGTTGAGTTGTGAGGGCGGCACAAACCAAGGGCGGGGTAGGGCGAGCTGCACATTCAGAGGTTCAAACAGCGTGTCTCCCAATTTGCCCAAAGCGGCTTTGAGTTTGTCCTCGGCCAGCGTTGGGTCTTTGGGTGCTTGCCAGGTCATGGCCATGTGTGCCGTACCGGTGTGGCCCGCCTCGTCGGTCAGTGTCAGTTGCAGACCATCGGTGTTTTCAGACAGCTGCACCCACACACCCATGCGCCGTTCGGCGGATTTTTTGTCCAAGGTGCGCACCCAGCTCATGTCGCGGTTGCGGTTGACCTGCACCCCTTGGCGTAAGTCTTTGAAACCGTCCATCGGGTCTTTGGGAAAGAGCCGCCAAACCCCTTTGGCTTTGGCTGCTTCAGCCCGGTTGATCTGCAGGCCCACCAACTCTTTTTGCAGGTTGTAGTAACAAAGACCGTCGCCGTTGTGCAACTCGATGGACGGGTCGTCGGTGGTGATCTCGACGTGTTCGAGCGTCACCTTGCTGACCCAGCCAATGGCTTGACCTGGGTTTTTGGGCGTGTCAAACGCGCCGATGTCTTCCTTGCGGCCTTGCACAAAGTAATCGGTGAACTCGCGGTTGAAGTTCTGGTTCGGGTCCGGCTCGAAACTGAAGGTGGTGCGGCCATGCGAGGCAGGGGCCAGCTCGGGCCGCTCGGTCAGCACTTCGTCAAACAGCTTGCGGTAATGGGCTGTGATGTTCTTCACATAGGCCATGTCCTTGTAGCGGCCTTCGATCTTGAAACTGCGGATGCCCGCATCCACCAGGGCGCGCAGGTTCTCGCTTTGGTTGTTGTCCTTCATGCTCAGCACATGCTTGTCGTGCGCCACGATGCGGCCTTGCGCGTCTTTGACTTCATAGGGCAGGCGGCACGCTTGCGAGCAGTCGCCTCGGTTGGCGCTGCGGCCTGTGTGCGCATGGCTGATGAAACACTGGCCGCTGTAGGCCACGCACAAAGCGCCATGCACAAAAAACTCGATCACGGTGCGCTCGGTGTCGATCACATCGCGGATCGCGCTGATCTGCGCCAGCGTGAGTTCTCGTGCCAGCACGATCTGGCTCAAACCAGCATCTTGCAAGAACTTGGCTTTCTCAGGCGTGCGGATGTCGGTTTGGGTGCTGGCGTGCAGCTGGATCGGTGGCATGTCGATCTCCAGCAGCCCCATGTCCTGGACGATCAGCGCGTCCACACCCCCGTCGTACAACTGCCAAGCGAGCTTGCGTGCCCCTTCAAGTTCGTCATCGCGCAAGATGGTATTGAGCGTGACAAAAATGCGGCTGTGAAAGCGGTGGGCGTATTGCACCAGCTTGGCAATGTCCTGGATCGAGTTGTCCGCTGTGGAGCGCGCCCCAAAAGACGGACCGCCAATGTAGACCGCATCGGCACCATGGTGGATGGCTTCGATGCCAATGTCAAAGGTGCGGGCTGGGGCGAGGAGTTCGAGGTGGTGAGGCTGCATGGGCTGGGATTATCCCAGCTTGTAAAGCCTGCAACTCAAGCAGACCACCAGCTCTGGGGTTGTGGGCGCTGGTTGGGGCGATGTGGCAAAGCGAAGCGCCTCTGAGCACCGGCCAGTGCCTGCGGCCCCAGAGCGTTGTGCGCAAACAAGGCGACAACAAAAAAACGCGACCGAAGTCGCGTTTTCAGGGGCGTAGAGGCCAGATCACTGGACCTTGGCTTTGGCGCGCAGGTCTTCCTGGAACTTGGCCAGTTTTTGCTGCTGCAATTGCTGCGAAATCTGGGGTTTGACTTCTTCCAGTTTGGGCAATTGGGCTTCACGGATGTCGTCCACGCGGATGATGTGAAAACCAAACTGGCTCTTGACGGGCGCATCGGTCATCTGGCCTTTTTCGAGCTTGATCATGGCTCCAGAGAACTCGGGCACGTAGCTGCCCGCAGCAGCCCAATCCAGATCGCCCCCATTGGCGCCAGAACCTGGATCTTTCGAATTCTTCTTGGCCAGGTCTTCGAACTTGGCGCCTTTTTTGATCTCGGCGATCAACGCTGTGGCTTGGTCTTCGGTTTCCACCAAGATGTGGCGTGCGTGGTATTCCTTACCGCCGTTGGCTGCAACAAACTTGTCGTATTCGGCCTTGACGTCAGCGTCAGTGACCGGGTTCTTTTTCTGGAAGTCGGCAAACAGTGAACGGATCAGGATCGACTGGCGGGCCAGTTCGATCTGGTTTTTGTAGTCGTCAGACGCGTCCATTCCACGCTTTTTGGCTTCTTGCATGAAGATTTCGCGGGCGATCAGCTCTTGCTTGATTTGGTCCAAAACTTCAGGCGTCACGGGTCGGCCAGAGGCTTCGACCTGCTGCTTGAGTGCTTCAACACGCGAGCTGGGCACGGGCTTGCCGTTGACCACGGCGATGTTCTGGGCAAAGGCCGGAGCGGCCAACAGGGCCACCAGAGCGGCGCTGAGCATCTGCTTTTTCATTGTGTCAATCCTCAATTGCGGGAAACGGTAAAAAAAATGCGCCCATCAAGTGCAGGGGCGCCAGGTTCAGATCACTTCTATGGCCAGAGCATGAAGCCCTTGATCGATGAAATCTTGCAGCGCATCATACACAAGCCGATGGCGTTGAACTCGGCTGACACCTGTAAACAGGGGTGACCCAATGCGCACACGGACATGGCTGCCTTCGCCAGTCTCACTGGCGCCTGAGTGGCCAGCATGAGCGGCACTTTCGTCCAAGACTTCCAGCGAAGAAGGATTCAAACGCTCGGTCAGACGGGCGTGGATCATTTGGGCAACGCTCATGCAGGATCCTCCGACTTGGGCATGTGACGCGCGACATACAGGCCTTGCGCCACGATAAAGACGACCGGGAAGGCGTACCCCCAGATCTTGAAATCCACCCAGGCTTCGGTGGTGAAATAGGCTGCCACATAAGCGTTGATGCTGGCCATGAAAAGCGAATAAAGAACCCAAGACAGGTTCAGTCGCCGCCAAACCGAGGCAGGCAATTGGAGTTGTTGGCCGAGCATCGATTGCAAAAAGTTCTTGTTGAAGAACCGTTCTGACACGGCCAATGCCACCGCCATGCCGGTGTAAAGCACCGTAGGCTTCCACTTGATGAAGCGTTCATCGTGCAGGCCCAAAGTCAGTGCGCCAAAACCCAGCACCAGCCCCAGAGTGACTTTGTGCATGGTTTGGAGTTTGCCGTCGAGGCGGTAGACCAGGAACATCTGAATCACCGTGGCGGCCATCAGCACGCCCGTGGCACTGTAAATGTCGCCCATCTTGTAGGCGCCAAAAAACAGCAGGATCGGGAAAAAGTCGAGGAGTGATTTCATGAAAGCGGGGGTCTGGCGGTCGTCAAAGGGGTTTGAAGTCCAACGAAGCGGAGTTCATGCAGTAGCGCAGGCCCGTGGGGGTGGGCCCATCTTCGAACACATGGCCCAGATGCGCGCCGCACTGACCGCAAACCGTCTCGACCCGGACCATGCCAAGGCTTCGGTCGACATGCTCTTGAATGGCGTCGGGCACTGAGGGCTGCGAAAAGCTGGGCCAGCCGCAACCGGCGTCGAACTTGCTGTCTGACTTGAACAGCTCGGCATCGCAGCAGATGCAGCGGTAAGTGCCCGCCGCCCAGTTCGATTCGTGCTTGCCCGTGAACGGGCGCTCAGTCGCGGCCTGGCGCGTCACGGCATAGGCCACAGGCTCTGCGCCTTTGGCGGCCAGCAGCTCACGCCACTCTTGTTCGGTTTTTTGGATGGGGCTCATGATGAACAGCTGATCTCCAGTTGGCCCGCCCAGTCGGGGGGCAATTGCGCATGGGACTCGAAGCCCGGATGCTCGTCGAAAGGTGAATGTAACAAGTCTTGCAAGATGGCGATCTCGCTGAAGTCGCCATTGCCGGCTTTGCGAATGGCGATTTCGGCCAAATGGTTGCGCAGCACAAACTTGGGATTGGTGCGCAGCATCAGCTCGCCCAACGTCTTGGGCGACGCGCTGCCTACGCGGGCTCGGTAGCGCTCCAGCCACAGCTGCAGACGCGGGCGGTCCAGCAGCATATCGCTCACGTTTAGCCAGTGGGCTTGGGTGAATTGCCAAGTGCCGTCGTCCTGGGCCATGGCCTGACTCAGCCGCCGCCAAAACACGGTGTAGTCCACCCGCTCAGACGCCAACAATTGCAGCAGGTCCTCGACCAAAGACCAGTCTTGTTCGCGCTGGTCTTCTCTGGCCAGACCGCCAACCAAGCCCAGCTTGGCCCGCATGGCGTCGCCCAGCAGGCGCGGAAAAAGGGTTTTGTAGCCCTCCAGCACCTTCTCGGTCAGACCGTCATCGCCGATCAAGGGCAACAAAGCCTGCGCCAAGGCATACAGATTCCAGTACGCAATGTTGGGTTGGCGCGCATAAGCGTAGCGGCCTTGGGTGTCAGAGTGGTTGCAAATGTGCGCTGGGTCGAAACCATCCAGGAATTGGAAAGGGCCATAGTCGATGGTCAAACCCAGCAGGCTCATGTTGTCGGTGTTCATCACGCCGTGGCAAAAGCCCACGGCCTGCCATTGGGCCATCAGTCGGGCCGTGCGCTCTTGCACCACATCGAGCAGTGCGGCATAAATATTGCCTTGCCAGCGCTCGGCACGCTCCTGGCATTCGGGCAAATGGTGCGCCAGAACGTGGTCGGCCAACAAACGCAGGCTTTGGAAATCCTGACTGGCTGCAAAGTGCTCGAAGTGCCCAAAGCGCAGAAAACTCGGCGCGATGCGGGTGACGATGGCGGCCGTTTCCCAGGATTCACGCCGAACGGGCTCGGGCGATGCCACCAGGCACAGCGCGCGGCTGGTCGCGATGCCCAGGCCATGCATGGCTTCGCTGCACAGGTACTCGCGGATGCTCGAGCGCAGCACCGCGCGGCCGTCGCCCCCACGGGAGTAAGGTGTCGGACCTGCCCCCTTGAGCTGAATTTCCTGCGGGCCCAGCAGGCTGTCGGCTTCGCCCAGCCACAAGGCTCGGCCGTCACCCAGTTGCCCGGCCCACACGCCAAACTGGTGGCCGCTGTAAACCGTGGACAGAGGGTCTGAGCCGGGCAACAAGGCGTTGCCGGCAAAGGCGTTCAGGTGCGCGTCTGACAGCAGCGCATCGGGCCAACCCAGCGCATGCAACAAAGCCGTATTGCGCATGGCCCAAGCGGGCGCAGCCACGGGTTTGGGCTGCAGACGCGTGAAAAACTGGGGACCCAGTTGACCCAGTCGGTGGGTCCAGGTCAGAGGCGAAGAGGCTTGCAAAGACATCTGTCCATTGTCCCGCGCTTGACATGAACTTGGTTTTAATCGGGTTTCTGTTCCTTTGATCGGCTTTCCTGCACCACAATGCGCATGCAAACTTGGCGCCCACCATAAAGTGACAAACACCCACAAGGACCCTCCCATGTTCGGACTCATGCAGCAGCAATCTTTGCTCATTTCATCAGTGATTGATTTCGCAGAGCGACACCACGGCGATGGCGAAGTCGTTTCTCGGCGCGTGGAAGGCGACATCCACCGCTACACCTGGGCAGACGTGGCCAGCCGTGCACGCCAAGTGGCCAACGCCGTCGAAGGCCAGAAACTGGCCTTGGGCGACCGTGTGGCCACCCTCGCCTGGAACGGTTACCGCCACCTGGAACTTTACTTCGGCGTCAGTGGCTCGGGCCGTGTGCTGCACACCATCAACCCACGCCTTCACCCAGACCAAGTGGCCTGGATCGCCAACCACGCCGAAGACCAGGTGCTGTGCTTTGACATGACCTTCTTGCCCCTCGTGCAGGCCGTTCACAGCAAGTGCACCACCGTGAAGCAGTGGGTGGCACTGTGCGACGCTGACAAACTGCCTGCAGACACGGGCATTGCGGGCTTGATCAGCTACGAGTCATGGATCGGCGCTCAGCCCAATACCTATGCCTGGCCGCAGATTGACGAAAACTCGGCTTGCTGTCTCTGCTACACCAGTGGTACCACGGGCAACCCCAAAGGCGCGCTCTACAGCCACCGCTCGACCATCTTGCATGCCTACGGTGCAGCCTTGCCTGACGTGATGTGCATGTCGGCCCGCGACTCTATTTTGCCGGTGGTGCCGATGTTTCACGTCAACGCTTGGGGCATCCCTTACAGCGCTGCCATGGTGGGGGCCAAGCTGGTGTTTCCCGGCCCAGCCCTCGACGGCAAATCGGTCTTCGAACTGATAGAAGCCGAAGGCGTGACCTTTGCCGCCGGCGTGCCGACCGTCTGGCAAATGCTGCTCACCCACATGAAGCCCGCTGGCCTGAAATTTGGCAAGCTCAACCGCACCGTGATTGGCGGCTCGGCCTGCCCACCGGCCATGATCACCGCCTTTCGCGAGGAGTACGGCGTCGATGTGCTGCACGCTTGGGGCATGACCGAGCTGAGTCCACTGGGCACGCTGTGCACCCTGAAGAACAAGCACCTGGACCTGCCTGAAGAAGCGCAAATGAAATTGCGCATGAAGCAAGGCCGCTGCATTTTTGGCATCGACATGAAGATCGTCGACGACCAGGGCAAAGCTTTGCCCCACGATGGCAAAGCCGCAGGCGACTTGCTGGTCAAAGGCCCTTGGGTGATCGCCAGCTACTTCAAGCAAGAAGGTGGCGACCCGCTGGTGGACGGCTGGTTCCCGACAGGCGATGTGGCCACCATCGACGCCGATGGCTTCATGCAAATCACCGACCGCAGCAAGGATGTGATCAAGTCCGGTGGCGAGTGGATCAGCTCGATCGACGTCGAAAACGTCGCGATGGCTCACCCCGCAGTCGCCATGGCCGCTTGCGTCGGCATCTTTCACCCCAAGTGGGACGAACGCCCGATCGTCTGCGTGGTCAAAAAGCCGGGCGCAGAAGTCAGCCGAGAAGAGCTGCTCGCGTTCTACGAAGGCAAAACGGCCAAGTGGCAAATCCCGGACGATGTGGTCTTTGTAGACACCATTCACTTGGGCGCGACCGGCAAGATGCTCAAGACCAAACTGCGCGAGCAATTGACCGCTTACAAACTGCCCGGTTTGTGATCTTTGTATGACCTGTCTCGCACGAATTGACACAGTTCAGTCGCGCGGGCGATAGGCCCTAGGGGCAAACCCCGAGCGTTTTCATTTTTAAACAAGTTACGCTTGATGCGTTAAGAAACCCCCAGCAGGAGACTTTGAATGAAAACCGCAATTCGCATGATCGCCGTGGCCGCTTTGGCCGCTTGTGCCACGGGCGCCTTCGCCCAAAAAGGCGAAACCGTCAAGATCGCATGGATCGACCCCTTGTCTGGCCTGATGGCTCCCGTGGGCAGCAACCAGCTCAAGAGCTTCCAGTTCTTCGCTGAAAAATTCAGCAAGACCAACCCTGCGGGCGTCAAGTTCGAAGTCATCGGCATCGACAACAAGTTGAGCCCCGCCGAAAGCCTGAACGCCCTCAAAGCCGCGATGGACCAAGGCATTCGTTACATCACGCAAGGCAACGGCTCCTCGGTGGCCGGTGCCCTGATCGAGGCCATCAACAAACACAACGAACGCAATCCCGGCAAGGAAATCATCTTCCTGAACCACTCGGCTGTGGACCCTGACTTCACCAACAGCAAGTGCAGCTACTGGCACTTCCGCTTTGACGCAGACACGTCCATGAAAATCGAAGCCATGACCACGTTCATGAAAGACGACAAGGACATCAAGAAGCTTTACCTGTTCAACCAGAATTACTCGCATGGCCAGCAGGTGGTCAAGTTCGCCAAGGAAAACTTGGCCCGCAAGCGCCCGGACATCCAAATCGTGGGCGAAGACCTGCATCCTCTGGCCCAGGTGCGTGACTTCTCACCTTACATCGCCAAGATCAAGGCCTCGGGCGCAGACACCGTGATCACCGGTAACTGGGGCTCTGACCTGTCCTTGCTGGTCAAGGCGGCCAACGAAGGCGGTTACACCGGCAAGTTCTACACCTACTACACAGGCGTGACCGGTACACCCACAGCGCTGGGTCAAAGTGGTGCAGGCCGCGTTTACCAGATTGCTTACAGCCACTACAACATGGGCGGTGACATTGGCAAGTGGATGGCCGAGTTCAAGACCAAGTTCAACGACGACTTCTACACAGGTTCCGTGATCTCCATTTTCAATGCGCTGGGCGAGGGCATGGCCAAGGCCAAGTCGACTGACCCCGTCAAAGTGGCCGCTGCCATGGAAGGTCTGAGCTACCAAAACTACAACGGCGAAGTACAAATTCGCAAAGCCGACCACCAACTGCAGCAGCCTCTGTACATGACCGTCTGGCAAAAGGCCGACAAGAAGTACCCCTACAGCCCGGAAAACACCGGCATGACACTGGCGCCCGTCAAGGAGTTCCCGTCCTACGTGTCCAGCACGCCCACCAGCTGCCAGATGAAGCGCCCAGGCTGATTTCAGCCTGATCGCTCGGCTCCGGGGCCCGATGTACCTCACCGTTGTCGGGCCCTTTCCTTTGGCGTTTAACGCCTGCATTTGAGGGGTTGATGGTTTCAACCTGCTTTCGGTAACGAAGTTAGGCCATTGTTTGGCCTGGAAAGTTTGTATTTATGGAGTTTTTTATCATCTCCATGCTCAACGGCCTCAGTTACGGGCTGTTGCTCTTCATGCTCAGCTCGGGTTTGACGCTGATTTTCAGCATGATGGGTGTGCTCAACTTTGCGCACGCCAGCTTTTACATGATCGGAGCCTATTTCGGCTTCACCTTGACCCATGTGATCGGTTTTTGGCCAGCCTTGGTGATTTCGCCTTTGTTGGTGGGGGCTTTTGGCGCGGTTTTTGAACGCCTCAGCTTGCGCAAAGTCCACCCGTTTGGCCACGTCCCCGAGTTGCTGGTGACATTCGGTTTGTCCTATTTGGTGCTCGAATTGGTTCAGCTCCTCTGGGGCCGCACCGCGGTGGAATTCGTGCCACCGGATTCGCTTCGTGGCTCAGCCTTCACCCTGATCAATCACTCGGTCGATGGTTTGCGCCTCGTTTGGGGCGCAGCGCCTGCCGAACTGTGCAGCGCAGCCGATGCGGCCATCCGTGTCGTGTGCTCGCCGTTTCCTGCCACCCGTGCTTTCATGATGCTGATCGCATTGCTGATGCTGCTGTCATTGTGGTTGCTGCTCACGCGCACCCGCATCGGCTTGGTCATTCAAGCGGCCCTCACGCACCCCGACATGGCGGAGTCTCTGGGGCACAACGTGCCTCGGGTTTTCATGCTGGTGTTTGGTGCAGGCACCGGGCTGGCTGGCCTGGCAGGGGTCATTGGAGGGAGCACCTTCGTGACCGAGCCTGCCATGGCTGCCACCGTCGGTTCGGTCATTTTCGTCGTGGTGGTGGTCGGTGGCATGGGGTCCTTGTCGGGGGCCTTCCTCGCTTCGGTGCTGATCGGCGTCATCCAAACGTTTGCCGTGGCCATCGACTACTCCTTCCTTGTGCTGGCCAAAGACATGGGTTGGGCGGTGTCATCCGCCACACAAGAAAACACCTTTGCCAAACTCACCGTGTCACAGATCGCGCCGATCTTGCCGTACCTGTTTCTGGTGTTGATTCTGATCTTCCGACCCAAGGGTCTTTTGGGTACTCGGGAGGGTTGAGACATGTCAGCTGTATACAAATTCAAACCTTACAACGTCGGCCGTTGGGTCATCTGGAGCCTTTTTGCACTGGTTCTGGTCTGCGCACCGCTGGTGTTCACCAGCAACCTGTCGACCACCATGCTGGCGCAAATGGGCATCGCGATCATCGCTTGCCTGTCTTACAACATGCTGCTGGGGCAGGGCGGCATGCTCAGCTTTGGCCATGCGGTCTACACCGGCCTGGGCTCGTATTTGGCCATGCACGCCCTCAACGCTGTCAGTGCTGGGCAACTGGGCATTCCGGTCAGCCTGCTGCCGCTGGTGGGTGGGGTTGCCGGTATGGGCTTTGCCGTGCTGTTGGGCTTTGTCACCACCCGCAAGTCGGGCACCCCTTTTGCCATGATCACCCTGGGCGTGGCTGAGCTCGTGTTTGCCATGTCGCTGATGTTCTCCGAGTTCTTTGGGGGAGAAGCGGGAGTGTCGGGCAACCGAGTGGCCGGCGAGGCCTTTTGGGGCCTCACCTACGGCCCGCAGATTCAGATTTACTACCTGATCGCGGCCTACACCTTTGTGTGTGTGGCCTTGATGTACGCATTCACCCAAACGCCTCTGGGTCGCATGCTCAATGCCGTGCGCGACAACCCGGAGCGTGTCGAATTCATTGGCTACAACACGCAACGTGTGCGCTATTTCGCGTTCATCATTGCAGGTTTTTTTGCAGGCATTGCTGGGGGTTTGGGCGCTCTCAACTTCGAGATTGTCACGGCCGAAGTGGTGGGTGCAGCCCGCTCGGGTGCCTACTTGCTTTTCACCTTCCTGGGTGGCGCGACCTTCTTCTTTGGCCCCATTTTGGGCGCGATCTTGATGATCATCGCCTTTGTTTTGCTGTCCGAGCTGACCAAGGCCTGGCTGCTTTACCTGGGCCTGGTGTTCCTGTTCATGGTGATGTATGCCCCTGGCGGCATTGCCAGCCTGATCATGATGAACCTGCGCGTGGCCAAGTTTGGCAAGCTGCGTCAAATCTGGACCAGCTACCTGGCCCTCGGCACAACGGCCATGGTGATGCTCGCTGGCGCTGGCGCCATGATCGAGATGGTCTACCACCTGCAGCTGAACTCTGCCCTGGGTGACACCGTCAAGTTCATGGGTGTGTTGCTCAATGCCAAGAGCCTGGACAGCTGGTTCGGATCTGCGTTTGTCATGCTCACGGGCTTGGGTCTTTTTGAAGTGGCCCGACGCCAGTACACCAAGGAATGGGGTGAAATCCAGACCGAAATTGAAAAAGAAATCAAGCGCCGGGAGTCCGCAGCATGAGTACCTACGCCCTTGAACTCAAAGACCTTCGCAAAAACTTCGGCAAGACCGAAATCATCCGTGGGGTTAACCTGGCCGTTGAACCCGGCGAACGCGTGGCTGTCATCGGCCCCAACGGCGCCGGCAAGTCCACCTTGTTCAACCTGATCAGTGGCCGCTTTGGTCCGACGAGTGGCGAGATCGTGCTCAATGGCCAACACATCGAACACAAAAAACCCTACGAAATCAACCGCATGGGTTTGTCGCGCAGCTTCCAGATCACCAACATCTTTCCCAAACTCAGCGTGTTCGAAAACCTCCGCTGTGCTGTGCTCTGGAGCCTGGGCTACAAGTACACCTTTTTAAAGTTCCTCTCCGGACTCAAAGATGCGAACGAGCGGGCCGAACAACTGATGGACATGATCCGTCTGGACAAAAAGCGGGATGTGCTGGCCATGAACCTGACTTACGCTGAACAAAGGGCGCTGGAAATCGGTGTGACCATCGCAGGCGGCGCCGATGTGATCTTGCTCGACGAACCCACGGCGGGTATGAGCAAGAGCGAGACTTCTCGTTTCATCCACCTCATCAAGGAAGTCACTGTCGGCAAAACCCTGCTCACCGTCGAGCACGACATGGGTGTGGTCTTTGGACTGGCCGACAAAATCGCCGTGGTCGTTTACGGTGAAGTCATTGCCTTTGACACCCCTGAAGCGGTCAGAGCCAACGCCAAAGTTCAAGAAGCCTATCTGGGATCTCCGGTCGCAGACAGCCAAGCAGGAGCGCACTGAGATGCTCAAAGTTGACAACCTCCACGCCTATTACGGCAAAAGCCATGTGTTGCATGGCGTGAACTTTGAAGTCGGTGAGGGCGAAATCGTGGCCTTGCTCGGTCGCAACGGCTCGGGCCGCTCCACCACGGCCAAAGCCATCATGGGGCTGGTCGACTGCCAAGGCAGCATCGACTGGAACGGCAAAGCCATTCAAGGCAAGAAGGCCTATGAAGTGGCGCATCAGGGCATTGGTTACGTTCCGGAAAACCGCGACATCTTTCCCAAGCTCACGGTCCATCAGAACCTGCAGTTGGGTCAAAAGAGCGGTGCGAAGAATTCCCGCTGGACTTTTGCCGACATGTACGCCCTTTTTCCGCGCCTCAAGGAGCGTGAACACACCGAAGCTGGCGTGCTCTCAGGGGGCGAGCAGCAGATGTTGACCCTGTGCCGGACCCTGATGGGCGACCCTGACCTCATCATCATTGACGAGCCCACCGAGGGGCTCGCGCCCAAGATTGTGGAGTTGGTAGGTCAGTACCTCAAGGAACTCAAAACCCGAGGCATATCCGTGTTGCTGATTGAGCAAAAACTGACCATCGCCATGAGCATCTCTGACAGGGCTTTGGTCATGGGCCATGGCAGCATCGTGTTCGAAGGCACGCCTGAGGCACTGCGCGCTGACAACTACGTCCGCAAGGAGTGGCTGGAAGTCTGACTACCCGTCACATCAGGGACTTCCTTCGTATTTTCTCCCTTGCCATTCACCTGGCTTATGGTAAAAACGAACGGTCGTTCTTTTTTCTAATCTTTCACCCCAAGGAACTGCAGCATGACAGCTGAATACAAAGTCCACGGCGACGTGGCGGTCATCACCCTGATGAACCCGCCCGTCAACGGTCTGGGCCTGGCCACTCGCCAGGGCATCGCCAACGGTCTGACCCAAGCCAACGCCGATCCGGCCGTCAAAGCCATTGTGCTGACCGGTGGCGGCAAAGCCTTTTCGGGCGGCGCTGACATCAAGGAATTTGGCTCGCCCAAAGCCCTCCAAGAGCCCAATTTGTTGTCGGTCATCCGCGCCTGCGAAAACTCTGACAAGCCCATCGTTGCAGCCATCCATTCGGTCGCCATGGGCGGGGGTCTGGAACTGGCTCTGGGTTGCCATTACCGCATTGCAGCGCCCGGCACCAGCATTGCGCTGCCCGAAGTCAAACTCGGCCTGATCCCCGGCGCGGGCGGCACGCAGCGACTGCCCCGTGTGATCGGTGTTGAGCCCGCGCTCAACATGATCGTCAGCGGTGAGCCCATCATGAGCGAAATGCTCGCCATGTTGCCCGGCCAAAAACTTTTCGATGCGATGGCCCAATCGGCAGAATCCTTGCCTGAAGAAGCGCTGGCCCTAGCCCGCAAAGTGGCCGCTCAACACGCCGACGGCAGCCCGATGCCCATGGTCCGCAACCTGCCTTGCAAGCACCCTCTGGGTGACTCTTACTTCGGCTTTGCGCGAAACATGGTCAAAGGCATGGCCAAAAACCTGCCCGCACCGCTCAAATGCGTGGACGCGGTTGAAGCCGCCACCAAGAAAAAGTTCGACGACGGCATGGTCTTCGAGCGCGACATCTTCATCAACCTGATGTGGACACCCGAGTGCCGCTCACTGCGCCACATCTTTGTGGCCGACCGTGCGGCCAGCAAGATCCCTGACGTCCCAGAAGACACCCCCAAGCGCGAGATCAAATCGATCGCCGTGATCGGTGCAGGCACCATGGGTGGCGGCATCTCCATGAACTTCTTGAACGCGGGCATCCCGGTCAAGATGCTCGAGATGAAACAAGACGCGCTCGACCGTGGCGTGGCCACCATCCGCAAAAACTACGAAGCCCAAGTCAAAAAGGGAAAGCTCAAGCAAGAGAAGTACGACGAGCGCATGGCGCTGCTGTCGACCACGCTGAGCTACGACGACATTGGTCAAGCCGATCTGGTGATCGAAGCCGTGTTTGAAGAAATGGGCGTGAAAGAAGCCGTCTTCAAGAAGCTCGACGAAGTGATGAAACCCGGTGCGATTTTGGCGTCCAACACCTCCACATTGGATGTGAACAAGATTGCCAGCTTTACCAAGCGCCCGCAAGACGTGATTGGCATGCACTTCTTCAGCCCGGCCAACGTGATGAAGCTGCTCGAAGTGGTGCGTGGCGCCCAGACCGCCAAAGACGTGCTGGCCACCGTGATGGCCATCGGCAAGAAGATCAAAAAAACCTCGGTGGTTTCGGGCGTGTGCGATGGTTTCATTGGCAACCGCATGATCGAGCAGTACAGCCGCCAAGCGGGCTTCCTGATCGAAGAAGGCTGCACGCCCGCGCAAGTGGACAAGGCCGTTGAGAAGTTTGGCTTTGCCATGGGCCCCTTCCGCATGGGCGATTTGGCTGGCAACGACATTGGTTGGGCCATCCGCAAGCGCCGCTACCAGGAAAAGCCGAACATGAAGTACAGCAAAACCGCTGACTTGCTGTGCGAAATGGGCCGCTATGGTCAGAAAACCGGCGCAGGCTGGTACGACTACCAAGCGGGCAAGCGCGACGCGATTCCCAGCCCCGTGGTGGTGGAGATGATCGAAAAACACCGCGCCGCGCAAGGCATCACGGCCCGCAAAATTTCCGACGATGAAATCGTGCAGCGCTTGGTGTATTCGCTGGTCAACGAAGCCTGCCATATCCTGGAAGAGGGCATCGCCAGCAAGGCCAGCGACATCGACATGGTCTACATCACCGGTTACGGCTTCCCGTTCTGGCGCGGCGGCCCGATGCTGTACGCCGACACGGTGGGCTTGTTCAACGTGGCCGAAGCCATGAAGGGCTTTGCCAAAAACCCCCACGACGACGCCAATTTCTGGCAGCCCGCTCCTTTGCTGGCACGTCTGGTGGCCGAAGGTAAAACGTTCAATTGATTTTTTAAATTTTGGCAGGACAGCTGTTTAGCGCTGTCCGCCATTTGAAAGGACCCTCATGACCAATGCTGTCATCGTATCTACCGCACGCACCCCTCTGGCCAAGAGCTGGAAGGGCGCATTCAACATGACCCACGGCGCCACTTTGGGTGGTCACGCCGTGCAACACGCTGTGGCCCGCGCAGGCATTGATGCCGCCGAAGTCGAAGACGTGATCATGGGCTGCGCCACACCCGAAGGCGCCACTGGCGCCAACATCGCACGCCAGATCGCCCTCAAGGCCGGTCTGCCCATTTCGGTGTCTGGCATGACCGTCAACCGTTTTTGCTCATCTGGCCTGCAAACCATTGCCCTGGCCGCGCAACGCATCATCGCGGGCGAAGGCCAGGTGTATGTGGCTGGCGGTGTGGAAAGCATTTCTTGCGTCCAGCAAGAGATGAATACCCACATGCTGCAAGACATGGCCTTGGCCAAGCAAAAGCCTGAGATCTACTGGAACATGCTGCAAACCGCCGAACAAGTGGCCAAGCGCTACAAAATCGGCCGCGACGTGATGGACGCTTATGGTGCAGCCAGCCAGCAAAAAGCCTGCGCTGCGCAAGCCGCTGGCCTGTTCAACGACGAAATCGCTCCCATCACGGTAACGCAAGGCGTGATCGACAAGGTCATGGGCCTGACCACCAAACAAGTGACCGTGAGCGTGGACGAGGGTCTGCGCGAAGGCACCACGGTGGACGCCATCAGCGGCTTGCGCTCTGCGCTGCCCGGTGGCTTGGTCACCGCTGGTAACGCCAGCCAATTCTCAGATGGTGCAGGCGCTTGCGTGCTGATGGACGAAAAACTCGCTGAGCAAAAGGGCCTCAAACCCCTGGGTCGCTTCCTGGGTTTTGCTGTGGCTGGTTGCGAGCCTGACGAAATGGGCATTGGCCCGGTGTACGCCGTGCCCAAAGCGCTGGCGCGCTTGGGCCTCACAGTCAACGACATCGACCTGTGGGAGCTCAACGAAGCGTTTGCCGTGCAGGTGCTGTACTGCCGCGACAAACTGGGCATCCCGGCTGACCGTTTGAACGTCAACGGTGGCGCGATCGCGGTGGGCCACCCCTACGGTGTGTCGGGCCAGCGCCTGACCGGCCACGCCTTGATCGAAGGCAAGCGCCGAGGCGCCAAGCGCGTGGCCGTGACCATGTGCATTGGCGGCGGCATGGGCGCTTGCGGCATTTTCGAAGTGCTGTGAACGTGTACTGCATCGGCTGTCGCCTGGATGGCTGATCCGAACAGGGGCAGGAGGCATGATGCCTCTTGCCCTTTTTCATTTGGAAGAGATGAACTGACATGAGCCTGCGTCCCACCGTTGATTTTTTGCTCCACGACTGGCTGCAGGTCGAAGCTCTGCAGTCCCGTGAGCGATTCACAGACCATTCGCGCGAAACCTTTGACGCCGTTCTTGACACCTGCGAGCGCATCGCCCGAGAGAAGTACGCCCCGTTCAACCGCCTGGTGGACACGCAAGAGCCGCACTTTGACGGCGAAAAAGTCACGCTGCCCCAAGCCACGCACGACGCCTACAAAGCCTATGCCGAGTCGGGCATGCTCAGCGCCGCGCAGGATTACGACATCGGCGGCATGCAGCTGCCTTACACGGTGGAAGCGGCTGCCAACGCCTTTTTCGCCATGGCTTCGGTCAGCATCGGCTCGGGCATGCTCACCAGTGGCAACGCCAATTTATTGATGGTGCACGGCACCGATTTGCAAAAGCAGGTGTTTGCACTGAATGAATTCAGGGGGCGCTTTTCGGGCACCATGTGCCTGTCCGAGCCGCAAGCGGGCTCGTCGCTGAGCGACGTGATGACCCGCGCCACACCCGATGGTGAGGGTTTTGAATCCGACGCTCTGGGGGCCCGTTACCGGCTCAAGGGCAACAAGATGTGGATCTCCTCTGGCGAGCATGAACTCTCCGAGAACATCATCCACCTGGTGCTGGCCAAAATCCCTGATGCGAACGGCCAGCTGGTGCCGGGCGTCAAGGGCATCTCGCTCTTCATCGTGCCTAAAAAACTGGTAGGCACCGACGGCCAACTCACCGGTGAGCGCAACGACGTGGCGCTGGCGGGCCTGAACCACAAATGCGGCTGGCGCGGCACGACCAACACGCTGCTGAACTTTGGCGAGGGCAAGTACCCGTTGCGAGGCGGCACAGGAGCCGTGGGGTATCTCGTAGGCCAACCCGGCGAAGGCCTGCGTTGCATGTTCCACATGATGAACGAAGCTCGCATCGGCGTAGGGATGGCCGCCACCATGCTGGGCATGGCGGGTTACTACGCCAGCCTCGACTACGCCAAAAACAGACCACAGGGCCGTCCCAGCGGGGCAGGGGGCAAAGACGCCAGCCGCCCTCAGGTTCGCATCATCGAGCACGCCGACATCAAGCGCATGCTGCTGGCGCAAAAATCCTATTCTGAAGGCGCCCTGGCACTTGCCCTGTATTGCGCCCGTTTGGTGGACGAGCAGCACACGGGCACCGCCGATGACGCCGACGTTTCGCGCTTGCTGCTCGAAGTGCTCACGCCGATCGCCAAGAGTTTCCCCAGTGAGTGGTGCCTGGAGGCCAACAGTTTGGCCATTCAAATCCACGGCGGCTACGGCTACACCCGTGACTTCCCGGTCGAGCAGTATTGGCGCGACAACCGCCTGAACATGATCCACGAGGGCACACACGGCATCCAGGCCATGGACCTGCTGGGCCGCAAGGTGCTGATGGAAAACGGCCGCGGTCTGCAACTGCTGGGCGCGCGCATGTTGACCACAGCAGCCAAGGCCGAGCCCAGTTGGGCTCCTGAAGCTGCGGCTTTGCGTGACGCGCTCCAGCAAATCGGCCGAGCCACCCAGCAAGCTTGGGACGGTGCCGAGCCTGCTCAAGCCCTGGCCAACGCCGTGCCCTACTTGCAGGCCTTTGGCCACACCGTGATCGCCTGGATCTGGCTCGATGTCGCGGCCAGCCTGGAAGGCAACAACACCCCGGCTGCCCAGGGTCGCCGTGCGGCCTGCCGCTACTTCTTCCGCTACGAGTTGCCCAAGATCGGGGCTTGGCTGGGGGTGGTCAGCAGCCGCGACCCGACTTGCGCCGACCTGCACGAAGACGCTTTCTGACCCGCAGATTCCAACAACAACACACAGGAGACCCGCCATGAACACCGTCAAACCTCTTGCTCTTCCATGGGCCATGGGGTGGCTCTTGGCAGCCAGCATGAGCCATTCAAGCGCACAGACACCTACGCCTACACTGCCCACCGCCGAGCAAACCGATCCCGTCAAGTTGGGTTGGATGCAGGGTTCGCCTCCGCCCGCCGACAAAGTGGTCCGCTTTGCGGATGGCTCAGGCTACAAATTTCCACAGACACGTTGGAGCTTTTCAAACTTTCGGCAGTTGATGCCCACCACTCAGGTCTCACGTGGCATTGGCCAACCTGTGCCTTTGCCCCGTGCATTGCGCGATGACCTGGATGCCGTGAGCTTTCTCCCCTTGGGCAAGAACACCCCTCTGACTTGGGGCGAAGCCTTCAACGCCAATTACACCGATGGCATCGTCGTCCTGCACAAGGGCCGCATCGTTTATGAGCGTTACGCTGGCGCACTGCGCCCAGAAGGTCAACACATTTCCATGTCGGTCACCAAATCGTTTTTTGGCACTTTGGGCGCCATGTTGGTGGCCGAAGGCAAAATCGATGAGACCGCCACTGTCGCGCAATATGTGCCCGAACTCAAGGACAGTGCCTTTGGTGACGCCACCCTTCGCCAAGTTCTGGACATGCGCACGGGCTTGAAATACAGCGAAAACTACCTCGACCCCAATGCCGAAATCTGGCAGCACACCCGTGCAGGTGGCGTTTTGCCCCGCCCACCAGGTTACCAAGGCCCACAGACTTTCTACGAATTTTTGCAAACCGTCAAAAAAGAAGGGGAGCACGGAGGAGCGTTTGCCTACAAGACGGTCAACTCGGACGCTTTGGGTTGGGTGATTCGCCGTGTTACGGGGCAATCGATTGGCCAACTCCTGTCCGAACGCATCTGGTCTCGCATGGGCGCTGAGCAGGACGCTTATTTCACAGTCGACAGCGTGGGCAATGAGTTTGCGGGCGGCGGTCTCAACGCAGGCCTGCGAGACATGGCCCGCTTTGGCGAGATGATGCGCAATCAAGGCCGCTTCAACGGCCAGCAAATCATCCCGGCTGCTGTTGTGCAAGACATCGCCAAAGGTGGTGACAAGAGCGCTTTCCCGCAAGCGACTTACCCCACCTTGCCCGGCTGGTCTTACCGCAACATGTGGTGGGTGTCGAACAACGAGCACGGCGCTTACTCGGCCCGTGGCATCCACGGCCAAGCCATTTATGTGGACCCCAAGGCCGAGATGGTGATCGCTCGTTTTGCATCCCATCCCATGCCCAACAACCCGTTCAATGACCCCACCTCGCTGCCCGCCTACATGGCGCTGGCCAAGCATTTGATGAAGTAAAGGAACCTTTCTATGGCACGCACCACACAACAACTCTTTGATCTGACTGGCCAGGTGGCTTTGGTCACTGGCGGCTCCCGAGGCCTGGGACTGCAAATGGCCCACGCGCTGGGCGAAGCCGGGGCCAAGATCATGCTCAGCTCACGCAAAGCCGAAGACCTCGAACAGGCGGCAGCCGAACTGCAAGCGGCAGGCATTGATGCCCGCTGGATCGCGGCCGACTGCGCCAAAGAAGAAGACATCCGCCGCTTGGCCAACGAAACCATCGAGCGCATGGGCCCCATCGACATCCTGGTGAACAATGCAGGCGCCACTTGGGGTGCCCCCGCAGAAGACCACCCGGTGGCGGCCTGGGACAAGGTCATGAACCTCAACGTGCGGGGCTACTTCATCCTTTCGCAGGAAGTGGCCAAGCGCTGCATGATTCCGCGTGGCAAAGGCCGCATCCTGAACGTCGCCTCCATTGCCGGCTTGGCAGGCAACCCGTCCGAGATGAAGACCATCGCCTACAACACCTCCAAAGGTGCGGTTGTCAACTTCACCCGCGCACTGGCAGGCGAGTGGGGTGAGCACGGCATCACCGTCAATGCGATTTGTCCTGGCTTTTTCCCCAGCAAAATGACCTACGGTCTGCTCGAAAAGCTGGGCGCAGAGAAGATGGCGGCTGGCGCTCCACTGCGCCGATTGGGCGATGATGAAGACCTCAAAGGATTGGCTTTGTTGTTCGCGTCCGACGCAGGCAAACACATCACTGGCCAATGGATGGCCGTGGACGGTGGCGTCAGCGCCATCATTGGCGGCTGAGCCACGCCTTGAGTCTGGACATGAGCATCCCTTTTGGCGCCCACATCCCATTCGTTGAACACCTGGGTTTCACGCTGGAAAAATTCGAGGGCGGAGAATCCGAGATGCATTTTGCACCGCGCCCTGAACACCTCAATTCCTTTGAGGTCACACATGGCGGCGCGGTCATGACCTTTTTGGACGTGATCATGGCCACAGCAGCGAGAAGTGCTGACCCGCAAATGGGTGTGGTCACCATCGAAATGAAGACCTCCTTCATGCGCCCGGCCAAAGTGCCTGCAGGGCAAAAGCTCGTTGGCAAAGGCCATCTGCAACACCGAACGCGCACCATGGCCTTCACTGAGGGCCGCATCTATGACACGCAAGGCCAGCTCTGCGCCACGGCCACCGGCACTTTCAAATACGTGGCACGGCGTGACACCCAAAGCCCGTCCACCGATTAAACGTTAACGATTTCACGCACTCACACACTCAAGGAGACTCATCAATGACCATCAACCACCAAATCGTGCTTGACAACCGCCCCCAGGGCGAAGCCACTGCGGCCAACTTCAAGCTCGTCGAAGCCCCGATTCCGGCTTTACAAGACGGCCAAGTCCTGGTCAAGCACCACTTCATGAGCCTGGACCCCTACATGCGCGGCCGCATGAACGAGAGCAAGAGCTACGCGGTGCCCCAGCCTCTGGGTCAGGTGATGATCGGCGGCACGGTGGGCGAAGTGTTGGAAAGCCAACACCCCAAGTTCCAAGTCGGCGACCATGTGGTGGGCATGGGCGGCTGGCAAGAGTACAGCGTGGTCGATGCCAACGTGTTGGGCGCACTGCGCAAAGTCGACACCACCCATGTGCCACTGTCCCATTACCTGGGGGCCGTTGGCATGCCCGGCGTGACCGCTTGGTATGGCCTGTGCAAAATCATCGCCCCAAAAGCGGGCGAAACCGTCACGGTGAGTGCTGCCAGCGGCGCGGTGGGCAGTGCTTATGGTGCTTTGGCCAAGGCACGTGGCTGCCGCGTGGTCGGCATTGCCGGTGGCAAAGACAAGTGCGATTACGTGGTCAATGAACTGGGCTTTGACGCCTGCATCGACTACAAGGAGCACAAAGACGCCATGAACCTGTCCAAAGCACTGCGCGAAGCCTGCCCGAACGGCATCGATGGCCACTTTGAAAACGTCGGCGGCATGGTTTTGGATGCAGTGATGCTGCGCACCAACGCCTTTGCCCGCATTGCGGTGTGCGGCATGATTGCGGGCTACGATGGTGCCCCACTGCCCATGAGCAGCCCCGCCTTGATTCTGGTCAACCGCATGAAGATCGAAGGCTTCATCGTCAGCGAGCACATGGAAGTTTGGCCCGAGGCGCTGCAAGAACTCGGCACCCTGATCGGCACCGGCAAGTTGCGCCCCCGCGAATCCGTGGCCCAAGGCCTGGCAGCGGCACCTGAGGCCTTCCTCGGCTTGCTCAAAGGCAAAAACTTCGGCAAGCAATTGGTCAAGTTGATCTGAGGCAAGCCCCATGTCCGAATTGATCCTCCACCATTACCCGACTTCGCCGTTTGCCGAGAAGGTCCGGCTGATTCTGGGCCACAAGCAACTGGCCTGGAAGAGCGTGTTCATCCCCATGATCATGCCCAAGCCCGACCTGACAGCGCTCACAGGCGGTTACCGCAAAACGCCCGTGCTGCAAATCGGCGCAGACATTTACTGCGACACCGCCTTGATCTGCGATGTGCTGGAGCACTTGGCACCCACGCCCACGATCTACCCCGATGCCGTCAAAGGCGCAGCGCGCATCGTGGCGCAGTGGGCAGACAGCGCCTTGTTCGCGGCGTCGATGGCCTACAACTTCCAGCCCGCTGGCGTGGCACAGGTCTTTGCCGGCGCACCCGCTGAGGGTGTGCAGGCTTTTGTGGCCGACCGCACCGCCATGCGCAGTGGCGCAGCGCGCATGTCGTCCACCGATGCCGCCGGCATCTACAAAAGCTACCTGCGCCGCATCGCCAACATGCTGCACGGGCAAGACTTTTTGTTCGGTGCCCAGCCTTGCGTGGCCGACTTTGCGGCTTACCACCCGCTGTGGTTCACGCAAGAACGCACACCCGCCTTGGCGGGCATTCTGGACGCCACACCCGAAGTCAAAAACTGGATGGCCCGCATGAAGACCATTGGCCACGGCACACCCGGCAAATGCAGCGCCGAAGAAGCCTTGCAGTTGGCCCGCAGTTCAACGCCCGCCGCTGTGCAGGGCGAGGTCTTCCAGGACGAGCACGGCATCGCGCTGGGCAGCCCGGTGGTGATCGCGGCCGACAACTTTGGTTTGGAGCCGACCGAGGGTGAGCTGATCGCGGCCACCCGCACCCGGTACACCCTGCGCCGCAGCGATGAACGCGCGGGCACCGTCCACGTCCACTTCCCGCGTGTCGGGTTCACACTGAAAAAGGTTTCCGCATGATCGAGAACTTCAAAGGCAAAACCGCCGTATTGACTGGCGCAGGCTCTGGCTTTGGGCTGGAATGCGCCCGCATCGGCGCCAAATTGGGCATGAACCTGGTGCTGGTCGATGTGCAGCAAGACGCCCTGGACAAAGCCGAAGCCGAAATGAAAGCCCAAGGTGCTCAGGTGCTGGCCCGTCAGGTCGACGTGTCAAAAGCCGAGGCCATGGAGCAACTGGCCGCTGATGTGAAAGCACGTTTTGGCGCACCTCATTTCGTGTTCAACAACGCGGGCGTGGGGGCAGGGGGTCTGGTTTGGGAAAACACGGTGGCCGACTGGGAATGGGTCTTGGGCGTCAACCTCTGGGGCGTGGTGCACGGTGTGCGCCTGTTCACCCCCATGATGCTTGAAGCCGCCAAGGCCGACCCGAGCTACCAAGGCCACATCGTCAACACCGCCAGCATGGCTGGATTGCTGACGCCGCCCAACATGGGCATCTACAACGTGAGCAAACACGCCGTGGTGTCCCTGACGGAAACGCTCTACCAGGATTTGCATCTGGTGTCCGACCAGATCAGCGCGAGCGTGCTGTGCCCTTACTTTGTGCCCACGGGCATCAGCCAGAGCCACCGCAACCGCCCAAGCGACTTGGCCGCAGACAAGCTCACCGCCAGCCAACTGATCGGCCAAGCGCAAAGCGACAAAGCCGTGGGCAGTGGCAAAGTGTCGGCCGCGGATGTGGCGCAAAAGGTGTTTGATGCGGTCGCCAGTGACCAGTTCTACATCTACAGCCACCCGCAAGCGCTGGGCAACGTCCAAAGCCGCATGGAAGCCATCGTGACGGGCAGCAACCCCCCGGACCCGTTTGCTGCGCGCCCCGAAGTGGGTGAGGGTTTGCGCAAGGCCTTGCGCGAGGCCAACGCTTAAACAGGGGAATTTTTGGGGGAATCAGCGGTGAAACCGCCCCTCAAAGCAGTGCCGGACCTCATGACCCAGGGCCACATGTGTGGGCTTGGGGCCGGTGATCACAGTGCATTCCTGCTTGGGCACATCCCAAACAGCGCAGGCCACTGGCGGGGTGATGTAGGCCTGTTCTTTGCCCATTTGAATGGCTTTGGCACAGATTTGGGCGACGTCTTCGCGCACTTCCCAGCGGATGCGCACGTCGTTCATCAGGCGTTTCTCAACAGGCAGGGGCTTGAAAGGTTCGTATTCATGCGCGGGCAAATTGCCGGGCAATGTCTGGCATCCAGCCAAAAGGGCAAAAACCAGCGACAGCAACGGCCGTGCGGCTTGGCGATGGGGTTTCATTGAACGCATTGACACACTCCCTCGAAACTACTTTTAATGCCAAAACTGTTTATTTATGGTTATTTTACAGTTTTAATGCCTTCAAATGTAATTTTTATCATATTGGGACGCAAAAAATAGCATCTTTGTTGTTTTCGCAACGGCCGCCATGCCCCTTACGGCCCAGAAATGCGCGCGCTGGCTTGTGGCAAACTCGCCCGCTTGCCTGAAAGAAATCCCCCTCCATGTCGAAAATCCTGGCCCAACTGGCCGCAGAAATCCGTATCCGCCCGGACCAAGTCAAAACCGCTGTTGAACTGCTGGACGGTGGCGCCACTGTCCCTTTCATCGCCCGTTACCGCAAAGAAGTGACCGACGGGCTGGACGACATCCAGTTGCGCGAACTCGAAGCCAGATTGGGCTATCTGCGCGAACTCGAAGACCGCCGCGACGCCGTCATCAAAAGCATCCAGGAGCAGGGCAAGATGACGCTTGAGCTGCTCGCAGCCATCGACGCTGCGCCCACCAAACAAGAGCTGGAAGACCTGTATTTGCCCTTCAAGCCCAAGCGCCGCACCAAGGGCATGATCGCCCGCGAAGCAGGGCTGGCGCCTTTGGCCGACAAGTTGTTTGCCGACCCCACACTCGAACCGCATGCTGAGGCTGCCGCCTTTGTGCTGGCTGCAGGCGCCATAGAAGGCGCCGACTTCACCACCACCGCCGCTGTGCTGGACGGCGTGCGCGATTTGCTCAGCGAACGCTGGGCCGAAGACGCGTCGCTGGTGCAAGCCCTGCGCGAATGGCTGTGGAACGAAGGCCTTTTCAAAAGCCAACTGGCCCAGGGCAAGGACGAGAACAACGCCGACGTGGCCAAATTCCGCGATTACTTTGACTACGACGAGCCGATTGGCCGCGTGCCCTCGCACCGCGCTTTGGCCGTTTTCCGTGGCCGTTCCTTGGAAATGCTCGACGCCAAGCTGGTGCTCCCCGAGCCGCAGACGAGCTTCGGGTCCAAGCCGGAACCTGGCAAGACCACGGTGCCGAAGGCGACCGCCCCCTCACTGGCCGAAGGCAAGATCGCCTTGCACCTGGGCTGGAGCCATGCGGCGCGCCCCGCGGACGACCTGATCCGCAAATGCGTGGCCTGGACCTGGCGCGTGAAATTGAGCCTGTCCACCGAGCGCGACCTGTTCACCCGCCTGCGCGAAGAAGCCGAAAAGGTCGCCATCAAAGTTTTTGCTGACAACCTGCGTGATTTGCTGTTGGCCGCACCCGCAGGCCCCCGTGTGGTCATGGGCTTGGACCCGGGCATCCGCACCGGGGTGAAAGTGGCCGTGGTGGACGCCACCGGCAAGCTGGTCGACACCGCCACCGTGTACCCACACGAGCCTCGCAAAGACTGGGAGGGCTCGCTCTTTACGCTTGCCAAGTTGTGCGAGAAGCACAATGTGAACCTGATTGCGATTGGCAACGGCACCGCCAGCCGCGAGACCGACAAACTGGCGGGCGACCTGATCAAGCAACTGGCCCGATTGCGAGAAGGCATTCGCGATGGGTTGGAAATTCAGAAGGTGGTGGTCAGCGAGGCAGGCGCTTCGGTGTACAGCGCCAGCGAATTCGCCTCACAAGAAATGCCCGATGTGGACGTGAGCCTGCGCGGCGCGGCCTCCATTGCCCGCCGCCTGCAAGACCCGCTGTCAGAGCTGGTCAAGATCGACCCCAAAGCGATTGGTGTGGGCCAGTACCAGCACGACGTGAACCAAAGCGAGTTGGCCAAAACGCTGGACGCCGTGGTCGAAGACTGCGTCAACTCGGTGGGCGTGGACCTGAACACCGCGAGCGTGCCTTTGCTCACCCGCGTGTCCGGCTTGTCGAGCACCGTGGCCAAGGCCGTGGTGCGCTGGCGCGATGCCCATGGCGTTTTCAAGACGCGGCAAGACTTGCTCAAAGTCACGGGTCTCGGGGCCAAAACCTTTGAGCAAAGCGCAGGCTTTTTGCGCATTCGCGGCGGCGACAACCCGCTGGACATGACGGGCGTGCACCCTGAGACTTACCCGGTGGTCGCGCAGATCATCGTCAAAACCGCCAAGCCGATCCAAGAGATCATGGGCCGTTCGGACGTTTTGAAGACCCTCAAGCCCGAGCTGTTTGCGAACGACAAATTCGGTGCCATCACCATCAAGGACATCCTGGGCGAGCTGGAAAAACCCGGCCGCGACCCGCGCCCCGACTTCAAGGTGGCCCGCCTGGCCGATGGCGTCGAAGACATCAAAGACCTGAAAGAGGGCGTGACGCTCGAAGGCACCGTGAGCAACGTGGCGCAGTTTGGCGCGTTTGTGGACCTGGGCGTGCACCAGGACGGTTTGGTGCATGTGAGCCAGCTGGCCAACAAATTCGTCACCGACGCCCGCGAAGTGGTCAAGACCGGCGACATCGTTAAGGTGAAGGTGCTCGAAGTGGACGTGGCCCGCAAGCGCATCAGCTTGACCATGAAGCTCGACGCGGCACCCGCCCGCCAAGGACACGACGGAAGGGGCCCCCGCGACAACAAGTTTGAAGGGGCAGGGCGCGACAACCGCCAGCGCGGCGGCGGTTACAGCTCGCCCCCCGCAGCCGCAGCAAATTCCGGCTCGGCCATGGCCAGCGCCTTTGCCAAACTGCAAGCCCTCAAAAAATAGCAGCGCTGTGGGAGCCCCGCCCTCGGGGCGATACGTGGTGGCCTGCGAGCGCCCATTCGCGGCGAGGGCACCGCTCCCACATCTATAGGCTGCCTCCTTCACCATTTGCGCCCATACACTTGAACCCTATGCAAGCCCTCCACATCCATGCAGGCCCCAAGGCACTCGCCCACATCCGTGAGCACGGCTTGCGGCCCGAACATGTGGGGGTGATTCCTGCAGCCGCCGGGGGCCCCAAAGGGCTGATTCTTGGCCCCTTGGACCGCTTCATTTTCGGCGAGTGGCTGGCCCAAAGCCAGCAGCCCGTGGACCTGGTGGGCGCATCCATCGGCGCGTGGCGCATGTCCACCGCCTGCCTGAACAACCCGGTGGCCGCGTTTGAGCGGTTGGAGCACGACTACATTCACCAGCACTACGAACCGCTGCCGGGCAAAAAGCGCGTGAGCGCCGAGCAGGTGAGCGAAGCCTTTGGCCAAAGCCTGCAGGCCTTTTACGGCGGTCGCGTCCAGGAGGCGCTGAACCACCCGCGTTACAAACTGCACATCGTCACCTCGCGCGGGCGCCATGTGCTGCACCGCGAGCACCCCTTGGCCACGCCGCTGGGCTATGCCGGGGCCTACCTCAGCAACGCCATGAGCCGCCGAGCGCTGGGCGGCTGGCTGGAGCGGGTGGTGTTTTCTGCGCAGGGCGCGCCCTTGCCCTTTGATGCACAAGACTTTCGCACCCGCGCTGTGGCCCTGACCGAGGGCAACTTCATGCCCGCGCTACAGGCCAGTTGCTCGATCCCATTCGCCCTGAAAGCCGTGCACGACATCCCCGGCGCACCCGCTGGCGCGTATTGGGACGGCGGCATCACCGACTACCACCTGCACCTGAACTGGACCGCGCCCACCCAAGGGCCAAACCGGTCCATCGTGCTGTACCCGCACTTCCAGCAAAACGTGGTGCCTGGCTGGCTCGACAAAGCACTCAAGTGGCGGCACGGGGCGACGCCGTTTTTGGACAACACCATCGTGTTGGCCCCCAACCCCGAGTGGGTCAAAACTTTGCCGGGCGGCAAGCTGCCTGACCGCAGGGACTTCATGAGCTATGACCGCAATTTGGCAGGGCGGGTGAAGGTTTGGAACACGGCGGCCAAGGCCAGTGAAAAGATGGCAGATGAGTTTGCACAGTGGCTTGCTCGGCCGGACCCTGATCGCCTTCAGCCCTTGTGAGCAGGCTGGGATAATCACGCCATGTCCGAGCCAAGCCTCTACCTCACCGCCGCCCTCTACAAGTTCGTCGATCTGCCCGACTTCGCCGATCTGCAAGCGCCATTGCAAGCCTGTTGCGAGACCCATTCGGTCAAGGGCACCTTGCTCTTGGCCCACGAGGGCATCAACGGCACGATTGCCGGGCCTGAAATGGGCATCCGCGCCGTGCTGGCGTTTTTGCGTGCCGACCCGCGCCTGGCCAGCTTGCCGCACAAGGAGTCTTGGAGCCCCAAGCCGCCGTTCACCCGCATGAAAGTCAAGCTCAAAAAAGAGATCGTGACCTTGCGCGTGCCCGAGTTGGACCCGAACAAAACGGTGGGCCAATACGTCAAGCCCGCCGACTGGAATGCCTTGCTGGCCGACCCGGACGTGGTGGTCATCGACACGCGCAACGACTACGAAGTGGCGATTGGCACCTTCAAGGGCGCGGTCAACCCGAACATCAAGAACTTTGTACAGCTGCCCGCTTGGCTCGATGCGCAGGAAAACCTGAAAACGGATGCGGTCAAAAAGCCCAAAGTGGCCATGTTTTGCACAGGCGGCATCCGCTGCGAAAAATCCACCGCGCTCATGAAGATGCGCGGCTTTGACGAGGTCTACCACCTCGAAGGCGGCATCCTCAAGTACCTCGAAGAAATCCCGCCAGAGCAAAGCACTTGGGAAGGCGATTGCTTTGTCTTCGACGAACGCGTGAGCGTGGGCCACGGCCTGGGTTTGGGCCACCATGAGCTGTGCCGCTCTTGCCGCTGGCCCCTGAGCGAGCAAGACAAACAATCCCCGCATTACGTTTTGGGTGTGAGCTGCGCCCACTGCCACGACCAACGCACCCCTGAGCAAAAAGAAAAAATGGCGGAGCGCCAGCGTCAGGTCGAGCTGGCCGAAGCGCGGGGCGAGTTGCATGTGGGCGCCAAGATGCCCGATCACAGCCACTTGCACCCAGGTGACTGACTGAGCCAGGCCCTTGCGGCACATTGGGGGCTGTCATTTCAAACCCCCGAGGAATCCCATGAACTGGATGCGCCACATCACCCGTCCCTCAGTGCTCTTGCTGCTCTCGCTTGGCCTGGCCGCATGCGGCACCACGGCGCAGGCACCTGCCGAGCAGCCCGCCAAGCAGGCCACTGCACCGGGCCAAATCCGCAGCATGCTGTGGGTGGGCAACAGCTTCTTTTATTACAACAACTCGATGCACGGCCACCTGGGCCAGTTGCTGATGGCGCAGTCGGACAACGGCAAACGCAACGCCCGCAACGTGTCTGCCACCATCAGCGGCTCGGGCATCAACTGGCACGACATGGAGGCGTACTTCAAGCCCGGTGGCGTCTCAAGCTATTCCTTTGTAGGCGACAACGAGGTGCGCTTCAACACCTTCGACAAGCCGTTTGACGCGGTGATGATGATGGATTGCAGCCAGTGCCCCATCCACCCCAAGCTGCAAAGCGTCTTCCACGAATTTGCCAAGAAGCACAGCGACACGGTGCGCAAGCACGGGGCCGAGCCCGTCCTGTTCATGTCTTGGGCCTACACAGGCAAACCAGAGATGACCGAACCCCTGGCCGCCGAGTACACCAAGGTGGGCCAAGCCAACAACGCCCTGGTGGTGCCTGCAGGTTTGGCTTTTGCCAATTCGCTGGCCAAGCGACCTGACATCACGCTCATCATTGGCGACAAGCGCCACCCGACCCTGCAGGGCACGTATTTGGGTGCCTGCACGGTGCTCGCTTCGGTCTACAAGGTCAACCCGGTGGGCAACAAGTACACCGCTGGCTTGCCCGCTGACGTCGCGGCCCATCTGCAAGCCGTGGCCTGGGAAACCGCTCAGAAGTACCACGCAGAAAACGGCCGAGGCAGCCTTTGAGTGAATTCATCGGGTTCCTGCAGGAACTCTTTGAAAAGTGGGGACAGGTCACGGCCCGCCGCATGTTTGGCGGCCACGGCCTGTACCACGAGGGCCTGATGTTCGCCATCGTCATGGACAACCGGCTGTACCTGAAGGCGGACGACCTCAACCGCCCCGACTTTGAAGCCCTGGGGCTCACGCCTTTCACCTACCCTATGAAGGGCAAAACCGTGTCGCTGTCTTACTGGAGCGCGACTGAAGCGATGTTTGACGACCCCACCGAGGCGGTGCGCTGGGCCCGCTTGGCCTGGGACGCCGCAGCCCGAGGCCAGGCGGCCAAGGCAGCGCGGCCTAGGCGCGGGTCATCCCGCAAAGTGGGGCCATTTTCAGCCTGATGAGTGGGACGCTCCTGGATGGAGATCGGATTGACTTGGTTATTACCTTGTAATAACATTCAGACTCACGGAGAAACACCCATGCATGTGTCCATTCGCCCCTTTGGCAATTCGCGCGGTATCGTCATTCCCAAACCCTTGCTTCAGCAACTGGGCCTGGAAGATCAGGCCGACCTGACCGTTGAAAACGGTGCCATCGTCATTCGCAAGCCCATCGATTCGCCTCGTGCAGGCTGGGCGCAAGCCGCGCAAGCGCTCGCACAAGCAGGGGATGACGGCCTCGCCATGGGCGAATTCGGCAATGAGGACGACGAGGATCTGACATGGTGAAAAGAGGCGAGGTTTGGCAGGTCAACCTCGACCCTACCGTGGGCAGTGAGATCCGCAAAAGCCGCCCTTGCGTGGTGATTTCTCCGCCAGAGTTGCACGATCACCTGCGCACCGTGATCGTGGCTCTCATGAGCTCGAAAGGTTTTGAAGCGCCTTTCCGTGTGGCACTGACTTTCAAGGACACCTCGGGCCAGATACTCCTTGACCAGTTGCGCACCGTGGACAAAAGCCGATTGGCCAAACGTTTGGGGGCCATCCCCACAGACGTGCTTGAGCAGACATTGCAAATCCTACGGGAATTGTTCGAGGCCTGAACCAGCAGGCCTCAACCGCTCAGTGGCTGATGATCAAAGGCTGATGCTGAGCATCTCGCGGTACTCTTGGGCCGAGGCGATGCGCGGGTTGGTCTTGTGGCAGTGGTCGGCCAAGGCGCCTGTGATCACCGCGTCAAACAGGCTTTCGGTCACGCCCATGGCCCCCAGCCCGGTGGGCAAGCCGAGGCGGGCATTCATGTCCTTGATGGCGTCTGGGATGTCCGAGCCGCTTTGCAGGCCCATGGCCTGGGCCATTCGGTTCAAGCGGTTTTCTTTTTGCACCGATTCGGCCGCCGCGTTGAACGTGACCACCGCAGGCAAAAACATGGCGTTCAAAGTGCCGTGGTGCAGGCGCGGGTTCACGCCGCCCAGGCTGTGGCTTAAGGAGTGCACACAACCCAGACCTTTCTGGAAGGCCATGGCGCCTTGCATGCTGGCGCTCATCATGTTCAGGCGCGCTTCCCGATCCTGGCCGTTATGCGTGGCGCGCTCGATGTGTGCCCAGCCACGCGCCAGGCCATCGAGCGCAATGCCGTCAGCAGGCGGGTTGAAGGGCGCGGCCATGAAGGTTTCCATGCAGTGCGCAATCGCGTCCATGCCCGTGGCCGCCGTCAGCACGGGCGGCAGGCCCAGGGTCAGTTCGGGGTCGCAAATGGCGGCACGGGGCACGATGAACCAGCTGTGAAAACCCAGTTTGCGGCCGTCGTCGACGATCAAAATCGCCCCTCGGGCCACTTCGGAGCCCGTGCCCGCCGTGGTGGGCACGGCAATCAAGGGCGCCACCCGGTCGGTGATCTTGAGCGAGCCGCCCTCGATGGTGGCGTAGGTCTTGAGCGGGCCTTCGTGCGTGGCAGCAATGGCCACGCCCTTGGCGCAGTCGATGGACGAGCCGCCGCCCAGCGCGATCAGGCCGTCGCAGTTGTTTTGTTGGTAAACAGCGGCGGCTGCGCGCACCGCGGCCTCGGTCGGATTGGAGGGGGTTTGGTCGAACACGCTGACTTCAAGGCCAGGCAGTGCGGCCAGCGCTTTGTCCAGGATGCCCACGGCCTTCACGCCCGCGTCGGTCACGATCAGGGGGCGGCTGATGCCCACCCGCTCGCATTCGGCCTTGAGCAGGCTGATCGCGCCAAACTCGATCTGGATCTGGGTGACGTAGTTGATGAAAGACATGCCATGTTCTCCGGTGTGTGCAGGTGACAGACCCCGTACTCGGGGCGTTGTACGATTTGCGTTCATTTTGATTCAGGAACCGCCTTTGTCCATCCGGCCCAACGCCCAATCCGTCACGTTGGCAACACCCGGACCCCAGCCATTCAAGCATTCATGAGCAGCCACCACACCAACCCCCGAGCCTTGTTGAACCCGGCCACTCGAGTGCTGATCGAGCGCGTCGAGCGGGCAGGGCGCCCGCCCATGCACGCCATGACCGCCACTCAGGCCCGCGCGTTTTACGACATCGGCGGCCCGATCCTGGACCTGCAGCCCGCACCCCATGTGGACCGCGTACAGGACTTCACCATCCCGGCCCGTGACGGTCACGCCATGCCAGCGCGCCTGTACGCCCCGCGCAGCGACACCGCTTTGCCCGTGCTGCTGTACCTGCACGGCGGCGGTTTCACTGTGGGCAGCCTGACCACGCACGACGTGCTGTGCCGCCAGCTCAGCCGTCAGGGCCACTGCGCCGTGGTGTCGCTGGACTACCGGCTCGCGCCGGAGCACCGCTTCCCCACGGCCGTTCATGACGCCTGGGACGCCCTGAACTGGTTGCACCAGCAGGGCCACACCCTGGGTCTGGACAGCACGCGCCTGGCCGTGGGCGGCGACAGCGCAGGCGGCACTTTGTCTGCCGTGTGTGCACTCATGGCCCGCGATGCGGGTTTGAAGCTCGCGTTGCAGCTGCTTTTTTACCCCGGTTGTGGCTCCAAGCAGGACACCGCTTCGCACCACAATTTTGGCCAAGGCTTCATGCTCGACAAGGGCACCATCGCCTGGTTCTTTGACGGCTACATCGACGCCCAAGACCGCCATGATTGGCGATTTGCCCCCGGTAACGCGCCCGACCACAGCGGCCTGGCCCCATGCTGGATGGGCCTGGCCGAATGCGACCCGCTGGTGGACGAGGGCGTGGGCTACGCCGACACCCTGCGCATGGCGGGCGTGCCGGTCGATTTGGAGATTTACCGGGGCGTGATCCATGGCTTCATCACCATGGGCCGCGCCATCCCCGACGCCCTGAAAGCCCACGCCGATGCGGGCAGGGCTTTGAAACACGCTTTTTTGTAGGAGCCGCGCCCCCGCGGCGATCAGCCTTTGCAAAAGACCATGGCGGCGAGGGCGCCGCTCCTACAAAACACTGAACCCCATTGCGACAGACACACCAAAAGGAACACCATGAAACGCCAAGACTTCCGTTTTTCCCACCGCATGCGCGTGCGCTGGGTCGAGGTGGACATGCAAAAGATCGTCTTCAACGGTCATTACCTCATGTACTTCGACACCGCCGTGACCAATTACTGGCGCAACCTGGCCATGCCTTATGCCGAGACGTTCCACCAGTTGGGCGGCGACCTGTTCGTCAAGAAGGCCAGTGTCGAGTACCACGCCAGCGCCGAAATGGACGACTTTCTGGATGTGTGCATGCGCTGTGACCGCATCGGCAACTCGTCCATGACCTTTGTGGGTGCGATTTTCCGGGGCGAAGATCTGCTGATCACCAGCGAGTTGATTTACGTCTATGCCGACCCGGTGGCCAAAAAGAGCCAGCCCATCCCGCCCCAGCTGCGCGACATGATGGAAGGCTACGAACGCGGCGAAGACATGGTGCAGCTGCACCTGGGTGCCTGGGCCGACCTGAAAACCCTGGCCAGCCCGCTGCGCACCGAGGTGTTTGTGGATGAACAAAAAGTGCCCGCCGACATGGAGTGGGACCACGAGGACGAAACGGCCTTGCACTGCGTGGCTGTCAACCGCATGGGCATGGTGCTGGCCACTGGCCGTCTGATTCAACACGCCCCGGACGTGGCCCGCATTGGCCGCATGGCCGTCAAAAAGCAGATGCGCGGCAGCGTGCTGGGCCGCCGGGTGCTGCACGCCCTGATGGATGCCGCCCGCGAACGCGGAGACACACAGGTGCTGCTGCATGCACAATGCAGCGCCGAAGGCTTTTACAAGCGCTCAGGCTTTGAGCCCCATGGGGAAATTTTTGAAGAAGCGGGCATTGCGCACATCGAGATGATGCGCCCTTTGTAGGAGCGGCGCCCTCGCCGCGATAGAACGCTCGCAAACCCAAGTCATTCGCCCCGAGGGCGGAGCTTTTGCAGTTCAGATGTCGTCGAGCAAGGCGTACGGCAGCGGCAGCAGCTCCAACGCCGCGCCATCGGCGCTGCCCACCCGCCAGCCGCTCGTCTGGCTTTCCAGCGTACCGCTGACCAGCGCGTCAAAGCCCTGGCCATCCGGCCGGGCGGCGCTTTGTACCACGGTGGCGCAGGGCTGCTCGGGGTCGGCGGGTGTGAAAACGTCTTGTCCCGCAGCCAAGACCACCGGACTGTGCACGAGCGCCGTGCGGCGCTTCAAGGTGCCACGAAACTGGCTGCGGGCCACCACTTCCTGGCCGGGGTAGCAACCTTTTTTGAAGTTGACGCCGCCCACCGATTCGTAATTGAGCATTTGTGGCACGAAGGCCTCGAACACAGGCTGGCTGAGCAGTGCCACGCCGCTCATGACGTCTGACCAAGCCCAAACTTCGGCCGCCACTTCAGGGCCAGCGGGCAGGGCCTGACCCAGCGGCGCCAGCCACAGGGCGCGGGGCACCTGCACCTCCCCCATGACCGCCGGGTAGAGCGCAACAGCGTGTGCACCATCGGCCACCACAGTGTGCCAAGGGGCCACATCGCCGAGCAGGGCGCGGGTGCTGTTGCCCAGCAAGCCGCGCAGCTGCCACTGGCCGCTGGCGTCGGTCAGCTTGACCTTGGACCGCATCACAAACATCGACAGGCGTTTGAGCGTCTGGGCCAGCAAATCGAGGTTCATGACCAGCAGCACCGTGTCGGGCGCCGTCTTGGTGAGCACAAAGCTGGCCTGCATGCGCCCCTTGGCGTTGCAAAACGCCGCCAAGCGCGACTGGCCTACGGGCAACAACACCACGTCGTTGCTCAACTGGTTGTGCAAAAAGTGGACAGCGTCCTCGCCCTGAGCCTGGATCACACCCCACTGGGGCAGGGGGCTGGTGCCATCCAGCGCGGCGGTCACATCAAGGGCGTTCAGGGCAGGGAGGTTCATGTCGCGGCTCATTCTTCAGGCAAGGGTCTGGCAAGGCGTGAATTATCATCCCCCCACGTTTTCAACACCCCAACAAAGGACATGACCGTGCTCAAAGGCTGGATGAAGTGGTTTGCAAGCCTGCTGGTCGTGGCGCTCGCCCTGGGGGTGGGGGCGTTCTGGTGGGTGCAACAACCCTTGGACACACCGCCCAGCACGCTGGACTTGTCGATCGAGCCGGGCACCTCACCCAAAGCCATTGCCCAGGCCGTGGCAGACGCCGGGGCGAACACCTCGCCCGTGCTGCTGTACGCCTGGTTTCGCTTGTCGGGCCAGTCGCGCCTGATGCGGGCGGGCAGCTACGAGATCGCCCCCGGCACCACGCCCATGCGGCTCTTGAACATGCTGGTGCGTGGCGAAGAAAGCCTGCGCGCCGTGACGATTGTGGAAGGCTGGAACTGGCGGCAGGTGCGCCAGGCATTGAGCAAAGCAGAGAACCTCAAGCCCGACAGCCGTGCACTGACCGACGCCGAACTGATGGCCCAGCTGGGCCGACCGAGTGTGGCCCCCGAGGGGCGTTTTTACCCCGACACCTATGCCTATGCCAAGGGTGCGAGCGATCTGGCTGTGCTCAAACGTGCCGCCAAAGCCATGGACAAGCGCCTGCAGCAGGCCTGGGAAAGCCGTCAGCCGGGCGTGTCTGTGCAGTCGCCCGAAGAAGCCCTGATCCTGGCCAGCATCGTGGAGAAAGAAACCGGCAAAGGCTCGGACCGGCCCATGATTTCGGGGGTGTTCAACAACCGGCTGCGCATCGGCATGCGACTGCAAACCGACCCCACGGTGATTTATGGGCTGGGCGAAGCCTTTGACGGCAACCTGCGCCGGGTGCATTTGACCAGCGACACACCCTGGAACACCTACACCCGCGCGGGCTTGCCGCCCACGCCGATTGCCATGCCGGGCAAAGCTGCCTTGCTGGCTGCGGTGCAGCCCGCCAAAACCCAAGCACTGTACTTTGTGGCCAAAGGCGACGGCAGCAGCCATTTCAGCGCCACACTGGACGAGCACAACCGGGCGGTCAACCGCTACCAACGCGGTCGAAGCGGCAGCCACTGAGCAGCAACAACTGAGCCTGCCACAATCGGGTTTTCGCAACACACACCTATGACACGCGGTTTGTTCATCAGCTTTGAAGGCATTGACGGTGCAGGCAAATCCACGCATATCGAGCGCGTGGCCGCGCTGTTTCGCCAGGCAGGCAGACCGGTGGTGTTGACCCGAGAGCCGGGCGGCACCCCGCTGTCTGAAAAGCTGCGCGAACTGGTCCTCCACGATCCCATGGACGCGCTGACCGAGGCGCTCTTGATGTTTGCAGCGCGCCGCGAGCACTTGGTGCAGGTGATTGAGCCTGCGCTGGCGCGGGGCGATGTGGTGCTGTGCGACCGCTTCACCGACGCGACCTTTGCCTACCAGGGCGGTGGCAGGGGCTTTGACTGGCAGGTGTTGGCTCAGCTCGAAAGCATGGTGCAGACCACGGCTCAAGGCGCTTTGCGCCAACCCGATTTGACCGTGTGGTTCGATCTGGACCCGCAAATTGCCGCCGAACGGCTGGCCTCGGCCCGCGTGCCCGACAAGTTCGAGTCGCAACCGGCTGACTTTTTTGCTGCCGTGCGGGCGGGTTACGCCAGACGACAAGAAGAGATGCCCTCCCGCTTTGCCCGCATCGATGCGGCTCAAAGCCGTGAGGCGGTTGGGGACGATGTGGCCCTGGTCGTCACCTCATGGTATTCGAGGACCCCCACATGAGTGCCGTCTTGAATGCGCCGTGGATTGCACGGCAAGTGACCGATTTGTTGGCCCAGCGCGGCCACGCCTGGATGCTGCAAGGCCCGTCGGGTCTGGGCCAATACGAATTGGCCCTGGCTTTGGTCTCGGCCTGGCTCTGCGAAAAGCCCACTGCGCAGGGCGCGTGTGGCGACTGCCCGAGCTGCCACGCCATTGCCGTGCGCACCCACGCCGACCTGGCCGTGCTGATGCCCGAAACCAAAATGATGGAACTGGGCTGGCCGCTGTCTGAAAAAGCGCAGGCCGAGATCGACGACAAAAAACGCAAACCCAGCAAAGAAATCCGCGTCGAGGCCATGCGCGATCTGGTCGAGTTTGCCCAGCGCACCGATGCGCGGGGTCGCGGCAAGGCCGTGCTGGTGTTCCCGGCCGAGCGCATGAACGCGATCACGGCCAACGCCTTGCTCAAGACACTGGAGGAGCCGCCGGGCGATGTGCGCTTCGTGTTGGCCACAGAAGCGGCGCACCAACTGCTGCCCACGATCCGCAGCCGTTGCCTGGCGCACACCTTGACTTGGCCTGCCGAGGCTGAAGCTTTGACTTGGCTGGGCGAGCAGGGCGTTCAAGGCCCTCTGGCCGAAGGTCTGCTGCGCAGCGCGGGAGGACGCCCCAACGATGTGCTGCGCCAGTCGGCTCTGGGCCTGTCGCCCGCCTGGTGGGCGACCTTGCCCAAAGCCATGATGCAAGGACAAGCTGGGCATTTGTCCGACCTGTCGCCCGCACAGGCCATCGACGCGCTGCAAAAGCTTTGCCACGACCTGGTGCTGCGCCAAAGCGGCGCCGCGCCTCGTTTTTTCACCAGCGAGCAGTTGCCCGCCTGCAATGCCTCGCTCAAGACGCTGACCGACTGGTTCAAGCGCCTGATGCAGTCGGCCCGCACGGCCGAACACCCTTTCAATGCGGGTCTGATGCTCGAAGCACTGGCCAACGATGCCCGCCAAACACTGCTGGCCCGCACCTGATGACCCCACAACATGTTCATTGATTCCCACTGCCATTTGAATTTTCCCGAGCTGCGCAGCCAGCTCGATGACATCCTGGCCGCCATGCATGCAGCGCAGGTCCACCAGGCCATGTGCATCTGCACCACGATGGAGGAGTTCGACAGCGTGCAAGGGCTGGCTGCCGCGCACCCGCACCTGTGGGCCACGGTGGGCGTGCACCCTGACAACGAGGGCGTGCACGAGCCCAGCTTGCAGGAGTTGATTGACGGCGCGGCCCGGCCCAAGGTGGTGGCCATTGGCGAGACCGGGCTGGATTACTACCAAATGGACGAGCGCAAGGGCGGCCGCACCGTGGCCGATCTGGAGTGGCAGCGCGAGCGCTTTCGCACCCACATCCGGGCGGCGCGCCAGACCGGTTTGCCCATGGTCATACACACCCGCCAAGCGTCGGACGACACCATCGCCATCCTCAAGGAAGAGGGCGAAGACGGCTCGGCCAGCTCGGCGTGCGGAGTTTTCCATTGCTTCACCGAAAGCCAACAGGTGGCCCGTGCCGCGCTGGACCTGGGTTTCTACATCTCGTTTTCAGGCATTCTGACCTTCAAGTCTGCGGCCGACCTGCGAGAAGTGGCGGCTTTTGTGCCCGATGACCGCCTGCTGATCGAGACCGACAGCCCCTATCTGGCCCCCGTACCGTACCGTGGCAAGACCAACAACCCGTCTTACGTGCCCTATGTGGCCAAGCTGCTGGGGGAGCTGCGTGGCACCTCCACTGAGGCGATCGGCGCCCTCACGGCGTCCAATTTCCACCGTCTTTTTGCACGAACAGCCGCTTCAATCTTCAAGTAAAACATTAAATGTTTAACTTTAATAAAATCAAAAAATCTATTGTTTTTATTGGATTTTTACCTTTTTTTAGCCTATCCTTTGCGGGTGCTTACGACGACTTTTTTCGAGCCATTTTGAGCGATGATCCACGCGGGGTTCAGGTCTTGTTGCAACGTGGTTTCGATCCCAACACCGTCAACCCCGAAGGCAATCCGGCCTTGATGTTGGCCTTGCGCGTGCCTGCGCCCAAGGTGGTGGATGTGCTGATCAGCTGGCCACAGACCAAAATCGAAGTTCGAAATGCCCAGGACGAAAGCCCCTTGATGTTGGCTGCCTTGCGCGGTCAGCTGGATTGGGTCAAAAAGCTGGTGGACCGCGATGCAGACATCAACAAAACCGGCTGGACGCCGCTGCATTACGCGGCCACGGGTGGCCACGTGCCTGTGATCGAATATCTGCTCGACAACAGCGCCTACATTGACGCCGAGTCGCCCAACGGCACAACGCCGCTGATGATGGCCGCCATGTATGGCAGCCCAGAGGCCGTGAAGCACCTGATCCAGGCGGGTGCCGATCTGCAGATCAAGAACGGTGCCAACATGACGGCGCTGGACTTTGCGCAACGCGGCAACCGGCCCAACAACATCGAATTGATGCAAGAAGGCCTGCGCCGTGAGGCGGCACGCGAAGCGCGCAAAAAAGCGGCGGCTACATCACAGCCAACACCAGCGGCTGGCCGCTGAACGTTTGTCAGACATGCCAGGGCTTGAGCGCAGAGGCTGCATGGGGCGAATGTCAGGGCCCCATGTGTGGTCTGTTCTCACCTTTTATTAACTTCATACGATGTATATTATGTTAAGTAAAGGATCTGAAAATTCGTTTGGAATTCCACGCCTGAATCTGTGAAACGCTTGGGTTTGGTTTGGTGATGTCCTGTGTTGGACAAAGCTCTTGACCGACCACAGTACTTTCAGGCTCTAATGCAAGCTGTTGCCCTGCCGGGCTATATGAAAGTGGGTTCAGATGAAAATCAATCGGCGTTACCTTCTGATCGCGGCCACGCTGACCGCTGGCGGATTCGCCGTGGGCTGCAGCACCAACCGCCAACAACTGCGCAATGGCCAACTGCCCTTGGAACAAGGTCAACTGGCGCTCAACGGCTGGGTCAAAGTCGGGAGCGACGGCTCAGTCACCGTCGTGCTCTCCAAAGCCGAGATGGGCCAAGGCATTCACACGGGTCTGATGATGCTCGTCGCCGAAGAACTGGACTGCGCTTGGGATCAGATCAAAACGGAAAACGCCCCTGTCGACAAGGTCTACGGCAACATCGCTGCCATGGCCGATGGACTGCCTTTTCGGCCCGATGACCAAGGCACCCTGGCACGCAGCGCACGCTGGGTGGTGTCGGGCCTCATGGGGCAGTTGGGCATCATGATGACGGGCGGCTCGTCGAGCACCAAGGACCTGTGGCTGCCCATGCGCGAAGCGGCTGCCGTGACCCGCGCCACTTTGGTGCAGGCCGTGGCCAAACAGTGGTCCGTGCCAGCCGATCAAATCACCGTCCATCAAGGCGTTTTCAAAGGCCCAGGCGGCCAGACTGCGAACTTTGCGAACGCAGTCCAATGGCTGGGCCCCAAGCCGCAACCCGCCGAGAAATTCACACTCAAATCGCCCAATGAATTCACCCTCATTGGCAAGGCGATGCCGCGCAACGACAGCGCATCCAAGGTCGATGGTTCCGCCATTTTTGGGCTCGATGTGAAGCTGCCTGGGATGCTGCACGCGGCCGTGAGCATGTCGCCCGCGCTGGGTGGCACGGTCAACACAGTGGATGACACGCAAGCCAAAGCCATGCCCGGCGTGAAAGGCGTGGTGATTTTGCCTGTGGCCCATGGCAGCAGCGGCGGTGTGGCCGTGGTGGCTGAGCAGTATTGGCAGGCGCGCAAGGCGCTCCAAGTGCTCAAGGTGACGTACGACGACGGCCCCATGGCGAGCATCTCCAGCAGCGGTGTGCAAGCCCAACTGGCGAAGGCCGCCCAAGAAGACGACGGTTTCGGGTTTTGGAAAACCGGCGATGTGCAGCAGGCACTGAGCAGCGCGAACACCAAACTCGAAGCCCAATACAGCGCGCCCTGCTTGGCCCACGCCACCATGGAGCCCATGAACTGCACGGTGCAGTTTGACGGGGACAAAGCCACCGTGTGGGTGCCCACGCAGGTGCCCGGTCTCGCCCGCCAAGCTGCGGCCAAGGCCCTGGGCCTCAAGGACGAGCAGGTCGACATGCATTTGACCTACCTGGGTGGCGGCTTTGGCCGCAGGCTCGAGGTCGATGTGGTGGCGCAAGCCGCGACAGTTGCCAAAGCTTTCAAGGGCCGCCCGGTGCAGGTGCTGTGGAGCCGCGAAGAAGACACCCAACACGACTTTTACCGCCCGGCTTGCGTGTCGCGGTTCGAAGCCGGTCTGGACGCCCAAGGGCGCATCGCTGCATGGCGCAATGTCTCGGCAGGCCAGGCGATCACGCCCAACTTTTTGCCGCGCAACGTGGGCATGCCCGGCATGGGGCCAGACAAAACCACCTCCGAAGGTTCCTACGATGTGGCTTACGAGTTCCCCAACGTGCGCGTGGGCCATGTGACGGTGGAGTTGCCCGTTCCGATTGGCTACTGGCGCTCGGTCGGGCATTCGCACCAGGCCTTTTTCAAGGAAAGCTTTGTCGACGAATGCGCCCACGCTGCCAAGGCAGATCCTTTGCAATACCGTCTCGACTTGCTGGCCCAACACCCCCGACAAAAGGCAGTGCTCGAACTGGCAGCCAGCAAGGCAGGCTGGGGCAAGCCGCTCTCCCCTGCCCCCGATGGCTCGCGAAAAGCCCGGGGCATTGCCCTGCACGAATCCTTTGGCTCATTGGTGGCCCAGGTGGCCGAAGTGTCCGTGAACGAACAAGGCAAGATCACCGTGCACCGCGTGGTGTGCGCCATCGACTGCGGCCTGGCGGTCAACCCCAACACGATTGCTCAGCAGGTCGAAAGTTCGGTGGTGTACGGATTGTCGGCCGCGCTTTATGGCCGCATCGACATTGAAAATGGGCGCGTCAAGCAGTCCAACTTCAACGACTACCCGGCTTTGCGTTTCGCAGACTGCCCAGAGGTTGAAACCCACATCGTGGCCAGCACCGCCCACCCCGAGGGCGTGGGCGAGCCAGCCCTGCCCCCGGTGGCACCCGCTGTGGCCAATGCGCTCTTTGCCTTGACGGGCAAACGCCTGCGCAGCTTGCCGCTGCAAATGACCACCTGAGCGCTTGCGCAGCCAAGTACAACGTCAAGGCTGCAACACCAACTGGTGCTGAACCTGGCGCGGCTGCATTTGCAAGGGCAAATATTGGCCTGACGCCCACAAGGGCGCCATGTTGCGGCTGCGTGGTGAGGCCGGGTGGCCCGATTGCCCGGTCTGGTAAACGAAGCGCGATTGCTCCAAATTCGCCAGATCGTAGATGGCCCGAAGCGATGCGGCATGGCGGTTGGCAAAGGGCTCGGTCTTGTCGTTGGCCCAGTACTGGCCCACGTTGACGGTGAAAATGTCGCCTGCGCTTTCTACTCGCTCGTCGAACAAACGGTTGAGCACAGGCACCTTGCCAAACGGTCTGTGGCTGCTGATGGCCGGGTGCATGGCGGCCCAGCGCCACTGCGAGGGCTGGTCACCTTGAAGTCGTTCGATGCGGGTCAAAGCTTTGTCGAGGGCAAGTGATACCGCTTTATCGCAGCCTTGTGCACCACACCAAAACGGGTCAGGCCGCTCCAAGATGCCGATCAAGCCAGCCCTGAAATGCCGCTTGCCATACAGGGACTGGAAACGCACATCGCCCAAGGCTGGGCTGAGCATGTCCACTGTCAACTCATGTGCCCAGACGTTGAGGATCAAACCCGCTGAAGTGTCCTGGGTCATGCGGCCATCAAAGTTTTTGAGCAAGTCCAGTGCCTCAGCGCCCAAGCGGTGCGAAGGCTGCGCCTTGAGTGCGTGAGGCAGCAGCGCCTTGGCCCCCAAAGACACCACATCGTTCTGGATGCGGGCAAAGCTGTCGCTGTCGTGTTTGTCGGTCGCCGAGAGCAACTGCGTGATGCGGTCAAAGCGCTCGGGCGTGGTCCAGTCCGAGCCAATGAAGTGCTTGTAGCCCGGAGGCAATATGTTCTGGTTGGCCGTGGCCTGCCAACCTTTTTGTTCGATCTGCGCATGGCTCAGCGTCGGGTTCTGATCGTAGGGCAACCAACCCGCCCAGTCGTATTGAGACAACCAGCCCGGGGCCGGGGCCACGCCTTTCAAATCGTTGTCTGAATGCCGCAGGGGCACTTTACCTACCGCCTTGAAACCCACTTGGCCTTGCGTGTCGGCCATCACCACGCTTTGCATGGGCGAGTGGTGCACGGCAAAAGCCGACTGCAACTCGGCCACAGTTTGGGCCCAATTCGCCTGCATGCCAGCCTCCATCGAGCGGTTGTCGGTTTCGAGCGCTGCCCAACGCAAGGCCATGGCGTAGCGCTGGGTATTGAGCACCCCTTGGTATTGGGGTTGCACATCGCTCACCACCGGGCCGTGACGGGTGCTGCGCACGGTGATGTTCACTGCGCCCTGCCCTTTGACCTGAATGACTTCCTGACGGGTCTTGAACGCAGAAGTGCCCTCAGGCACTCGGTACTGACCTGGGTTGGCCGGATCGATTTCTTCAAGGTACAAATCCTGCACATCGGGCCCCGTGTTGGTGAAACCCCAGGCCACCCCCTTCGTGCGGCCCAACACCACAAAGGGCATGCCAGGCAGGGTGGCACCCATCACGTCCAGCGCCGGGTGTTGCACACCGCCCACCTCACCCGACGGGGCTTTCAGATGCGCAAAGTACCAAATGGCAGGGGCACTGAGCGCCAAGTGCGGATCGTTGGCCAACAGGGGTTTGCCGCTCGCGGTGTGGCTGCCCGGCACCACCCAGTTGTTGCTGCCTTTGCCGTCAAGGGTGCCCGCGTCCCGCACCCAGTCTTGCGACCACTGCGCGATGGCGCTGGCTGGCCGAGCTTGTGCTTGTGCGGTTTTGGGGACGTTGGCGTGCGCGCCGAGCCGTTCATAAAGGCTGGGCAAGTTCACCCAGGTGGCAGGATCTTCACCGGGATAGGCGGGCATCAATTCCCAGAGCTGCTCGTGGTTCAAGACTTGCGAAGCGCTGAAGCGGGCGAACTCGTTGCCCCAGTTGCCGCCCAGATCGAGCGCCATCATCAGCGCCCAGCCGACCGAGTCTTCAGGGGTCCAGGGCATGCCCAAGTGGCCACCCGCCTTCACGCCCAAAATGCGGAACTCGGGCGAACGGCCTGCGGCGCCCACAGCATGGGCCTGGCCAATGCCCTCGCTGTAAGCCTGCAAGGCCGCCCGCGTCGGCTCGGACAGACCCTTGAGCTGCTCACGCGCGGCCTGCATGATGCCCAAGGTGCGCATCAACTTGTCCGTGTCCAGTGTGGCTGCTCCCAAAATTTCGGACAACTCACCGCGCATCAGTCGGCGGTTGAACTCCAGTTGCCAACCACGCTCTTGCGCATGGATGAAGCCGATGGCGCGCCAAGCATCCAAAGCACTGGCCGCCTCGATGTGTGTGACGTCAGACGCGTCGCGGGTGACCTTGACTTCGGCACCCAGCCCTTTCAGGCTCAACTGACCATCGAGCTGCGGCAGGCTGCGCAAAGCGGCCACATTCAACACACCACCCGACACCAACAAAGCCAGCAGGGCCACCAGCCCGGCGCGTGCCAACCACTTCATCGTCTCTCTCCAGATTTTTATGAATCACGCCACAGCGAGGTGGCGATCAAAGGCTCAAATGTGGCCCCAAACCATCAGCGCGTCACGCCCTTCGGTGACCAGGTCCACCTTGGCTCCAACGGGCAGCAGCACCTTGGTCTCCACATGACCAAAGGGCAAGCCCGTGAGCACCGGGGCCTTGATCTGGCTGCGCAGCCACTCGACCACGGTGGCCAGCTTGAAGCCTTTGTCGTGCGTGGGCACCAGCTTGTAGTTGCTGAACTGGCCGATCAGCACCGCTTTTTGCTGGGCCAGGACGCCCGCATGCAACAGCTGCGTGAGCATGCGCTCGACGCGGTAGGGGTGTTCACCCACGTCTTCGAGGAACAGCACACCCCCTTTGACTTGCGCAAAGTATGGTGTGCCCAGCAAAGAAACCAACACCGACAGGTTACCGCCCCAAAGCGGCGCGTCTTTCACCAACACACGGCGCTCGGCTTCAAGCTTGGGCAACTGCCAGCCCGTGCCTTCGCCTTGCTCCAGCAACAGATCGTCAAAACAGGCCTGCATGATGTCGTCGGGCGCCTGTTTGGGGCCAAAATCCTCCCCCAATGCAGGACCTTGCCAAGTGATGCGGCCGGTCTTGGCGAACACCGCCTGGTTGAACGCCGTGAAATCGCTCAGGCCCACAAACTGAATGCCGCCGTCAATGGCTCTGGCGATCTGTTTGTAGGGCAAGGCGGGCAGGATGCGCGTGAGCCCATAGCCGCCACGGGAGATGAGCGCCACATCTGCACCGCTGGTCGCAGCGCGGGTGATGGCCGCGATGCGTGTGGCGTCGTCGCCCGCAAAACGCATGTGGCTGACCAGCGCCGCTTCATCTACCTCGACCCGGTGCCCTTGGGCTTGCAGGCGCTTGATGCCGCGTCGAAAAGCGACTTTGTCGCGCACCGCGCTGGAAGGGGAAAAAATGTAAATGTGGGCCATGGGCTGTGTACTTCGTCAGGGCTTGAAGTGTCGCACAGCGGCCTCGGCAATCGCCCTGCCCTGCTCCTGTACAAAATGGCCTGCATTGGGCAGCAGCATCGGCTCGGGACAGCCCTTGATTTGGCTTTGCAAATGGCGCATCACCGGCTCGCCCAGCACCGGGTCTTGCTGGCCAATGGCCATGAAGCTCTGGCCTTGCCAATCGTTGCGCCAAAAATCTCTCGCTTGGCGCGAAATGGCCGCGCCCGGCGAATCGGCGAACTCCGGCACCATGGGTGGAAAGGCGCGCAGCGCGGCGCGAAAGCCCTTGTCCGGGAATGGCGCGTTGTAGGCAGCCGTCTCTTGCGGCGACATGCTGGGGTTACCGCGTTTGAACAACTTACCCACATCGAACAGCGGCTGGCTTTGGCACCAATCACGCCAAGCCAAGAAGCCCGCACTCAGCGGCTGCTCGCCCGTGGCCAAGGAGGTGTTCATGGCCAGCAAACCCTTGTAACGCTCGGGTGCGGCCATGGGCAAAGTCAGCCCCAAAATGCCGCCCCAGTCTTGCACCACCAACACCACGCGCTGCAAATCGAGCCGTTCAATCAAATCCAGCAAAGACTGGCGGTGCGTTTCAAACTGGTGAAAACTGTCCTTTTTGGGCTTGTCGCTCTTGCCAAAGCCAATCAAATCAGGCGCCACCACGCGGTGCCCCGCTGCCAACCAAACCGGGATCATCTTGCGGTAGAGGTAGCTCCAGGCCGGGTTGCCGTGCAGGCACAACCAAGTCAATGGCGCATTCTCGTCGCCCTCATCCAGACAGTGCATGCGCAAGCCAGCGATGCTGGGCAGGTCGTTCACGTAACGCGGCTGCCAGGGGTAGTCCGGCAACTCGGCAAACACCTCATCCGGTGTGCGCAGCGCGTCTTCTCTGAGGGGTTGAGCGTTCATTCTTTTGGGCCTGAAAAAGTCTTTGAGCAACTGGCCACATTCCTCGGCCAGCACACCGCCCGTGACCTGGGTTTGGTGGTTCAGCTGCGTTTGATCAAACAGGTTGAGCACCGAGCCCGCCACCCCGGTGCGCGGATCGGCTGCGCCAAACACCACGCGGTCAACCCGGGCGTGCAGCATGGCGCCGCTGCACATGGCGCAGGGCTCCAGCGTCACATACAAGGTGCAGCCGTCCAGCCGGTAATTGCCCAAGATGCGAGCGGCTTCGCGCAGCGCCACCACCTCGGCGTGCGCCGTCGGGTCGTGGCTGGCAATCGGGGCGTTGCGGCCCGTAGCAATCACCTGGCCGTCTTTCACGACCACCGCGCCCACAGGCACCTCGCCAGCTGCGGCGGCCTGGCGCGCTTGCTCCAAGGCCAGGGCCATCCAGTGCGCGTCTGGGCTGGGTGTGTCCACGCTCAAGCCACCATGCCCAGCCGCTGCATCCACTGCGCCAGGGCTTGTTCTTGATCGCCGCCTTGGGCGTAGGCCGCGTGCATGGCCGCGTGCGACTCGGGGCGGTGCTGGTTGATCTTGACCTTGGTTTTCAGGTCCAAAATCTTCAATTCAAATGCCACGATGCCGTTCAGCATGCCGTGGGCGTAGCTCTCGGGCAGCCCCCGCCACTGGGCGGCGTAAGCGGGCTCGTGGTCGGCAATCATTTGCTTGAGCATGGCGTCTTTGGCATCGTTGCCGTCCAGCATGCGGGCCTCTACCCGGGCATGCACGGCCAGGTAAGTCCAAGTCGGCACACGCAACAAATCGGGGTAAACGGCTGGCGACATGTAGGCCTGAGGCCCCATGAAGGTCACCAGCGCCTGCGGCCTGGCTTGCAAGAAACCGGCATGCGGATTGGCGCGGGCACAGTGCCCCAGCAACGCCACTGGCTGGCCACCCTCCTCGATCAACTTGAGCGGCAAATGCGTGACAAACGGAAAGCCATCACCGTCGGTCGAAACCAGACTTGCAAACGGATGTTCGCGCATGATGGCCACAGCGTACTGGGGGTGGTTGAATTGTTGGGGCAGGTACATGGCAATGAATGTACCAAACCCGGGTAAGAGACCAGCGACTCACCCATCACTTGGAGCCACAAATGCTCTTGACGTTTAACGTCATGCGTTATATGATGGGCGGCATGATCGAATCGTTTCGCTGCAAAGACACATCGGCCTTGTTTTCAGGCCAATCGGTGGCACGTTTCGTCAACATCCGAACGGTTGCCGAACGCAAACTGGCCATGTTGCATCGATCGGTACGGCTGGATGACTTGCGAATCCCTCCGAACAATCGGCTCGAAGCGCTCAAGGGCAATCGCACGGGTCAATACAGCATCCGCATCAATGACCAGTGGCGAATTTGCTTTGGCTTTGAAAGCGGCCATGCGTTCGATGTCGAAATCGTGGACTACCACTGAAAGGAATTGCCATGAAAGTTGAAGAAGCCACCCCAAACTACCTCGTTCCCGCCAACGGCATGCGCCCCATTCATCCCGGCGAAGTGCTGCGCGAAGAGTTTTTAGCACCCTACCAACTCACGGCACACGCGCTGTCCATGGCGCTGCAAGTGCCGGCCCCTCGGATCAACGACATCGTGCGCGAAAAACGCGCCATCACCGTGGACACCGCGCTGCGGCTGGCCAAGTTTTTTGGCAACAGCGCTGAATTCTGGATGGGCCTGCAAACCGACTTTGACATGGCCGTAGCGCGCCAGTCGATGCAGGATGCGCTGGACAGGATTCGCGAATATCAGCCTGCAAAAACCTGAATTCTCGGTGGCATCCAGCATGCACATGTGTTCCTCAAGCCCTGAAAAGCCCATCCATTTCCGCATCCCATTCATAGCCTGGAAAAACTGCAGCGACTTGCGTGGGGTTCAAGCCTTGCGATTTCACCAGTGCTTGCGCCAACACAGCCCGGAAATCGTGGTGAACGGGCAAATCACGGTTCTGGTTCAAAACCGCCGGAGCCAAACCCTGCCAACGGCCGTGGCAGCGTCCACCCTGAACGGCAGAACCCATCAACCACATCACGTTGCCATGCCCGTGGTCAGTGCCCCGGGTGCCGTTTTCGGCGCAGGTGCGGCCAAATTCACTGGCCACAACCACCACATCACGGGGCCCGTTGAAAGCTCGGCGCAACTCGATCAGTGCTCGGCTCAGATGGCCCAAGTTGTTGGCCAATGCCCCAGTCACTGAACCTTGGTTGATGTGTGTGTCCCATCCACCAGAAGACAAAAAACCACAGCGCAATGCACGGTTTTTGTTCATCAAGGTGCCCAAATGCTTGGCGTCCAAGGCCAGACCCTGCGCGGCCCCTGCCCCATTGTTCGCCATGGACTGCTCGCTTGCACCCATGTCTGGCGCCGAAAGCATTTGGGCCGTTTGCATGCGGCTGTCAGCGCCCTGACTCAAGGCTTCAGACAGTTGCGCATTCGAGGCATACAGCGATTGCATGGCCTGTCGGGTTTGTGCATTGGCGAGCGCACCCGCACGCAGGGCCGATTGACCGCTGGCAAGCAACTGCACACGCTGTGGGCCCATCAAAATGCGCGGATTGGACTCTCCTACCCCCAGTGCAGCAGCCAATGCGGGCTTGGATGACAAGGCGCCCACCCCATTGATCCAGCCATCGGCGGCAGAACTGCGGCCGGGTTGACCGATCTCCCAATGGTATTGGGCATCAAAATGCGAACGCGTCGGGTCTGGCGAACCGGCACAGGGGATGGCCGCCAGAACGCCTTGTTGCCACAAGGGCAAGAGATCCGCACAAGCCGGGTGCAATCCGAAACGCCCATCCAGGTCCAAGGCGCTGCTGCGGCTGCCGTCTGGTGCAGGGATGGCAATCTGAGGCCTCAAGGCCTTGTAATGAGGATCGGCGTAGGGCACCAGCATGGACAAACCGTCATATGCGCCGCGCAAAAAGACAAACACCAAACGGCCTTCCGGCATGCGCTCTGTCTGCGCCCACGCAGGGCCAGCGGCCCAGGCGCTGGCACCAACCCATTGCACCAGGGCATTGCGTCGGGACATGTTCATGGCGGTGTGCTCCGTTTATTTGTAGAGAAATTCCGGACTGCCCAACATCAAACCCATCCGTTGCGCAGTGGGTTGAAGCTGGATGGTTTTCGCAGTGGCTAGGCTGAGATAAGCATACAAGTCCTCTCTCGGCGGTGACTGGCGAGCTATGTTCAAAGCGAAATCAATGCGGCGCGTCAGGGCCTCTGGGCTCAGCCACGTGGCGGCATCCAAGGCATAACCGTCAGGTGTTTGCCAATTTTGAATCGGCTGCCCAGCCACGGCCGTGTAATTGAGTGCCTGCAACCAAGCGCCTCGGTTTTGTCCCGCTTGCAGCGTGCGCAATGCCGCACAGGCAAAGTCGAATGGCGTGCGGTAAAGCCGCGACTCTGGTCGCCAGAAATCGTCACTGCGGATCATCACCTGCATGACCTGGTAGATATCGCCTTCGGTATGCAAGAACATGTTGGACATGGCATCGATCAGTGATTTCGGTGGTGTGTCTGCCACAAAATATTGCGCCAGACGGGTGGACACACGCCGCGCTGTGGCCGGGTGGCGAGACAGGATGCGGATGGCCTGCTCACCCTCTGCCACACCGGCATTTGCAGGCGTGCCTCCCAAAGTGTGCGTCAGCCAAGTTTTAGGGCCGGGCGAGTGATTTCGGGCGACAAATTCAAAACCGCTCTCGGACTGAGGTGACACCGTCCAACCAGTCAAGATATGGGCCAAGGCCCGCACATCCGATTGTGTGTAGCCGCCATGCACACCCAGAGTGTGCAGCTCCATGAGCTCCCGCGCGTAATTTTCATTCAACCCTCTTTGACTGCCCTTGCCACGCGCCAAGGCAGGGCTCACGCTTTGCCATTGATCCAAGTAGTACAGCATCGCCGGGTGGCGCGCACTGGCCAGTACCAAGTCTTCAAATTTGCCCAATGCATGTGCTCTGGCCACATGCAAGGCATAGTGCCCCGCAAACGGTCGTACCGGCCCTTTGTTCTGGTGGACATTGAAGTGGTTGAACCAAAACTCGGTCATGCGAGCGAGCAAGGCTTGCTCTGCTTCATCGCTGCTGCAAGCGGCCAAACGCCAAGCGATCGCTTTGTTGACCTGGGTTCGGTTGAAAAAATAGACGGACGCAGGCGCGGAAAAATCAAACCTTTTGTCACCAGGCAGCGCCTCTTCCAGTACCGTGCCAGGCGGAACATTTGCACGGGCCTCGCGCTCATGGCGGGCCCCTTCAAACAAAGCAGGCAGCGGCCTGCCCAGGTCTGCCAAATCAGCCGGTAAGCGCGCAGGTTGGCGGCTGGCTGCACGCGCTGCATCGAGCTGCACCAAAGCCCAATCCAGAGGGTCTTTGGCGGCCTGAATCTTGACGAGTCCCTCGGGAGTGGGTCCGTAGGTGAGCCGATTGATGGCACGCCACTGTGCCGGACGACCTTGAATCAATGAGGACTCGGGCCGCGTCAAATGAGTTGGAGAAACAACTGCCGAAGATTTTTCGTGCAATGAAGGCGACAGCGAACACCCTGCCAAGGCGCTGAACATGAACAAAACCAATGAAAACTTGTGCTTTGCAATCACGAAATGGTCGCTTTCAAACGAGTGCGCAGGTGCTATGGAGTCCCCATCGCATTACTCCCACTCGATCGTCGCCGGTGGTTTTGAGCTCACGTCGTAAGTTACCCGATTGATGCCGCGCACTTCATTGATGATGCGCCCCGACACTTTCTTGAGCAGCGCATAAGGCAGTTCGGCCCAATCCGCGGTCATGAAATCGCTGGTTTGCACGGCACGCAAAGCCACCACATAGTCGTAGGTGCGGCCGTCGCCCATCACGCCCACGCTTTTCACGGGCAGGAACACGGTGAAGGCTTGGCTGGTCAGGTCGTACCAAGACTTGCCGGATTCGTCGGTGAAGTTGCGAAGCTCTTCGATGAAAATCGCGTCAGCACGGCGAAGCAGATCGGCGTATTCTTTTTTGACTTCACCCAAGATGCGCACGCCCAGACCTGGGCCTGGGAAGGGGTGGCGGTAGACCATCTCGCGCGGCAAGCCCAGCGCCACACCGAGTTCACGCACTTCGTCTTTGAACAGTTCGCGCAAAGGCTCCAGTAACTTCAAGCCCAGTTGCTCGGGCAAGCCGCCCACGTTGTGGTGGCTCTTGATGGTGACGGCTTTCTTGCTCTTGGCGCCGCCCGACTCGATCACGTCGGGGTAAATCGTGCCTTGGGCCAGGAACGTCGCGCCTTTGACGGCGCGACTTCCATCCTCGCCTTTGTGGCCGCCATCAGCCTTCAGTTTGGCAGCTTGTTCCTTGAACACATCCACAAACAGGCCGCCGATGATCTTGCGCTTGGCTTCGGGCTCGCTCACGCCCGCCAGCTTGCCCAGGAACAAGTCGCTGGCATCGACGCGGATGACTTTCGCGTGCAGCTTGCCCACGAACATCTCCATGACCATGTCGCCTTCATTCAGGCGCAGCAGGCCGTGGTCGACAAACACGCAGGTCAACTTGTCGCCGATGGCGCGGTGGATCAAAGCAGCAGCCACCGACGAATCGACGCCGCCCGACAGGCCCAAAATGACTTCTTCGTCACCGACCTGCTCGCGGATTTTGGCGACCGCTTCTTCGATGTAGTTGCCCATGATCCAGTCGGGACTGGCCTTGCAAATGTCGAGCACAAAGCGGTTGAGCAACGCTTGGCCTTGCACGGTGTGGGTGACTTCGGGGTGGAACTGCACCGCGTAAAAACGGCGGGCCTCGTCGGCCATACCGGCAATCGGGCAAGCCGGGGTCGAGGCCATGACCTTGAAGCCCTCGGGCATCTGAGTGACCTTGTCGCCGTGGCTCATCCAGACCTTGAGCATGCCGTGGCCTTCGGCCGTGGCGAAGTCTTCAATGCCTTTGAGCAGTTCGGTGTGGCCATGCGCGCGGACTTCGGCATAACCGAACTCGCGGGTGGCGCCCGCCTCCACCTTGCCGCCGAGTTGCTGCGCCATGGTTTGCATGCCGTAGCAAATGCCCAGCACGGGGATGCCCAGTTCGAACACGGCATCCGGTGCACGGTCATCGACTTCGTAGACGCTGGCGTGGCTGCCCGACAAGATCACGCCTTTGAGGTTGCCATCCTTGGCGTATTCGCGCACCCAGTCGCTGCTCACGTCGCAGGGATGCACTTCGCAAAACACATGGGCCTCGCGCACGCGGCGGGCGATGAGCTGGGTGACTTGCGAGCCGAAGTCGAGGATCAGGATCTTGGAGTGCTGCATTCGAAAAAGCGCGTTATTTGTTAGAGGAAGCATCGGTTGCAAGCAGTGTCTGCACGCAGTCGATCAAAGAAGGCAGATGTCGATCGATGACGGACTGGACAGTCAGTGCATCAATGTCACCCAGGTAGTTGTGAACCAGAATATTGCGAAAACCGCTGATTTCTCGCCAAGGAATGGCGGGAAACTGCGCCTTCAGATCATAGGGAAGCATTTGGGTGGCCTCGGAAAGCGTCTGCAAATTTCGAAGTGCTGCGTCGTAAAGCACTTCGTCTTGCGTCAAATCCCCACGAGCTTGAATGCGCGCTATTTTTGCGGCGACATCCCTTATGTGCAGGGCATAAGCTTGCCAAGACTTGTTCATAGAGCAACTGCTTCAGCAAGCACCTGCTCTTTGATGTGCGGGCTCAATTCATGCTCAGGAACCAGATCCACTTTGCGATTCAACAAATCACCCAGCCCTTGCGCCAAAGGCATGCGCTGGGTGAACAGGTCGTATCCACGAGGAAAATCGACCAGAAAATCTACATCGCTGTCTGAAGTTTCTTCACCACGCGCCACGGACCCAAACACGCGCAAACGAGAAGCACCAAACTGGGCAGCAATGCTGTTCAGGCTGGTGTTCATCTGACGAAGTTGGTCGAGCAGCATGGCCGATTCCTTTCAAGGATTACGATTTTGGCTCAAAACACAAAACCAGTGCGCGCATCAATCCGCCCGGTAATTCGGTGCTTCTTTGGTGATCTGCACATCATGGACATGGCTCTCACGAATGCCGGCAGCGGTGATTTCCACAAACTGCGAGTCGTTGTGCATGGCCTCGATCGTGGCGCATCCGCAATACCCCATGCTGGCGCGCAAGCCGCCCGCCATTTGGTAAATGATGGAGACGACAGAACCTTTGTAGGGCACGCGGCCTTCAATGCCTTCGGGCACCAATTTGTCGGCGTTGGGGTTGCCGGTACTCGACTCTTGGAAGTAACGGTCGGCACTGCCTTGTTGCATGGCGCCAATCGAGCCCATGCCACGGTAGCTCTTGTAGCTGCGGCCTTGGAACAACACGATTTCGCCGGGCGCTTCTTCGGTGCCGGCGAACATACCGCCCATCATCACCGTGCCTGCGCCTGCGGCGATGGCCTTGGCAATGTCGCCGCTGTAGCGTATGCCGCCGTCTGCGATCAAGGGCACGCCTGTACCCAAGAGGGCCGTGGCCACAGAGTCCACCGCCATGATTTGCGGTACGCCCACACCCGCCACGATGCGGGTGGTGCAGATCGAGCCAGGGCCAATGCCCACTTTCACGGCGTCAGCACCGGCTTCGACCAAGGCCAAAGCGGCAGCGCCCGTGGCGATGTTGCCGCCAATCACTTCGATGTGCGGGTAGTTTTGCTTGACCCAGCGCACGCGGTCGAGAACACCCTTGCTGTGGCCGTGCGCAGTGTCCACCACGATGGCGTCGACACCCGCTCGAGACAAAGCCTCAACACGCTCTTCGGTGCCCTCGCCCACGCCAACAGCCGCGCCGACACGCAGCTTGCCCGCGGCGTCACGCGCGGCATTGGGAAAGTTCAGCTGTTTGGTGATGTCCTTGACGGTGATCAGACCCTTGAGTTCAAAGGCGTCGTTGATGACCAGCAGGCGCTCCAATTTGTGTTTGTTGAGCAGGTGCTTGGCTTGCTCAGGCGTAGTGCCTTCGGGCACGGTGATCAGGCGCTCTCGCGGCGTCATGATCTCGCTGACTTTTTGGTCATAGCGGGTCTCAAAGCGCAGATCTCGTCCAGTGACGATGCCCACCACTTGGCGGCCGTCACAGACCGGAAAGCCCGAAACACCCAACTCGTCTGACAAGGCCATGACCTGGCGCACGGTGGTCTCGGGTGTGATCACTACCGGGTCGCGCAGCACGCCGGACTCATACCGTTTGACCTTGGCCACTTGCGCGGCTTGTTCTTGCGGGGTCAGGTTTTTGTGCACGATGCCGATGCCGCCTTCTTGCGCGATAGCGATGGCCAAACGCGCTTCGGTCACGGTGTCCATGGCGGCAGACACCAGGGGCAGGTTCAGGCGAATATTTCGGGTGAATTGCGTCGCGAGGGACGTGTCCTTGGGCAGGACTTGGGAGTAAGCAGGGACGAGGAGAACGTCGTCAAAAGTCAGGGCTTTACCGAGTAGGCGCATAAGCTAAGGCTCCAAAAAATGGATTGTACCCGTGCCAGAAGAGGGGTTTCCCTGTCACGGCTCAGGTTCAGGCGTTTTGGAAATGCAAGACCTTGAGCGCTTTTTCGGGGTCGATGTCGGCAAAAGCAGCCGGGTTGGCCAGACGCTCGACGAACTTCAGGCTGGGCGCAGCCTCGGCCACCAGATTGCGCAAAAACTGCGCGTCCAGCTCGGGCGCGTTCAAGCACAGCAACACATGACCTTGCGGCTCCAACAAATCTGGCAAACGACGGATCAGCTTGATGTAGTCCTTGGTGGCGATGAAGCTGCCTTTTTGGTAGCTGGGCGGATCGATCACGATCACGCCATAAGGCCCCATCTTGCTGATCTTGCCCCAGGTCTTGAAAACATCATGGCCCAGAAAGCGCGCTTTGGCGGGCAGGTCGTTGAGGCGGTGGTTTTGCTGCCCCACGGCCAAAGCGGCCTGGCTCATGTCCAGGTTCACGACTTGCGCAGCTCCGCCCTGCAAGGCCACCACCGAAAACGCGCAGGTGTAGGCAAACAGGTTGAGCACGTTTTCATGCAGGGCGTGTTTTTTCAACCATTCGCGGCCGTTGGCCATGTCCAGAAACAGGCCATGGTTCTGGCCGCGCATCACATGCACCAGGTACTGAGCGGCCTGCTCGGTCACGACATGCGGGTCTGGCACGTTGCCGGCCATCAGGCGGGTTTCGGCTTGGCCTGTGGCGCGGCACTGGTACACCCAGTTGAGTGGGGTGCCGGGCGCAAGCTCTTGCCATCGGGCTTGCAGGGCTTGCTGGCAAGTCGCCAAATCACCTTCGCTCACGGCCTTGAAGCTGGTCAAGACCCAGACGGGTGCAAACCAGTCCAACGTCCAGTGTTCACATTCAGGATAGACACCGCCCCGGCCATGAAAAACACGATGGGCGTCCAAAGTGTTCTCCATCTGCGAGATGGCGTTCAGCAAAGCTTGCATGTTCAATACCCGGCCGCCGAGCCGCTCTTGCGGTTGGCAAACAAGCCAGTTCGGCCTTTGCCCTGGCGCTTGAAGCGTTGACGGCGGGCCACCTTGGGATCGACCTGGAGCGGCCGATACAACTCTACGCGATCGCCTGGGCTGAGGATTTCTGTCCATTCGGCTTTGCGGCCCCAAATGCCGGCTTGCATGAATTTGATTTGGCCCAAATCAGTGCCCTTGAACACTGATTCGGACGATTGGCACAAGGCCAGGCAAGCATCTACCGCGGCCTCGAGTGTGCTGCCTTGGGGCAAGTGAAGGGTTTGCTCATGAACTTCTCGAGCTTTCAAGCTCCAGCACACGGTGATGTCGATCAACGGTTCAGCCATAAACCACTTCGGCGCGCTTGACAAAGGCATCGACCAAACTGCCAGCGATCTTGTCAAACACAGGCCCCACCAAGGCGGCCAGTGTGGCGCTTGAAAACCCGTACTGCAGGTCCAGCTCGACCTTGCAGGCACGTTGTGTACCGTCGCCGACGGGCAAGAAACGCCAGGTGCCGCTCAGGTTGGAGAACGGGCCTTGGACCAATGACATCGCCACCGAGCGACTCTCTTCATGCATATTGCGTGTGGTGAATGTCTGCTTGAGCCCACCCAAACTGATGCCCACCTCGGCCAACATGCTTTGCTCGTCTGATTCCAACACACGTGACTGGTCACACCAAGGCAAGAACTCGGGGTAGCGCGCCACGTCGGTCACGAGGCGATACATTTCATCCGGGCTGTACCAGATGAGGACGGACTTGTGGATATTCTTCATACAATGACGCGATTGTAGTTTTCCAGCCCGGCGATTTGCTCTGTGCCCGCTTGGATCTCCTTGAGAACGGCCAGCCCGTCCCCACCTGCTCACCATGGCCACCACCAAAAAAACAACCGCCACACCCACCTTTTCCAAGATTGCCGAGAACAAAAAAGCGTCCTTCGACTATTTCTTCGAAGAGCGCTACGAGGCAGGCATGGTGCTGGAAGGCTGGGAGGTCAAGGCCATCCGCGAAGGCAAGGTGCAACTCACCGACGGTTATGTGGTCATTCGCAATGGCGAACTGTTCATCATCGGCTGCTTGATCAACCCGCTCAAAACCGCCTCCACACACATCAACCCCGAAGCCGCACGCACCCGCAAACTGCTGCTGAACAAGGAAGAGATCAAACGTCTGATTGGCAAGATCGAGCAAAAGGGCTACACCCTGGTGCCGATCAACCTGCACTGGAAGTCAGGCAAGGTCAAATGCGACATTGCGCTGGCCAAAGGAAAAGCCGAGCACGACAAGCGCGACACCATCAAGGACCGGGAAGGCAAACGCGAAGTCGAACGCGCCATGAAGAGCCGCCACCGCTGAATTGAATGAGGGAACCCGCCTCGGGGCGATGAAGCACCTGAGCTGAACACAAGCCTATCGCGGCGAGGGCGCCGCTCCTACATCAAATCGCGCAGCGGGTGGTGGTCCGCAGGCCAAGGACTGACAAAGAAGCGTGCTGCCTCAGCGGCATCGACCTCTTCCACGCGGGCAGGTTTCCAGTTTGGACTGTGGTCCTTGTCCACAGCCAGCGCGCGTATGCCTTCAACGGTGTCGCTGTCGGTCACGGCACGCAGATGGAAGCAGTGGTGCACCATGTCGCGCTCCATGCGCAGGTCGTCGGCCAGGCCCATTTGCCGCGCACGGCGAATTTGCGCAAGCACCACGATCAGCATCAAGGGCGATCGGTGACGAAGAGCATCGACCGTTTTCTGGCTCCACTCGTCAGAGGCCGACTCCAGCTTGTCCAGCATGGCTGACACACTGGGCAGACCAAAGACCTCGTCAATCAGCGGCTGGGGCGTGAGTTTTTCGGGGGTCATGGCGCCCGCTTGGGCCAGCACCCAACGCTCCACCGATGCGGCATTTTCAAAAGGACTGCTGATCAATTTTTGCCAAATGGGTTCGAGCATGCCGCTGGGCAGCGCGATGTCGGCCAGTTTGGCGGCCACTGCCTGCGGTCCTGTCAGAATGTGCCCAGTCAGGCCAAGGTATTCGCCCAAACGCCCTGGGCAACGGCTCAAGAAAAAACCACCGCCCACGTCAGGAAACAAGCCGATGTTGGTCTCGGGCATGGCCATCTTGGTGCGATCGGTCACCACGCGCACACTGGCGCCCTGGCTGATGCCCATGCCCCCCCCCATGACGATGCCGTCCATGAAAGCGATGTAAGGCTTGCTGTAGGTGTGGATCAGGTGGTTGAGTCGGTACTCTTCGGTGAAGAAGTCACCCAAGGATGCATCACCTGAGTGGGCTGCCTGGTGGAAGAAGCGGATATCACCGCCAGCGCAAAAAGCGCCAAACGGACCTTCTTTGCCCGTACCACGCACGGCCACAGCCAAGACTTGCGGGTCGTCTTGCCAAGCCAGCAGCGCCTGAGTCAAAGCGCGCACCATGTCCAGGGACAAGGCATTCAGGGCCTTGGGGCGGTTCAAGGTGATACAGCCGATGCGGCCTTCGACAGAGACGAGAACATCAGACATGGTTGTTTCTCCAGCCCAACCATTCGTTGAGCAGCAATGCAGACAGTACCAGAACACCACCGAACAAAACGCTCGGCTGAGGCGTTTCGTTCGCGCCCAGCCAGGCCAGGGCGATGCCAAAAACAATTTCGAGCAAGGCCAACAAAGCCACTTCGGGCGCCTTGAGCACGCGGGCGCAAATGACCGACAAGGCGCAAGGAATGGCCAGCTGAAAGGTGCCCAGAATGCCCAGCAGTCCGACATCGTGCAGCGATGCCTGAAACGGCATGGACAAAGGCAAAGTCAGCAAGGTCGACATGAGCGCGCCCAGCAGGACGCTGGGCACCAGATCAAGGTTCTGCCCCTCGCTTTGACTTTTTTGCGTCAGCGTCCACTGCACAGAGCCTGCAATGGGCACACACAAAGCAAGCAAAGAACCCATCAAAAAATGGGGATCGCCCAAGCTCAGTTGTGAGGCGTACATCCAGGCAATGCCTATGCCTGCCAACACGATGGCCACCCAAGTGCGAGCAGGCAAACGGTGCCCCAAAAACACCCGGGTGATCAAAGCGGTGAGCAAAGGCCCCACCGCCATGGTGATCAGCACATTGGCCACTGCGGTCAGAGTGAGCGCCACCATGAACGCAGTGAACATGACGCTCCAACAAATGCCGGAGTACCAAAAGTAACGGCTGCGCAAGGGCAGCCGTGACCAAACACTTCGTCCCTGCCACAGGGGCAGGATGACCAGCAATGAAACGACGGTAAAGAAGCTGCGCCAGAAGGTGACTTCAAAGCTGCGCGCTTGCTCGAGGTGACGAGTCACCACCCCGGCCATGGACCACAGGGCTGTGACACCCACCATGGTCCAGACGGCCATGCCGTGCGTTAAACGCATGATCTTGAGCCGATCACTTGTTGCGCTTGCGGTCGCTTTCTTTCAAGAAGCGTTTGCGCAGACGCACGCTCTTGGGTGTGATTTCGACCAACTCGTCGTCCTCGATGAACTCGACGCCGTATTCCAGTGTCAGGTCAATCGGGGGCGTGATCTTGATGGCGTCTTCTTTGCCGGACACACGGAAGTTGGTCAGCTGCTTGGTGCGCGTGGCGTTGACCACCAGGTCGTTGTCGCGGCTGTGGATGCCCACAATCATGCCTTCGTACACCGGATCGTTCGCCTTGACGAACATGCGGCCACGGTCGTCCAGCTTGCCCAATGCGTAGGTGAAGATTTCACCATCGTCCATGGAGATCAGCACGCCGTTTTTGCGGCCACCGATGTCACCTTTGTGGGCTTCGTAGCCATCAAAGATGTTGGAAATCAGGCCCGAGCCACGGGTCAAGTTCAGGAATTCGTTGGAAAAACCGATCAAACCACGGGCCGGGATGCGGTACTCCAGACGCACGCGACCGCGGCCATCGGGCTCCATGTTCACCAGTTCGCCCTTGCGCTCGCCCAAAGCTTGCATCACGCCACCTTGGTGGGTTTCTTCGATGTCGGCCGTGACCAGCTCGATAGGCTCGTGGCGGTCACCATTGACATCGCGGAACAGCACGCGGGGCTTGGACACGGCCAACTCGTAGCCTTCGCGGCGCATGTTTTCCAAAAGAATAGTCAGGTGCAATTCACCACGGCCCATGACTTCGAAGATGCCTTCTTCGTCGGTTTCGTTGACGCGCAGTGCCACGTTGTGTTGGAGCTCTTTTTGCAGGCGATCCCAGATCTGACGGCTGGTGACGAACTTGCCTTCGCGACCGGCCAATGGCGAGGTGTTCACGCAAAAGTTCATGGTCAGCGTCGGCTCGTCCACCTTGAGCATGGGCAGAGGTGCTGGATTGGCAGGGTCGGTCACGGTCACGCCGATGTTCAGGTCAGCTATGCCGTTGATCAGCACGATGTCGCCAGGACCGGCTTCGGTCACTTGCACGCGGTCCAGACCCTGGAAGGTCAGCACCTGGTTGACACGACCTTTGATGGTGGAGCCGTCCGGGCCTTCCATGACCACCACGTCCATGTTGGGCTTGATGGTGCCTTGGCTGATGCGGCCCACACCGATGCGGCCAACGAAAGTCGAGAAGTCCAGCGCAGAAATTTGCAATTGCAGCGGGGCAGCTGGGTCACCTGCGTTGGGCTTGACGTGCTTGAGCACGGTGTTGAACAGTGCCGACATGTCCGGGCCCCACTGCTCACCGGGCGCACCCTCGTCCATCGAGGTCCAGCCGTTGATGCCTGAGGCGTAGACGACTGGGAAGTCGAGTTGCTCGTCGTTGGCGCCGAGTTTGTCGAACAAGTCAAAAGCGGCGTTGACCACTTTGTCAGGGTTGGCACCGGGCTTGTCGACCTTGTTCACGACCACGATGGGCTTGAGGCCCAAGGCCAAAGCTTTCTTGGTCACGAAACGTGTTTGAGGCATGGGGCCTTCTTGTGCATCGATCAGCAGCACCACGCCGTCGACCATCGACAGGGCACGTTCGACTTCGCCGCCGAAGTCCGCGTGTCCGGGGGTGTCCACGATGTTGATGTGGGTGCCTTCCCAGCTGACAGCGCAGTTTTTGGCCAAGATGGTGATGCCGCGCTCACGTTCGATGGCATTGTTGTCCATGACGGTGTCGACCACTTTTTCGTGGTCAGCAAAGGTGCCAGATTGGCGCAGCAGTTGGTCAACCATGGTAGTTTTACCGTGGTCAACGTGCGCGATGATGGCGATGTTGCGAATTTGCTTGCTCATGCTCTCTCTTTTCATTAAACCTGCGCGGCCAGCAAAGGCGCAGCAGCAGGTGAGTTTTCCAAAATCTGTTGAATTTCGATCGGGCTCAACAATCGACCCGGAATCAGTTCGCCGCCTCGCACATGCGCTGTTCCCAGCAATGCACGCGGATCGTCTCCGTAAACGGCGACATGATCACAATCATCCCAAGGGCCGCGTCTGCGCACCCCACTCAAAAAACGTCCGGCGCTGTCACTGTCCAGTCGCACCTCGGTGTGCTCAGGCAGCAACGCGTCAACAGGCTGCAAGGCCTTGAGCCGTGCGGGTTCGTCCAGCGATTCCAGCTCAGGCAATGTCAAACACTGCGCCATTTCAAAGGGGCCAGTAGACACCCGGCGAAGGGCCGTCAAATGACCGCCACAGCCCAAAGCTTCAGCAATGTCTTCACCCAAAGTACGGATGTAAGTCCCTTTGCTGCACGCCACGCGCAAGCGCAAATAAGGGGCATCGCCCTGCAACTGCATCTCCAAGAGCTCCAAGTCATGAATCACCACGTTGCGCGCTTCACGCTCCACGGTTTCACCCTCGCGGGCGTACTCGTACAAGGCCTTGCCATCCTTTTTCAAGGCACTGTGCATCGGCGGCACTTGGCTGATCGGTCCCATGAACCGGTCCAGAACTTCAACAACCATACCCGGTGTACATGACACTTCGCGGACAGAGACCACATCGCCTTCGGCATCGGCCGTGCTGGTCTTGACGCCCAATCGCACCGTGGTTTCGTACACCTTGTCAGCATCGAGGTGCAACTGACTGAACTTGGTGGCGGCCCCAAAACACAAGGGCAACAGCCCTGTGGCCAAAGGGTCCAAGGTCCCGGTATGGCCTGCTTTTTCAGCACGCAGCAACCACTTGACCTTTTGCAAAGCCTGGTTGCTGGACAGTCCCAGCGGTTTATCGAGCAACATCACCCCATGCACAGGGCGCCGTTGCACCCTGGTGCGTGGCGCGGTGGTCATTCGTCGTCTTTGGCGCGTGAAGCCACAGCCTTGGAAATCAGTGCATTCATGTCAGACGCACGCTCGGTGGTGCGGTCAAACATGAAATGCAACGTGGGCACGGTGTGGATGTGCAAACGCTTGAACAAACCATTGCGCAAGAAACCTGCTGCCGCATTCAGGCCTTCGGTGGCTTCATCAGGGTTACCGGTCAGCACACTGAAGAATACCTTGGCATGCGCGTAATCAGGTGTCACCTCGACCGCGTTGATCGTGACCATGCCCACACGCGGGTCTTTCAACTCGCGTGCGATCAATTCGGCCAGATCCCGTTGGATCTGGTCGGCCACGCGGAAACCGCGGTTGGGCACAGAGGACTGCTTTCTACGCACCATTTACAGCGTTCTCGCGATTTCCTTAACGTCAAAGAACTCGAGCTGATCGCCCTCTTTGATGTCGTTGTAGTTCTTGAGCTTGATGCCGCACTCGAAGCCTTCTTTGACTTCGCGCACATCGTCTTTGAGGCGTTTGAGCGAGTCGAGTTCACCGGAATAGATGACCACGTTGTCACGCAACAAGCGGAACTTGGCATTGCGGTTGACCATGCCCGAAGTGACCATACAGCCCGCGACAGTGCCAATCTTGGAGGCCACAAACACGGTCCGAATTTCGGCCATGCCCATGATTTCTTCACGCTGTTCTGGGGCCAACATGCCCGACATGGCGGCCTTCAACTCGTCCACAGCGTCATAAATGATGTTGTAGTAATGGACGTTGACACCGTTGTTTTCAGCGGTCTTGCGAGCGCCCGAATCGGCACGCACATTGAAGCCAATGACGATCGCTTTCGAAGCGATGGCCAAATTGATGTCGGACTCGCTGATGCCACCGACACCGGCGTACACCACTTGCACCTTGACTTCTTCGGTCGAGAGCTTGAGCAGCGACGCGGCCAGCGCTTCTTGCGAGCCTTGCACATCGGCCTTGATGATGATGGGCAGGGTTTTGACTTCGCCAGCCGACATGTCGGAGAACATGTTCTCCAACTTGGCTGCTTGCTGCTTGGCCAGTTTGGTGTTGCGGAATTTGCCTGCGCGGTAAGTGGCGATTTCGCGGGCGCGGCGCTCGTCGGACATCACCATGAACTCGTCACCGGCCTGAGGCACTTCGGTCAAGCCCTGGATCTCGACTGGGATCGATGGGCCAGCCTCTTTGGTGGCCTTGCCGTTTTCGTCCAGCATGGCACGCACGCGTCCAAAAGTCTGGCCTGCCAGCACGACATCACCCGTTTTGAGGGTACCCGACTGCACCAACACAGTGGCCACGGGGCCACGGCCTTTGTCCAGGCTCGCTTCAATGACCAGGCCCTTGGCCATGGAGGTCACCGGGGCCTTGAGTTCCAACACTTCGGCTTGCAACAACACTTGCTCCAGCAAGTCGTCAATGCCCATGCCGGTCTTGGCGGACACCGACACGAAGGGCGAGGAGCCACCGAATTCTTCGGGCACCACTTCTTCAGCGATCAATTCGCTGCGCACGCGATCGATGTTGGCATCGGGCTTGTCCATCTTGTTGATGGCCACCACGATGGGCACACCCGCTGCTTTGGCGTGTTTGATGGCTTCTTTGGTCTGGGGCATGACACCGTCGTCACCCGCGACCACCAAGATGACAATGTCTGTCGCTTTCGCACCGCGAGCCCGCATGGCCGTGAATGCCTCGTGTCCAGGCGTGTCGAGGAAGGACACCATGCCACGATCCGTTTGCACGTGGTACGCACCAATGTGCTGGGTGATGCCACCGGCTTCGCCAGAGGCCACTTTGGCACGGCGAATGTAGTCCAGCAACGAGGTTTTGCCATGGTCAACGTGACCCATCACCGTCACCACTGGGGCGCGCGGCAAGGATTCAGCTTGTTGATCCGACACTTCATCGTCGGTGAATGCTTCTGGATCGTCCAGCGCGGCCACAACGGCCTTGTGACCCATCTCTTCCACCACGATCATGGCGGTGTCTTGGTCCAGCGGCTGGTTCATGGTGGCCATCTGGCCGAGTTTCATCAAATGCTTGATGACCTCGGAAGCTTTGATGGCCATCTTGTGAGCCAACTCGGACACGGTGATGGTTTCAGGCACGTGCACTTCGATGACACGCGTCTCGGCTGTTGCCGCTTGAGCGTGGTGGTCGTCGCGGTCGTTGCCATGGCCTTTGCGGCCTTTGGGGCCTGCACGCCAGCTGTTGCGCCCCACACCGCCGGTGCTGTCACCACGGGTAGGGATGGCCTTTTTCTTGGCGGGATCGCCCGCCCAGCTGGACGACAACTTGGCCGACTTGACTTCCTTGTTGGCACCGGGGCCACTGGGCGAGGCGCCAGGCGCAGCCGCCGTGCGGGTGCCCGCGCCAGGTGTACCGGCGGGTTTATGCAAAGTGCCTTTGACGGCAGGCTTGGCTTCAACTTTGGGCTCTTCTTTCTTGGCCACCAGCACCTTCTTGGGTGCGTTCATCATCGAACGAATGGCTTCGGCTTCGGCGAGAGCCTTGCGGCGGCGCGTGTCGAGGTCTTTGGCGCGAGCGGTTTCTTCGTCCGCACGGGCCTTGGACTCGTCCGCTGCTTTTTGGGCTGCGTCAAGACGGACTTGCTTTTCTGCAGTGGCTTTTTCAGCGGCAGCATCGGAGGCCGCGCGGGCTGCTGTTTCGTCGGCAGAAGGGCCCTTGGGGGCTTGGGACCTGGCGTTCAGGCTGGCGGCTTCGGCGCGAGCTTGCGATTCACGCTCTTGGCGTGATGGGGCAAGCGCTTGCGCAGCAGCGTCCGCTTCGGCGGCATCCATGGCCTGGGCTTGGGCACGCTCAAGAGCTTCTTGTTCTTCGCGCAAGCGCCGTTTCTCGGCCAGCTCTTCCTCCTGACGGCGAATCAGCTCAGCCTGGCGGCGAGCTTCTTCTTCGCGGCGGGCGAGTTCGGCATGGTCAATCAAAGGTTCTGCAGGTGCTTCAGGCTCCACATCGGCGACGGGTTCGTCGTCGCGCTTGATGAGGGTGCGTTTTTTGCGCACTTCAACCTGGATCGTGCGGGCCTTGCCTGTGGCATCGGCTTGCTTGATTTCGCTGGTGGACTTTTTCACCAAGGTGATTTTTTTGCGGTCAACGGTGTTGGTGCCGTGGCTGGCCTGCAAGTAGGACAGCAGCATTTGCTTGTCCGACTCAGACAGCGCGTCTGAGGCAGAAGCTTTGGCGACACCGGCGGAGCGCAATTGCTCCAGCAAGACATCGGCAGATTTTTTGAGTTCGCTTGCGAACTCGGCAACAGTGTTACTGGACATATTTTATTCAAGCCTCCATCAGCTTCAGGCTTGGCCTGCAGCGAACCAATGTTCGCGGGCTTTCATGATCAGGGCTGTGGCTTCTTCTGCCGTTTGGGCCGTGATGTCGGTCAATTCGTCGGTGGCCAAGTCGGCCAAGTCGTCACGGGTTTGGATGCCCGCTTCTACCAGTTTGGCAATCAGCTCAGGGGTCAGACCCGGCAGATCGCGCAGGTCTTGCGAAACGTCACCGACGCTCTCTTCGCGTGCGATTTCCATGGTCAACAAAGCATCTTTGGCGCGGGCGCGCAGCTCGTTGACCGTGTCTTCGTCGAAGCTTTCGATCTCCAGCATTTCCTGGATGGGCACATAAGCCACTTCTTCAAGGCCGGCAAAACCTTCTTCGATCAGGATGTCGGCGATCTCCTGGTCCACGTCGAGTTTTTCCATGAACAACTGGCGAATGCCTGTGGTCTCTTCGGCTTGCTTTTGAGCCGACTCGGCGGCGTCCATGATGTTGATCTTCCAACCCGTCAGGTCAGAAGCCAAGCGCACGTTTTGGCCACCACGGCCAATGGCGATCGCCAGATTTTCTTCGTCCACCACCACGTCCATCGCGTGCTTTTCTTCGTCCACCACGATGGACTGCACGTTGGCCGGTGCCAGGGCGCCGATCACGAACTGGGCGGGGTCTTCACTCCACAGCACAATGTCCACGCGTTCGCCAGCGAGCTCGTTGGTCACCGCATTGACACGGGTGCCACGCACACCGACGCAAGTGCCAATGGGGTCGACCCGCTTGTCGTGAGAGATGACAGCGATCTTGGCGCGTGAGCCAGCATCACGGGCGCAGGATTTGATTTCGAGCAGGCCTTGCTCGATTTCAGGCACTTCCTGGCGGAACAGCTCGATCATGAAATCAGGGGCTGAACGCGACAAGATGATCGGCGCACCACGCAGGGTCAGGTCCACTTCCATGATCATGGCGCGGACGCGGTCACCACTGCGCAGGTTTTCTTTGGGGATCATCTCGCTGCGACGCAGGCGGCCTTCGACGCGACCGGACTCGCAGATGATGTCGCCCTTGTCCATGCGCTTGACCGTGCCGACAAAAATCTTTTCGCCACGCGCCATGAAATCGTTGAGCAGCATTTCGCGCTCGGCATCTCGGATTTTTTGCAAGATCACCTGCTTGGCCGCCATGGCGCCAATGCGGCCAATCGGCACCGACTCTACCGGCTCTTCGATGTATTCATCGACTTCAATGTCCGGGATCTGCTCTTGCGCTTCAAACAACAAGATTTCTTGCTCAGGCAATTGCAAACCCGCTTCACTGGGCACCACATGCCAGCGACGGAACGTCTCGTAGTTACCCGTATCGCGGTCCACGGCCACACGGATGTCGACCTCGCCCTGATACAGCTTCTTGGTGGCCTGAGCCAAAGCGGCCTCGACCGCACCCAAAACCACATCGCGCTCGACATTCTTTTCGCGGGAGATGGCTTCTACCAACATCAACATTTCGCGATTCATGACTCGACTCTCCTATTCCACTGGGTCAACAGCTGACCCGATTTACTTTGTATGCGAACCCTGACCACCGGTCAGGCTTGAACTTTGGACTTGCGCCCTTTGAAATCAACCACAGGGGCCAGACGCGCCTCTCGAAGCTCGTCGAGCGTGAAGCCCAAGGCCTGCAGAGGCGGCGGCACTCTCTTTTTGCTGATGCGCTGGCCAGGTTTGGCTTCGGGGGCATCGCTCCAGACGATTTGCCAGCCTGTGTTTGCGGCATCGCGCTCGAGCGTGCCTCTGAATTTTTTGCGGCTGGCGTGGACCAGGCCACCCGCGTTTTCGCCCATCGGGGCCTTGAGCGTCACATCAATCAGCTCGCCAACGAAGCGTTCAAAATCTTTTTCGTGGCGCAAGGGGCGGTCAATGCCTGGAGAAGACACTTCCAGTCGGTTGTACTCCACACCGTCGACTTCCAACGAGAACAGCAGCTGTCGGTTGACCTTTTCGCAGTCTTCCACGGTGACAAAAGTCTCTTCGGCGGCAACGCCCTGCCAAGGCCAATCGATGGTGATGCGCAACAAGCCCCCGGCAGAGCGCTCAATCTCTACCAGGTCATAGCCCAGTCCGGTCACGGTTTCTTCAACGATTTGCTGCAATGCCACAGGATTTTTCAGCGGGTGCGGGTGTTGTGCCAATAATGGATCGACCAAAAAAAACGGGCGGTGAAAACCCGCCCGTTTGGTCGTGAAGCTCTTATTCTAGCCCAAAAAACACGCTAAGTGTGTGATTTTTCTAGAGAAACAGGAATCAGCCCACCCACTTCAGACGCAACTTCAGCCACAACTGAGCATGAGACAATGCCCCCCAAGATAACGGAGCAACCCCATGGACAACAAAACAGGATTTCTCGCTGGCAAAAAACTCTTGATCACAGGCGTTTTGTCCAATCGGTCCATTGCTTATGGCATCGCCAAAGCCTGCCACGCTCAAGGTGCCGAGTTGGCGTTCAGTTATGTGGGGGAGCGCTTCAAGGAACGCATCACCGAGTTTGCAGCTGACTTTGACTCTAAACTGGTTTTTGACTGTGACGTGGGCAGCGACGAACAAATCGACCGACTGTTCACAGATCTGTCTGCGACGTGGCCCAAATTTGACGGCTTTGTGCACGCCATCGGCTTTGCACCGCGCGAAGCGATCGCAGGCGACTTCCTCGAAGGGCTCTCGCGTGAAGCCTTCAAAATTGCGCACGACATCAGCGCTTACAGCTTCCCAGCCTTGGCCAAGGCGGCCCTGCCCCACCTGAATGACAAGTCTTCTGTGTTGACTTTGTCGTACTTGGGGGCCATTCGCAATGTGCCCAACTACAACACCATGGGCCTGGCCAAAGCCAGTTTGGAAGCATCGGTCCGCTACCTGGCCGAATCGCTGGGCAATCAAAAGCGCGGCTTGCGTGCCAACGGCATCTCGGCAGGCCCTATCAAAACCCTGGCAGCCAGCGGCATCAAGGGTTTTGGAAAAATCTTGTCTGTTGTGGCCGAAACCTCGCCGATCCGCCGCAACGTGACCATCGAAGACGTGGGCAATGTGGCCGCGTTCATGCTGTCCGATCTGGCTGCGGGTGTGACGGCAGAGATCACCTATGTGGATGGTGGTTTTAGCCAGGTGGTTGGCGGAATTGCGGAGTCAGCCGGCTGACCACACACGCGCCCCTACTAAGCAACACCATTGGTGTTGTTTTTTTTCGCCTTAGCATTTTCCCTATGTATTAAATTGAATCAATTTGGTAAAAAATAGTTATAGAACGGATTCAAATCTTTGAGTACGAAACTCGTTTAAACGCTCTGCGTGCTGTTCACTTATTCAATTTGGGAGTGCTTTCATGAGAAAAATCAAATACACACGAATCGGCCAACAGCTATGGCTGGCCTTTGGCGGATCACTGATCAGCATGGGTGCCATTCAAGCTGCACAGGCACAGTCCGACACCGTGTACGTCACAGGCTCGGCAATCAAACGGAGCCTTGAGAGCCAAAAGGCTTTACCTGTCTCCGTTTACTCTGTGGAAGAACTTAAATCGGTGGGCGTGACCTCAACCGAAGAAATCGTTCAGAGGATCACTTCCAGTCAGTCCAGCATGGGTGGCAGCCAAAGTGTAGGTTCCAGCACTGGCGGGCGTTCTAACGCAGATATGCGTGGCTTGGGGGCCAGCAAAACCCTCGTGCTGCTCAACGGTCGCCGCTTGGCCTTTTTTGGGATCGGCTCAGACACCGTCGATTTGAATTCAATTCCTTTCGCTGCATTGGAGAAAGTCGAAGTCTTGCGTGATGGCGCCTCAGCTATCTATGGCACGGATGCCGTGGGTGGAGTCATCAACTTCATCACCAAAAGAGACTACCAAGGCATCGACGTTGCCACCGAATTGACCCAACCGTCGGCATCCGGGGGTAAATCGCAGCGTGTGACGGTCTCAGGTGGCAAAGGCTCGCTCAGCGAAGACGGCTACAACCTGTGGTTCTCTGTCGATTCGAAAAAACAAAACAGTGTGAGTGCATTGGAGCGTGACTTTGCCAAGACAGGCGTGATTCCCGAAAGAGGCCTGAACAAAACGTCTGGCACAACTTTTCCTGCCAACTTTGGCTATTACCGGCTATCGGATGGGAAACAATTGTCTGGCAATCTGACCGCCACAAACTGCGCGCCCCCTTCGTCCATCTACATGAGTGGCACAACCTGCCGCTACGACTACACCAGTGCGATTGACATCATTCCCGAAACTGAAAACACCAACTTCATGGGTAAAGGCTCGTTCCGCTTGGGTGGCGAGCAATTATTGACACTTGAAGCCGTGCATTCGACCAATAAAAACATCTCACGAATTGCCCCCGATCCGGTCACGGGCTTAACCATGCCCATTTCCAGTACGTTCTATCCCAAGACATTCTCAGGCATAGACCCAAGCCGGGGATTGGTGAGCATTGGATGGCGAATGGAGCCAGCTGGTCGTCGAGAAAATACGGCTGAGTCAACATCGACCCGTTTGGTTGCAGACCTGTCCGGCACAGCTGGCGAGTGGGATTACAAAGCAGGTGTCTACCACTCCGTCAACAAAATTAGTGAATCGCTCACCAATGGCTATGTGAATAAATCAGTGATCCAAACAGGCATCAACAGCGGTCTGCTCAACCCATTTGGAACCAACAGCACAGAAGCACTGAAATTCATCGATGGAGCAAAAGCAGCGGGACTTATGTCTACGGGAAAAGGCACAGCAACGGGTTTTGATGCACGGTTCAACCGTGAACTATTTGCCATGGACGGTGGCAAAGCGGCAATTTCACTAGGGGGGGAGTTTCGACGCGAAGGATACTCAACCGACACAGTCGATGACATTGTCAACAATGTTCCCTCAGCTGGTCGCAGCCCTTATCACGTCAACAATGCATCGCGCAATGTCACTGCCTTTTCAGCGGAAATGTTGCTTCCCGTCAGCAAACAACTTGAATTGCAAGCCGCTGCCCGGTATGACCATTACAGCGACTTTGGAAGCACCTTCAATCCCAAGGTGGGTTTCCGGTACACAGCATCACCCGAGCTTGTACTGCGAGGCTCTGCCAATACGGGATTCCGAGCACCGTCGCTGGACAACGTGTTCGGCCCGCAGCAAGTCACATTCACGCAGAATGACTACAACGACCCCGTTCTTTGCCCTAATGGCGTGCCGACAGCCAATGCGGTTGAATCACGCGACTGCGGCTCACAGGCTCAAGCCAAACAAGGTGGCAACCGAAATCTGAAGCCCGAAAAATCTCAATCTTTCAGTTTGGGAACAGCCTTCCAGCCAGCCAAGAACTTGCTGTTTACAGTGGACTACTGGAATATCAAGCTGGACAACTACATTGCCACATTCCCGGAACAAGCCGTGTTTGGAGATCCCACAAAATATGCCAACCGTTTCATCCGGTGCAGCCAGGTCAGTGCAGCAGAAGCATCCAGCTTGAGTCGTTGCGACATCGCTGGCTCACCAGCACTGGCTTACATCATGACACTCACTGACAATCTTGGCAGCGTGAGGACTGATGGCCTTGACTTTACAGCGGCTTGGCAAACCGATACAGGCTTGGGTCGAGTCAATGTCAATTACGAAGGCACTTATGTGCATTCGTACAAATTCCAGCGTGAAGCTGGTGGTACGTTCACTCAAAATGCAGGCGCATACAAAGACTTCATCCCTGGTGTTGTGTTTCGATGGAAGCACAACGTCACAACAACGTTGGCATCGGGCGCTATGCGTTACAGCTTGGGCATGCGGTATTTGTCCGGGTATCAGGATGAAAACCTCGACCCCGACTTCGTAAACCGAGTTCCTGCCTACACCGTATTTGATCTGGGTGCCAATTACACAGGCATCAAGAACCTCACAATCGGTGCTGTTATGCGTAACTTGCTGGATGTCAAACCGCCATTCAGCAACCAAGGTTCAACCTTCCAGCAAGGCTATGACCCTCGCTACACGGATGCTCTCGGACGTGCTTTGGTGATGAAGCTCAATTACAAGTTCTTCTGATAAACCTGCGTCTTCTCTTGAAGATGCAGCAAGACTGACTGACATATTCAGCTCAAAAAAGTGCCCCGCATAGCGGGGCCTTTTTTCTGGATCTGACCCGTCCTGCCAGAGGTTGACACCTTTTCTTGAAAGAAAAGGCAAGTCAAATGGAATCAGGCATCAAGAGAACTCAGAAGGACTACACACTGGCTTTTAAACTGGCGGTGGTCGAGCAAGTAGAAAAAGGCGAGCTGA
>CAIJQQ010000001.1 GCA_903822825.1 uncultured Burkholderiales bacterium | reverse complement strand
CGACTTGAAAGCGGCCCACAGCATTTCGGCCATCACCACATCGTCCAGCCGCACCGGGGCGTTCATGATGCCGTCCCAGGTTTTTTGCACATGCATGCGCGAGAACGCCGAGTAGAGCGCCTCAAAGGTCGCAGCGTTCATGGCGCTCATGCAGATGCTGCCGCTGGCCAAGAACAAGATGTAAGGCACTTTTTCGCCGCCCATCTCGACTTGCCCAATAAGCGCGCCCATGCCGTAGCCAAAGGCCACAAGCCACATGAGCGGCTCGGCGATGTTGCCCACCAGACTGGGAATGGCGAGTTTTTTCCAGACCAGCCAGTTGCGCTGGAACACAGGCCACCAGCGCATGGACAAGCGCGGCGCGGCCCAGATGTTGTTTTGAATTTGGCTCATGATCAGCCTTCCTCGCGGATCTGGCGTCCGGTCAATTTCAAGAACAGGTCTTCCAGGTTGGAAGGGCGATGCAGCGTGCGCAGTGCGGGCCAAGCCTCCAGGGCGTGCATCAAGGCGCGGCTGTCTTGGGTGTAGAAGAAAACAGTTTCACCGCTGACTTCGACGCGCCCGGCCAGCGCCTTCAAGCTGGCTTCTTGCGCCAGCGCCACTGCGCCTTGGCCAAAGACCTCCACCACTTCAGGCTCGAGGTGTTCGGCGATCAAATCGCGGGGTTTGCCTTCGGCGATCTTGCGGCCTTGGTCCAGCACCAAGAGGCGAGAGCACAAACGCTCGGCCTCGTCCATGAAGTGGGTGGTGAGCAAGATGGACTTGCCTTCTTGCAGCAGCACCTGCAGGCGCTCCCACATCAGGTGCCGCGCTTGCGGGTCCAGGCCCGTGGTGGGCTCGTCCAGCATCAAAAGCCGCGGCTCGTTGATCAGGGCGCGGGCCAGGCTCAGGCGCCGCTTCATGCCGCCCGACAGCTCGCCCGGCTTGGCCTTGGCCTTGTGGCTGAGCGCGGCGAACTCCAACAGCTTCGGGATGCGAGCGCGGATGGTGGCGTCTGGCAGGCCAAAGTAGCGGCCAAAGACCAGCAGGTTTTCTTCCGAATTGAAGTCGGGGTCCAGCGTGTCCATCTGCGCCACCACACCCAGTTGCGCCTTGATGGACAAGGCGTCTTGGGGCATTTGCTGACCGCCAAAGTAGGCGATGCTGCCGCTGCCCGGCTCAGACAAGCCCAGGCACATGCGCAGCGTGGTGGTTTTGCCCGCACCGTTGGGGCCGATCACGCCGAGGCATTCGCCGGGCTGGATGTGAAATGACAGGTCGTTGACCACCGTGGTCTGGCCGTAGCGCTTGACCAGGTGATCGACCGAAAGCAAAGAGGAGTTCATATCAGGATTGTGCCTGTGCCGCTAACGCTTGCAGGAGCGGCGCCCTCGCCGCGATGGAACGCCTGCAGACCACAAGCCATCGCCCCGAGGGCGGGGCTCCCACAACAAACCGGGCGGCTGCGGGCTGCCCGATAAAATCAAGCCTTTCTCTTGAAACGCCCCGGCGGCCCCCTCATGTCCAGCTCCTTTTCTGACCGCCTGGCGGTTTTGCCGCAGTACCTGATCCCCAAACAAGCCCTGACTGCCTTGGCAGGCCGGGTGGCGGGCAGCCATTGGGGCAGCGCGACCACGGGCATCATCGATTGGTTTGTGAGGCGCTACAACGTGAACATGAGCGAAGCGGGCAACCCGGACACGGCCAGCTACAAGAGCTTCAACGAATTTTTCACCCGCCCGCTCAAGGCCAACGCACGACCTTTGGCCGCTGTTGAATTTGTGAGCCCTGTAGACGGCGCCATCAGCCAGTGTGGCCCGATTGCGGGCGATCAGGTGTTTCAGGCCAAGGGCCACAGCTACAGCACCCAAGCGCTGGTGGGCGGCGACGCCACGCTGGCCACGCAGTTTCACGACGGTGAATTTGCCACGCTGTACCTCAGCCCGCGCGACTACCACCGCATCCACATGCCTTGCGCGGGTCAGCTCACGCGCATGATTTACGTGCCAGGCGATTTGTTCTCGGTCAACCCAACCACAGCCCGCGGCGTGCCAGGGCTGTTTGCCCGCAACGAGCGGGTGGTCTGCGTGTTCGAAGGCGAGCAAGGCCCGTTTGTGATGGTGCTGGTGGGCGCCACGGTCGTGGGCAGCATGGCCACCGTGTGGCACGGGGTTGTGAACCCGCCGCGCCCCGGCAAAGTGCGCGAGTGGGCTTATGAGACGGGCAACATCGCCTTGGCACAAGGCGAAGAGATGGGCCGCTTTTTGCTCGGCTCCACCGTGGTGATGCTGTTCCCCAAAGGGCTGATGCAGTTCAACAAAGACTGGACGCCCGCCCGGCCCATTTGCATGGGCGAGGCGATGGGCAACCTGCTTTAAATCTCGATCTTGGAACCCAGCTCGACCACCGCGTTGGTCGGCAGGTTCAAGAACTCGGCCGCGGCGCTGGCGTTGTGGTGCATCTGAGCAAAGAGTTTTTCGCGCCACTGGGCCATGCCGCCGCCAATGGTCGGGATCACGATGTCGCGCGACAGAAAGTAGCTGGTCATCATCGGATCGAGCTTGTAGCCTTCGCCTTCGATGGTGGCCAAGGCCGAGGGCAAATCGGGGTTGTCCTTGAAGCCGTAATTGACGATGACTTGCCAGCAGTCATGTCCCAGCAGCGTGACATCCAACCGCTTGTCTGCATCCATGCGCGGCACTTCGTGGCTGCGCACAGTGACAAATAAATTGCGCTCGTGCAGAACTTTGTTGTGCTTGAGGTTGTGCAGCAAAGCGTTAGGGACCGTTCCGATTTCGGCTGACAAGAACACTGCCGTGCCTTCCACCCGACTGGGCGGTGCAATGAAGACGGCCTCCAAAAAATCCGTCAGGCGCAGCGCATCAGAGCGCAGTGTTTCATTGAGCAGGCGCCGACCATCGTGCCAAGTCAGCATCAGCGTGAACACTGCAGCGCCTATGAGCAAGGGGAACCAACCGCCATCCAACAACTTGAGCAAGTTGGAAGCCCAAAACGCCAAATCAACCAGGAAGAAAAATCCGGTGGCGGCGATGCACAGTGCCAATGGCATTTTCCAGGCGTAGCGAATCACAAAATACGTCAACACGGTGGTGATCAGCATGTCGGTGCACACGGCGATGCCGTAGGCCGCTGCCAGATTGCTGGACGACTTGAACATGACCACCGCCATGACGATGGCGGCAAACAGGCCCCAGTTCACAAACGGCATGTAGATTTGGCCAGTGTCTGTCTCGCTGGTGTGCTGGACTTGCAGGCGCGGCAAGTAGCCCAGTTGGATGACTTGTTTCGTGACGCTGAACGCCCCAGAAATGAGCGCCTGCGAAGCAATCACGGTGGCCATGGTGGCCAGCCCCACCAAAGGGACCAAAGCCCAGTCAGGGGCCATCATGAAAAATGGGTTTTCTTTCGCCTCAGGGTGGGCCAGCAGCAACGCACCTTGACCAAAATAGTTCAAGGTCAGGCAAGGCATGACCACACTGAACCAGGCCAGGCGGATCGGCTTTTTCCCGAAATGGCCCATGTCGGCATACAGGGCTTCACCGCCCGTGACGCACAGCACCACAGCACCCAGGATGATGAAGGTGACACCCGGTTGGTCCCAAATGAAGCGCAGCGCGTAATGGGGGCTGATGGCCAGCAAAATTTCAGGGCGCTGCACGATGTGCGAGATGCCCAGCACAGCAATCGCAGCAAACCAGATCAATGTGATGGGGCCAAAAAATTTGCCAATGCCTGCCGTGCCACGCTTTTGAACCCAAAACAACAAAAACAAGATCACCAAGGTCAGAGGGATGACCGACTTTTTGAAATTGGGGGAAATGACTTCCAGACCTTCCACGGCAGACAAGACCGAGATCGCCGGAGTGATGACGCCGTCACCGTAAAACAAGCAAGTGCCAAAGATACCCACGATCAGCAGGACTTTGCGCAGTTTGGGTTTGTCTTTGACAGCCTGACAAGCCAAGGCCAGCATGGCCACCAAGCCACCTTCGCCATGGTTGTCTGCCCGCAGGACCAGCAGCACGTATTTGAGCGAAACGATGACCGTCAAGGTCCAGAAGAAAATGGAGAGGATGCCGTACACGTTTTCTGGCGTGAAGGGCACGTGGCCCGAGCCGAAAACCTCTTTCATGGCATAAAGCACGCTGGTGCCGATGTCGCCGTAAACCACGCCAATGGCGCCCAAGGTCAGCGCCGTGAGTGAGGATTTTGTAGAAGACACACTAAAAAGCCCGGACCGAGCCGGGCCATCAATTGACAAGGGTCAAATTGTGCGCCTGTCAAGCAACGCTGTCACCGCTTACTTTGCATCCATGTTGCAATGCAGCAACTTAAACCCGATGCATCAGTCGTAAACCTCTGCCTCGGGGTCGGTGGCTTCGAGTTCGTAGCTGGCGGCCAGCATGGCCAAGCGCCCCACCACGCCATACATGTAAAAGCGGTTGGGCACGCTGACGCCAGGTTTGACGCCGGGCTGAGGTAAGTGAGCACTCTCAGCAAACGCCAATGGCACAAAGCTGGCACCGGGGGCGTTGAGGTTTTCGTCCACCCCACGCTCGGCATGCACGCGGTAGAAGCCACCCACGACATAGCGGTCCATCATGTAGACCACCGGCTCGGCCACGGCATCGTTCATGCGCTCGTTGGTGAGCACACCTTCCTGGATGATCACATCGTTGACGGTCTGACCGTCCTTGATGACGCTCATCTTGTTGCGGGTTTTGCGATTGAGCACGTCCAGATCGGACACATCGCGCACGGTCATGATGCCCATGCCATACGTGCCGTTGTCGGCTTTGACCACCACAAACGGTTTTTCGTTGATGCCGTATTCCTTGTATTTGCGCTTGATTTTGGTCAGCAGCGCGTCCACGTTGCTGCGCAGGCACTCGATGCCCGTGCCTTCGGCAAAATTCACATCACCACACTGGTTGAACATGGGATTGATCAGCCAGGGGTCGATGCCCAGCAGTTTGCCAAAGCGCTTGGCCACTTCTTCGTAACTCTGGAAATGGCGCGTCTTGCGACGCACGCTCCAGCCCGCATGCAGCGGCGGCAACAAGAACTGCTCGTGCAACTCTTCCAAAATGCCCGGAGCACCAGCCGACAGGTCGTTGTTGAGCAAAATGGTGCAAGGGTCAAAGTCCTTGAGGCCCAAGCGGCGCTTGCTGCGCACCACGGGCTCGAGCCGGATGGTCTCACCATTGGGCAACTGGATGTCGGTGACTTCCTTGATCTCGGGGTTGATCGAACCGATGCGCACGTTCAGTCCAGCCATGTTGAAGATGCGCTGCAGCTGCAGCACGTTGGCCAAATAAAAGGTGTTGCGCGTGTGGTTTTCAGGAATGATCAAGAGGTTCTTGGCCTCGGGGCAGATCTTCTCGATGGCGGCCTGCGCAGCCTGCACCGCCAGGGGCAGCATTTCGTGGGTCAAGTTGTTCCAGCCACCGGGGTAGAGGTTGGTGTCCACCGGCGCGAGCTTGAAGCCGGCGTTGCGGATGTCGACGGAGCTGTAAAACGGCGGGGTGTGCTCCATCCACTCCAGACGGAACCAGCGCTCGATGGCAGGCATTGAATCGAGGATGCGTTGCTCCAGCTCATTGATGGGGCCGTTCAGGGCAGTGACGAGATGCGGGACCATGGGCGACCTTCAGGAACAAAACAGAAGAATGATATGGGTCCAACTCGGCGCTTTGCAAGCGCCTAGCGGACAGAGAGGTTCGCTCAGTGGCGGACTTCACCTTCGCCCAGCACCACGTACTTGAGCGAGGTCAGGCCTTCGATGCCCACCGGCCCGCGGGCGTGGAACTTGTCGGTGCTGATGCCAATTTCGGCGCCCAGCCCGTATTCAAAGCCGTCTGCAAAGCGGGTGCTGGTGTTGACCATCACGCTGGACGAGTCCACCTCGCGCAAAAAGCGCTGGGCGTGCATGTGCTCGCGGGTCAAAATGGCGTCGGTGTGGTGGCTGCTGTAATGGTTGATGTGGGCAATCGCCTCGTCCACACCCTCAACCACCTTGACGCTGATGATGGGCGCAAGGTACTCCTCTGACCAATCCTGTTCGGTGGCATCTTTGAGCTTGGCCCCGACGACTTGGCTCAAGATGGCTTTGGCCTTGGGGCAGCAACGCATCTCGACGCCTTTGGCGGCGTAAATGGCGCCGATCTTGGGCAAAAATTCGCCCGCCACGCCCCGTGCCACCAGCAAGCTTTCGCTGGCGTTGCAGGGGCTGTACTTTTGCGTCTTGGCGTTGTCGGCCACGCGCACGGCCATGTCGATGTCGCAGGGGGCGTCCACATAGGTGTGGCAGTTGCCGTCCAGGTGCTTGATGACGGGCACCTTGGCCTCAGCACTGATGCGCTCGATCAGGCCCTTGCCGCCGCGCGGGATGATCACGTCCACATACTCTGGCATGGCGATCAGCTGGCCCACAGCGGCGCGGTCGGTGGTTTGCACCAGTTGCACGGCGTTGATGGGCAAACCGCTCTCGGCCAGGGCCTGCTGCACCAGCAGCGCCAGCGCCTTGTTCGATTCAATCGCCTCGGAGCCGCCGCGCAGGATGCAGGCGTTGCCGCTCTTGATCGACAGGCTGGCCGCTTCGATGGTCACGTTGGGACGGCTCTCAAAAATCATGCCGAACACGCCAATGGGCACCCGCATCTGGCCCACACGGATGCCACTGGGCATCTGCTTCATGCCAATGATTTCACCAATCACATCGGGCATGGCCGCCAGCTGCACGCAGCCTTGGGCGCAGGTCTCGAGGACCTTGGGGGTCAAGCGCAGGCGGTCCACCATGGGTTCGGCAAGGCCATTGGCCTGGGCACGGGCCACGTCTTTGGCGTTGTCGACCTGCAAGGCGTCGGTGTTCTCGCGCAAAAGTGCGGCCAGACGGCGCAGGGCATGATTTTTGACAGCGGCAGAGGCCTTGGCCATCAGGGCTGACGCCTGCTTGGCTTGCAGGCCCAGGGCCTGCAGGGTCTCGGTGGTATTGGAGGCGTTCATGGCTTGATTTTCGCAGATGCATGAGCCCAGACGCTCAGCGCGTCATGCACATGCGCGAAAAGCGCAGTGCCAAGCGGTGCAGGGCCTGCCAGCCGTCGGTGGGCCATTCGGGCACTTTGAGGCCTTTGACGATGCCGTCCACTTGGTGGGCCGACTGCAGCAGCTTGTTCAGGCGTGCTTCGCTCAGGCGGGGCAGCACACGCTCAAACAGGCGTTCACGCGAGCCCCAGATGCGTTGCTCCTTCAGGGCCAATGGCAGGGGCTTGCCTGTGGCCATGGCGTCTTTGACGCGCTTCAGGGCGCGAATGTCTTCGGCCAGCGTGTAGTGCACCAGCACAGCGGCTTCGCCCTCGGCCTGCAGGCCGTCGAGCATGCGCTGCACACGGGCCACCTGGCCGCAGAGCACGGCCTCTGACAGCTTGAACACGTCATAGCGGGCCACATTGAGCACCGCCGATTCGATCTGGTCCCAGCCCAGCTCACCGGGCGGGTACAGCAGGCCCAGCTTTTGTACTTCTTGGTGGGCAGCCAGCAAATTGCCCTCGACCCGGTCGGCGAAGAACTGCAAGGCGCGCTGGCCTTCTTCGCCCGACACCACGCTTTGGCCTTGCAGTTGCAGGCGCTGGGCGATCCAGGTGGGCAGGGCCTGGCGCTCGATGTTGTCCACAGAAATGGTCACGCCCAAGTTGTCCAAGGCGCCAAACCAAGCCCCTTTGCGGGTCATGGCGTCCAGGCGGGGCAACATAAATAAGGTCAAGATCGAGTCGTTGCCCTGGGCCGATTCGGCCAACCGCTGGATAGCCGGGCTGCCCTCTTTGCCGGGCTTGCCCGAGGGGATGCGCACTTCTACGATCTGTTTGTCGGCAAACAGGCTCAAGGACCCGCCAGCGGCGAGCACCTCACTCCAGTCAAAGTGGGCCCCGGCCACGGTGTGCACCGTGCGCTCGGTGTAGCCCTGCTTGCGGGCAGTGGCGCGAATCGTATCGGCTGCCTCTTGCATCAAGAGGGGCTCGTCGCCATACAGGGTATAGAGGCTGCGCAAGCCTTTTTGCAGGTGCGCACCAAGCTGAGGGAGGGCCAGTTGCATGGGGCGCGTCAGGGTTGCGACGCGGCCGCAGCGGGCGTCGGCACCACAGGCAGGCCGCGCGGTTTGACAGCGGCCAGCCGGCGCATGATCTGCTGCACGATGTCGAGCTGCATGTCGCGGAACAGCACGGCTTGCTCGATCTCTTTGGACAGCGCAGCGGTTTCAGTGAAGCTCAGGTCGCGTTGCTGGTAAATCTCAACCGGCTCAATGAGTTCGTCGCCCGAGGGGGTGCGCAGCCGGAAACTCACGCGCAGGCGCAGTTGCATCTCGCGCACCTGGCCGGAAGCGTTCAGGCCCACCACCACGGGCTGGCGCACCTCGCTCAGGATGTCCAGGACCACGTCGGCCTTGCTCATCTGGGTGGGGTCGGTCAGCAGTTCGATCTTGCCTGTGCCCAAGAGGTTGCGTCGCAAGTCCGAGCCCAGTGGCGAGTTCAAAGAAAAGTTGGCATACAGGGTCTTGAACGGATAGTCACCCGTCTGGCGCAGCTTGAAGCCGCAGCCCGTCAGGACCGCAGCCACAACACCCAGCAAGAAAAGACGACGACGCGCCACGTCAGAGTACCAGGTTCACGAGGCGACCGGGCACCACGATGACCTTCTTGGGGGCTGCGCCTTCGGCTTGCTTGACGAAAGCTTCGCTGCCCAGCGCGGCCGCTTCGATTTGCGCCTTGTCGGCCGTTGCGGGCACCAGGATAGCGCCGCGCAGCTTGCCGTTGATCTGCAGCATGAGTTCGATCTCGTCGCGCTGCAAAGCCGATTCGTCCACGCCCGCCCAGGCCACGTCGAGCAGTTCGCCGCAGCAGGCGGCGTAGCCCAGTTCGTTCCACAGCTCGTCAGTGATGTGGGGACATGCGGGGTAAAGCACGCGCAACAAAACCGAGACGCACTCGGCGAGCGCCGCAGCGTCTTCTGCGCTGTCACTCAACTGCACGTCCTCGAGCGTGTTGAGCATCTTCATCACCGCCGAGACGACGGTGTTGTACTGCATGCGCTCGTAATCGTAGTTGGCCTGCTTGAGCACGGTGTGGACATCCAGGCGCAGCGCCTTGGCGGCTTTACCGAAAACCACTGGCTGGCTGCGGTCGACCGCGATGCCCTTCTTGAGCAAGGCCTCGTTCTTGACCGCAAAGTTCCAGAGGCGGCGCAAAAAGCGGTAGCTGCCTTCCACGGCGGCGTCGTTCCACTCCAGCGTGGCTTCGGGCGGCGCGGTGAACATGGTGTACAGGCGCGCGGTGTCGGCACCGTATTTTTCAATCAGGTCTTGAGGGTCAACGCCGTTGTTTTTGGACTTGGACATGGTGCCCACGCCCTCGTAGTCGATGGGCGTGCCCACAGGCAAGCGGCCATCGCCGCTGTCGGCTTCGTTCTTGAGCTTGGCACCCACCACCTTGCCTGCGTCATCGAGCACATGCTCGATGTCGAGCGGCCAGAAGTAGTCCTTGCCGCCCTTGGCGGTGCGGCGGGAATAGATGTGGTTGAGCACCATGCCTTGAGTGAGCAGCTTGGTGAAAGGCTCATCGACCTTGACCAAACCCAAATCGCGCATGACCTTGGTCCAAAAACGCGCATAAAGCAGGTGCAAGATGGCGTGTTCAATGCCACCGATGTACTGGTCCATGCCGCTGCCGCCAGTGGCTTGGCTCTGATCGCGCATCCAGTAATCGGTGCCGCCCGCCACCATGGCCTCGGTGTTGGTCGGGTCGCAATACCGCATGAAGTACCAAGACGAATCCACAAAGGTGTCCATGGTGTCGGTCTCGCGGCGTGCGGGCTTGCCGCACACTGGGCAAGTGACCCCAGCGTGAAAGCCTTCGTGCTTGTGCAGCGGGTTGCCCGAACCGTCCGGGATGCAGTCTTGCGGCAACACCACGGGCAGGTCTTTCTCTGGCACAGGCACTGCACCGTGCTCGTCGCAATGGATGATCGGGATCGGTGTGCCCCAGTAGCGCTGGCGGCTCACGCCCCAGTCGCGCAGACGCCAAGTGGTTTTCTTCTCGCCCAGGCCTTTGGCAGCCAGCAGCTCGGCGACTTTGTAAACAGCGGCTTTTTGCGTCAAGCCATCCAGTTCGCCGGAATTGATACACACGCCGTCTTTCAAACCATAGCGCTCATGCCACTGGCTTGCATCAAAGAAACGCCCGCCGACCTCTGTCAACACGTCGCCAGTATGAGCATCACGCAACTCGCGGTGAGCATGGCCACTGACGTTGTCTTTGTACTCATGGACGACCACTTCGTCGTTTCTGGCAACAACTGGCTTGATGGGCAGCGCGTACTTGAGTGCAAAGGCAAAATCGCGCTCGTCATGCGCAGGCACGCCCATCACGGCGCCATCGCCGTAGCTCATCAGCACGTAGTTGCCGACCCAAACCTCGACCTGTGCGCCCGTGAGCGGATGGGTGACGAACAAGCCCGTGGCCATGCCCTTTTTCTCTTGTGTGGCCATTTCGGCCTCTGTCGTGCCGCCGCTTTTGCATTCTTCCAAAAACGCCGCCAAAGCAGGGGTGGACGCAGCTGCATGCAGCGCCAGCGGGTGCTCTGCCGCTACCGCGCAAAATGTCACGCCCATGATGGTGTCTGCGCGGGTGGTGAAGACGTACAACTTGCCCAACTCATCTTCAGGGGCGTTTTCCGATGACCCGATCAATTTGCCATCAGCGCCAGCGATGCTGTGCGGGAACGCGAAACGCACGCCTTCGGATTTACCGATCCAGTTTTCCTGCATCAGGCGCACTTTGTCGGGCCAGCCGTTGAGTGTGGCCTTGTCGTTGCCGATCTGCACATGGTCAAGCAGCTCTTGTGCGTACGAGGTGATGTTGAGGTAATAGCCGGGGATCTCGCGTTTTTCAACCGGTGCACCTGTGCGCCAGCCTTTGCCGTCGATGACCTGTTCGTTGGCCAGCACGGTCTGGTCCACCGGGTCCCAGTTGACGACTTGGGTCTTGCGGTAGGCGATGCCTTTGTCGAGCATCTTGAGGAACAGCCACTGGTTCCATTTGTAATAGGTCGGGTCGCAGGTGGCGACTTCGCGCGACCAGTCGATGGCCAAGCCCATCGCCTGCATCTGCTTTTTCATGTAAGCGATGTTGTCGTGCGTCCACTGGGCGGGCGGCACTTTGTTCTTGAGCGCTGCGTTTTCGGCGGGCAGGCCGAATGCGTCCCAGCCCATGGGCATGAGCACGTTCATGCCTTTCATGCGCAGCTGGCGCGTGAGCATGTCGTTGATGGTGTAGTTGCGCACATGGCCCATGTGCAGCTTGCCGCTGGGGTACGGCAGCATGGAGCAGGCGTAAAACTTCTTTTTGCTCTGATCTTCGGTGACGCGGTAGGCGTCGCGGGCCGTCCAGCGGGCCTGTGCGGCGGCTTCGACGTCGAGGTGGGTGTACTTGTCTTGCATGGTGGGCCCAATTGTAGAGGGGGCAGGCGGGGGTGAACCGGCTTATTGATGGGTCTTGTGGGGCGCTGAGGCAAGGCGGCTCGGGCGCCTCAGACGCAGGCTCAACATCGTTGCCCAAGCCGCCCACCCTCAGCGCTTGCAGCACTTGCGAGCAGGATTCAGCGGGAGGGGGTGGAACGCGGGGGTTCAGCAACGAAGCCAATGCGCGAGAGCCCGGCTTGCTGGGCCAGGCCCATGACTTCGACCACGCGGCCATAGGCGATGGCCTGGTCGGCGCGCAGCTGCACTTCGGTCTCGGGGTTGCGCTGGGCGGTTTCTTCCAATCGTGTGCGCAAGTCAGCGGTTGTCACGGGCTGGTCATTGAAGAACAAGGCGCCTTGGGCATTGACCACCAGGGTCACCGACTGGGGGGCTTGGCCTGACTGGGCGCCCTCGCCCTGGGGCAGGTCCAAGCGGATGGCGCTGGTCAGCAGCGGCGCAGTGAGGATGAAGATCACCAGCAGCACCAGCATCACGTCCACCATGGGCGTGACGTTGATGTCGCTCATGGGCGCTGCAGCTTTGGAGGACTCCAGACGGCCAAACGACATGGTTCAGCCGCGCTCTTCGCTCAACAAGCCGCGCACATCGTGGGCAAAGCCTTCGAGCTCGGCCTCGATCTGGCCGATGCGTCGGCCCAGCAGGTTGTAGCCCAGCACCGCGGGAATGGCCACCGCCAAGCCCACAGCGGTCATCACAAGCGCCTCGCCCACCGGGCCGGCCACTTTGTCGATGGTCAGCTGCCCGGCTTCGGCCATGCCGGTCAGGGCACTGAAGATGCCCAGCACCGTGCCCAAAAGGCCAATGAAGGGGGACGTGGAGCCTGCAGTGGCCAGCAGGAGTTGGCCCCACTGCAGGCGGCGCACCACAATTTGCAGGGCATCGCGCAAAACGCGGGTGAGTTGTTGATGGCGGTCGGCGCTGCTGGCGAGCGTGCCGCCCATGGGCAAGAGGGTGGCATCGAGCAAGGGGGCCACGCAGGCGTCGCGGTCGAATTGCCCCACGCGCTGACGGGCCTCATCAAAAGCAGGGGCTTGCCAAAAAGCAGCGATGCTGCGGCGCACGTCCAGGCTGGCCCGCGAGAGCAAGCGCCACTTCCAGACCATCACGACCCAACTGGCAACCGACAAGGCCAGCAAGAGTGCCGCCAAGAACAAGGTAATGGCGTCGCTGTGGGTGAAGAAGTCATTGAGGTTCATGGCCGGCAGCGTCAAGTGACAGGTCAGCGCAAGCCGAGCACATCGAACATGTCAAACATGCCGCTGGACTGGTTGGCAAGAAAGCGTGCAGCCCGCAGGCTGCCTTGAGCGTAGGTGGATCGGCTCGAGGATTTGTGGGTCACCTCGATACGTTCCCCGATTCCGGCAAAAAGCACCGTGTGGTCGCCCACAATGTCGCCGCCACGGATGGTGGAAAAACCGATGGTGGACGGGTCACGCTCGCCCGTATGACCATAGCGCTCATAAACCGCGCATTCTTTCAAGTCGCGGCCAATGGCCTCGGCAATCACTTCGCCCATCTTGAGCGCAGTGCCGCTCGGGGCGTCAACTTTGTGCCGGTGGTGTGCTTCGATGATTTCGATGTCATATCCAGTGGACAAGGCTTGCGCGGCCATCTGTAGCAGCTTCAATGTCACGTTCACACCCACGCTCATGTTGGGGGCCATGACGATGGCAATGTCCTTGGCGATGTCGGTGATCTGGGCCTTTTGAGCATCCGAAAAACCGGTCGTACCGATCACGGCCTTGACACCCAACTCGCGGCAAACCTTCAGGTGAGCCAAGGTGCCTTCCGGTCGGGTGAAGTCGATCAGGAAACGGGCATTTTGAAGGCCGGCGTGCAGGTCATCCGTGACGAACACACCCGATGTCTGGCCCAGCCAGGCCGAGGCGTCCTGCCCGAGCGAGTGGCTGCCCGCCATGTCGAGTGCACCCGCCAGGCGGGTGTCGTCACAAGCCAAGATGGCTTCGATCAGCATGTGGCCCATGCGGCCCGTGGCTCCAGCCACGGCAATGGGCAAATCAGAAATGGCAGTCATTTAAAAAAGGGGGAAAGTCAACGAACCCGATGTTCATTGGATCAACGTGCAGGTGCTTCGAGAGGGGGGTAGCTCGATGGCAATGGGGGCAAGGCTTGAGCGGGTGCCACCACCGGAGCGGACGGGTACTTGCCCAACTGCGCATCGGTCGCTTGCAGCGTCGGCACCGTGGCGGGCTTGCGACCATTGGACAGGCGTTGCACGAATTCGGCTTCACTGGGCAACTCATCGCCCTCGATTGCCGCCAAAGCGTCGCTCTTGAAATTGACCGTGAGGTGGAATTTTTGTTCTGGCACGCCCTGGCGTTTGATGCTGAAAGCGTAATCCCAACGGTCAGCGTGAAACAGGCTGGACACCAATGGCGTGCCCAGCACATCGCGCACTTGCGATCGTGGCATGCCCATGCTCAGCGCCTGGCGCTGCTCTTTGGAGACGAAATTGCCTTGCACCACCTCAGCCACGTAGGGCTTGAAAGTGTCCTGACTCCAGGGGTTCTTGAAACTGCCGCAGCCCACAAGGCCCGAGGACAGGGCCACGATGGCCGACCAAGCACCCAAGAAGCAAAAAGTCCGTAAAGCTGTCATGTTTGGAGGCACACCGATATGATCTGACCATTGTAACGGCTGGATTCAAATTCAGCGGTCTCACCCACCAAACCCGAAACCCCATGATCCAGATCGAAGAACTCAAAAGCAGCGGGCTCAAGGCCACGGTCCCTCGCATGAAAATCCTCGACGTTTTTCAGCGCAGTGGTCTGCGTCACATGACCGCAGAAGACGTTTACAAGCAACTTCTGAACGAAAATGCCGATATTGGTCTGGCCACGGTCTACAGGGTGTTGACCCAGTTCGAGCAGGCCAGTATTTTGAACCGCAACCACTTTGAAAGCGGCAAGGCTGTCTATGAGCTCAATGAAGGTCAACACCACGACCACATGGTGTGCCTCGATTGTGGAAGGGTGGAGGAGTTTTATGACCCGGAAATTGAGCAGCGCCAGCAGGCTGTGGCCCAAGCCAAAGGATTTGTCATTGCTGACCATGCATTGAGCTTGTACGCCCACTGCACCCAAAACCCCTGCCCGCACCGCCAGCGCTGAACTGCAGTTTTACTCCATCGCCCGGCGCTGCCGTTCAATGAAATCTTGGTAGGTGTCGATGCCACGCATTTGCAAGATGGTGTTGCGCACAGCGGCCTCCACCAGCACGGCGATGTTGCGCCCAGCCACCACCTGAATGACGGCCTTGCGCACTGGCACACCCAAAACCACCTGGCTCAGCGGTTCGGTGGGCAGCCGCTCATAGTCGCGCTCCAATGTCTCTCGGCGCACGAGATGCACGATGAGCTTCAGGCGCATCTTGCGGCGCACCGCCGTCTCGCCAAAAATGGCCCGGATGTCCAGCAATCCGATGCCACGCACTTCGAGCAGGTTTTGCAACAAGTCAGGGCAACGCCCCTCGATGGTGGTCTGGTTGATGCGGTACAGGTCGACGGCATCGTCTGCAACCAGTCCGTTGCCGCGAGAGATCAGCTCCAGGCCCAACTCACTTTTGCCCAGACCAGATTCACCCGTGATCAGCACGCCCAAGCCCAAAATGTCCATGAATACGCCGTGCATGGTGGTGCGGTCGGCAAAGTGCTTGGACAGGTAGGCCCGAAGCACGTCGATCACGAACGCCGATGACGCCTGCGTGGAAAACATCGGGATCTGGGCCCGTTCGCACATCGACAAAAGAGCGTCAGGCGCCGTCTGACCATCCGTGATCACCAACACGGGCGGCTCGAGGGTCACGATGCGCGAGATGCGGCGCGCACAGTCGTCCGGCGTCGAGTTGGTGAGGTACGCCACTTCGCGTGGGCCAAGGATCTGCATCCGGTAGGGGTGGATGTAGTTGAGGTAGCCCACCAGGTCTGCGCCCGATGTGGCTTCACGCACAGCCACTTCGTCAAAACGGCGCTCAGACGCCCCCAGCCCGGCAACCCACTGCCATTTGAGCTGGGCTCGGTGGTCTTCAAAAAGAACATCGGCACTGACCACGGTGGGTTTCATGGCGGGCAGTCCGGCAAAAGGTTCAGGCGATTTGGGCCGACCGCCACTGCGCAATCAGCTGGTGCATCACGTCTTGAGAGGCACTGCTCTTGATGTTTTCGCGCAAGGCGCTGTCAGACAGCAGCTCGGCAATTTCCGACAAAATTTCAAGGTGTTTTTGGGTGGCCGCTTCGGGCACCAAAAGGAAGATCAACAAATTGACCGGCAATTCGTCCGGGGCGTCAAACCCGATGGGCTGGGCCAGTTGAAACACAGCAGCCATGGGCGACTTCAGGCCCTTGATGCGGCCATGGGGTATCGCTACACCGTGCCCCAATCCGGTAGAGCCCAAGCGTTCTCGGGCAAAAAGACTGTCCGTCACCAATGCACGGGACAAGCCATGCAGGTTCTCGAACAGAAGCCCGGCTTCTTCAAAAGCACGCTTCTTGCTGGTGGCCTCTACCCCAACAAGAACTTGGGCAATAGGCAGGATAGACGCGAGTCGATTCATCATCGTGGCGAATTATGCACCCCTTGTCATCTCTCACAGGGAAATATTTACCAAATGAGCACATTGGTATTCATCTGCCATTTTTAATGAAAAGGGCTGCGCAAAGGCAGCCCTGATTTGTAATGTTGGGAGGTTCACATCATGCGCTTGGGCGCATCGTGGTGATGGTCCGTGATCCGGGATTTGTGTTTGACCACTTGCCGATCGAGTTTGTCCATCAATTCGTCCACGGCGGCATACAGGTCCTCGTGGGCACTTTCGGCAAACAGGTCATAGCCTTTCACATGGATATTGCACTCTGCACGCTGTCTTTTTTCCTTTTCTTTTTGCTTTTCCACCGTCAACAGCACTTTGACGTCGACCACTTGATCGAAATGTCGCGTGATGCGGTCGAGTTTGCCGGTCACATAGGTGCGCAAGGCGGGTGTTACTTCAAGGTGGTGACCGCTGATCGTCAGGTTCATAGACATTGTCTCCTGTTGCTTGGGTTGAAAGCCCCCTTGCGGGTGCCCGACGGACTTTTTCAAGACCGCTGAATTCACTATGCGCTCGCACCCGCACAAATGCAAGGCCCCTCAAGGTATCCCCCAAAAAAACGCAGAATGCACTTGGCAATCCCGCTTGGGGGTGCTATCTTGTCGAAGATTGAGCGAAGGCCGCGCCATGTTCAAGAAGGGTGCCTTGCACCGACACAGGACCGACACAACGCGAGCCCTGCATCGGCCCATTCGGGTGCGATAATCCCTCTTCATTTTTGGAGAACCCACCGTGGAAAGCTACCCGAGTTGGTAGCTTTCGAACGACTTGAGCATGCCGCCAGACGTTCGAAAGCCGCCGCACCACCCCAACGCCGCCCCTTTTGGAACTCTTGGCATCTGGCCTAACGGAGAACGCCATGCTCAACATCTTCACCCTCGTCAACGGTCGCCTTTTCCAGGAAGAAATCGAATCCCTGGAGGAGTTGTCACGCTTTCAGCCGATCTGGGTTGACCTGGAATCACCCACTTTGGAAGAAAAACGCTGGATCAAACAATACTTTGGTCTGTCCATCCCCGAAGACGCGATGGACGAGGACATCGAAGAGTCCGCGCGCTTTTACGAAGAAGACAACGGCGAACTGCACATCCGCTCTGACTTTTTGATCGCCGACGAAGACGAGCCCCGCACGGTGCGCTGCGCCTTCATCCTGAACCAGCACAACGCCAACCTCAAAAGCCAGGGTGTGCTGTTTTCCATCCACGACGAGGACGTTCCAGTCTTTCGCCTCCTGCGCATGCGTGCTCGCCGCGCGCCAGGGTTGATTGAAGACGCCAAGGAAGTGCTGCTCAAGCTGTTTGACGCAGACGCCGAATATTCGGCCGACACCCTCGAAGGCATTTACGACCAGCTCGAAAAAGTGGGCAAACAAGTGCTGTCGGGCGACGTGACCGACGCCTTGGCCGGTGAAGTGCTGGGTGCCATTGCGCGCCAGGAAGACTTGAATGGCCGCATCCGCCGCAACGTGATGGACACACGCCGCGCCCTGAGCTTCATGATGCGCTCCAAAATGCTCAATGCCGAGCAATTTGAAGATGCACGCCAAATCATGCGCGACATCGACTCGCTTGACTCGCACACGGCCTTTTTGTTCGACAAGATCAACTTCTTGATGGACGCCACCGTCGGTTTCATCAACATCAACCAGAACAAGATCATCAAGATCTTCTCGGTGGCCAGCGTGGCCTTGCTGCCACCCACTTTGATCGCCAGCATCTACGGCATGAATTTCCAGTACATGCCCGAGTTGAACCAGCCCTGGGGTTACCCCGTGGCCATCGCACTCATGGCTGCCAGCGCCGTGGTGCCCATGTGGTACTTCCGTCGGCGTGGCTGGTTGAAATAAGGTTGAGGCTCAAGCCCTGGTGTAGGTGGGTATCTGTCGGACTCGGGCTGTGGCGGGTTCCTCAGACGCAAGCTCAACATCGTCACCCACCACAGCCCGAGCCCGACAGATGCGGGCGTCAAGGTTTTTTCAACCACTGAGACAGCATGGCCACACTGTAGCGGCTGGCCACATGCTTAATGAAGCGGCTGAAATCGGCATGGGCGTCGTCATCGGCGCGGTCAGAAATCGTGCGCAGCGCCGCAAACGGCAAACCGTAATCTGCACAGACCTGCGCAACAGCCGCCCCCTCCATCTCGACCGCCAGCGCCTCAGGCAAGATTTGCTGCAAGTTGCGACGCTCGAAGGTCGTAGAAACAAAACGGTCGCCGCTGGCGATCAGGCCTTCGTGCAAACGAGGCGACTGCAAGGCAAACTCGGCGACGGCTTCAGAACCGACATGCGGTGCCACATCGGCCAACACATCTTGAGCCGCCCGCTGCAACGCATCTGACAAACCGGCATCGGTCTCAAAGTGGCTACGACCATACAAAGGCACCTCGTGCCGTGGAAACAGGGGAGACGCGTCCATGTCGTGCTGCACAAAACTGCGGGCCAGCACCACGTCGCCGACCTTCAAACCTGGCCCCAGACCGCCCGCCACCCCGGTGAAGACGAGCTGGTCCACGCCAAAACGCTCGATCAGTGCCGTGGCCGTGGTGGCCGCAGCCACCTTGCCAATGCGCGAGAGCACCGCCACCACCGGGCGGCCATGCCAGTGCCCATGCCAAAAATCCCGTCCCGCCACGTGCACGCGCCGCTCTACGGACAAGGCCTGCAATACAGCGGCCAGTTCTTCGTGCATGGCACTCATGATGCCGATGGGGGTCATGTCGTGGCCTCCGCCGGGCCGCCCCAAGGATGGCACAGCCCCCTCGGGGAGCAGTGAGTAAACGAAGTGACGAACGTGGGGGTCATGTTTTCCAGAAGAAAGCGGCCCCCAAGGGCCGCATGAAACCACGCGCTGGTCAGCCCCGCTCAGGTCGGGTTGCGCAACTCGCGTCGCAGTATTTTGCCAACGGGCGTTTTGGGCAGATCGGCCCGGAATTCCACGATGCGTGGCTGCTTGTATGCCGTCATGTTTTCACGGCAGTAGGCCTGAATCTGCTCAGCTGTGAGCGACGGGTCTTTGCGAACCACCACCAACTTGACCGCTTCGCCGGTCTTCTCGTCAGGTACACCAATGGCCGCGCATTCGAGCACGCCAGGGCACGCCGAGGCCACCTCTTCGACCTCGTTGGGGTAGACGTTGAAGCCGCTGACCAAGATCATGTCTTTCTTGCGATCCACGATCTTGAAGAAACCAAGTTCATCCATGATGCCTACATCGCCGGACTTGAAATACCCATCGGCCGTCATGACCTTGGCTGTTTCGTCTGGTCGCTGCCAATAACCGGCCATCACCTGCGGTCCCTTGATGGCGATCTCGCCGTGCTGGCCAGCCATGGCCACATCTTGACCATCATCGTCCAACAGCTTCATCCAGGTGCCAGGCAAGGGCACGCCAATGGTGCCAGTGAACTCGGTACTGGTGGTCGGGTTGCAACTGGCGGAGGGACTGGTCTCGGACAAACCATAACCTTCGCAGATGGGGCAGCCTGTTTTTTCCAGCCACAGCTTGGCCACGCTGGGCGTCACTGCCATGCCGCCACCGACCGATACTTTGAGGTTGGACCAATTGACCGTGTTGAAATCCGGATGGTTGGCCAGTCCGTTGAACAAAGTATTCACTGCCGGGAAGCTGTGAAAGGTGTGTCTGGACAGTTCTTTGAGCACCGCAGGCAAATCACGCGGGTTGGGAATCAAAATGGTCTTGCCGCCGGTGCGCATGGCCAGCATCATGTTCACCGTGAACGCGAAGATGTGGTACAGCGGCAGCGCGCACACCGAGGTCGGCTGCTCGCCTTCGGGCACGCGCTTCATCACGGGCTCGTTCCATGCTTCTGACTGCAAGACATTGGCCACCACGTTCCGATGCAAAAGCACAGCTCCCTTGGAGACGCCGGTGGTGCCCCCCGTGTACTGCAGTACGGCGATGTCGTCCGGCGTGATCTCGGGGCGTCGCAGCGACAAGCGCAGGCCAAGGCGCAAGGCCTGATTGAACGGTACCGCTTTGGGCAGATGAAAGGCCGGCACCAACTTCTTGACCTTGCGAACCACGAAATTCACCAGCGTGCCTTTGAGCCATCCCAGTCGGTCGCCCATGGTCGCGAGCACCACGTGCTGCACAGGCGTTTGGGCGATGCACTTTTCAAGTGTGCCTGCAAAATTTTCGATGATCACAATGGCACGGGCCCCTGAGTCCTTGAGCTGGTGCTCGAGTTCACGGGCGGTGTAGAGCGGGTTGACATTGACCACCACATACCCTGCGCGCAGGATGGCAGCCACCGCCACCGGGTACTGGGGCACATTGGGCATCATCACGGCCACGCGGTCGCCCTTTGCCAAGCCAAGGGACTGGAGGTAAGCTGCCAATGCTTGGCTTTCCACATCGGTACGGCGATAGCTGACGTCTTTACCCATGAAACTGTACGCCGTGCGGTCGGCGAAGCGGGCAAAGCTCTCCTCCATCAAGCTCACCAAGGAGTTGTAATGGCCCAGGTCAATGTCGGCTGGAACACCCGCGGGGTAGCTGCTGAGCCAAACACGTTCGGAGGTCATTGCATGGTTTTCCATGCAACTCAGTCTACAGCACAACTGACAGAATACTGACGTGCAAAAATAAAGGGTTTCCCGGAGTCACGCCGTGGCTTGAACTCGCGTGCGACCACTCATGGGACCACCCAACCCGCCTTGACGCGGTCTTAAGGACGCAGCAGAGCTCAGGTCTTCAAGGAGACCAAGACCTCGTCAAGCATTTTTTTGGCATCGCCAAACAGCATTCGGTTGTTCTCTTTATAGAACAGTGGGTTGTCCACGCCCGCATAGCCACTGGCCATGGAGCGCTTCATGACAATGCTGGTGCGGGCCTTCCAGACTTCGAGCACCGGCATGCCGGCGATCGGGCTGGTCGGGTCGTCTTGCGCAGCGGGGTTGACGATGTCATTGGCTCCGATGACCATGGCCACGTCGGTGTCAGGGAAGTCGTCGTTGATCTCGTCCATCTCGAGCACGATGTCGTAGGGCACACGGGCCTCGGCCAACAGCACGTTCATGTGGCCAGGCATGCGGCCGGCCACCGGGTGGATTCCGAAGCGGACCTGCACACCGCGGCTGCGCAAAATTTTGGTGATTTCATTGACCGTGTGCTGGGCCTGGGCCACCGCCATGCCGTAGCCCGGAACGATGATCACGCTCTTGGCGTCGCGCAAGAGCTCGGCCGTTTCGGCGGCGCTCACAGGCACCGCCTCGCCTTGGGGCTCGGCAGCGGCCCCTTCGGCCTTGGGCGCGGCAGGCGCACCCCCCCCGAAGCCACCGGCGATCACGCTGATGAAGTTGCGGTTCATCGCATTGCACATGATGTAGGACAAGATGGCACCCGACGAGCCTACCAGTGCACCGGTCACGATCAGCAAGTCGTTGCTGAGCATGAAGCCCGTGGCCGCTGCAGCCCAACCCGAGTAACTGTTGAGCATGGACACCACCACTGGCATGTCGGCGCCGCCAATGGCCATGACCATGTGGACACCAAACAGCAGCGCGATGGCGGTCATGACGATCAATGGCGTCATGCCACTTTGTACGTCATGCGCGTGTACAAACTCGCGACCAAACCAGGCCACCACCAACAAGCCCATCAAGTTAAGCCAGTGGCGTGCTGGCAGCATCAGCGGCTTGCCACCAATCTTGCCGTTGAGCTTGCCAAAGGCAATGAGCGAGCCAGAAAAAGTGACCGCACCGATCAGGATGCCGATGTAGATTTCCACTTCGTGGATGGTTTTTTCAGCACCTTGGAACTGAACCGAGGTGTCCACATAACTGGCGAAACCCACCAGGCAAGCTGCCAAGCCCACCAGGCTGTGCATCAAGGCCACCAATTCAGGCATTTGCGTCATCTTGACCGTCTTGGCGGCATACAGGCCAACGCTGCCGCCGATGAGCAGTGCACCCATGATCCAAGGGATTCCGGCGGTAGCCACACGTGGGCCTACGATTGTGGCGAGCACCGCCAACGCCATGCCGATGATGCCGTAGAGGTTGCCGCGTCTGGATGTCTCCGGGTTGGACAAGCCACCCAGGCTGAGGATGAAGAGAATGGCAGCGCCAAGGTAGGCGACAGTGGCCAGGCTGGAAGTCATGTACGTCTCTTTTCTTAATCTGTCGGGAACAGCGCTGAAGATGAAGTCCCGAAGTCTTTAATCAGCGGGGACGCAGCTGCAGCTGGCCCCCGAGGCCATTATTTTCTGAACATGTCCAGCATGCGACGCGTCACTGCAAAGCCACCAAACATGTTGACGGCCGTGAGCACAATGCCGGCAAAGGCAAGCCACAGAATGAGCTGGTCAGGCCGCCCATTGGCGCCCGATTCGGGCGGCACGATCTGCACCAATGCACCGATCACGATGATGCTGGAAATCGCGTTGGTCACGCTCATGAGCGGCGTGTGCAGTGCAGGGGTCACGTTCCAAACCACCATGTTGCCAATGAAGCAGGCCAGCACAAAGACAGTGAAGTGGCCCAAGAAAGCCGCGGGGGCATAAGCACCGATGGCCCAGAAGGCCAGCGCCCCCAAACCAAACACCATGGTCAACGTTTTGACAGGCATCGGCCCACTGCTGCCGTGGCCATGCCCTCCCTTTTTCTCGCTCACCGCGGCTGCGGGTTTGGGCGCGGGCTTGGGCGCCACCACTAGGGCAGGTGCAGGCCAAGTGATTTCGCCGTCCTTGATGACCGTCAGGCCCCGAATGGCGTCGTCTTCCATGTTGACGTTGATCACGCCGTCCTTGGTCTTGCAGAGTTCTTCGGTCAGGCGGAACAAGTTGGTGCCGTACAGCGTGGACGACTGGCGCGCCATGCGCGAAGCCAGGTCGGTGTAGCCCACGATGGTCACGCCGTGCTTGACCACAGCCTTGCCGGGTTCGGTCAGCTCGCAGTTGCCGCCTTGCTCGGCGGCCATGTCCACGATCACGCTGCCGGGCTTCATGCTTTGCACCATCTCGGCCGTGATCAGCTTGGGCGCGGGCTTGCCGGGAATCAGCGCGGTGGTGATGATGATGTCCACCTCACGGGCCTGCTGCGCATACATGGCACGCTGCGCGGCCTGAAATCCCTCGCTCATGACCTTGGCGTAACCGCCGCCGCCCGAGCCTTCTTCTTCGTAATCGACCTTGACGAATTCACCGCCCAGTGACACAACCTGGTCGGCCACTTCGGCGCGTGTGTCGTTGGCACGCACGATGGCACCCAAGCTGGCGGCTGCGCCGATGGCGGCCAAACCGGCCACGCCGGCACCGGCAATGAACACTTTGGCTGGGGGCACCTTGCCCGCAGCCGTGATCTGGCCATTGAAAAAACGGCCAAATGCATTGGCCGCCTCCACCACAGCGCGGTAGCCACTGACGCCGGCCATCGAGGTCAGAGCGTCCATCTTTTGGGCGCGGCTCAATGTGCGGGGCAGTGCATCAATTGACAGCGCGGTGACCTTCTTGGCCGCGAGCTGCTGCATCAATTCGGGGTTTTGAGCGGGCCACAAAAAGCCGATCAGCGTCTGGCCTGGGTGCATCAATGCCACTTCATCTGACGTCGGCGCACGCACTTTGAAAACAATGTCGCTGCCGCTCCACAGGGCATCGGCACTGGGCGCAATGGAAGCACCAGCCTCCACATAGGCCGCATCGGACAGGTCGGCCAGCTCGCCAGCGCCTTGTTCCACCATCACTTCAAAGCCAAGCTTGACCAGCTTGGCCACCACGTCGGGCACCGTGGCCACCCGTTTTTCACCGGGAAAAACTTCTCTTGGAACGCCGATGCGTTGCGGCTTGGGTGCGGATTCGCCTGTCTGCATGAATGTCGCCTTGCTCTGTTCAAAAAAGGAATGTTTTAGCTTAACCGATGTCACCACCTTCTCAGACAGGGCAAGCCCTGTCTTGACAACAACGCGACACGCACAAAGGACAAATGGTTTCTAAAGTTTTCAAAATGTTGGACTGCCTTGTTCAGCGTCCAAAGACAAGGTTCGGCGCCATTGCAGATAATCACCTCATGGATACACGCTGGAAACCCAATGTCACTGTGGCCGCCATCATCGAGCGTGATGGCCGCTACATGCTGGTCGAAGAACACACGCAGGAAGGCCTTCGCCTGAACAACCCCGCAGGGCACCTGGACCCTTTCGAGTCGCCCGCCGACGGTTGCGCTCGTGAAACTTTGGAGGAAACGGCGCACGCCTTCAAACCCAACGCTTTGGTGGGCTTGTACTTGTCGAGATTTCAGCGCCCTGCGACGGGCGAAGACATCACTTACTTGCGCATGGCTTTTTGTGGCGAACTGGGCGAATTTCTGCCTGAGCGTTCACTGGACGAAGGCATCGTTCGCACCCTCTGGATGACGCCGGCAGAGGTGCGCGCGAGCGCAGATCGCCACCGCAGCCCTTTGGTGCTGCGCTGCATCGAAGACCACCTGGCTGGGCAACGTTACCCTTTGGAATTGGTCTACACGGATGCAGCAGTGATGAATTTGCCCCCACTGACCACCTGATCGAAGATAAGGCGATCTCATCCAACCCGAGGGGAGAACCCGGGCCTTGAAAGCCCGTCAGCGAATCAATGTTCAGGCTCTGCCGATGGACGGTGGTAGAACCGCTCCCAAACCAAGGGCAGCAGTCCGCAGGCCAAAACAGCCATCCCAACCCATGCACCGGCACCGGTGTACATCAGACTGGACCAGAGCATCCAGCCGGTCACCAGGATGAACACCAAGGGCAACAAAGGGTAAAGCGGCACCTTGAATGGGCGATCCACTTCAGGATAGCGCCGACGCAACACGATCACGGCCACGCCCACAAGCAAAATGAAAGTCCAGAACACCGGTGCAGTGAACTCGACAACAGCTTCGAAGCCCTGACGCGTCAAAATCGCCAAGCCCACCACGGTCAGCGCCAGAAGCATTTGCAAGATCAAACTGTTGCGCGGGTTGCCTGAGGCGTGCCAGCGTCCAAGCCAGGCGAAACTGCGGAAGTCTTGCCCCAATGCGTAAGCACTTCGTGCGCCAAATAATATGGTTGCATTCAATGAGTTGAGGCAAGAGAAAACCACAATCAGACTGAACACCATGGCCGATTCACGGCCGTACGCTTTCATGAACACCTCTGACGCCACCGCGCTTGAATTGGCCATGCCTTGCAAACCCAAAGTACTGAAGTAAGCCAAATTGGCAAGCAAATAAAGCAAGGTCACCAAGCCCAGTCCCCAGACCAAAGATTTGACCACCCCACGTCTTTCATCTTTGACTTCGGCTGACAAGTAAGCTGCCTCATTCCATCCGCCAAAGGTCAACAGCACAAAGACCATGGCCAAACCATAATTGCTCGATTGCGATTGGCGCTCCATCAATTGCGAAATGCTCTGCATCTGGCTGGTCGAAAAGCCCGCATACACAATGGCCAGAACACCCGAAACCTCCAAGACTGTCAGCGCATTTTGAGTCCACTTTCCCTGTTGGATTCCGATGAAGTTGATCACGCTGAGCACCACAATAGACACGATAGCCCAAAGGTAATTTGAATACACACCCAGATTCACCAACGTCGTCATGTAATCGCCCAACGTGATGGCCAAGATCGCCATCGATCCGGTGATGATGACCGTGCTGCGTGCCCATGCATAGAAGTACGCTGTGTTTTTGCCGAATGCCCGAGAAAGGAAATGGTATTCGCCTCCCGCATGCGGCCAACTGGTGGCAAGCTCCGCGTAACACAGTGCACCAACGACCGAAATCACCCCACCGATCAGCCACACGAGCAAAAACTCAACGCCAGATGGCACCTGTCCTGCAACGACTGAAGGCGCCTTGAAGATGCCGGCACCGATGACCGTACCAACAATCAAGCAAACCAAGTCAAATTTGCTGAGCGTTCTTTGGGGGTGTGCGGCGGTATTCATGAAACAATTTTGATTAACAAACTGAACTGCAAGCATCAATTCGATGCGCAGTCACGGAATAAGGACCATAGGCATCCCATCCATAAGTCCGGGGTCTTGTTAATTATAAGAACGAAGGTCTGAGGTCCACCCGGAAGGGCTGACTCAAAGGCCAATACAAAATCATGGGGCGCGTGGCAACAAGCTTTTTTGCCATCCGACGTCCTCGGCAAATGATTGCGCCAAACGCTGGTAGCCAGGCACCGTGAAATGGATCAAATCCTTGGCCATCCAAGGCGGGTTATTGCGCGCCCATCGGTACGCCCCCCCCGAGCCCCCCATGGCATCCAGCATGCTCCAATATTTGCAGCCATGCTCGGTAGCCAGTTTTTCCTGCATGGCCCCAATTTCCTCATGAATGCGCGTGTACTTGAATAGATCCTGAGATGCCCCTTTACCCGTCAGTGGCTCTGCGACCGGATTGGCCGAGCGCGCGCGCACTTTGGCTGGGTTACTTTGACTTTGACTTAGCTTTTGTTTCGTCTTCGCCCCCTGATTTACTTTAGACGACTTTTTGGCCTTGAGGTTCTCAGAGCGCCTGATCAGTACGCCGCGGTCCCCTGGCCCGATCAAAACGCATGCCGCATTGGGAAACTGCTCACGCCATGCAACGACCGAACTCTTGAGCATTTGAAAATACACCGCAGCATCAAAAGGACGCACATTGCCTTCATTGGTCCCAAACGCCAGTACGACCATGTCATACCCATCGTCACCCCACCACTTCTTGAGCTGGTCCGGTTTGGCTCTGCGCCAAGCTGCTGCTGTTGCCCCAGGGTAACCAAATACATCCAGCACCAAACGTGTCGAATCCAGAATAGGCAACTCCAAACCTTGGAACCGAAATGAACCCTCCAGCAATCGGACGGTGATCACTGACAAAGGACCATCACCGGACAGATCCAGTGCGGCCCCTCCCACCTCACCTCTCAGGGTAAGCACCTGCTCGCCCCCACCATCGACCGTCACCCCCAACCGAATGGGCAAAGCAGTTTGTTGGTAAAGGATCCTGACACGGTCTTTGTCAGCTGCGCCATTGGCATTGCGCACATCCCAAGCCAGCAGAGCACCCGGTTGCACAGCATTCATGCTGACCAAACCCGGGCCAGGTTCCGCTGCAGCATCAGACATGAAATACGCTGGCTCGTACCGCCAGTGCTCACTGGTGCAGGATTTCCTCAGCCCCAGCCTGATGCCAGGCCTGTTCATGGTGGCAGGAATGATCCACTGTCCAACAGCTTCAGCAGGCCATTGAAGCAAGCGAAGCAACTCCCCCGAAAAAAATCCTGCCGCTTGGTGACTGTCACCCCAAATGGCCACCTTGAAAGCTTTACCGCTTCGTCCTTCAAAACCCTTCCAAGTGTCGCTTGCAGTCACCGTCCCACGCATGGGCATTGCACCGCCCGGTGTCAATTGATCTCGAACCTGTTCCTCATCGGGAATTTCCAAAGGATCTGCGTCTTGAGCAGGCGGGGAAGAAGTGCGCCGAGGGGCTTGAGCACAAGACAGATCAGGCACCCCACTGCGCGCCTTGACGAGCAATTGCGCCGAGGAAGCAGGCAAAGCTTGAGCAGCTGCAACACCTGCTGCCAGCCATATTGGGAGTATCCAAAAATTGACGGTTTTCTTCATGGGTGGGCGGAATGAATGATCATTTGCACCAAAGCACTGCTCATGCGCTTGAGCCCCGTGGTGTTGAAATGAATGCCGTCTTCTGCGCGCAAATTCACAGCTTGTCCTGCATCATCTTTTAAGAATTTTTGATAAGGCTCAGATAAAAGACCAACCAAAGGCTCGGTGGATAAAAAATCTGTGCCCCATGCTTTGGCACGTGCGTGGAAGATCTGGTTTTGCAGCACTGCGCCATCATGCACTCTGGCCTCACGCATGGCCGGCAACCCCATCCAGATCACGCCAATTCCTCGCTGCTTGGCTGCGGACTGAATTTCATCCACACGACTGGCATAGTGCGAAACCCAAGAATCGGTTGGAAACACATGCCGCTTCCCACCAACCGCGATATCCCATGGATCATTTGGGCCGAGAAACACCACGACCAAGGTGAGATCACGCGCATCCATCAACTCCACAATGCGTGTTGGCCAATCAAAGTAGCGCCTGACAGTCAAACCGGTACTTTGCCGGCTCTCATCAAACATTTTCCATTCCGGGTTTTGCTTGGCCAATTCGCGCATGGCGAACGGTGCCACACCTTGCATCATGGAGTCGCCCGCGAACAAGATTCGTTGAGGGCCCTCTCTGAGTTTTTGCTGCGCCAGGGTGGGCATGAACTTTCCAGGCGGGAGTATTTGAACCTGGAATGAATCGCCACCCACGTCAGCCAGTACGCGCGGTTGATCCTGATGGGGTGCATTGGTGTTTGCAGGTCTTTCGTTGGGTGGATTCGGTGGAAGCTTCAAGCTCTCAGTTGCATGGCTTTGTTGCCGGGTTTCAACGCCTTGCACCTGCGCCTCATGGCGGCCCGCATGCTCTGGATTTTCTTGCCTGTGCAGCAATGCATCTGTCCACGACGGAGGAAAAACCAAGGACAAAACAGGCTCCATCCCGGAGTGGTAACGGGCGCCCAAATAACGATCCAATGAAGGCAGCCAGATCACAGACATGGCCAACCCGATGGTCCAAAAAATCAGACTCAACCGACGTGCATTCGTGCTCATACCATCAAAATCTGTAATAAATAAAACCTGGGACGCCCTCTGGACCAAGGGCAACGACCAGGTGTAAAACAGCGCCCATTCCCAGGCAGGTCGCAATCCACCCCAACCTGCGCATGGCCCTCACCGTGCCCGCCTGACATCGGCGGGCATTCAAACTCAAAACCCAGAAGACGGCCAAGAGCAAAGCCAAATACCCCACGGGCTTGCCTTGCCAGTGCCACCAAGCTGTAGGGCTGTTGAATACGCCAAGCAGAACACTCCAAGCTTGGTCGATCGAGTCGGCACGAAAGAAGACCCAAGCCAAGGTCACAAATGCAAATGTGGCCAAGCGCGCAAAGGGTAAAGGCCATTGAGGCCAATCCAGTCGCCGCATCACATGCAAAGCAACAACCCCCACACCATGCAAAAGCCCCCAGACAATGAAAGTCCAATTCGCCCCGTGCCACATGCCACTGATGAACATACCAGCCATCACATTCAACTGGGTACGGTACCAACCAAGTCGATTACCACCCAGTGGGATGTAAATGTAATCTCGGATGAAACTCGACAAAGACACATGCCAACGCGCCCAAAAATCTTGCAGGTTTCGGGCAAGATAGGGCTGTCGAAAATTGACGGGCAGTTCATAACCCAACAACAGGCCAAGCCCTGTCACGATCAATGTGTACCCGCCAAAATCCAGAAAAATTTGCAAGCTGTAAGCGACCATAGAGGCGGTCAACACCAGTCCACTGGTTTGCTCTGGCAAGCGAAAAACAGGATCTACAAATTGTTCTGCCAGCCATGAAGACAACAGCATTTTTTGTGTCAATCCCAACATGATCAGGTAAAGCGCCGACATGGCCTTGCGCGGGCGCCCAGGGCGCTTGGCATCGATTTGCCCGAAGAAAGTTGCCGCCCGCAAAATTGGGCCAGCAAACAAGGTGGGCCAGAAACTCAAAAACAGCAGCACATCCTTGAGCGAGCGCGCCCTGGCAGGACCTTGCCCCACCCACACCAGATAAGTGATGGCCTGAAAAGTAAAAAAAGAGACGCCCACAGGTGTGACAACGTCTACCAACGGCAAGGCAGAGGACAGTCCCACGGCCCCCAACAAGGCTTGAGCCGTGGCACGAAGAAACTCATAGTATTTGACGGTGAGCAGGAACAAGCCTGCAGCCCACAAACCCAATGCCAAGGGCACCGAAACGGGCCGGCCAAGGCGAAAACGCCCATGCATCCAAACGCCCAGCAACCAAACCAAAAGGCTGTACGTGGCCAACAACAAAGCGAATTGAGGCGCCCAGGACGCATAAAGGGCATAACCCGAAATGATCAACAAGTGATGCTGCGCTTGGGCGTATTTTTTCAATCCCCAATAAAGCGGGAAGAAAACCAGACACAACCATCCAAACTCTGGAGACACAAAACTCATGGTCAAATTTTCACTTTTGCACGTCAGGCTATCTTGCCAT